>JAFEBU010000073.1 GCA_018242505.1 Pseudomonadota bacterium
GGCGCTTCGGCAGCCACCATGCGCACTTCCATCGGCGGTGCCTCACCCACGACGATCGGCGGCGGGTCGATCTGGGTCAGCGCCCAGCCGCAGCCGACATGGAAAAAGATCACCAGGGCCAGCACACCTCCCCGCATTGCCGGCGACAGCGGCTCGGGCCGGGCCGGCGCGTCAATCTGGTTAATCTGCGGTGGTGCGGCAGAAGCAGAGGATGCCTGCATCATGAGTACTGCGTCAGGACTGCAACGGCCAGAGAGCGAGGCCGAGTGTAGCTATCACTGACACGCCAAAGATGGCGATGCCAAGACGACGGCGACGATTCGTCTCCCACCACAGGATGAGACCGCTCACCGAAAGAAAGAGCAGGCTGCCAGCCAATGTGTCGACCAGCAGGATCCAGGGGATTGGCATTCCCACCCCCTTGTGCAGGTTGGTCAACGTGGCAAAGAAGCCGTTCTCGATAGTCCGCACGCTCACCGATTTGTTGCCGGCCCAGTATTCCACCTGGATGATGCGATTGGGCCCGCCGAAAGCAAAATTCCAACGCTCGGGTTGCATCAGCGGTCGCTGGCCGGCTTCTCCCGCCGCGGTCTTGTCGGCCCCCTTGGCTGCCCACGGCACGGGCCGCGCCCGTTCGATCCGTGTATTGATGGCCGGACGATCGAGCTTCAGCGCCTGCTGCAGCCAGCTTGCCATCGCCTGCGGCGTCTCGAAGCGGGAGTCAGGCAAGGCGAGCTCGGCATTGAGCATCCTCTGCGCCGGCAGCTGCAGCTTCAGGACGGCGCGATGGTTCAGCCATATGCCGCTGGCCCCGAAGATGAGGCCCAGCAGCGCCCCCCACAGGCCAAACCAGCCATGCGTGCGGCGCACCCAGCGCACGAAGGTGAGTCTCCGGTTGACCCGCGTTCCGGTTGTGGAAACGGTCGCGTCCACCATCAGGTTTCGCCCCATTCCCGCACGAGATTGTGGTAGCAGCCGATCAGCGACCTGCGCGCGACCTCATCGGCATTGGTCTGGTTCAACCGCTGGATGGCGCCGTCCATCTCGTAGAGCATCCCGCGTTGTGCGTCGTCGCGGATCAGGCTTTGCACCCAGAAGAAGCACGATGTCCGCACGCCGCGGGTGATCGGCGCCACCTGGTGGAGACTGGTGGCCGGATAGACCACCATGTCGCCTGCCGGCAGCTTGACGCTGTGACGGCCGTACGTGTCCTCGATCAGGAGCTCGCCGCCGTCATAGTCGTCGGGGTTGGTGAGGAAGAGCGTGGCCGAAACGTCTGTCCTGATCTTGCGCCCGTCATGGGGATTGATACGTACGCTGCCGTCGACGTGGGCGCCGAATTTCATGCCCTCGGCGTAACGATTGAACATCGGCGGATAGACCATGTTCGGCAGGACGGCGCTGATGAAGATCGGGTTGCGCTCGATCGCCGCGACGACGATGCGCTGGCAGGCCAGCGCCACTTCGGAGCGTTCATCGATCTGCTGGTTGAACTTCACCGGCGCGCCCTGGTAGCCGGCGGTGACGCGCCCGTCGACCCACGCCCCATTAGCCCGATCGAGCCGCTCGCGCAGACTCACGAGCTGCGCGGCGTCGAGGACGTTGGAAATGCAGACCAGCATGGCGGTGGCCGATACTCCTCACTTGCTACAGACGTGCTGAGTAAGTGAGCATTGCGGTGAAGCCGGTGTAGGGGACGGTACGCCCACCGTCCGATGCCATCGCCTGCTCGTAGTAGAGCGAGTTCGTCAAGTTGAAGAGGTTCAGGCGCAGGGTGCTCTTCTCCATCTTGTAGGCGGCCGTGGCATCGAGATGATAGCCCGCCGGAACGGCGGTCACGTTGGTATTGTTGGCAAAGCGCACGCCCGTATAGGTGACGCCGCCGCCGATCTCGTACTTCTTGGCGAAGGTGTAGGTGGTCCACACCGCCGCCGAGTCGGTGGGGGTATTTTGCGGGATCATGCCCTGCGTGCCAGCGCCGATGCCGTCGATGATGCGCGCATCGAGGTAGGTGTAACCGCCGAACACCTGCCATTCGTCGGTGATGTGACCGGCGATCCCTGTCCGGACGCCCCTTACCCTGATCGTACCGGCCGAACTGAAGGTGCCGTCGCCATTGTTCGTACGCGCATTATTCTGGGTAATCTGGAAAACCGCTGCCGTCAGAGACAGTGTTTCCTTGAACAGATCATACTTCACACCGGCTTCGTAGGCGGTGTTGTTCTGCGGTGGAAGGCTCTGGCCGCCCGTCGTCGATGTGAGCTGCTCCAGCGACGGATTGAACGACGTGCTGGTCGAGACGTAGTAGGTCTGCTGCTTCGTCGGCTGGAAAATGAGGCCGGCACGGTAGCTCAGGAAGGTGTCCGTCTGGGCGAAGTACGGCACAGCCGTGCTCCCGCGCGTGTTCGCGCTGTTGATCGAGTTGCCGATCTGCGAATAGTAGACGTCATACCGCAGGCCCCCGACGAGCTTGACCTCCGGGATCAGCTCGATCGTATCGTTGGCATAGGCGCCAAACGCGTACGCATAGCCCATCGCCAGGTTGCCGGCAGTCTCCGGCAAAAGCGGGCCATTACCGCTCGGAGCAGTCAGGGATGTGCAGCCGACATAACCGGTTGGCAATGGCGCGCCATTGCATGTGCCCGTTCGCGAGTAGGCCTGATTGCGGTAACTCTCGTATCCCAGGTCGAAGCCGGCAAGCAGCGTATGGCCGATCGAGGCCGTCTTGAACTTTGCCTCGATCTCGGTCTGGTTGTTGAGCGTGAGGTCGTCGATGATACGGTCGTGGCTTTGCTGGCGGACGAAAAGGTTATAGCTGGCGCCATATGGGTTGCTTCCTGTCAGCGCCGTGAACGTGCCGTTCGCGGAGACCGTGCCGACCGACTGCGGTGCAGTTTCGATAACGTTGGTGTTGACGTAGTTGAACTGGGTCTGGCTGCGGAGCTTCAGGTTGGGGTTGAACTTGTGCTCGATGTTGGCTCCCGCCATGGCGATGAACTGGTCGGTGCGATCGGACGGAAAGCCGTAGGCGAGATTGGGGCTGACGTTCGCGGGATAGCGGTTCAACGGCGGCAAGCCGTAGTCGACGTGATCGTGATTGTACTGCAGAAGGCCGTACAGAGTGACCTCTGTCGGCGTGCCGATCCCGAACTTGTACGACGGCGCGATGCCGAAATCCTGTACTTGAGTCTGCTGGCGCGTCGACACACTGCCGTCCTGGAACATCAGGTTGACTCGCGCCGCCGAGCTTTCGCCCGTCGGGTAATTGATGTCAGCCGTGGCGCGGCCGTAGGCGTTGGTCGAGCCGGAGACGGAGAGATCGGTCGACTTCGTGAGGTTGGGCTTCTTCAACACTTGGTTGATGACACCGCCGGTCGAACCGCGACCGAACAGCATCGACGACGGCCCCATCAGCACCTCGATCTGCTCGATCGCGAAGGTATCGCGATAGTACTGGGCGGGATCGCGCATGCCGTCGATATAGAGGTCGGTACGGGCGTTGAAGCCGTTGAGGTAAATGTTGTTGCCGATCGAACCGCCTTCCGCAGCGCCGAGCGTCACGCCTGGAACGTTGCGCACTGCGCTCTGCAGGGACGTAACGCCCTGCGATTGCATCAGCGGTTTGTTGATGATCACGATCGACTGCGGGATGTCATGCACGTCGTTGCCAAGCCGGTTGAGGCTGGGGGCAGGCGGCGCGAAATCCTCGCTTGGCCGCGCACCGGTCACGGTGGTCGTCTGCATCGTGACAGGCGCCTGGCTGGTCCCGGCCGGCTTTGTGGTGGGGGGAGGCGTCGGATCGGCAGGGGCCGGCGATTGCTGGGCTGCCGCTTCCTGCGAGAAGGCGACGGGTGTGATCAGCAGCCCGACCAAGGCCGTCTTGACCGGAAGGTGACGCTTCTTGCCCGGGTGGCGCTTCTTGGCCGGAAGATAACGCTTCATTGGAACTCCCCCACAAGTAAAGGCTGGTTTGTCAAGATCCCAGCAACTGCAAATCATTAGCATTTATTTAACACAAATGCGAATGCCTCGCATTTACTTTGTGGGTTTCAGCTTTGCATTTTTCGAAGGTCCCGGTCGTCACTCATCGCATCGACCTGGCGGCCGAGAAGAGAGCCCCTGCTCCCAGCGCCATGAGGGCAAGGCCGATGCCCAACGCAGCCTTCAACTGCCATGGCGATTCCGCCGGATCGTCGACCAGCTCCGGCCGGGGAATATCGGGGGCCTTGCCGTATCGGATGCGCACTTGATGCACGACAAGCACGCCATCCCGGGTGATCTTGCTCCAGTAACGGTCACTGATCGGAATCGGACCAGCATGGTGCACACCGCCCTGCGCATCCTTCCAGGAGAGTTGGAGAACATGGGAGGTGCCGCCACTGGCCGCCGGAATGGTCGAGGCAGACGTAATCTCGGCGGTCGTCTCGATCCCGCCTCCTGCACCGGACGCCAGGTCCTCCACCGACCAGGCCCGAAACGTCAGCACTGTCCCCAGAACAAGCGCCACGAAGCCAAACAGCACTCGCCGCAGGGGAAAGGCCGCCGGCATCTGGCCGCGCATGGCCGTCGGGCCGCGTGAAATCCAGAAAGCAGATACGCCGAAGCCTATCCAGGCCGCTACCGCGACCAGGGCCGAGTCCCGCGTCCATTCCTGCAGCGAGCGCGAGCGTGCGACCGCATCGGCGGTAATGACGGGAACAGCATGGGGATCGTCCAGCACCTTCGCCGGCAGGATCGCGAGCTTGACCTGATCGCCGGAAACGATCGTCCGGGCGAAGTCCTCGGTCACCGGAACTTTCGAGAAGACATGCAACGCGCCATCCTTGCCGCTCCATTTGAGATCGACGGAAAGACCTTGCTCGACGAAGCGAGGGCGCCAACCGTCAAAGGCAAAGGGGGCAAGACGCTGGGTCTGTGCGCCGGTGATCTCGACCATGGCTGGGTAGCCATCCTCGAGCACGCGCTGCAGGGTGCGGCGATTGTCCCAGCAACCGGCAACGACGATCGTCGCGAAAATCGCCACCAGCAAAAGGAGATTGCGGACCCTGACGGCGCGCAGCGGCATCGATTTCCCTCTCCGCAACAACCAGCGTGATGGCGACCCCGGCGTGACTCGAACACGCAACATCCTGCTTAGAAGGCAGGTGCTCTATCCTGTTGAGCTACGGGGTCGTGTAAGGAGAATAGCACGAGACTGCGGTCTCCCCCGCCCCGGTCCGGGGCTGGCCGGTCAATGCGTCCAGCGGCCCACTCTCGTATAGGCGAAGTTGTCGGCATAGGCTTTGGGACGAATGGCCCGGACCTGCGGCATCTCGACCGAGTACTGCCAGCCATTGCGCTCGGCGTGGGCCTTGGCTTCCTCGAGAGTCGGGAACCAGATCTGGACCTGCTGCATGGTGTCGCGTGAGCCGGTCCAGCCCATCAACGGGTCGATCTGCTTCGGCGAGGGCTCGCTCTCCAGCACCCATTCCTTCGTATTCGCGCGGCCCGACTGCATGGCGGTCTTGGCTGGCTTCAGGATGCGAACCTTCATGGACCCTCTTCTTCTCTCCGTTCCTGTCGTAACGCATGTGGTCGGGGCGGCCGGATTTGAACCGACGGCCTTCTGCGCCCAAGGCAGACGCGCTACCAGACTGCGCTACGCCCCGCGCCACAAGCACTTGACAGCGCGGCGCTTTTTATCAGCGGCGAGGCCGGGTCGAAAGTGCAATTTCCGGATGGTAGAGTAGGACCATGTTCGATCAGACACCGGAGCATGGCGGCCACGGCCGCGCCCCTGCCCTCAACGTCCTCGGCGGGCCGTTGCGACCCTGCTCGGCCGCGCCGCTGACCGGCTTCTACCGCGACGGATGCTGCAACACCGGCCGGGAGGACGTTGGCCTGCACACCGTTTGCGCGGTCATGACGGCGGAGTTCCTGGCCTTCTCCAAGGCGCGCGGCAACGATCTCAGCACGCCCATGCCCGAGTATGGCTTCGCCGGATTGAAGCCCGGCGACCGGTGGTGCCTTTGCGCCGATCGCTGGAAGGAGGCGCTCGACGCCGGCCGCGCTCCGCAGGTGGTGCTTGAAGCCACACATGCGGTGACCTTGCAGATCGTCTCCCTCGAGGATCTGAAGAAGTACGCCGTCAGGCTTCAATGATCTTGTAGTCGGCGTGGATGCGTCGATCCTCACCCAGCACCGCGAAGCCGGTCGAGATCGTGACGCCGCCGGAGCTTTCGTCGGCAAACCGCATGGGGATCAGGAAAGGCCGTCGATGTCGCCGTTGGCGGTCAGCCCGATATGCTCAGCCGCCGGCACGCGCGGGAGCCCCGGCATGCTGAGGATCTGGCCCGCCATGGCCACCACGAAGCCCGCTCCCGCCGACAGCCGTACTTCGCGTATCGGCAGCGAATGGCCTGTGGGTGCGCCGCGCAGCGTCGGATCGGCCGAGAAGCTGTACTGCGTCTTGGCGATGCAGACAGGCAGGCGTCCGTAGCCCGCCGCCTCGAGTGCCGCCAGCCGCCGCTTCGCCGAATCAGCGATGACGACCCCGCTGGCGCGATAAATCTCCCTGGCGATCGTCTCTATCTTGGCGACAAGCGGCAGTTCGTCGGCATAGATCGGCTTGTAGTGCGCCTCTCCTGCCGCGAGCGTCTCGACCACCGCCTCGGCCAGGGTCAGTGCCCCCTCACCGCCTTTCGCCCAATGCTCGCAGAGATAGGCCCTGGCGCCCGCCGCTGCGCACTTGTGCTCAATCGCCTCCAGTTCGGCAGGCGTATCGCTCGAGAACCGGTTGATGGCGACAAGCACAGGCAAGCCGTACTTGCCGAGATTCTCGATATGCCGCAGGAGATTCGGAAGCCCTTCGACGACGGCGCCGACATCCTCCTTGTCGAGCGACTTCTCGTCCGCACCGCCGTGCAGTTTCAGCGCCCGCACAGTTGCCACGACAACCGCCAGATCGGGCCGCAACCCTGCCTGGCGGCACTTGATGTCGAGGAATTTCTCAGCGCCGAGATCGGCGCCGAAGCCCGCCTCGGTGACGATGTAGTCGCCAAGCGCCAGTGCCGCACGCGTGGCGATCACCGAGTTGCATCCATGCGCTATATTGGCGAACGGGCCGCCGTGTATCAGAACCGGATTGTTCTCAAGCGTCTGCACGAGATTGGGCTTCACCGCGTCCTTGAGCAGCACTGCCATCGCGGACGCAGCCTTGAGGTCGCCGGCCGTGATGGCCTTCCCGTCACGGGTTTCGGCGACGACGATGCGGGCCAAACGCGCCTCGAGATCGTCGAGATCGCGCGCCAGGCAAAGGATTGCCATCACCTCGGAGGCAGTCGTGATGTCGAACTGCGCCTGGCGCGGGAAGCCATTGGCAACGCCCCCCAGACCGACGACCGTGTCGCGCAACGCCCGATCGTTCATATCGAGAACGCGCGGCCAGAAGACGCGGCGGCTGTCGATGCCAAGGGCATTCCCCCAGTAGAGGTGGTTGTCGAGCATTGCGGAAAGCAGGTTGTGCGCCGTTGTGACCGCGTGGAAATCGCCGGTGAAATGCAGGTTGATGTCGTCCATCGGTACGACCTGCGCATGGCCGCCCCCCGTCGCGCCGCCCTTCTGGCCGAAGCACGGGCCAAGGCTCGGCTCGCGCAGGACGATGACGGTTTTCTTGCCCAGCCGGTTCAGAGCATCGCCCAGCCCGATCGTGGTGGTCGTCTTGCCCTCGCCTGCCTTGGTCGGATTAATGGCTGTCACCAGGATCAGCTTGCCGGGCGTGTGGTCTTCCAGCGATTTCAGGAAGGCGGCGTCGAGCTTGGCCTTGTCGCGGCCGTAGGGTTCGAGGGCGTCTTCCGGGATACCCAGCCGCCGGGCGACTTCTGAAATGGGCTTCTTGATAGCGCGCCGCGAGATCTCGATATCGGACATTACGCTCCTCATCTAAAGGGCGGACCGTAGCGAGTGCCGATTGACCGCGCCAACAGGAGAAATAATGAAGAATTGGCCCAATATACGCGACGCGCTTGCGGATTATGTGGACAATAACTGGCTGCGCGAAAGCCCGGCGAAGCGCCGGCTGCGCGAGGAAACGGCCAAGATGCCGCGCGCTGGCATGCAGATTTCCGCCCACCAGGGCCAGCAGATCGGTCTGCTGGCCCGTGCGATCGGTGCGCGCCGCGCCGTCGAGGTCGGCACCTTCACCGGCTATTCCTCGCTGTGCATCGCCGAGGCGCTGCCGCAGGACGGCAAGCTGTGGTGCTGTGACGTCAACAAGGAATGGACGGCCATCGCCCGCCGTTACTGGGCGGAGGCCGGCCTCGACAAGCGCATCGAACTCACGATCGGCCCTGCCTCCAAAACGCTCGACTGGCTGCTGGCGCAAGGGCTGGCAGGGCAGATCGATCTCGCGTTCATCGACGCCAACAAGGACGACTACGGCGCCTACTACGAGCGCTGCCTCAAGCTGGTCCGGCGCGGCGGCCTCGTCCTGATCGACAATGTGTTGTGGGGCGGTGCCGTCGCCAATCTCGCCGATACGGACAAGGACACGGAGGCGATCCGCGCCCTCAATGCCAAGCTTCGGACGGACGAACGGGTCGACCTCACCCTCCTCGCCGTCGGCGACGGCATGACCTGCGCGCTGAAGCGGTGAGAGTTCCTTTCACTGTTCCGGCTGACCGCCCCGGCGCTGTCAGGCGTTCCCGAAGATCGCGTGCTTGACCTTGTCGCCTGGCTTGATGCCGAGCAGGCCGGCTGTTCCGCCGTTGATCTCGAGAACCGCCCGGACGGGATATTGGCTGGGAATGGTATCGGTCGAGAGCGGCGTGGCGTTGGCATGGATATGCCGGATCGTCCCATCGCCGGCGATGAAGATCATGTCGAGCGGGATCAGGGTGTTCTTCATCCAGAAGCTCACCTGCTGTTCGCGATAGAAGTCGAACAGCATGCCCTCGTAGGCGCCGAGAGCCTTACGGAACATCAGGCCGTGCTCGCGCTGCGGTTCGGTGAGCGCCATCTCGACGTCGAACTTGATTTCGCGCGAATGCGTGACGATCCTCAGCGAGGATCGCGCGTACTTGATCTCGCTGTCCTGGCTGCAGGCGGCGGTCGCCACCAGCATCAGGGGTGCGCCAAGGAGGAAACGCCGACCGAGCCGACGCGAGCTGAACCGAAACGCCATGACGCCTTAGTGCGCGGCAAAAGCGTTCGCGGTCAAGCTGCCCGGATTTCGACGACCTGCAATCCCTTTTGCCCTTCGGCGATGCGGACCATCACCTTCTGGCCAGGCGCCAGCGATTCCATGCCATGCCGGCGCAGCACCGCAGCATGGACGAAGATATCACCGTCCTCGGCCTCGCGTGTGACGAAGCCGTAGCCTCGCTCGTTATTGTACCATTTGACCAGAGCGGTGATGTAGTCGCCCATGGCGATGCCATCGGGCACTGCCGGAGGCTTGGGTGCGACAACGACCGCCGTCGACTGATCGACGTCGAGCACCCGCATGACCTGCCAGCCCTTGGGGCCGCGCACGCCAGCGCATATCACTGTCGCGCCGGGCTTGAGATCTTCATGCCCGGACTGACGCAGTGTCGTTACATGCAGGAACGCGTCGCTGTTGTCACCTTCGAGGGCTAGAAAACCATACCCCTTGACGGCATTGAACCACTTTACTCGGCCACGCAGCTCAACCGATCCGACGTCCCCGCCTACTTCTCCCTGTTGGGTCGTCATTCAACGATCCCGTGTTGTTATGCAGAAATCCTAGCAGCCTAGCGAAAGCGTGCAACAACCCTTGTGCCCTTTCAGCCGGCCACGTTACGACAGACCAACTGCAGCAGGGAGGCTGGGACGGTGTTCAAATCAGACTTATTCCAGGGAAAACGCTTCCTCGTCACCGGCGGCGGTACGGGCCTCGGCCGGGTCATGATGGAGCGCTTCGTGGAACTGGGGGCAGATTGCGTCATCTGCGGCCGGCGCGGGTCGGTGCTCGAGGAAACGGCCCGCGAGGTCATGGTAAAGCACCCGGGCCGGCTCGTCGAAACGCACGTCGTCGATATCCGGGTGGCCTCGGCCGTCGAGGAGATGATCGACCGGATCTGGGCCAACGGACCGCTCGACGGGCTGGTCAACAACGCGGCCGGGAATTTCATTTCACAGACCAAGGACCTCAGCCCCCGCGCCTTCGACGCGATCGCCAACATCGTGTTGCACGGCACGTTCTACACCACCAACGCCTGCGGCAAGCGCTGGATTGGCGAGAAACGCAAGGCTAGCGTGATCAGCATCCTCACGACCTGGGTCTGGACCGGCAGTCCTTTCGTGGTCCCCTCGGCCATGTCGAAGGCGGGCGTTGCCGTGATGACCCAGAGCCTTGCCGTGGAATGGGGTCATCACGGCATTCGGCTCAATGCCATCGCGCCCGGTCCCTTCCCGACCGAGGGGGCGTGGGCGCGGCTCAACCCGATGAAGGATGACGACGCCGCCCGCTACAAGGCCCGCAACCCGCTGGGCCGCGTCGGCCGCCCGAGCGAACTTGCCAATATGGCGGCCTTCCTGATGAGCGACGAGGTGGCCTATATTAACGGCGAGGTGATCGCGATCGACGGCGGTATGGGCATCATGGGCAACGGCACCTTCTCCCACATGCTGTCCTACAGTGAAGACGACTGGCGCCGCATCCGCGAACAAATCCAGACCGCCAACACCGCCGACCGGGCCAAGCGTGGCTAGAAGAGCGGGGCGGCGAGCGTGCGATGAAAATGAATGATCGCTCTCTCGGAGCGACCGAAGGCGAGGACATCGTCGGCTCCGCCGGCCAGTCATATGGATTGCCTGCACCACCGCACGATCCTTCTGGACACCCGTCGTGCCGACAAACTCGGCGTCCCGCTTGGCCCCGGCCGGCGCGCATTATCCCCGTCGCCATTAGTCAGCATGCAGGTCAATTGGCGTATCCAATCGACGACAGTTCCAGCACGACCACTTTGGTGTGTCGCGAAAGCACTGTGACCGGGATGTTGGGGAACAGGTGATAGACACCACGTCATGAGCCCTTCGACGTGCCGTTCCCGAGGCGGAACCTTGGCCAGCTTTGCGACGTGGCGGAACGGACAGGTCACTCGGCTGCTTTCCGAACAGGTCGATCACGTTCAAATTGTCGAAGCTCTATTAAGCAGAATGCATCTCCGGATGCGCTGACTTGATGTGAAACTCCTCGATGAAGCCGTCGAGGAAGACTTTCCATTTGACGTCGAAGTCGCGTTCCGCAGTCGCGAACAACCGTTGATCCTGTCCGATCAACCGGGTCGGCCACCGAGTGAAACGTCACCGACCTCCGGCCTGTCCGGGTAATGAACGCCAAGCCAATCTCTCTGTTGCCGGAACCGGCACGAGTGCATGGGCCTCCTCGCCGAATCCCGGATCCCTGTCGTGCGGAATATGGCGGAGCTGCCTTCGAGGCTGTATGTCCGCCAGCCGCGGTGGCGGCAGAGAAAAGGCCCGGACGCAGCCGCCGGCCACCTCATGCCGCGTGATTGCGACAGGCATTGCGGAAAACTTTGCGTCGGTGCCTCGCGTCGCCATGATCGGCGTACCGGCTGCTTCCCGGACAATGTGGGAACCAATGTCACAAGCGCTGCCGAAAGACAGAATGCGATCGGCGGGCACCGGAGAACCCGCACCATCTCGGACCACAACTGCGTCGACGATCGTTAACTTGCAACAGACTCGCGACACATTTCGTCACCCACATCAGTGGTGCCGTTTGCGATGTGATCGAGAGCGCATTGCGTCACCGATTGGTCCTTCATGCGGATCGTCATGTTATGCCTCTTGCGGACCTTGGGCCTGGCCTACGTCCGGCAACTGGAAGCACGGGAAGAAATCCGGAAAGAAAGAAATGAGGAAAGAAATGAGGCGAGGCTCATTCAACCCTCCTTGCCGAGCAGCTTCATCGCCCACTGCCTGAAGACGCGCGGTGCCGGATTGCTCCGTGCCCCGGCGCGATGCATCAGCCATCAGGCATCCGTCAAAAAAGTTCGCTCGGAGGGCTGCCGCAGCGCCATGATGCAGCAGCGGACTGATCGGCCGTGCTGAAATTGTGATCGCTGTTGGCCGCCAGGTCATGCGAAGCCCGTCGATCAATGAACCTGGTTGATCTGTTGCAATGCCGTTTTGACGTCTACTGCTTCCTCTTCGGCATTCCACGGGACATCGATGCACGTCGTTACCAGTCAAACCGAAGCAGGCGCACGACATCTCGCCGACGCGGGATGGCACGGTGCCGCCACAATTGACACGAACCGACACTGTGTCTTTTCCGCATCAGTCGCCCAGAATCGGTGGTGGGTCCTCATTCACGTCACCCGTGACGCCTCATTTGAGCCAAACTGTCATGGTGGTTTGGGGTTCAGGTTTCATCGACTAAATACGGGACCGGTTTCTCTCGTGTGGTTCAGCGACAAGTCGTTCTGGCAGATCGTGCCGCGTCCTGCGACGCGCCGCTCGCTATGCGTTGGCGCGTTGGCCGCGGCGGCGATCATGGGCTTGAGCGGAGTTGCTGCAGCGCAGAATGTTCGCCAGTGGACCGGAACGTCGGCACTGACACGCCAGCCGGCTCAGGTATTCGCTTCCACAATGGCGGAATGGCGCAGCCTATGGAGCCGCGTCGGCAAGGTGGCTCCCGATGTGTTCGAGGCGGGTCGTATGAGCGCTGTCGGAATCTTCCTCGGTCAGCGCTCAGGGCCGGGCTATTCGGTGAATATCCTGTCGGCCGGACGGCGTCGCGATCGCTTCATGCTGGTTTTCGAAGAGCGCGCACCCGATGACGTAATGATGGCAGAGCGGGCTCCGCCCGCGCCACGTCCGGTGGCGGCCGGTCCGGCGTTCAGCGGCGGCGCGGCCTTTGCGCCGCAGGCGGTCACCAGTCTCCCGCCCGCACCGGCGCGGCCGGCAGGACCGCCGACCTCGCCATGGGCCATCGTCCTCATTGATCGCGTCGATCTCCCCATCACCGTCGAGCAGCGCCTGTTTCGCTGAACCGCTCGGGAACGATCGCGGCCGCTAATGCGAATGGCGCGGCACGCCTTTGGTCTGGGCAATCCTCTGGAAATCGACCGCGAAGTCGAGGCATGCGCCGCTCGCGAGTTGCCCGACGAACTTGCGCTGAAGCTCCTGCCACGGCGTCTGGCTCTCCTTGATATCGGGCTTCCAGGCCGCCTTGCGCTTTGCAAGTTCTGAATCGCTGATCAGGATATTGGCAGTGCGTTTGCCGATATCGACGCGGACCTTGTCGCCCGTCTGAAGCAGGGCGAGGCCACCGCCGACTGCCGCCTCTGGCGAGGCATTCAGGATCGACGGACTCGCCGACGTGCCGCTCTGCCGACCGTCGCCCACGCATGGCAGCAGGAGCACGCCGCCCTTCACCAGCCGATCCGGTGGCAGCATGTTCACGACCTCGGCCGCGCCAGGATAGCCCACGGGACCGGTGTTGCGGATGAACAGGATGCTGTTCTCGTCGATCGGCAGCGTGGGGTCGTTGATCCGGTGATGGTAGTCCTCCGGTCCGTCGAACACGATCGCGGTGCCTTCGAAGGCATCCTTGTCGCCTTTGCGTTCCAGATATTTCTTGCGGAACTCCGGCGAGATCACCGAGGTCTTCATGATCGCCGAATCGAAGAGATTGCCCGACAGCACGGCAAAGCCCGCCTGGTTCAGCATCGGCTTGTCGTAGGACTTGATGACCTCGCCATCCGGTGCGGGTGCCTCCTTCACATTCTCAGCCATGGTCCTGCCCGTGACAGTGAGGGCATCGCCGTGGATCTTCTTCTCGCGCAGCAGCTCCGCCATCACCGACGGCACGCCGCCAGCGCGATGAAAGGCTTCGCCCAGATACTTGCCGGCCGGCATGCAGTTCACCAGCAACGGGATATCGTAGCCGATCCGATCCCAGTCCTCGTTGACGAGTTGCACCCCGACATGGCGCGCGATCGCGTTCACGTGCGGCGGACAATTGGTCGAGGCGCCGAGCGCACTCGCAGCGACGATGGCATTCTCGAAGGCTTTGCGGGTCAGGATGTCCGACGGTTTCAAGTCTTCCCACACCATATCGACGATGCGTTTGCCGGTTTCATAGGCGATCTGCCCGCGCTCGCGGTAAGGTCCCGGAATGGCGGCACACCCTGGCAGGGACATGCCGAGCGCCTCGGCCATGCTGTTCATGGAAAGCGCCGTGCCCATGGTGTTGCAGTGCCCCACGCTCGGTGCGCTCGACGCCACCCATTCAAGGAACTTCTGCAGGTCGATGCGGCCTGCGGCGAGTTCCTGGCGGGCATACCAGACGATGGTGCCGGAGCCGGCAAGTCCGCCTGCGAAGTGGCCGTCCAGCATCGGGCCGCCGGACAGCACGATGGCCGGAATATTGACGGTCGCCGCTCCCATGATCATTGCGGGGGTCGTCTTGTCGCAGCCCGTGGTGAGAACCACGCCATCGAAGAAGTAGCCATAGAGGCACTCGACTAGGCTGAGATAGGAAAGGTTGCGGTCGAGCGCTGCGGTGGGTCGCTTGCCCGTCTCCTGGATCGGGTGGACCGGGAATTCGATCGGGATGCCGCCCGCGTCGCGGATACCGTCGCGCACGCGCTTCGCCAACTCGATATGGTGCCGGTTGCACGGCGAGAGGTCGCTGCCGGTTTGGGCGATGCCGATGATTGGCCGGCCACTATGCAACTCGGCAAGCGTGAGGCCGAAATTCATGTACCGCTCGAGATAGAGCGCCGCCATCGTCGGATCGCCTGGCGCGTCGAACCATTCGCGACTGCGCAGACGGCGCTTCCCGTTGCTCTTTTTGCTGGCGCTCATTTTCTTCCTCCGGTCCTGGCCGGGAAGCCTGCGAGATCGAGCGCGGGAGATCAAGCCAGCAGCGCGACTCTCTCCCGTTCCAGCGAAACTTCCTCCTGCAGGTTGGCGAGATCGCGAAAGATCGAGGCGGCAGCGAGCGTTCGCCCCTGCGACTTGTAACGGACAAGGCAGTCCTTGCCGGCAATATCACCTTCGACCGCCATTTCGTCCCATCGTTCGGCGTGGCCGACATAGTTGATGGGGACGTCATAATGCTGGCTCCAGAAGAAAGGCACCTGCCTGAAAGCCTCGCGATGACCGAGCATGTTCAATGCCGCTGTCTGCCCCTGTCGTTCAGCAACGACCCAATGCTCGACCCGGATCGCTTGACCGCTGTGCGCATCGGGCCAGCGCACGATATCGCCAGCGGCAAAAAGTCCCGGTGCACTGGTCTCTAGAAGGGCATCGGTCACCACGCCGCGATCGATCATAAGCCCCGCCTTTTCCGCGAGTTCGATCCGCGGTCGCACCCCAACGCCCATCACCACGAGATCGGCTTCGATCACATTGCCGCCTCTCAGCCTGACAAGGCTGCCCTCGATCGCTGTCGGCACCTCCTCGAGATGGAAGACGACGCCATGTTCCTCGTGGAGGCGGCGCACCAGATCCCCCATCCCCGCCCCCAGAATGCGCTCCAGGGGTCGCTTCTCCGGCGCCACGACATGGACCTCCATCTGCCGCGCCCGCAAGGAGGCGGCGGCCTCGAGGCCGATGAAGCTGGCGCCGATCACCACAGCCCGGCGGGCACTCTTGGCGTATTCGATGATCGCCCGACTGTCGGAAAGCGAGCGCAACGTGCGGACGCGCGGTCCGTCCGCACCTGGAATGGTCAGGCGGATCGGTTCGGCGCCGGTTGCAAGAAGCAAGCGATCGTAGGGAACAGCGCTTCCGTCCGACAGCTGCACCTCGCGAGAGCGCGGATCGATCCCGGCGACGTTGCTCCGCAGCCGGAGATCGATGCCGTTGTCGGCATAAAAGCTCTCCGGCCGCAGCGGGATCCAGTCCTCGGGTGCATTGCCGGCCAAATAGTCCTTGGAAAGATTCGGCCGGTCGACAGGACCGACATCGTCGTTGCTCAGCATGACGATACTGCCCTGATAGCGTCGACGCCTCAGCATCTCGGCGGCCGCGAAGCCGGCGGCCCCACCACCGACGATGACGATTCTCCCCGGTGCCGCTTCTTCCGGTCGGGTGTGTGGTTCCGGTATTGTCGCTGTCGCCTTCCTTTCGGTTACAAAAAGGCGGCCGTCGCGCCATTCGACCGACCAGCAATCGAGCGGTGTGAACGCCGGAGCATGTATCGCCTCGCCGGTACGCAGGCTGAAACAAGCGTGATGCCAGGGGCAACGTACCGTGTCATCGACCATCAGTCCTTCCGCCAACGGGCCATGGTAGTGCGTACAGTGAGCACTGACGGCGAAGACATCGTCGCCTTGCCGTGCAAGCAGGACCTCCTCGTCCCCGACATGCCCGGCAAGCAGCGTTCCGTCGGCGAGATCGGCGAAAGCAATCCCCCGTGTCAGGTCCGGCCCGGTAGGTTCAGCCCGGTCTTCTGCCATCTCGACCTCCCTGTCGATTGCACTCCAGCCTCCTTGAGCATCGCCCGACGACATGGGAAACCTTTGACAGCATGTCTACCTCTCCCGACATTATTTGCCTCGGCGAACCCCTGATCGAGTTCAACCGACCTCGCGAAGGCGACGGCCGCACCTGGTTGCAAGGGTTCGGCGGCGACTCCCAGAATGTGGCCATTGCAGCAGCCCGGCAGGGTGCCTCAACGGGCTATATTACCAGCCTGGGGCAGGATTGGATGGGCGACGCCTTCCTCGAACTCTGGGCCGCCGAAGGCGTAGACGCGTCACGGGTAAGGCGGCATCCCACGGCGCCGACCGGCGTGAGCTTCGTCACGCATACCGATGCCGGCCACAAGTTCGACTATCTGCGCAAGAATTCGGCGGCGTCGCTGATGCAGCCCGCGGACCTTCCGGGTGGCTATGTCGCAGGAAGCCGATTCCTCCATCTGTCGGCCATCAGCCAGGCGATCAGCGACAGCGCCCGCGCCACTTGCGACGTCGCCATCGCGATGGCAAAGGCGGCCGGCGTCAAGGTCTCGTACGACACCAACCTGCGTCTGAGATTGTGGGAACTCGATACGGCGCGACGCACCATCGATGCCACGATCGCCCGCTGCGACATTGCGCTGCCGAGTCTCGATGACTCGCAGCAGCTCACCGGCCTCGAATCGCCCGATGCGATCGTCGATTTCTATCTCGCCCTGGGCGCACCCGTCGTCGCTTTGAAGATGGCCGGCGCTGGCTGCCTGATCGCCACGGCGGACAAAAAGATCCGCGTGTCGCCCTACTCCGTGACCGCGGTCGACGCGACCGGTGCCGGCGATACCTTTGATGGCGCCTTCCTGGCCAGATTGCTGACAGGCGACGATCTGGAAAGTGCCGGCCGATACGCCAATGTCGCCGCCGCCCTATCGACGCAAGGCTATGGCGCAGTGGCGCCTATTCCGAACCGCTCGAAGGTCCTGGCTGCCCTCCGGGCAGAGACACTTCGCGTCTGAGTGTGTTGGCGGCTGCGGCCAACCTTTCGATTTCAGCCCATCGGCCGGCCATCATGGCAGTGCGCGGCGCAACCCAAGAGCCGCCGATACAGGCGACATTCGGCAAGGCGAGATAGGCTGCTGCGTTATCCTGGTTGATCCCGCCGGTCGGGCAGAAGCGCACACCGGGCAAAGGCGCCGAGACGGCCTTCAGCCAACCCAGGCCGCCCGCCGCATCGGCAGGGAAGAATTTGAGGAACCGGAACCCTCGTTCCGCAAGGCCCATCGCCTCCGAAACCGTCTGAACGCCCGGCAGAAACGGAAATCCCGCCGTCGTCACGGCAGTGGCCAGGCCGGGCGTACACCCCGGGCTGACGCCAAAGCGCGCGCCGGCTCTCCGAGCCTCGCGGAGCTGCGTCTCATGGAGAACCGTACCCGCCCCAACGATTGCATCTGGCACCTCCGTGACGATCGCCTTCAGTGCGTCCATCGCCACCGACGTGCGCAAGGTGATCTCGAGCACAGGCAAGCCGCCCTTGACGAGGGCTCGCGCCAGAGGCGCGGCGTCCGCGACCCGATCGATCGTCAGGACCGGAATGACCGGTGCGAGAGCAACGATGGCCGCGATATCCATCTTCAGACGCTCCAGCCGCCGTCGACGACGTTGATCGTGCCCGTCGTGAAGGCCGACTCGTCGCTTGCCAGATAGACCGCCAGGGCCGCGATTTCCTCGGCAGAGCCGAAACGACCGGTCGGTTGACGTTGCAGGAAGAACTGTCGGGCGTCGGCACCGCCGCCCAGTCCCGCAATGCGCTCGTCGAGCGAGGGAGTCTGCACCGTGCCGGGACAGATCGCATTGCAGCGGATCCCCTTGCCCACATAGTCGACGGCTACCGATTTCGTCAGTCCGATGACCGCCGCCTTCGTCGTTCCGTAGACGAAGCGCAAGGCCGCTCCCTTCACGGAGGACGCCGCCGACGACATGTTCACGATCGAGCCGCTGCCTTTGGCCAGCATGGCCGGCAGGAACGCCTGGATCGTCCAGAACATGCTGCGGACATTGAGATCGAAAGCGAACCGCCATTGTTCATCGGTGGCGTCGAGCACCGATCCGTGATGGACGAAGCCGGCGCAGTTGAAGAGGACGTCGGCCGTGCCGATGTCCTTTGCCAGCGCGTCGATCGCCTGCCTGTCCATGACATCGAGTTTCCGGGTCTGGATACCCTCGATGCCCGCCAACGCCTGAAGCTTGGTCGTATCGATATCCGTTGCCCAGACCACCGCCCCCTCACGGGCAAAAGCGCGAGCGGTCGCCAGGCCGATTCCCTGCCCGGCCGCCGTCGTGACACAAACCTTGCCTTTCAGTCGCATGCTCCTGCCTTGCTCCTACTTGATGAGGCCCTTTTCCTTGTAGAACCTTTCGGCACCGGCATGCAGCGGAATAGAGACCCCGACGAGGGCGGTCTCAAGCCGAATGTCATGCGCTCTGGCCGGCCCCGATTCCAGCAGCTTGTGGGTCGCCGCGGTCCAAAGCGACGACGTCACCCTGTAAATCACGTCGTCCGGTTGTTTCGTCGAAGTGACCCAAAGCGCGTGGACGCTGATCGTCTTCACGCCTGGCACTCCTTGGTAGGCTCCGTCTGGAATCTCGTCGGCGACGAAGAATTTGTGCCGGTCGACCAGCTTCGCGGCTTCCGGACCGGCGATCGGCACGAGATCGATCCCCACGCCCGCCGCGAGACTGGAAATCGTGCTCTGCGGCCAGCCGCTCACGTTGAAGAATGCATCCAGCATGTCCCCCCTGAACCTGTCCGCGGCCTGTTGGACCGAAAGATATTCCGCCTTCAGCTCCCGCTCGCCGAGACCGTAAGCGGCCAGGATCATTCGTGCATCCACCAGGGTGCCGGAACCAGGCTCGTCCAGCGACACGCGCTTGCCGCGCAGGTCGGCCACAGACCGGATGCCCGAACCTTTGCGAGCGACGAGCTGGATGCTCTCCGGATAGAGGTTCGCAATGGCGCGCAGGGTCTCAACCCGCGGCCGATTTTCGTAGAGACCGGTTCCGCTGTAGGCCCAATACGCCACATCCGACTGCACGAATGCCGACTGGGCGCTACCGGCAGCGACCGCCGCGACATTGGCCACCGAGCCATTCGACACAATCGTTGCCGCCACAAAACCCGGAGGATTGGAAATCGCGCTGGCAATGAGCCCACCGATCGGGAAATAGGCCCCAGCCGTGCTGCCGGTCAGGATGCGGAAATACGCCGCGTCCTGCGCCCGTGCCGCAGCCGTGCCGACGCTCGCCATCGCGGCGGCGAGAACCGATCTGCGGGTGATCATGCCAATGGCCGCCGATCGGTCAGTTGACGCCGACGACCCGGCTCATGGTGGGCCCGATCTCGCCATGGACGACCAGGTCGGCAGCGTCGTCCTGATCGGTCGGATCGCGATTGACGATCGCAAGCTTCGCGCCCTGCCGCTTGGCGATCTGCGGAAAACCCGCCGCCGGATAAACCACGAGGGAGCTGCCCAGCACGATGAACAGGTCGCACGAGGTCGCCTCGTGCTGGGCCCGCGCCATGGGAATTTCCGGCATCGCCTGGCCGAAGGAAATGGTGGCGGTCTTCACCAGGCCTTCGCACTTGCTGCAGATCGGCAGCATGCCCTTGTCGAGAAACGCACGTTTGATCGGTTCCAGCTCATGGCGCTGTCCGCAGTCGAGACAACTTGCATAGGTCGTATTGCCGTGGAGCTCGATCACTTTCGAGTCAGGCACTCCGGAGCGCTGATGAAGGCCATCGACATTCTGGGTGATGATGGCGCTCATGCGTCCCTGCTCGACGAGCTTGGCCAGCGCGCGATGACCGGCATTGGGTTCCGCTTTCAGCACCGTCTCGTCGGTCGCAAATTTTCGCCGCCACGACTCGCGCCTCATCTCTTCCGAGGAAACGAAGTCGTCGAAATAGATCGGTTGATATTTGGTCCAGATACCGCCCGGCGAGCGGAAATCGGGAATGCCCGATTCCGTCGAGATGCCCGCACCGGTAAAGGCGACGATGCGCTTGGCCGAGGCGATCAAATCGTGCAACCGCTGGATGTTATCCATGCTTCCCTCCTGCCATTCGATCAAGGCGAAGGCGCGACGCCATTGTGCATGGAAACACCTCCCTGGCGACGCAGATCGCCCGGCAGATCGTCACCATACGCCCGAGCCCCGAAGCGAGCGTATAATCCGCTCAGCATAAGCCTTTCTCGCACTGTACCTGTGTGGGCACGCTGTGTGGAGCATGCCTTTCGTACCTCGTTCAACGTCATCAAACCTGGTGGGCGCTGCACGATGTCCCACATCCCTTTCGCAAAGCTCTCGGAAGACGCTAGCCCGCTCCTTGGAGACCCACGACAAGCCCACCCCGACGCACCTCACCGCCGCCCTGTGGGCCCATGAATGGTCGAGGTTACTTGACAGCAAGTCCGCCGGGAAGGCTGACGAGGTTGAGGCACGCTTCTGGGCGCGGCTGGTGAAGGAAGCCAAGACCGGCGAAGAGCGCGGGCATCTGATCGACCACATCGCAACCCTGGCCGAGGATGCGAGCGTTTCAGTGCCCTCAAAGTGAAGCTCGGCCACGACGACCCGCACGTCTTCCACTCAATACGAAAGACCGTGGGGATGCCGCTGGAGAACGCTGGGGTTCTGGAGAACGTCGTGGCGGACCTACTCGGCCACACCAAGCTCCGGATCACCTGCAACATCTACAGCGGCGGCGCGTCGCTGGAGGTCAAGCGGGCTGCGATGGAAAAACTAGAGTATCCCCGACCACTCCAATTCGAGGTCAATTGCGAGGCTCCACTATAAGGGCCAGTTGAAGTCTGCCGGCAATCCCACCCATAAGCACGACATCAGAAAGGCCATTCACTTGCAACTGGCGACGCCGTGGAGGCAGAAACCGTTGGGGCGGGGTCCTGCTCCGCGCGCAGAAGGCAATGGATGCAACTTGGCGCTAGTCGTCGCGGAGGCTCCCGAAGAACGACACCCGTCGCTTTCGGTTCTGGGCGCCGGCCTGCTCGCGGACATTGGAGAGATCAACGTCCTCCATTCGCTTCCTGAGATAGCACCTTCCCACGACACCGAGGACAAGGAACGGCGTGACGTAGATCGCGAATGTAACGAGAGCCTTCATCATCACGCGTCTCTCCGCGCGGCGCTCCACCTGTCGACCACCAGGGCAGCCTAGCGTCGCTCTATGGAGGCAAGGATAGTCCTCAAGTCCCCTCATGTCTCTCGCGGCCACGCCCTCTGGCCGGCCAAGCACCACCATCTGGGGGACCTTGGGGCACGAAGAAGGCCCCGGCAGTCGCCCGCCAAGGCCCTCATGCTCGCTTGGTCGGCGTGTCCTACAGCTCCCCGGGCGGCACGATGCACACCACCTCGTCGCCCCTGCCTAGTCGCCAACCGTCTTCGTTGGTCGCCACCTCGCTGCCCTCAACTTGGGATGCAGGATGAGGTTGTAGACCTCAGTGAAGACGCGGACGTCATTGGCCAGAACCATGTCGACGACGCCGTCTCCATACTCCGATGCAGCCAGTTGCACGCTGTTCTACTCTCATGGCGCCGCTGAAGGCGGCTTCAAGGAGAGAAGCTGCGTGCGATCATCGAGCGATTGCAGTCTTGATGCCTCCACAGGTGGAACCGTCCATGCGCGTGGGAGCGATGCCGGGGCGGTCCTTGTGAACGCCCATCAATTCGGCCGCGCAGGCCTCTCGCGTCACGGTTCGACGCAACTTGGAATGAGATCATACTGGTGTTCGTGCCAAACTCGCTCCCATCGGTCGAATAGGTCATGAACCTCGGACTCATTGGTCATTGAAGCCCCCTACCGCTCCCAGCTATTCAGCCTTCATCCTCATCGGATCGAAGCAGCGCCGCCGCTTGAGCCACTCACTCCGGGGTCTCGCTGCTGGACAGGGAGATATTAGTTGGCTCGTCCATCATTTGCCCTCCCCAGAGTACATGATCATCCTTGCAGCACCGAGAATAGCCTAATCGCCGTCAATGCTGTCCTTGATGAAGTCTTTCAGCTCTTCCGCTGCGTCGCCCAGACCCGCAGCCTTGATGATCGACTTTAGCAACGTGTCGATCGCATCGAGGAGCCTCCTCAGTATGCCCTTCCCGCTCGCCAAATATTGCTCATTGAGATAGCGGATCACTTCCAGCTTGAAGCCGAGCTGTCGCCCCGACAGGCCATGTTCCCGCAAGCGCTCAGGGCTGGCGTCGCTAATGGCTACAGCGAGCCCCTCGAAGATCGGTCTTCCCTCTTCCCAGGCAGGCCCCATGAACCCCAGCAGCCGTTCGACGAAGAGCGGGGTTCCCGTTGGGTCGCGGCCCTCTCGGACCAACTCGTCCAGGAAATCACGCACCGAGATGACGAATTGGTACAAGACTGGCCGGGGGTCCGTAGCCGGGTCGTAGACAGGAACTATCAGCGGCATGTCGGTATCCTCGTTGGCTGCGGTCTTCTGTGTGGACACCCCGTGTGGATGTCAAAACTCGACACCTCAAAAGTTAATATTTTCCGATGTTTCCACGTGCGACGCGGATCGCCCGACAGATGGTCACCATCTTGCCGATCGCTGTATCGACGAATGCGGCAATTCCGGCTTCGATCTCGGCGGCGCGCACCGGCCGGTCGGCCGCGATGGCGCATGCAAGAGTCCTGGCCTGCTGTCGGGCGGCCGCCTTGTTGGATGCAATCGATCGCTCGAGCGTGCCGTCCGCTTCGACCGGTGCAAGAACCTGCTCCACCTTCCGCAGGAAGCCGGGCGCATGCGCCAGATGGCGGTACATGCTGGCAAGGATGACCTGCTGCGGATCGCCGAAACGATTGAGCCTCAACACCAACGCCCAGGTTTCCGCCGACGTATCTTCCGGCGAGGCAAGCTTGGGCAGGACAATATCCGGCGCCGGCAGGCGCGGCCCGGCCGCGGGAGCATCCTCCCGCACGGGCTCGCCCCGCAGGAAGGCGACCAGCGCACCGAGCGCAAGAAGATTGACGGTGTTGGAGTGATCGTAGCTTGCCAGCACCGCGTCAACGCTCGCCGGCTCCTGTCCTGCCAGCGAACCCAGAACAGGCAAACTCATCCCGTGCCGGAAACGAATGGCAGCCTGGTCGACCATGCCCCGCGCATAAAGCGGCTTCACCGTCGCCCAGGCCCACGACAACGCGCCGTCGATTGTCGCGAGATGACGCCAGACGAGGTTCACGACCTTCACGCCGACCGTCACGCGGATATCGCTGAACAGCTCCGCCGTCGCGCCCGTCGCCTCCACCTCGGTGATGGCCGGAAAAGGATCGCTCACGCGCTCAGCGGCCTTTGAAGACCGGCTTGCGCTTTTCCATGAAGGCGCGGCGGCCCTCGACATAATCCTCCGAAGCGAAGCATTCACCGACCAGTTGTGCAACGCCATGGAAGTCGGGCTTGCCGTCGAGCCGTGTCAGTTCTTCAACCGTACGCTTTACGGCATGCATGGTAAGCGGCGCGTTCTCGCCGATGCGCCTGCAATAATCGTCGACATAAGTGTCGAGCTCGGCATCCGGTACGACGCGATTGACCAGCCCCATGGCCAGCGCCTCCTGGGCGCTGAACAGCCTGCCGGTATAGAAAATCTCCTTGGCGAAGGAAGGTCCGACGACGTTCATCAGGGCTTGGATGCCGGCAGCGCGATACCCCAGCCCGAGCTTGGCGGCCGGCACGCCGAACTTTGCATTTTCGGCTGCGATACGAATGTCACAGGTGAGCGCGATCGCCACGCCGCCGCCCACGCAGTAGCCGCGAATGCGCGCGATCGTCGGCTTGGAGCATTTGACCAGGCGGGAATTCGCCACCTCCCCGATCTTGTCGTAGTGCGCCACCTGCTCGGGCGTGGAACGCGCCTGCTCGAACTCGGAGATATCGGCACCGGACACGAAGGCCTTGTCGCCGGCACCGGTGACGACGACAACGCGGATCGCCGGATCGTTCTCGAATTCCTCGAGGATCACCGGGATGGCTTCCCACATGTCCGACGAGGTGGCGTTGTGGCGTTCCGGCTTGTTGAAGACGAGACGGCCGATCGGACCGTCCTTCTCCGCGATCATCCGGGGTGTAGGACTGATCATGCTCCCTCCTCAGATCACGCCGCGCTTGCGGAAATCGGCGATGGACGCAGTGTCATAGCCGAACTCCTTCAGCACCTCGTCCGTGTGCTCGCCCTGTTCCGGCGTCGCCGAGCGCATGTCGAATGGCGTGCGGTTCATGTTGATCGCCTGGCCGATCAACTCGATATCGCCGAGCTTGGGTGATTTCACGGGATGCGCCATCTTGAGGTGCTTGACCTGCGGATCGGCGAACATCTCGTCCATCTTGTAGATGGGACCGGCCGGCACGCCGGCATCGTTCAGGAGCTTGACGAGGTCGGCGCTGACAAACTGCCCGGTGCGCTTGTTGATCTCTTCGTTGAGCGGATCGCGATTCTTCGCCCGCGCCTTGTCGGTCGCGAACCGCTCGTCGGTTTCCAACTCCGGCGCGTTGATCGCCTTGCAGAAGCGCTTGTAGATGTGTCCGCCCGACGCCGCGATGTTGATGTAGCCATCCTTGGTCTTGAAGACCCCGGTCGGAATCGACGTCGGATGGTTGTTGCCGGCCTGCCCTGGAACGTCCCTGGCGACGGTCCAGCGCGCCGCCTGGAAGTCGCACATGGAAATCATCGCCTGCAGCAGCGAGGTCGAGATCCACTGGCCCTGGCCCGAGCTTTCGCGCTCGAGAAGTGCGATCAGGATGCCGATGGCGCAATGGAGCCCGGCGCCGACATCGGCCACGGCGATCCCGGCCCGCACGGGCCCCTGCCCCGGCATGCCGGTCACCCACATCATGCCGCCCATCCCCTGGGCGATCTGGTCGAAGCCGGCACGGTCGGCGTACGGCCCGTCCTGGCCAAAACCCGAGATCGAGCCGAGTACGATGCGCGGGTTGACCTTCTTCAGGCTTTCATAGTCGATACCCAGCCGGAACTTCACATCGGCGCGGTAGTTCTCGACCACCACGTCCGCCTTCTCCACGAGCTTCATGAAGACAGCGCGGCCGTCCGGTTCCTTGAGGTTCAGCGTGATCGACCGCTTGTTGCGATGAAGATTCTGGAAATCGGGGCCGTGACGCGGGCCGCCCATGTCCATGTCGCCGGCGGTCGGCGGCATCTCGATCTTGATGACGTTGGCGCCCCAATCGGCGAAATAACGCACCGCCGTCGGCCCGGCACGCACGCGGGTCAGATCGAGCACGGTAAAGCGGGCAAGCGGTCCTGCGGTCATTGTCTCACTCTTGTTGCCGGCGAACAGACGCGTACCATGCCGAACATGCCACCTGACGACAAGGCAGCGGGCTGGGCGGCTTACTACCGGCAACTGCGCGATCGCCCCCCTCGCCGCACGCTGATCGCCGCGCTCGACCGCTTCGGCCCTCCTGAATCCGAGCCGCTGGCCATCGATCTCGGCTGCGGCGATGGGCGGGACGTCATCGAAATTCTGCGCCGCGGCTGGGCAGCTGTCGCCGTGGATGCCGAGCCCGAGGCCTTGCGCCAGCTTGCCGCTCGCGGCCTGCCTGGCGTCGAACGGCTGACGCCTATTCTGGCGCGTCTCGAGGATGTCCCGTTGCCGCTCGGCGTGCAGCTGGTCAATTCGAGTTTCGCCATGCCGCTTTGCGAACCTGATCGGTTTCATGACCTGTGGACGCGAATCCGCGAAGCCCTGCCGCCCGGCGGTCGCTTCAGCGGTCAATGGTATGGCGTCCGCGATTCCTGGCGCGGCCGGCCCGGCATCACCTTTCTGGAGCGCCGCGAAGCGGAGGCCCTGCTCGACGACCTCGAGGTCGAAATGTTCGAGGAAGAGGAAGCCGATGGCGTCACGCCACGCGGCAATGCCAAGCATTGGCATATCTTCCATGTCGTGGCCTGCAAGCCAGGCTAGTGGACAAGCCCATCCGGTTTTCCGACACTCCGGCCGTCGACATCCATTGGAGGCAACATGGCCGCCGCGCAACCTTCTGTCGCGTCGCGAGACGTTCCTGTCACGGCCGAAATCGCCAAGCGGGCCGCTCGTCTCACCTGGCGCGATCTGCCCGACGACCTGATCGAGCGCACCAAGCAGTGCCTCCTCGATTGGTTTGCCGTGACCGTTGCGGGCGCCCAGGAGGAGCTGACGGATATCCTGGTGGCGGAGGCACAGGAGGACGGCATCTCCGGCAGCGCAAGTCTCGTCGGCCGGCATGAGAAGACGTCTCCCGCAACCGCCGCCCTCATCAATGGCGCCGCCAGCCACGCCCTCGACTATGACGATGTGAATTTCGCCATGGGCGGCCATCCGACGGTCACGGTCGTGCCCGCCTTGCTGGCACTCGGCGAGCAGATGAAGGCGTCGGGACGCCTCTTCATCGAGAGTTTCGTGGCAGGCTACGAAACCACAGGACGCGTCGGGCGGCTGGTTGCGCCCAGTCACTATCAAAAAGGATTCCATGTCACCGGAACTGTCGGGTCCTTCTCCGCGGCCGCCGCAGCCGGCCGGATGCTGGGGCTGGACGAGAAACAGCTTGCCGTCGCCTTCGGCATCGCCGCGACGCAGGCCGCCGGGCTGAAATCGAATTTCGGCACGATGTGCAAGCCGCTCCACGCCGGCACGGCCTCCGAGCATGGCCTTCGCGCCGCCCGCCTCGCCGCCAAGGGCTTCACTGCGCGCGGCGATTCGCTGGAATGCGACCAGGGCTTTGCGTCCTCACAGAGCGATCATTTCGCGGCCAATGCGGCTCTTGGCGAACCGCCGTCGGGCTGGCATCTGCGCAACAATCTCTTCAAGTACCATGCCGCCTGCTATCTCACCCATGCACCGATCGAATGCGCCAGGGAGATCAGGGTGAAGAGCAATTTCCCGACAGAGCGGGTGCAGAAGATCCTGCTGCGGATCGATGCGGGTGCCGACCGGGTCTGCAACATTCCCCACCCGACCACCGGCCTCGAAGCAAAATTCTCCCTTCGCCAGACGGTGGCGATGGCGCTCACGGGCGTCGACACCGCCAATCTTGCCTCCTATACGGAAGCCGTCACCCAGGAGCCCCGTATCAAGGCGCTACGCGACAAGATGGCTATCGAATTCAAGCCGAATTGGGAGCATTCGCTGGCCGAGATGGCGATCCAGCTCGACGACGGCACCACGCTCGAAGCCAGGCACGATTCGGGTATCCCGTGGACCGATATCGGCAAGCAGCGCAGCGCACTCGAAACCAAGTTCGACAGCCTGGTCACGCCCGTGCTGGGAGCCACCGGGGCGAAGCATCTGCGGGACACCATCGATCGGATCGACAGCCTCGCCGACGTGGGCGAGCTGGCGCGCGCCTCTGCAAGGAGATGACGGAGAAAGAATGTCGGAAGATTTCAGGACGCGCGCCCGGCTGGTGCCAAAGGGCAATCGCTATGAGGATTTCGAGGTCGGCCGGGTTTTCAAGCATCATTGGGGGCGCACCATCACCGAGTCGGAGAGCACCCTCTTCTCGACCCTGACGCTCCATTTCAACCCGCACTACTTCAACACCGCTTACGCTCGCGCCCACGGGCATCCCGGACTGGTCGTCAATCCGATGCTGGTGTTCACGACTGTGTTCGGCCTGACCGTCGAAGATCTGAGCGAAGGCGGCGGCCCGTTCCTCGGTGTGAACGAGCTCACCTACCACCGGCCTGTCTATCCGGGCGATTCGCTGCGAGCCGAATCGGTCGTGCTCGATCGCCGGATTTCGGACTCCCACAAGGGATTCGGCATCGTCACCTGGCATACCAAGGGCTTCAACCAGCGCGAAGAACTCGCCATCGACTTCAAGCGCACCAATCTCGTCCGTCAAAGGAACTGATCGTAATGCCGTACATCACCGAAGAGCGCCGCATGATCCAGGAGCAGGCGCGCGAGTTCACGTTGAACGAAGTGCTGCCGGTCGCCAACAAACTCGATCCCGAGAAGGGCGACATCCCGATGGACCTGCGCGACAAGATGGCTGAGCTGGGCTATTTCGGCATCCTGATCCCCGAGCAGTATGGCGGCCTTGGGTTGGGCTGCTTCGAGTACTGCCTCGTCACCGAGGAACTGTCGCGCGGCTGGATGAGCGTCGCCTCGCTGATCGCGCGCGGCAACCTCCTGATCGGCTCGCACATGATGAGCGAGGAGCAGCGCACCCGTTACCTGCCGCGCATGGCCAAGGGCGCGTTCCTCGGCGCCTTCTCGATGTCCGAACCGAATGCGGGTTCGGATATCGCGAACATCTCCTGCCGTGCCAAGAAGGATGGCAGCAGCTACCTGATCTCCGGCAACAAATACTGGTGCACCTTCGCCGACGGCGCGGATTTCCTGATCATCATCGCTCGCACCTCGGACGCGCCGCCGGGCAAACGGCACATGGGCCTCTCGATGTTCTTCGTCGAGAAGAAGCGCGGCGAGCTGCCTCCCGGCTGCAGCGGGGCGCCAATCCCCAAGATCGGCTATTTCGGCTGGAAGACCTGGGAACTCGCCTTCGACGATTTCCGCGTCGATGCCTCCAATCTGATCGGCGAAGAAGGTCATGCCTTCTACTACGCGACGTCGGGACTGGAGACGGCGCGCGCCCATACCGCCGCGCGCGCGATCGGGCTCGCGCAAGGGGCGCTCGACGATTCGATCCAGTATGCCAACGACCGCCGGCAATTCGGCCGCTCGATCTCCGATTTCCAGGCGATCCGCTTCAAGATTGCCGAGATGGCGACCCAGATCGAAGCTGCGCGCCAGCTCAACTACTTCGTCTGCGAGCAGATCGACACCGGCCAGCGCTGCGACAAGGAAGCCTCGATGGCCAAGCTCTTCGCCTCGGAGATGGCCGAGCGCGTCTGCAGCGAAGGACTGCAGATCCACGGCGGCGCCGGCTACACCACCCTGCACGCGGTCGAACGCCACTGGCGTGACGCGCGCCTCACCAAGATCTTCGAGGGTACGTCCGAAATCCAGAAGCGCATCATCTCGGATCGCCTGCTGGGCCGGGGGAAGAACTGATGAAGGTTTCCGCCCTCACCGGCCGGCACAACTACTTCGAAGATTTCAAGGTCGGCGACGTCATGAAGCACGCCCGCGGCAAGACGGTCGAGCCGCTGGAGCAGGTCTGGATCACCAACGTGACCATGAACACAGCCGAAGGCCACTTCAACGAACACCTGATGAAATCCAGCCCCTGGGGCCAGCGGCTGGGCTTCGGCGGCGTCACCATCTCGATGTGCATCGGCCTGGCCGCCGAGGACACCGCCGAGAACGCCTTGATGGAACTCGGCATGGACAAGATCCGGCTGAAGGGTCCGGTCCATCACGGCGACACGCTTTATTGCTACACCGAGGTCCTGGAAACGAAGGATGCCCAGCAGCCCGACGCCGGCATCGTGCGCTTCAAGCATTATGGCGTGAACCAGGACGACAAGCACATTTTCGAGGGCGAGCGCAGGGTGCTGATCAAACGGCGCAGCCACTGGGGAGGCAAGTGATGCTGGGAACGCGCGACTCAAGTCGCGCGTCTTCGTTGGCAATCAGGGAAGACTGCGCCACCGATGTGGCTCGCACCCAGCCATGAGCGACGTCCTCGGCGCCCTCGACGGCGTTCGCATCGTCGATCTCACGCAGATGCTGGCGGGCCCTTATTGCACGATGCTGCTGGCTGACCAGGGCGCGGAAGTCATCAAGGTCGAGCCGCTTGACGGCGATCACACGCGAATCATCGGCCCCTACCATGCCAGCGACAAGCTCAAGGCGTTCGGCGGCTATTTCGCCTCGGTGAATCGCAACAAGAAATCGATCGCGATCGACCTCAAACGGCCTGAAGGTCGAGAGCTGGTGTTGAAGCTCTGCGACCAGGCCGACGCTGTGGTCGAGAATTATCGTGGCGGCGTCATGGATCGCCTCGGTCTCAGCTACGAGACCCTGCACGAGCGCAATCCGAAGCTGGTCTACGCGACCATCCGCGGGTTCGGCGACGGCCGGACCGGCAAGAGCCCCTATGCGGACTGGCCGGCGTACGACGTGATCGCCCAGGCGATGGGAGGGATCATGGCCATCACCGGCCCGGACAAGAACACGCCGATGAAGGTCGGCCCCGGCGTCGGCGACCTGGTCCCCGCCATCACCTGCGCCTTCGGAATTGTCTCGGCCATCTTCCGCGCCCACAAGACCGGCAAGGGCCAATTCGTCGATGTCGGCATGGTCGATACCATCCTGGCGCTCTGCGAACGCATCATGCACCAGCATTCCTATGCCGAAACGCTGCCGGTTCCCGAAGGCAACCATCATCCCCTGCTCTGCCCGTTCGGCATGTTTCCTGCCAAGGACGGTTTCGTCACCATCGCTGCCCATGCCGATGCGCACTTTCCGATCCTCTGCCGGCTGATCGGCCGACCCGAGATGGCCGTCGATCCACGCTTCGTCGATGTACAAAGCCGGCGCGCCAACCAGGACGAGATCATCGCCGCCGTTTCCGACTTCACTCGCCGGCGCACCAAGCAGGACCTGCTGAAGTATCTTGGCGGTCAGGTACCGTTCTCACCGGTCTACAACGTGCGCGACATCGTCGCCGATCCACATTTCAAGGCCCGCGACATGCTTCCCAGGGTACCGCACCCCGGTCTCGACCATGAGGTGCAAATCGCCGGTATCGCCATCAAGATGACGGAAACGCCGGGCAGCGTGCGCCACCGGGCCCCCTTGCTGGGCGAACACACGGACGAGTATCTGAAGTCCATCGGCTGCGGTGCAGCGGATATTGCGCACCTGCGTGCCGAGAAAATCGTAGCCTGAGGAGAGAAGAATGACCGACCGACCGCGCCGCGCCCGCCGCGTCCAGCTTTCGACGCCCGGATCGAGCGAGAAAATGATGCAAAAAGCATCGGAATCGAAGGCCGATCATGTCTTCCTCGACCTCGAGGATGCGGTTGCGCCAAGCCAGAAGCGCGATGCCCGCAAGAAAATCGTGCAGGCGCTCAAGACGCTGAACTGGACTGGAAAGACGCGCTGCGTGCGCATCAACGACCTCACCACCGAGTATGCCTTCGAGGACATCATCGAAGTGGTCGAAGGTGCAGGCGAGCATCTCGACACGATCATGATGACCAAGGTCATGACGCCGGCGGATATTCTTTTCGCCGACAAGCTCCTGCACCAGCTCGAGAAGAAGCTGAAGCTCAAGCGCTCCATCGGCCTCGAGGCCCTGATCGAGGAAGTCGAGGGGATGCAGAACGTCGACGCCATCGCCCGGTCCACACCTCGGCTTGAATGCCTGGTGTTCGGCATGGGTGATTTCTCGGCCTCCATGGGCGTCACCAACAAGAACGTCGGCGAGACCGGCAGCTATCCCGGCGACATCTGGCACTATGCCCGCTTCCGCCTGGTGATGGCCTGCCGCGCGGCCGGCATCGATCCGGTCGACGGACCCTTCGCCGATTTCCGCAATCCCGACGCCTATCGCGAAGAGTGCACGCGATCGATGATCTTGGGCTGCGTCGGCAAATGGGCCATCCATCCGTCCCAGATCGACGTCGCGCTCGACGTCTATTCACCCAAGGCCGACGACGTGGCACGCGCCCGCAAGCTCGAGAAGGCCTATGCCGAGGCCGAAGCCAAGGGCCTGGGAGCGATCAATGTCGACGGCGTGATGGTGGACGTCGCCTCGATCCGCATCCTGCGCAACACAATCCTGAACAAGGCCGACCTCTACGGCATGTAGCCCGGCGAAGGCTGCAGGCCGTGAAGCGGGCGCTGATCCCGGTCGCCTCGATGCTGGCGATCCAGGTGATGATCTCGATCAGCGTGCTGTCACTCAGCGTCATGATGCCGGCAGTGGCGAAGGATCTCGCCATCGACCCCAAGCTGGTCGGCCTCTTCACTGCCATCATCTACGCTGTCGCGACCGTCACGGCGCTGGTCGCGGCCGGGCCGATCGTCCGCCTGGGGGCCGTGCGGATCTGCCAGGTCGCCCTCCTGATGGCAGCGATCGGACTTGCCCTCAATTCCCTGGCGACCGTCGTCGCGTCGATCGCCGCCGTCGTCTTCATCGGCGCCGCGCAGGGTCCCATCAATCCCGCGTCGGCACATATCCTGACCCAGCGGGTGCCGCGTGAGTATTTCGGCACGGTGTTTTCGCTGAAGCAGACCGGTGTGCCGATCGGCTTTGCGCTGGCTGGCGTTATCTTCCCATCCTTGCTGGGCTGGCTCGGCTGGCGCGGCGCGAGCCTCGTCGCTGCCGGCGCTGCAGTCATGACGGCCCTGCTGGTCGAGCCGCTTCGGCCGCGGCTCGATGTGATCGCGGCCGGCGGCCGGTCGCCTTCCGGCATCTGGCGGTCGATCCGCTTCGTGATGAGGCACGCGCAATTGCGGGTGCTCGGCATCTCTGCCTTCGTCTATGTGATCGCGCAGCACACCTTCACCTTCTATCTCGTGACCTACCTCTATGAAAATTGCGGCCTTTCCATCGTTCGCGCTGGCGCCCTGCTCTCGGTCTCACAAATCTTCGGAACGATGGTGCGGCTGCTGAGCGGCAACATGGGCGATCGCATCCCGCGCATGCAGCTTCTCGGTTGGACCGGCGTCGGCATGACCGTGGGCAGCATCGCCGTCGGGTTGCTGACCGCGCAGACGCCCTTCTGGCTGATGACCCTGGCGGTCGTAGGCTACGGCTCGGTTGTCATCAGCTGGAACGGCACCTCGCAGGCGGAGTTTGCCCATCTGGCGCCGCCTGGTGAGGCTGCAGCGGTCGCAGCCGTCCAGACCGCGCTCGCCTTCTCGGGGGCGATCGTCGGCCCTCCCCTATTTGCCCTCATCGCCTCCCAGGCGAGCTACCGAACCGCCTTCGTGGCCGTTGCCGTCTGCGTATTATCGGCCGCGGTCTGGCAGATTATCGCCGCTCGACGCACCTTCCTCCCGACCTGACACGCCTCCCGACCTGACACGATTCTGCGCTTGAGCAGTCTCTGTCGGATCCCGGTGGCGCCCGGTGACGCTGTTTGTCTCCGGCAACGATATCAAGGTCGATAGGGATGTCGTCGACATCCTGAAAGCCACCTCAAGCGCAAGGACGCCGAGGTACAGGCGGCGATGGTCGCTTGGGCAAGAAGAAGTCCGGAGCCTGGCGATGGGTCCGGAACAACCGTTGGATCGGCCGCAGAAGAAGTGTCTCTGTGGTGACCAGCTCACCATCGCCGATCGTTTCTGCGCTCCCATCACGACCGCAGGCAAGCTGACCCATTGCGATTTCTCGGATTACTCCGACATCACACGCGGGCTCGACACTTTCAAAGCCAGGCCGAACTGTCCTAAAATCTACGAAACCTTCACCGGCTTTTGCGCCTCGACCAATAGCCAACCCTGGCCGGCACTCTGAAAGGAGCACCCATGATCAAGGGGCTGCATCATAACGCCTATCGCTGCCGAGATTCGGAAGAGACTCGCAGGTTCTACGAGGACTTCCTCGGTCTGCCGCTGGTTCATACGCTGAAAATCGAACAGACCAAGACCGGCCGGTCCACCGGCACCGGTGTCCTGCATACCTTCTTTCAGCTCGACGACGGTTCGTGCCTTGCCTTCTTCGAAGCTCCCGGTATGCCGTTCGAGTTCAAGGACCAGCATGACTTCGATCTTCACATCGCACTCGAAGTCGAACCCGAGGCGCTCGACACGATGTTCGCCAAAGGGAAAGCCGAAGGACGGGAAATCCGCGGCGTATCGGACCACGGCTTCATCCGGTCGATCTACTTTCGAGATCCCAACGGTTACGTGATCGAGCTCGCAGCGAAGGTGCCCGGCCGCGAAAGCGCCATGGACCCGAGGAAGAGCCACGCGCGCGAAATCCTGAACGAATGGCAGGCGAACAAGCCCAAACAGGCGCACGCCGCTTGATGCGCGTTGAGCGCTGACCGCTTCGCTTCAGCCAAGTCGCCTGCGGTAGAGGGCGATCAGCCGTTCCCAGTGCCGTTCCGCGGCAGGCTTGTCGTAGCACCAGCGTTGCGGAAAGGCGAAACCATGATGGACGCCCGGATGAACCTCGAGTTCACCCGGATTGCCTGATGTGTCGAACAGCGCCTTCAGTTCCTTGACCATTTCCGGCGGCGCAAGATCGTCGTGTTCGGCGCAGGAGATGTAGAGTTCTCCCTTCGCCTTGGCGAGAGTGAGATGCGGACTCTCGACCGCATCGCTCACGATCCAGGTGCCATAGAATGACGCCGCTGCGGCAACGCGGTCGGGATAACGCGCCGCGGCAGCCAGAGCGTAGGGGCCGCTCATGCAATAGCCGTGAACGCCGACCGGCCCCGATTTTTTGGCTGCATCCTGACGATCGGCGAAAGCGATCAAGGCAGCGACGTCGTCCATGACCGGCGGGATCGTCATCTTGGTCCGCACCGCACGCATGCGCTGGTGCTCCATGCTTCCGTTCTGCAGAACGTCGGGTCCGTATTTCGTGTCCCTGCCCGCTCGATAGTAAAGATTGGGGAGCAGAACGAAGTAGCCGACCGTTGCCAGCCGCCGTGCCATGTCATGAAGCTCCTCGCGAACGCCTGGCGCATCCATGAGGAAGAGCACCGTCGGATAAGAACCGCCGCGTTCGGGATGGCAAACAAACGTTTCCATTGCACCGTCCTTGGTGCGGATATCCAAGATGCTCTCGATCATGTTCCGATTCCCCTTGCTCTGCGGCTATGGCAGCATCCCGCTGGCTCAAAAACTACAACAGAGCCGATGGGAGTGAAATGTTATGAGACGTGTCCTGCTTTGGTCGGCAGCCTTTGCGCTTGCCGGCTGGTCGGCACCTGCCATGGCGCAGCTCAGCGACGACATGGTCAAGATCGGCGTGGCCACCGACATGGGCGGCCTGTACGCCGACATCAATGGGCCCGGCGCCGTGATTGCGACGCAAATGGCGATCGAGGATTTCGGTGGGTCGGTGCTCGGCAAGAAGATCGAGGTCATCTCCGGCGACGTCCAGAACAAGGCCGACGTCGCCGCCACGCTGGCGGGCCGCTGGTACGGTGACGAGAAGGTCGACATGATCCTGGGGGCGAGCGCCTCCTCGTCGTCGATCGCCGTGATGAACGTCGCCAACGAGAAGAAGAGGATTTTCCTCGCGCCCGACCCGGCTTCGTCGGACATCACCGGAAAGCTCTGCAATCCCTACACCGTGCAATGGGTCTACGATACCGCCTCCCAGGCCAATGGTACCGGCTCGGCGGTCGTGAAGACGGGCGGCAAGACCTGGTTCTTCATCACCGCCGACTACGCTTTCGGTTACGCCCTCGAGCGCGATGTGAGCGAGGTCGTCAAGAAGGCCGGCGGCACCGTTCTGGGCAGCGTGAGGGCGCCGATCAGCACCAACGACTTCTCCTCCTATCTGCTGCAGGCGCAGGCGTCGAAGGCGCAGATCATCGGCCTCGCCAATGCCGGCGGCGACACGATCAACGCGATCAAGCAGGCTGCCGAGTTCGGCATCGTCAAAGGCGGCCAGAAGCTCGCCGGTCTTGTCGTCTTCATCACCGACATCCATTCCCTGGGGCTGGAGCGGGCACAGGGACTGAGACTGACATCGGGTTATTACTGGGATCTCAACGACAAGACCCGCACCTTTGCCAAGCGTTTCGCGGAGAAGCACAAGGGGCGCATGCCGACCATGGTGCAGGCCGGCTTCTATTCGGCAACGCTGCGCTATCTTCAGGTCGTGAAGGAGACCGGCACCGACAAGGCCGAGACCGTGATGGCCAAGCTCAAGTCCGAGAAATGGGATGATCCTCTGTTCGGGCCGAGCTACATTCGCGTCGACGGTCGGGCGATACACAATATGTACCTGTTCGAAGTGAAATCCCCGTCCGAATCGAAAGGACCGTGGGATTATTTCAAACTTTTGGCGACGATCCCGGGCGAGCAGGCCTTCCGTCCACTCAACGAAGGAGGTTGCCCGCTGGTCAAGACGAACTGACGAGGAAGGGTATGCCATGGTCAGGAATCGGACGACATGCCGATACCTGACCGTCTGGCAGGGTGTGTGTGCGTAGACTGCGGACCGCAAGAGAGCGGCCGCAAGATAAAGACTACAGGGGTGAAACGATGAGACGTGTTCTGCTTTGGTCGGCGGCCTTTGCGCTTGCCGGTTGGTCGGCGCCCGCCATGGCGCAACTCAGCGACGGCATGGTCAAGATCGGCGTCGGCACCGACATGGCGAGCCTCTATTCCGACATCAACGGCCAGGGAGCGGTGGTCGCCACCCAAATGGCGATCGAGGATTTCGGCGGGTCGGTGCTCGGCAAGAAGATCGAGTTCGTCTCGGGCGACATCCAGAACAAGGCCGACGTCGCCGCCACGCTGGCGGGCCGCTGGTACGGTGACGAGAAGGTCGACATGATCCTCGGCTCCGGTGCGTCATCGTCGTCGATTGCCACCATGAACGTCGCCAACGAGAAAAAGAAGGTGTACCTCTCGCCCGACCCGGCTTCATCGGACATCACCGGAAAGCTCTGCAATCCCTATACCGTGCATTGGGTCTACGACACCGCAGCACTTGCCAACGGCACTGGCTCGGCGGTCGTGAAGACGGGCGGCAAGACCTGGTTCTTCATCACTGCCGACTACGCCTTTGGCCACGCCCTCGAGCGCGATGTGAGCGAGGTCGTCAAGAAGGCCGGCGGCACCGTTCTGGGCAGCGTGAAGGCGCCGATCAATACCAGCGACTTCTCCTCCTATCTGCTGCAGGCGCAGGCGTCGAAGGCGCAGATCATCGGCCTCGCCAATGCCGGCGGCGACACGATCAACGCGATCAAGCAGGCTGCCGAGTTCGGCATCGTCAAGGGCGGCCAGAAGCTCGCCGGCTTGCTCGTCTTCATCTCCGATATCCATTCACTGGGGCTGGAGCGGGCACAGGGACTGCGCCTCACCTCGGCCTACTATTGGGACCTGAACGACAAGACCCGCACCTTCGCGAAGCGTTTCGCGGAGAAGTACAAGGGGCGCATGCCGACCATGGTGCAGGCCGGCTTCTATTCGGCAACGCTGCGCTATCTTCAGGTCGTGAAGGAAACCGGCACCGACAAGGCCGAGACCGTGATGGCCAAGCTCAAGTCCGAGAAATGGGACGACCCGATCTTTGGCCAGAGCTACATCCGGGTTGATGGGCGCAACATGCACGACATGTACCTGTTCGAGGTGAAGTCACCATCCGAGTCGAAGGGACCGTGGGACTACTACAAGCTTCTCGCGAAAATCCCTGCCGAACAGGCGTTCAGGCCGCTCGATCAAGGCGGGTGCCCCCTGGTAAAGAAGAACTGAGCAAAGGAGGGTTTGCCGTGGCCGAAACATCGAACGTCTATGTCGGCGTTGCCGGTTACTTCGGCAAACCCGACCACGCGGGCAAGGTGGGCGTGTTCCGGCGCGCCGCCGACGGAGGCGGCTGGACGCACGTGCTCGGCAATGTCGAGGCGTTCACGGTCTTCGTGCATCCGAAGGATCCGCAGACCGTCTTCGCCGGCACCAGCGACGGGGTATGGCGCAGCACCGATCGCGGCGCCACCTTCGTCCGCACCGACTTTCCCGATGCGGGAAAGCAGGTCTGGAGCTTCCTGGTCGACAGCCGCAATCCGCACAAGATGCTGGCCGGGACCTCGCCGATCGATGTCTATCGCAGCGACGACGGAGGCGCGAGCTGGCGGAAGCTCGCGACGCCGCAGGTTGCCACCCACTGCCAGGGGCCTTTCGCGTCCCGCGTCATGCGGCTCGCGCAAAACCCGAACAAACCGGACGAGATCTATGCCGCGCTCGAGATCAACGGTGTGATGCGCAGCGAAGATGGCGGTGAGACCTGGACGGATTGCAGCGCCGGCCTGATCAAGCTCGCCGAGCTGCCCCACCTCAAGAGCAAGATCGTGAGCGACACCACGGCCGAGGGCATGCTCAACGGACATGCCGTCACCATCAATCCGGCCGAACCCGATGCCGCTGTGGTGGCCCTGCGCATGGGTCTGTTCCGAACGGCCGACAAGGGCAAGACCTGGCAGGACATGGAGATGAAGCGTTTCTCGCCCATCACCTACGGGCGTGACGTGAAGGCTGCACCTGCCGAGCCGAACACGCTCTATGCCGCGCTTTCCGTCGCCGCCGCGAGCCACGACGGTGCGCTCTATCGCAGCCAGGACGGCGGGCAGAGCTGGAAGCGTTTCGACAAGGTGCAGGTGCACGGCACCATCATGTCGATCGGCCTGCATCAGACCGATCCGAACCAGGTCTATATCGGTGCGCGCTACGACGGCGAGGTGTTCGGCACCACGGACGGCGGCAAGAGCTGGCAGGCCATGCCGCTGCCGGGCGAGGTGCAGCACATCTACTCTGTCGCCTGCGGCTGACGCAGGCGCACTACGTACTTTCTGCTTCCAGGATCTCGCCGAACAGATCCCAGGTCTGACCCTTGAAGCGGGCGAGCTGGACGGCCTGGATCGGATGGTAGTCGTTCGGACCGGTCGACACGGTAATGCCCGGCAGCAGCATGGGCACGCGGAACTTCTGGAAGCTCTTCGCCTGCTTCATCACGTTGGCGCGCGTGAGCTCGTTGCCGCAGCGCCGTAGCGTCTCGGCCATCAGGAAGGAGACGGTATAGCCGCTGACATTGCCAAGATCGGCAAGGTGCGCGGAAGGATGGTACTTCGCCATCCACGCCTTGAAGGCCTTGAGATCGGAATGGTCCGCCCATCTCGGATCGGTCGGGTCCATCACGTACATGGCGGAGATGATGCCCTGGACGTTGTCGAAGCCGGCCGGCTTCATCACCGAGCCGACGCTCGCCGAGACGTTGTTGACGTACTGGACCGGCTTCCAGCCGAGATCGGCCACCTTGCGCATCGCCTGGGCCGCGAATTTCGGCGTGGCGATATTGAAGAAGACGTTGGCGTCCGCGCCCTTGAGCTGGATGATCTGGGAGTCGACGGTCGGCTCGTTGATCTCGTAGGTCACATGCTTGACGACGCGTCCGATCTCCTTGCCCAGGCCCGTCTTGAAGCCGTCCCAGTAGTCTTTCCCGTAGTCGTCGTTCTGCATCAACACGCCGATGCGGGCATCCTTGACTGTCGACAGGATGTGCTTGGCGTAGATCTGTCCTTCCGTGCGGTAGTCGGGCTGGAATCCCATGGTCCAGGGAAAGTGCTGTGGATCTCCCCACTTCGACGCACCGCTCGCGACATAGAGCTGGGGCACTTTCTTCTGGTTCATGTATTTGTGGATGGCCGTGTTGCAGGCCGTGCCCAGCGTATTGTGCGCACACAGGACCTTGTCCTGCTCCACGAGCTGGCGGATGCACTCGACCGTCTTGGGCGGGGAATAGCCGTCATCGAGAGTGATGAACTTGATCTTGCGACCGTTGATGCCGCCTGTATCGTTGATCATGTCCCAGTAGGCGGTGATGGCCTTGCCGTTCACGCCATAGGCCGAAGCCGGCCCGCTATAGGGGCATGTATGTCCAATCCTGATCTCGGTATCCGAGGCGCCATCGTCGTACTTGCCGGCGGCGCGCGCCGTCGTCGTGCCAGCAGCCAGCGCGACCGCCGACGCTCCGCCCATGAATGTGCGTCGATTGATGCTCATGATTTCACTCCCTATCGGGAACTCTGCCGGTTCCCATGACGCCAGCTTACACATGCCGTCGGAAGCGACAACCGGCATTCAGTTCGGCTGCACAACCATGTGTTGCCCATACCGTGGCTCGGTGGCACCGGTCGCCAGCTGCCTCGCGATCGAGCGAGGGAGGAACCTCGCCAAGCGGGCGCTGATCGCCATCATCGGCCTGCTGGTTGCGCTCGCGGTCTCAGCCGCCGCACCGGAAGCGCGTGTAGAAGTTCACGCGATCGACGAGCCGGTCCTCCAGCACCTTGTAGGGCCGGCCCTTGCAGGTCCGCTCCATGAAGGGCCTGGCGACAGTCCAGGCCCGCTCTCGCTCAAGCCCGGCATTTGGCTCGATGACGAGAGTCGCACGAACGATCATCATCCGGTATTCATTGTCGGCCTCGGTCGGCGCGATCCGCACCTCGAACAGCCGGCCCTCGACCCGCACGGTCTCGACACTCGAATCTTTGAGCGAACCCTTGGCCGCACAGGCGGAGAGGACGAGGAACGCGAGAGCGCAAGGAATGTTGCGGAGTTTCACGGGCTCCCTGCGCGTTGGCGTCCCCAAGGGGATTCGAACCCCTGTTACCGCCGTGAAAGGGCGATGTCCTAGGCCTCTAGACGATGGGGACGAGGCCGCAAGAGCGGGTGGGTGTAACGGGCCCGGGCGATGAAATCAAGACACCCCTGGACGCCCGAAAATGCTCAACTGAGCACCGTTCCGGCGGCCGACGCCGCATCGTCGATCTGAAGGCGCACGCTCTCGCGGCCGTTGTAGCGGTCGACGCGCAAGGCGCCCGCAACATGCAGGATAGGCTTGGTGCGATCGAGCAATGCCGGCCCGAGCGGGGTCTGATTGGCGCGAAAGGCGATAGCGTCGATCCGCCCCTTCTCCTGGCCCACCAGCGTGCAGCGGACATGCCCCTCGCCGACCGGCTGGGCATAATCGACGCGCACTCCGGTCAAGGCGAAGCGCGGCAATGCGTTGCCGGCGCCGAACGGGCCCGCGCGTTCGATCATGGTGACGAGCTCCTGGGTCGCCGCCCGCGGCGTCAGGGCCGCATCGATGCCGAGTTCGCGAACCACGGGAGCTGCGCCCAACTGGGGTGCCACACGCTCGTCGAGGAAGGCCGCGAGGGCCGGCAGCCGGTCGCGTGCAACCGTGAGGCCAGCCGCCATGGCATGGCCGCCGCCATTGATCAGCAAGCCCGATTGGCGTGCGGCGATCACCGCGGCGCCGAGATCGACACCGCGCACCGAGCGCCCGGACCCCTTGCCAACATCGCCGTCCATACCGATCACGAAGACCGGCCGGCCATAGCGCTCCACAAGCCGGCTGGCCACGATGCCGATCACGCCGACATGCCAGCCGTCGCTCTCCACCAGCAATGCCGACGGCAATCCCTGACGCTCGGGACCATAGGTTCGCTCGATATGCTGGATCGCCTGATCCAGGACCTCGCGCTCGATCGCCCTGCGCTCGGCATTGAACTCGTCGAGCCGCAAGGCCAATGCGCCGACCTCGTGCGGATCGTCGCTCGCCAGCAGGCGTGCGCCGAGATCCGCCTGGCCGACGCGACCGCCCGCATTGACCCGCGGCCCGAGAAGAAAGCCGAGATGGTAGGCGCCCGGCGGCTCGCGCAGGCGCGCAACGTCGGCAAGGGCGGCAAGGCCCGCATTGCCCCGCTCCGCCATCACCCGCAGTCCCTGGCGTACCAGCGCCCGATTGATGCCGGTCAACGGCACCACATCGGCCACCGTTCCCAATGCCACGAGGTCGAGCCAGCGGCGCAGATCCGGCTCAGGCCGCGAATCGCAGTACCAACCGATGCCGCGCAGCGCCCGGTTCACGCCGACCGCCAACAGGAAAGCCACGCCGACGGCGGCAAGCTGCTTGTGCGGGCTCCCCTCGTCGAGGCGATTGGGATCGACGACGGCGATCGCGGGCGGCAAGGCGATCTCGGCCTGATGGTGATCGATCACGATCACATCGAGGCCGGCGCGCCGGGCCTCGGCCAGCGGCTCATGGGCCGTCACGCCGCAGTCGACGGTGATGACGACCGCCGCCCCCTGCCCCTTGAGCTCGAGCAATGCTGCCGTATTGGGCCCGTAGCCTTCCTTGCGGCGGTCGGGAATGTAGACGCCGGCATCGGCGCCGGCGCTGCGCAGGAAGCGCAGCAACAGAGCCGAAGACGTCGCGCCGTCCACGTCATAATCGCCGAAGACGACAATCCGTTCGCCGGCCTGGACCGCCTTCACGACCCTGGCGATAGCGGCATCCATATCCTTGAGATGCGATGGGTCGGGCAGGAACTTGCGCAAGGTCGGCTCGAGGAAGTCAGGCACGCTCTCGAGGTCGACCTCGCGGGCCGCCAGCAGCCGGCAGATTGCCTCGGGCAGACCGTGGCGCTGAGCGATCGCCCTCGCCATACGCTCGTTCGACAGTCGTTCGGCCCAGCGTCGGCCGGTCAGCGATCGTTCGACGCCGAGGAAGGCGGCGCGGGCGGCACGGACTTCGGAAGACATGCCGGCAATGTACCGGCTGGACGCGGACACGCCACTCCAGCCCACTCACGGGGCTGTGGGCAACGCGATCAGCCACGCCGTCGACTACCACTTCCATTTGAACGGCCAGAGACGCAGCACGGCGATATTGATGCGCTCGGCCCGCACACCACTGATCTGCAAGGTGAGCGGTGCGCTCTTGACCTCGACCTGCACGCTATCGCGCGTCCCCGGGCAATTCACGGCTCGATCCGCCTCAAGGATCGTCAGGCGCTTGTTCTCCTGGATCGCGTCGATCCACCCTGCCTCCGACAGCACGATCCGGTAACGGCCAGCCGAAATGTATTCCAGCGTGACGATCCCGCCATTGCCGCTGTCGCTGCCACGCGCCGGCGCGACGGGGTAGATCACATCCGCGACCGGTCGCAGCTTGAGCGCGAAAACACCTTCCTTGGGCAGGGATTGGGCGCTGTCGACCGGAGGAACATAGGCGGAGAACGGGTCAGGGTTGCGAGCTTCCGCATACGGTAAAAGTCCGCATACATCCTGCGCCGCGGCCGATGCAGCCAGCGACGACAAGACGGCGACAAACAAGGCGCTCCCTGCTTTCCTCATCCGGGCCGCAAGGCCCGGCGCGTTCAAGGACGGGCCTGCGATCCGTAGAGAATGACTATGCCCAGCTGGGCAGGCCAGTCTTTATCGAGAAATTGTGATGGGCTGAGATCCATCGCACGGTGCCGGTCTTGGAGCGCATGACAATGGAGTGGGTCTCCGCGCCGTTGCCGAAGCGACGCACGCCCTTCAGCATCGAGCCCGAGGTGACACCTGTGGCCGCGAACATCACGTCGCCCTTGGCCATGTCGGTCATCGAATACTTGCGGTTCAGATCCTTGATGCCCCATTTGCGGGCACGGCCCTTTTCGTCGTCGTTGCGGAACAGAAGCCGCCCCTGGATCTGCCCGCCGATGCAGCGCAGCGCTGCCGCCGCCAGCACGCCTTCCGGCGCACCACCCGAGCCCATGTAGATGCTGATGCCCGAATCGCCGGTCGAGGTTGCAATGACGCCGGACACGTCGCCATCGCCGATCAGCATGATGCGCGCACCGGCCTCGCGGACTTTCGCGATCAGTTCGGAGTGGCGCGGCCGATCGAGGATGCAGACCACGAGATCCGAAACGTCGACCTTCTTGGCCTTGGCCAAATCCTTGAGATTGTCAGCCGGCGTCTTGTCGAGATCGACAATGCCGTTGGGCAGGCCGCCGCCGACGGCAATCTTGTCCATGTACACGTCGGGTGCGTTCAAGAAACCGCCATGCTCGGCCATTGCCATGACCGCGAGCGCATTGGGCAGACCCTTGGCGGTGATGGTCGTGCCTTCGAGCGGGTCCAGGGCGATATCGATCCTGGGGCCGCCGGCACCGACCTTCTCACCGATGAAGAGCATCGGCGCCTCGTCGCGCTCGCCCTCGCCGATCACCACGGTGCCGTCGATTGCCAGGGAATTCAGCGTGGTCCGCATCGCATCGACCGCCGCCTGGTCCGCCTTCTTCTCGTCTCCGCGTCCCATCAGCTTGGATGCCGCAAGAGCCGCCGCTTCGGTGACGCGCACCGCCTCCAGCGCCAGGTTGCGATCCATCTTGTCCGTATCCGCCATCGTTTCCTCCGTCCGATCTTCTGGAACGTCCCCGTCAGAATGCCTCTATCCTGATCAGGCACGGCTCTTCGGCCACCGCCCGCAATTGACCGATGCGCGCTGCCGCTCTTTGCATTGCTGCCTCCTCGGTCTCGTGCGTGGTCAGCACGACGGGCACCTCGCCCGATTGCGACCGCCCGCGCTGCAGCATCGATTCCACCGAAATACGTTCCTTTGCCAACACGCTCGAGAGCGCCGCGATCACGCCCGGCCGATCCTGCACCATGAGACGCATATAGTAAGCGCCGACATGGCGGCCCATGGGGGCGACTTTCTTGGCTGCGAGCCGCGCCGCCGGCACGACGAAGGCCGGCATGTCGCGGCCGCGCGCCACGTCGACCAGGTCGGCAACGACCGCTGAGGCGGTCGGTCCTTGCCCCGCACCGCGGCCCTGGAACATGGTGGTGCCCACGAAGTCGCCCTCGACGACCACGGCGTTGAACACGCCTTCGATATGGGCGATCGGCGCATCGAGCGAAACCATGCAGGGATGGACACGCTGCTCGATGCCGTATTTCGTCTCACGTGCAAGGCCGAGCAGCTTGATCCGGTAGCCCAGCTCCTCGGCGAACTGGATGTCAGCCGAGGTAACTCGGCGGATGCCTTCGACGTACACCGCGTCGAAGTTGACCTGGCAGCCGAAGGCGGCGCCTGTCAGGACGCTGAGCTTGTGGGCGGCGTCGATGCCGTCGACATCGAAACTGGGGTCCGCCTCGGCGTAGCCGGCCGCCTGCGCCTCCGCCAGCACGACATCGAAGTCGCGTCCGGTCTCGCGCATGGTCGTAAGGATATAGTTGCAGGTGCCGTTCAGGATGCCATAGAGCCGGCTGACACGATTGCCGGCCAAGCCTTCGCGCAGGGCCTTGATGATCGGGATGCCGCCGGCAACGGCCGCCTCGAAGGCAAGGATCCGCCCCTTCTTCTCGGCGAGCGTCGCAAGCTCGGTGCCGTGCATGGCAAGGAGCGCCTTGTTGGCCGTGACGACATGCTTGCCTGACGCCAATGCCTTCCGCACAAGCTGCCGCGCGACTCCGCGCGAGCCACCGATCAGCTCGACCACCACATCGATATCGGGCGCCGTGGCGAGCGCCATCGGGTCCTTCTCCCAGCGCAGCCGCGAAAGATCGATGTCGCGTTTCTTGGTCCGGCTGCGCGCGCTGGCGGCCACCAGCTTCAGCGGACGCCCGCCACGCAGGGCAAGAAGACGGTTGTGCTCGGCCAGCAGTTTCACGACGCCGGTACCCACCGTGCCGAGGCCGGCGATGCCGATTCTAAGAGGAGAATTCATGGTTGCCTGACAGAACGGAGACGGATCAGGCGCGAGCCTTCAAGGGCGTGATGTTGTCGCCAACACCGCGCAGATAGAGATCGATCGCTCGCGACGGATCGGCCATCACCTGGCGGATATTGCGGATGGCCTGGCGGATGCGGTGCTTGTTCTCGACCAGGGCGATGCGGACATGGCCGTCGCCATGCTCGCCGAAGCCGATGCCCGGCGACACCGCGACGTTGGCCTGGGTGAGCAGGAGCTTCGAGAAGGCAAGCGAACCCAGCTCGGCAAAGGGCTTCGGGATCGGCGCCCAGGCAAACATGCTGGCCGACGGCGACGGCAATGCCCAGCCGGCCGCTGCAAGACCTTCGATCATCACGTCGCGCCGTTCCTTGTAGGTGTTGCGCGCTTCGACGATGCATTCCTGCGGGCCGTTCAGCGCCGCTGTCGCCGCCACCTGGATCGGCGTGAAGGCGCCGTAGTCGAGGTACGACTTGATGCGAGTCAGGGCCTGGATCAGCGTTCGGTTGCCGGCCGCGAAGCCGATGCGCCAACCGGCCATCGAGTAGGTCTTGCTCATCGACGTAAACTCAACCGCGATCTCGCGCGCACCCGGCACTTGCAGCACCGAGGGCGGCGGCACGCCGTCGAAGTAGATCTCGGCATAGGCAAGGTCCGACAGGATCCAGATGTTCTGCCGTTTGCAAAAGTCGACCACCGCTGCGTAGAAGTCGAGATCGACGACCTGCGCCGTCGGGTTGGACGGATAGTTCAGCACCAGGGCGATCGGCTTGGGCACCGTGTGCCGCACCGCCCGTTCCAGCGCCGGAAGGAACTCGTCGATGGAAGTGCTGCCGGGCACGGGAATGTGCCGGACCGAGCCGCCGGCAATGATGAAACCGTAGGGATGGATCGGATAGCTGGGATTGGGCACCAGCACGATGTCGCCCGGAGAGGTGATCGCCTGGGCGAGGTTTGCCAGCCCCTCCTTCGATCCCAGGGTCACGATGACTTCGGACTCGGGATCGAGCTCGACGTTGAATCGGCGCTGATAGTAGGCGACCTGGGCCTTACGCAGCCCCGGGATGCCGCGCGAAGCCGAGTAGCCATGGGCGCGTGGATTGGCGGCCGCCTCGGCGAGCTTGGCCACGATGTGCGGCGCCGTCGGCAGGTCGGGGTTGCCCATGCCGAGGTCGATGACGTCCTGTCCTGTGGCCCGGGCACGCGCCTTCATGGCGTTCACTTCCGCGAACACATAGGGCGGCAGACGCTTGAGACGGTGGAACTCCGAATCGTCCATTGGTTCTTCCTTGTACGCTCAGGAGGCGACGGTCAGGCCGGTCACATCAGGTCCCGGGCGGCTTGGCCGCCGGTGCGGCCGACGGCGGAGCGGCCGGCACCGTAGTATCGGTCGGTGCCGTGTCGGTCGGCGGTGGCACGGGTGTGCCACTCAAGGGCGCACGAGCCGGCGCCACAGGTTGCGTCGGCAGCCCGCCAGATGTGTCGCCAGACGTGGTCGCCTGCTTGCCTGCCGCTTTGTCGTCGGCCTCTTTCTCTACCTTCTCGGCTTTCTCGCGCGCCTCGCGCTCCTGGGCGTCGCGGTCCGCCTCTTCCTTGTCCTGCTTTTCGAGCTGCGCCTTCTGACCGCCGCTCTCCTTGACGATCGAGCCGAGTTGCGGCGTGTCGTGCATGCTGTCGACCGGAGCGATCGGAGGATCATATTGCTGGCCGGCAGGCGGCGGCGGCAGGCTGGCGCTCACCGGCACGTCACGTTCGGCGCCCGGGCGCAACTTTCCCATATCGGCCGGTGTGCTGCCGCCGAACCAGTCACAGGCGGACAGAAGGGCAAGGGCCGATATGCCAACGGCGCCGCAGAGACAGCCTCTTCGGATCCTGTTTCTGAAACCCTGCATCGTCCTCACCTGCCGAACCCTGCTCTCGCCGCTTGACGAAGGTCGAGCGAAACTGACCCACCGGTTGCCGTGGCCCATCCAAAAGAAGAAGCTCTTGGCAGTTCGAGCCCGCCGGCACAAGCTATAGTATCGAGATGTCGGCAATGCCGCAAGAAAAGCGGCAAAATCAACGGCCTAGGAGAGGAAGCCCATGTCGGACACCAGCGTACCTCCATCCCCGACAGGCACATTTCCCGGATTTTCCGACGCGGAAGCCGAGAAAATGCAGAAAGCTTTCAAAGATATCGGCGAGCGCAGCCAGCAATTGCTGAAGGACTTCGCCGAGCGTTATGCCGCCGAAGGTCCGCAGCCGGTCGATCCGCTGCACCTCACCCAGACGTTCATGGATTTCACGGCCAAGATGCTGGCCGACCCGAACAAGCTCGTGCAGGCGCAGGTCGAACTCTGGCAACAATATATGCGGCTGTGGCAGGTCACCGCCCAGCGCATGATGGGCCAGAAGGTCGAGCCTCTGGTCGAGCCGGCAAAGGGCGACAAACGCTTCAAAGATCCGGCGTGGAAAGACGAGGTGATCTTCGACTACCTCAAGCAATCCTATCTGCTGACGGCACGCTGGCTTCAAGGCACGATAACGGACGTCGACGGCGTCGACGACAAGACCGCGCAGAAGGTCGACTTCTATACACGGCAGTTCATCGATGCGATGTCGCCGACCAACTTCGCGCTGACCAATCCGCAAGTCGTGAAAGCAACCGTCGAGAGCAAGGGAGAGAACCTGGTCAAGGGGCTGCAAAATCTCCTGACCGATCTCGAGCGCGGCAAAGGCCGGCTGGCCATTCGGCAGACCGATATGAAGGCCTTCAAGGTGGGCGAGAACGTCGCCACCTCGCCTGGCAAGGTCGTCTACCAGAACGACGTGATGCAACTCATCCAGTACGCGCCGCGGACCGACGAGGTTTACGCGATGCCGCTTCTCATTGTGCCGCCCTGGATCAACAAGTTCTACATCCTCGACCTCAAGCCGGAGAACTCGTTCATCAAATGGGCCACCGAGCGGGGCTACACCGTGTTCGTGATCTCCTGGGTCAATCCTGACGAGACCTTGAGCAAGCTCGTGTTCGAGGACTACATGAAAAAGGGTCCACTCGCCGCCCTCGATGCGATCGAGAAGGCGACGGGCGAGAGGAAGGTCTCCGCCATCGGTTACTGCATCGGCGGCACGTTGATGGCGACGACGCTCGCCTACATGGCGGCACGCGGCGACACCCGGATCGCCGCCTGCACCTTCTTCACGGCACAGGTCGACTTCACCGAGCCGGGCGAGCTCGGCATCTTCATCGACGAGGACCAGCTCGCCAGCCTCGAAGAGACGATGAGCAAGAAGGGCTATCTCGACGGAGCCGAGATGGCGACCACCTTCAACATGCTGCGCGCCAACGACCTCATCTGGTCATTCGTCGTCAACAACTACCTGATGGGCAAGGACCCCTTCCCCTTCGATCTCCTGTACTGGAACGCCGACGCAACCCGCATGCCGGCTGCCATGCACAGCTACTATCTGCGCAACATGTACCAGAAGAACCTGCTGGCGAAGCCGGGCGGCCTGATCATCGACAATGTGCCGATCGATCTCGGCAAGATCACGATCCCGATCTATCTGCAGGCCGGCAAGGACGACCATATCGCTCCGGCCAAGTCGGTCTACAAGGCCACGCAGCTCTTCTCCGGGCCCGTGCGCTTCATGCTGGCAGGCTCCGGACACATCGCCGGCGTCGTCAATCCGCCGCAGGCCAAGAAGTATCAGCACTGGCTGAACGAGACGGCGATCAATCCGCCGACTCTGGAGGAATGGAAAGCCGGCGCCACGGAGTTTCCCGGCTCGTGGTGGAACGACTGGGACAAGTGGTTGTCGGAGAAATCCGGCCCCAAGGTCCCTGCTCGCATCCCCGGGCATGGCAACCTGCCGGCGTTCGAGGACGCGCCGGGTTCCTATGTGAAGGTGCGCGTCATCGACTGAGGCGCAGGCCGCCTAAGGTCGAACGGGCGGCTTCGACTGGGCTGCCTCATCATGAAGCACCTGGTCGACGATGAAGTCGGCCAGCTTCCGGTCAAAGGCGGCATTAGGGTGCCGATCGTATTCGCTCAGCACATAGTCCCGCCAATGGTCGTAGTACCCCTTGACGATCGACGTCATCGGGATCACGTGAACGCCGCCCGCGGTCAGGCCGTTTGCGATCGTGTCGGTCTTTTCCTTGTCCACGCCATCCCACAGGATCACGTTGAAGACACTGCCCGGGAAGCGCTCCCGCGTGATCCGCGCCGACTGATTGATGACCCCGATCAGCAGCGGAACGTCCTCCGCTCTGGCCTTTTGCTCGCGACCGAAGAAATATTGCCAGATCCTCGATCCGGCAAGGAACCGGCCGAGCCAGCCGGTTTCCTCCGCTTCAGCCGACGGATCCGGGTCGTCAAAGTGCCCCTGCTGAACCACCGATCCATCCGGGCGAAGCGCGAAACGCGGTCCATGCTTGTCCCAGTCGTCGAGACCGGCGACGCGTTCCGAGTGGTCGAGCAGACAGAGGTAGTAGAAATACTTCGGCGTGCAGTGCACGATCTTCTCGACGCGGCCGGATTGGAGATTGGCCAGCATCTGGTGCGGGCCATAGCCGCTATAGCCAAAATTGTAGGTCTTGTAGCGCTTGGCGATTTTCTCGCTCACAAGGTAGGCGAAATTTTCGTTGTCCTCGAGGCCTTCGCCAAAAGTGAAGGAATCGCCGAAAAAGATCACGCATTCGTCGGCCGACGCGCTTGCTGGCGCTGTCACGCGCAGTCCGTTCCCGTCGACGGTATAGGTGACGTTGTAAATCACCGAATCGCCATACTGCTTCTTCGCTGTGACGCGGGCGTTGGCGTCAGGCACGTATCCAAGGATGTCGTCGCGATGCGTGAAACCCCAAACGATCGAGCCCGACAGTCGCGTGCCGTCACCGTAGCTTATCGAGTAGTTGCGATAGACCTCGAATGCACCCAAGGCGAGGATGACGGCTGCGAGGTTGATGGAGATTGCCGCCCACGCCTTGCGCCGCCGCAGGATCCAACCTGCCACGCCGAGCGCGAGCACCAGGACAAAAAGTACAGCCGGGACAACCATCCATCCTCCGTCCATCAGGGCTTGCCGCAATAGGTGACGGATTCTTCCTGGCTGTCGCGGAAGACCGTGACCTTGACCAGTCCCGCGGTTGAAGGTGCAAGGCTGCGCCAGATCCAGGCGGCGAGATTCTCCATCGTTGCCGGGCCGAGATCGGGCACGTCATCCAGCATGTGGTGGTCGAGCGAACCCCGCACCTCAGCGAGCACCCTCTCCAGCAACCCGAAGTCCATCACCATCCCGGTCCTGGGGTCAGGCTCGCCACGCAGCGTCACCTCGGCGCGATAGGAATGACCATGGATGCGGCGGCTCGACTCGGCATCGACGCTGCGCTCCAGCGTGTGCGCGGCGTCGAAGCGAAACGACTTGGTGAGTTCCCACATCAGCGGATGCCCAGCTGCTTATGGGTTTGCGTACTGAGCTGCCACTGCGGATGAGCCAGGCAATAGGCGATGGCGAGGCGGGCGTTCTCGGCAACGTCGGGCCCGTCCATCGGCTGCAGCGAGAAGCGCTGGAAGTCGAGGCCGACGAAAGCCTCGGGCCGGACGTCCGCCTGCGGATAGACCAGCTTCAACTCGTGGCCCTTCCGCACTTTCAGCTCGTCCGGTGTCTTGGGGCTGACGCAGATCCAGTCAATGCCGGTCGGCAGCTCGATCGTGCCGTTGGTCTCGAGCGCGATCTCGAAACCGCGCGCATGCAGCGCTTCGATCAGGGCGTCATCGACCTGCAGCAACGGCTCGCCACCGGTCAGTACGACGAAGCGGTGGGCGGGCGGCCCCTCCCATGCGCGCTCGACCGTCGCCGCGAGATCCGCGGCCGAGGCGTAGCGACCGCCGAGAGTTCCGTCCATGCCGACGAAATCGGTATCGCAGAACCGGCACGTCGCTGTCGCGCGCTCTTCCTCCCGGCCCGACCAGAGATTGCAGCCGGAAAAGCGGCAGAACACTGCCGCCCGGCCGGCCTGCGCGCCCTCGCCCTGCAACGTCTTGAAGATCTCTTTGACTGCGTAGCCCATGAGCCGCCTTGCGCCGACTACTCCGCTGCCTTCAGCGTGCCGCCGGCACGATAGGCGTTGGCAAGAGTGACATAGTGCGCCGCCGCCCGTTTGAAACCCTCGATATCCTGCTCGGTAAGGTCGCGCATCTTGGTCGCCGGGTTGCCGGCCCACAACTCGCCGCGGCGCACGATCTTGCGCGGCGGCACGACTGCGCCCGCCGCCACCATCGCGCCCGATTCCACGACCGCGTTGTCCAGCACCGTCGAATGCATGCCGATGAAGGCTTCGTCCTGTACCTCACAGGCATGCAGCAACGCCATATGGCCGACGGTGACATTGCGGCCGACCACCGTGCCCTGGCCGCGTGCGGCGACGTGGATCACCGTGCCGTCCTGGATATTGGAGCCGTCGCCGATCTTGATGCCCGGACCGTCGCCGCGCAGCACCGCCCCGAACCAGATGCCGCACTGCGCGCCGATCTCGACCTCGCCGATCAGGGTGGCGTTCGCGGCGATGAATGCCGTCCTGTCGATCTTGGGGACGAAACCATTGAACGGAACGATGAGACCCGACATGCCTTCTCTCCGCAAGAACGAAGGGCGCCTCGCGGCGCCCCTCCCACCTTATTCCACCGGTTCTCGGGGCGCCGCTTAGCGCTTGGAGAACTGGAAGCGGCGGCGCGCTCCGGCGCGGCCGTACTTCTTGCGCTCGACCACGCGGGAGTCGCGGGTGAGGAAGCCGTTGGTCTTCATCGCGCCGCGCAGGTCGGGCTCGAACTTGGCCAGTGCCTGGGCGATACCGTGCCGGACGGCGCCGGCCTGTCCAGACAGACCGCCACCGGAGACAGTGGCGATGACGTCGAACTGGCCGCCGCGCTGCGATACGTCGAACGGCTGCTGGATCACCATCTGCTGCGTCGGACGCGCGAAATAGATCTTCTGGTCGCGGCCGTTGATCGTGATCTTACCGGTACCGGGTTTCACCCAGACGCGAGCGACCGCGTTCTTGCGCCGGCCGGTCGCGTAGGCGCGACCCTGGGCATCGATTTCCTTCTCGCGGACCAATGCCGGCGCCGGAGCGACAGGCGCCTTCTTCAGCTCGGCGAAGGACGAAAGTTCGGTAGCCATATCAGCCGATCCTCGAATTCTTGCTGTTCATCGCGGCGACATCCAGCTTCTCCGGCTGCTGCGCCTCGTGCTCGTGGTGGGGGCCCTTGTAGACGCGCAGGTTCTTCATCTGCTGGCGGCCAAGGGGCCCACGGGTGATCATGCGCTCCACCGCCTTCTCGATGACGCGCTCGGGGAAACGGCCTTCCAGGCGCTTGCCCAGCGTCTCGCCCTTGATGCCGCCGGGATAGCCGGTATGCCAATAGAAGTACTCGCGCTCGGCCTTGCGGCCGGTGAGGCGCACCTTCTCGGCGTTGATGACCACGATGTTGTCGCCGCAATCGATGTGCGGCGTGAACGTCGGCTTGTGCTTGCCGCGCAGGCGCATGGCGATGATGGAGGCCAATCGGCCCAGCACCAGCCCGTCGGCGTCGATCAGCACCCACTTTTTCTGCACGTCGGCAGTCTTGAGGCTCAGGGTTTTCATGGTTCTTTCTTCCGTGAGGCGGCGCTTATGGAGAGCGCACGGGTAAATGTCAAATCCGCATATTTTAGTTAATCAAATCAATGTTTTATATATGCGGTATTATGATACCGCAACCTAGCCCTTTGATTTTGGCGGGATCGAGTAGGTCATCGTTACATGCGCGACCGGCTTGCTCGCGCCGTCGTTCCAGATGGTGAAATCGCCGACGGCAAGGTTGCGTCCCAGCTTCAACAGGCGGCCCTCGCCGATCAGATGGGTGGCCTTCGGCTTGCGCATGAAATTGATGTTGAGGTTGGTCGTCACAGCGAGCGCCACCGGACCCAATTGGCCCAGGATCAGCAGGTAGAAGCCCACATCGGCCAGCCAGACCAGCGTCGGCCCGGAAACCGTTCCGCCTGGCCGCAGATGCTGCTCATTGGTGGGGAGCCTGAGACGGATCGTGCTGTCGTCGAGGTGCTCGATCGTCATGCCGGCGGTCGCCGCCTGTGGGAATTCCTTGTCGAGGAACCTCATCAGTTCCGCAGGCGTCATCACCGGCATGACGTCCCGCCCCGCAAGCCATAGAATAAGACCATGTCCGATACTTCCAATGAACCCGTCCTGCTGCGCCGCGACCACGGCCGCATCGCCATCCTGACGCTGAATCGCCCGCGCGCCATGAACGCGTTGTCGGGCGAGCTTATAGACGCGCTCCAGGCGGAATTCGACAGGCTCGCCGCCGATCGCACCATCCGCTGCGTGATCGTCGAGGCGACAGGTCGCGCCTTCTCGACAGGCCACGACCTGCGCGAGGTCGCTGCGCAAATGGACTACGGCTTCCACCACGACCTCCTGGAGCGCTGTTCGGCAATGATGTTGTCGATCCAGCGGCTGCCGCAGCCGGTGATCGCCAAGGTCCACGCCATGGCGACGGCCGCCGGGTGCCAACTGGTTGCCGCCTGCGACCTTGCCGTCGCCTCGAGCGAGGCGACGTTCGCCACATCCGGCATCACCAACGGTCTCTTCTGCGGCACCCCCTCGGTGACGGTCGGTCGCAATGTCGGCAAGAAACGCGCCCTCGACATGCTGTTCACCGGCCAGTTCGTCGATGCAGCCACCGCGCTGCGCGACGGCCTGGTGAGCCGCGTCGCATCGCCCGACAGGCTCGACGAGGAAACGATGGCCTTGGCCACGCAGATCGCGAGTCAGCCACCGCAGCAGATCGCCTCGGGCAAGGCGATGTTCCACAAGCATATGGAAATGAACATCGATCAGGCCTATGCGCTCGCGATCGAGTTCATGGCCGGCGCCTTGCAAAGCGCGGACGCCCAGGCCGGCATCGACGCCTTCGTGAACAAGAAGCCCAAGCCGGAGTGGAAGGGCAAATAGTCCTTTCCTGAAATCGGCAGGGAGTTACGGCGTTATCGCTGGATGTGCTTTGCCGAGAAAATAGATGACATACAAATTAATGATACTACACATAATTTGAAATGTCCGCTTCTACCGATACCCTGCGAAACACGTTTGGCGCCCTGCTGGCCCGGGCGTCCCGTCACTGGCGGCGCGCGGCCGATCAGCGGTTGCAGCCGTTCAATCTCACCGAGGCAACCTGGCTTCCCCTGGTGCGTATCTCCCGCGCCGCTGCGCCGCCGCGCCAGAAGGAGCTCGCGGCTTCCCTCTCTCTCGACGGATCGTCGGTCGTACGGTTGCTCGACAACCTCGAGGCGGCAGGCCTGATCCAGCGCCGGGAAGCCGCAAGCGACCGGCGCGCCAAGGCCATCTTTTTGACGCCGCGCGGCCGGGCGATCGCAGACAAAGTCGAGGACGTGGCGCGCCAAGTGCAGCGTGATGCACTGGCTGGTCTCAGCGACCGCGACATCGAAACGACCTATCGGGTCCTCATGCATGTTTGCAATTCGCTGGAAAGATCGATGCAGGAAATGGCGGCATGACCATTTCCGCCGCGGTTGCCGAAAGGCCGCCTCGAACGGCCCCGCTCTGGCTGCTGGCCCTGATCACCTTCAGCGGCACGCTGGCGATGCACATTTTCGTGCCTGCCTTGCCCGAGGCGGGGCGCGACCTCGGTGCCGGCGTCGCCGCGATGCAGATGACGATGAGCGTCTACATCTTCGGGCTCGCGGTCGGCCAGCTCCTCTACGGCCCCCTGTCGGATCGCTTCGGCCGCCGTTCCATCCTGACGATCGGGCTTGTGATCTATGCCGGTGCAGGCCTGTGGGCAGCGTTCGCCCCTGATGTGAATACGTTGATCACGCTTAGGTTGCTGCAGGCGCTGGGCGGATGCTCCGGCCTGGTGATCGGGCGCGCAATCGTACGCGATACGGGACTTGCCAAGGAGGCGGCGCGGCGGCTCGCACTGATGAATCTTATGGTCGCGATCGGGCCGGGCGCCGCCCCTCTTCTCGGCAGTGCCCTCACGACAGCCTTCGGCTGGCGCTCGATCTTCTTCGCCCTGGCAGGCCTCGGTGCAGTCAACCTTCTTTTCACCTGGCTTCTGTTGCCGGAAACGCATTCGCCTGCCGGCTCGGCGCATGTCGGCAAGCTGGCGCGCAACTACGGCCGCCTGCTGCGCTCGCCCGCCTTCCTCGGTTATGCGCTGGGCGGCGGCTGCGCCACGACGTCGATCTACGGCTTCATCGCCGCCTCGCCTTTCATCTTCACCCACCAGCTCGGCCGGCCGGACTACGAGGTCGGGATCTATCTCGCGATCCAGATCTCCGGCATCTGGCTCGGCAGCATGGCGGCGTCACGCCTCATTCCCAAGATGTCGATCGACCGCCTCATGGTCGGCGCCAACCTCGCGAGCGTGCTGGCCGCTCTGTTCTTCCTAGCCGTCATCCTCTTCGGCCATCTCTCCGTTCCGCTCGTTGTGGGGCCGATGTTTTTCTTTGCCGTCGGCGCCGGCATTGCATCCCCGGCAGCGCTCGGCCAGGCGATCAGCATCAATCCCGCCGTGATCGGATCGGCCTCGGGCCTGTATGGCTTCAGTCAGATGGCCGTCGGCGCCGTCTGCACCGCGGTCGCGGGCTTCGGCAGCAATCCCGCTCTCGCAGCTGCGATCGTGCTGGTCGCCGCGGGCCTGATCGCACAAGGCTCGTTCTGGATGGCGCTCCGTTCTCGCGACCGCATGGCCGGAGCGGATTGAGCCAACCGCCATTACCTGCACGGTAGTCGACTCGAGTTGGGCCGGCCTTCACGGTGAACGGAAATGTTTCGCATGAGGATCAATGCACCCGCTCGATCAGGCGACGGCCCTGGCTTCCGACTCGTGCGGCGGCTTGCGCGGGCGGACGAGCGACGCCTACTGGAATTTCAACGGACCGTTCGGCGGCGTGACGGCGGCGACCCTGATGCGTGCCGTCTTCGAGCGGGCGGATCGCCTGGGCGATCCCTGCTCGATCACCGTCAACTTCACCGCAGCCATCGCACGCGGCGCGTTCGACGTCGCCGTCCGTTCGATCAGAACCGGCCGCTCGGTGCAACATTGGTATGTCGAACTGCGCCAGGCTGACGTGGTCGCCGCGAATGCCACCATCGTCTGCGCCAGGCGCGCTCCCACCTGGACGCATCAGCCCGCGAAGCCGCCGCCTGCACCGCCGCCACACTCGATCGAGCTGATGCGGCACGACGGTCCCAACGCCTTCGTCAGCCAGTTCGAATTCCGGTTTGTCGAAGGAAGCCTGGAACGTCTGCCGAGCTTCGACGGCCGGCTTCGCAGCGCCCGCACCTCCCTGTGGCTCGACAATGCCGTTCCCCGTCCGTGGGACTTCATAGGCCTCACGACCTTCTGCGACCTCTTCTTCGGCCGCATCTTCCATGTCCAGGGTACGGTGTTTCCCGCCGCGACCGTGTCGATGACGGCCTATTTCCATATCGACTCGGATGGCCTTTCGGCGCTGGGTGACGGCCCGCTGCTCGGCGTCGCCGATGCCAATACGTTCGTGGCGGGTTTTTTCGACCAGACGGCGCAACTCTGGTCGACCGACGGACGTCTCCTGGCAACGACGACACAGATCGTCAGCTATCGGGCCTGATCTCCGGCATCACGACACCAGATTGACGGGCGTCTCGCCGCGCGCAATGCGATCGATATTGGCTGCGACAAGCGCCGCCCGCGATCGGATGGTGCCCTGCGTGCCGCCCGACATATGGGGCGTCATCAGGACGTTCGGCAATTCGTGGAAAGGCTGGACAGACGGCAGGGTTGGCCTGTCGTCGCTTGGATAGCGGTACCAGACATCGAGTGCCGCCCCGGCGAGCCGACCATCGGCCAGTGCGCGATAGAGGGCATCGCCATCGACGATCTCGGCGCGCGCAACATTGATCAGATAGGCGCCTGCCTTCATCAGCGCGAGTTCGCGGGCGCCGATCAGGCCGCGCGTGGCATCGTTCAGCGACAGGGTGATCGCGAGGTAGTCGGCGCGACGCAGAATGTCGTCAAGACGATCGGGACCCCCGAGATCGGCCAGACCGTCGTGGGCCGCCGAAAGATCGCGGCGGATGGCCAGGACATCCATGTCGAAAGCACGCGCCCGGCGAGCCAGTGCCTGTCCGATATGGCCATATCCCAGGATCCCCAGCGTCTTGCCCGCAAGCTCGGCCGCCGGCGCCAGGCGCGGCTTGCCCGGCGCCCATGGCCCCGGCCAGACGCCCGTTCGCAACTCGGCGTCGAGCCGCAGGAAGTTGCGCGTCAGTGCCAGCATGGCGCCGATGATGAACTCGGCGATGCCCGTCTCGTGGCCATAGGCATTGGCAAGCAAAACGCCGCTCGGGAGTGCGGCGCGCTCGATCCGATCCAGTCCGGCTGCCGGCAGTTGCACCAGCTTCAGGCGCGGCCCCGCCGCTTTTCCCATGGCAGTCGTGAAAGCCAGCGTCACCAGGACATCGATCTCCGCCAGATGGGCAAGAACGGCATCCTCATCGGCCCGCAGGGTCTCGCAGGGCGTCTTGATCAGCGGCCGCACCAGCGGCTCGAACGGTCCGGCGAAACTGCCGGCAAAGGCGATACGGTGCATCCGGGGACTTTCCCCGCCGGCCCCGCCGCCAACAACTACCTCCAGCGTTATTGCCTCTTATTGCGTTATTGCGCCCAGTCGCCGGCACCCTTTTTCGCCAGTTGGCGCTTCAAGGCCTCGAAATAGCTCACCCCATAATCCGGCGCCGAGCGCACCTGCTTCATGCGCTGGGCCGCACGCTGGACGATATAGTCGTCGATGATCACCGGCTCCTCGCCGAGCTGGCGCGAGATGAGCTCGAGCTCGCAGGCGCGCTCCAGCATGTACATGCCTCGCAACGCACCGGGCAGCGTCGCATGCGCCGTGAGCAGGCCGTGATTGTGCAGGATGACGTGACTGCCATGGCGGCAGGTCTTGCCAAGCTCCTCGCACTCCTCGATCGTCGCCGGTACGCCATAGTGGTGATAAACGATATCGTCATAGACGTGCAGCACGTCTTGGCTGAGCGGGCGCAGACCTTGCTTCATGAGCGAGACACCGCCGCCGGCGCGCGTGTGGGTGTGCATCACGCAATTGACGTCCGGCCGCGCCTTGTAGACGCCGCTATGGATGGTGAAGCCTGCAGCGTTGAAGCGACCCTGCTTGCCGTAGACCTTGCCGTCGAGATCCATCTTGATCAGGCTCGAAGCCGTGATCTCGTCAAACATCTCCTCGTAATGGTTGATGAGGAAACAGGTGGGCTCGCCCGGCACACGCACCGACATGTGCGTGTCGATGAGATCGGTCCAGCCGAGATGGTCGACCACGCGATACAGGGCGGCGAGTTCACACCGCGCCGCCCATTCGGCGTTGCTCATGTCGACACGGTCCTGCGCCAGGCTGTCCATCGTCGGCTCCTTCGATGAGTTGGTTTCCCGGTTGTCGTTTCCTCGTTGTCGTGGCCGAGGTTACTTCAGGCAATCACCTGGCACGATTGGCCTTTCGGCAAGGGTGCGGCGTCAGAATCGCACAGCTATCGTTTGGCCTTCGCCGTCAGGCCTTGAACGACAGCCAGCGTGTTCTCGACATGCTTGTCGGGGCTGCGATCGGCATAGGTATAGGCGATCTTGCCGCCAGGCGTGATGACGTAAGAAATGCGATCGGCAATATCGGTGGATCCGACACGGACCAGGGCCGAGTCGTAGGCGCGGATCACCTTGAGATCAGGGTCCGCGGCGACAGGAAACTTGGCCGAGCATTCCTGGATGGAAAACTTGTGCAGCGTGTCGATGTCATCGGCCGACATGCCGATCAATGTCGCCCCCGCCGCGGCGAATCGATCGGCTGCATCGGCAAATTCATGCGCCTCCGCCGTGCAACCTTTCGTGAAGGCCTTGGGGAAGAAATAGAGCACGACCGGACCCTTCTTCAGGGCTGCCGCCAACGAAAAGGTGAACTCGTGGCCGCCGACGGCTGCTTGCGCCGTGAAATCGGGGGCAACGACGCCCGGTTTCAGAGCCGCGAAAGCAGGAACAGAGAGAACACATCCAAGGACCAAAGCTACGGACGCAACTCTTTTCACGATGCCCTCCATGAAATGGGCAGGACGCAATCATAGGCCGCAACGGCCGGCACCCACGTCACGTCCTGGTGAGCCGCTCGTCAGCCCGCGTTCATGCCCTTCATGTAGGTGGACGGCACCACGGCTTTCACCGCCTGGGCTCGCTTGGCGAGCCAATAGGCCTGTGGTGGCGGCACCGATGCGAAGTTCTTGTCGGCACCCAGCTTCTGCGCGGCATCCATCGGCCAGTTGGGATTGTAGAGGAGCTCGCGCGCCAGAGCGATCAGATCGGCCCGGTCCTGCTGCAGGATTTGCTCTGCCTGGTCGGCATGCACGATCAGCCCGACCGCCATGCTCATGATGTCCGCATCCTTCCGGAGCCGTTCGGCATAGGGAACCTGATAGCCGTAGGTCACCGGTCCAGCGCTCACGACAGGGGCGCCGCGCATGCCGCCGGAGCTGCAATCGATCACGTCGACGCCTTTGGGTTTCACGAGCTTCGCCAGCGCCACGCTCTGGTCCGGCCCCCAGCCGGCATCGTCTTCCACCGAAAGGCGCAGGAACAGCGGCTTCGAGGCGGGCCAATGGGCCCGGACGCTCTCCACGACCTCGATGCAGAAGCGCATGCGGTTCAATTCGCTGCCGCCATAGTCGTCATTGCGCAGGTTCGAGAAGGGCGAGAGGAACTGATGGATCAAATAGCCGTGCGCGCCATGGATATCGAGCACCTCGAAGCCGGCTTCATTGGCCCGCCGCGCCGCCTGCCCCCAGCGTTCGATCACCTGGGGGATCTCCGCCCGCGTGAGCGCCCGTGGCGTCGGATCGCTCGCAGGCGCATTGACGGCGCTCGAGGAAACCAGCTCCCAGGCCTCCCAGTCGTCGATCTCGGGCGAAGGCTCGAGCGGCGCGCCACCCTCCCACGGCCGAAAGCGTCGTGCCTTGCGGCCGGAGTGACCGAGCTGAATGCCCGGCACGGCATTATGCAGCTTGATGAAGTCGACACAGCGCTTGAGGCCGGGCACGAAGGCATCGTCCCACAGGCCGAGATCGCCTACCGTGCCGCAGCCGCGCCGTTCAACCTTGGTCGATTCCATGATTACGAGACCTGCGCCGCCTGCGGCATAGCGGCCGGCATTCATCAGATGCCAGTCGGTCGCGAAGCCCTTGACCGCCGAATACTGGTGCATGGGGGCCACGACGACCCTGTTCTTCAGCGTCACCCCGCGAATCGAAATCGGCTCGAACAGCTTCGGCTGCACCATGTATACTCCTCCAATGTCCGCGATCGTTCACGACCTTTATGACGACGCCTATCTGCGTCGCATCCTACGCGAGACCAAGACCATCGCCATGGTGGGCTCGTCGGCCAACTGGAATCGTCCCTCTTATTTCGCGATGAAATATCTCCTCGACCGGGGCTACAAGGTCATCCCCGTCAACCCGGTGGCGGTCGGGCAGGAAATCCTGGGTCAGAAGGTCTACGGCTCGCTCGACGAGCTGCCGGTCAAGGCCGACATGGTCGACATCTTCCGTAACTCCGAGGCGGCCGGCCCGATTACCGACGAAGCCATCAGGCATGGCGCGAAGGTGGTCTGGATGCAGCTTGGCGTCAGGAACGACGAGGCCGCCAAACGCGCCGAGGCGGCCGGCCTCAAGGTGGTCATGAACCGTTGTCCCAAGATCGAGCATTCGCGCCTTTCCGGGACCATCGAATGGCACGGCATCGCAAGCGGCGTGATCAGCAGCAAGAAGCGCGCACTTTAGCTTCGCCGCTCAAAGCTTCGTCCCGACCGGCAGCATATCCGTATTCGGCACTCCTGCCGCGATTCTGATCTCCCATTCTCTCTCCAGAGCGATGCCGTCGCGGTGCGCAAGACACCACCCGGCCACCATCCGTACCTTTGCACGGGACAGCCGGCCCCTGCGACCATAGCATCACCGACAAGAGGAGGAAGCGCCCATGAAGTTCGGCGTGTTCGACCACATGGACCGAGCCGGCGAGGACCTCGGCCGGCAGTTCGAGGAGCGGCTGACGCTGATCGAGCTTTATGAGCGGAATGGATTCCATGCCTATCACATCGCCGAACATCACGCGACGCCGCTCGGCATGGCGCCCTCGCCCAGCGTGTTCCTGGCAGCCGTCGCGCAACGGACCAGGACCCTGCGCTTCGGGCCGCTGGTCTACACCGTGAACCTCTACCAACCGTTAAGGCTGATCGACGAAATCTGCATGCTCGATCAGATGAGCGGCGGGCGGCTTGAGCTCGGCGTCGGCCGCGGGATCTCGCCTTACGAAGTCGGCTACTACGGCATCGACCCGGCGACTGGACCGGAGCGCTTCGCCGAAGCGCTCGAAGTCATCCTGAAGGGTCTTGCCGCCCCCCGGCTCAGCTACAAAGGAAAATACTTTGCCTTCGAGGACGTGCCGATGGAGATGCGTCCCGTACAGCGCCCGCATCCGCCGCTCTGGTACGGCGCCAATTCCCTGGAAAGCGCCGATCGCCTCGCCCGGCAGGGCTGCAATACGGTGGTCGGCATGAGGCCCGATGGCGTCGGGCAGTTCGCCGCGCGCTTTCGTGCCGCCTGGAAAGCGCTCGGCCGCAACGACACCGACCTGCCCTTGATCGGCCTCAGCCGCCACGTTGTGGTCGGTGACACCGATCGGGAAGCGATGAGCGCGGCCAAGCGCGCCTTCCTGCTCTGGTACGACGCCCTCATCCATCTCTGGCGTGCCCACGGCGTCGGCTTGCCGCGCCAGTTGATCCCGGCCGAATTCGAGGAAGCAGTGGCGGGCGGCTACATCATCGCCGGTTCGCCCTCGTCGGTGCGCGATCGGATGAAACGCGACAACGACATCGCCGGTATCAACTACTGCCTTTGCCGCCTCGCCTTCGGCGATCTTTCCCTGGAGGAATCGGCGCGATCCACCCAGCTCTTCGCACGCGAGGTCATGCCGGCTCTTTAGCAGACAAGGCAAAGCCGGCGGTGGAGACCACCGCCGGCTTCGTCGAGAGGCCCGTTACGCTGCCCGGGGAGAAACAGCGACGTACCGGGTTGTTCCCTCTCGATAGATCTTCAGCAGCACGGGCTTCTTGGACGTCTTCGCCTCCTTGAGCTTGCTGGCTGCCGCCTTCGGAGTCGTCACGGTGTCATGGCCCACCTGCTGAATGATGTCACCGGCCCGCAGCCCCTTGCTGTCGGCCGGGCTGCCAGGCTCGACGCCGGCGATCAGCGCGCCGTTGACCGAGTCCTTGAGACCGAGCTCCTGGCGGGTTTCCGGCGTGATCGGTGCCAGCGAGAAGCCGAACGATCCGTGCTCGGCCTTCTGTCCCTGGTGATCGCCCTCGTCGGCCTTCGCCTGCTGGGTCGACCTCGAGTCGCCAAGTTTGGCCTCGACCGTCATGTCCTTGCCGTCGCGCACCAGGCCGACCTTGACTGTCGAACCCGGCCGCGCCGCGGCGATCGTGCGGGTAAGGTCGCGAACGTTGCCGATCTCCTTGCCGTCGACGCTCTTGATCACGTCACCCGACTTGATGCCGGCTTCGCGCGCCGCGCTCTTGGGCTCAACCTGTGCGACCAGGGCTCCGTGAGTCGAGCCGAGCGACAGGCTGTCGGCAATTTCAGACGTTACCGGCTGAATTTCGACACCGAGCAGCCCGCGCTCGACCCGCCCGTGTTCACGAAGCTGCGCAACCACCGGCTGGGCAATGCTGGACGGAATGGCGAAGCCCAGGCCGACGCTGCCGCCCGACGGCGAGAAGATCGCCGTGTTGATGCCGATCACCTTGCCGTCCATGTTGAACAGCGGGCCACCGGAGTTGCCGCGGTTGATGGCGGCGTCGGTCTGGATGTAATCGTCGAACGGACCCGAATGGATGTCGCGGCCGCGCGCCGAGACGATGCCGGAGGTCACCGTGCCGCCGAGGCCGAACGGATTGCCGACCGCCATCACCGGCTGGCCGACGCGCACCCGGTTGGCGTCGCCGAACTCGACATAGGGAAGCGGCTTGTCAGCCTTGATCTTCAGCACCGCGAGATCGGTCTTCTGATCGCCGCCGAGGAGCTTCGCGGGATACTTGGTCCCGTCCGCCATGGTCACGGTGATCGACTCGGCCTGGCCGGCGACGTGATAGTTCGTCACCACGATGCCCGACGGATCGATGATGAAGCCGGTACCGAGCGCCTGTTCTTTCGGCATCGGGCGAGTCTTCATCTGGCCCTGCCCGAAGCGTTCGGCGAACTGGCGCATGAACTCTTCCATCTGCTGCTGCGCCGAGCGATCGGACATCTGCATGTTGTCGTCGCTGTCGGCCTTCATCGTCACCTGGACGTTGACGACGGCCGGCGTCACTTTGGCGGCCAGATCGGACAGATCTCGCGGCGTTGCCTCACCCGCCATCGCGGCCGGTGCAGTCAGCATCGGCAGGATCGCCACCGGCGCCGTCAGCGCTGTACTGAGCGCCAGGGCGGCAAGAATGGACTTGGTCTTCGACATGGGGAAAAACCTCCTCGTTGGCTCACGAGGAATATGGGGGTTCGGTCGTGGCGCCCTCATGTCCGCAACATTGAAAGTTTGTATAGTTCGCCGCGATTGCACGACGGTCGAAAGCGACAAAAATGGTGCCGTGACGAAAGGGCCGCCGTGAAAATCCTCCTGATCGAAGACGACAAGCAAACGGCCGACTACATCGCCAAAGGGTTGCGCCAGCACGGCCATGTGGTCGACCAGGTTGATAACGGCCGCGACGGCCTCTACATGGCGACCGGCGAGCCCTATGACGTGCTGGTCGTCGATCGCAACCTGCCCAAGATGGACGGTCTGTCGATGGTCAAGGCGGCGCGCGACGCCGGCACGCGCTCGCCCGCCCTCTTCCTAACAACGATGGGCGGCGTCGATGACCGTGTCGCCGGGCTCGATGCCGGTGCCGACGACTACCTGGTCAAGCCGTTCGCCTTCGCCGAGCTCCTGGCGAGGATCAGTGCGCTTGCCCGCCGGCCGCCGATCGTCACACAGACCAAACTCCAGGTCGGCGGCCTCGAGGTGGATCTGCTGACGCGGGCGGTGACGCGTGAAGGCAAGCGCATCGATCTCCTGGCCCAGGAATTCAAGATCCTCGAATATCTGATGCGGCACGCCGGGGAGATCGTCACCCGTACCATGCTTCTGGAAAAAGTCTGGGATTTCCATTTCGATCCGAAGACCAACATCGTCGAGACGCACATCAGCCGGCTGCGCTCCAAGATCGATAAAGGTTTCGACAAGCCCCTGCTCCATACTGTGAGAGGAGCTGGCTATGTCATCCGTACCTCGGACTAGCACTTTCGGCAGGATCCTGCGTTCGGCGAGCTTTCGCCTCGCGTTGATCTATGCCGCGCTGTTCGTGGTGTCGGCATGCGTGCTGTTTGCGACCGTGTTCGTGACGGCGACGGCGGCCATGCAGAGCGACATGCAGGCGGTGTTGAAGACCGAGGCGTTCCAGCTGGCCGAAATCCATCGTCGTTTCGGGCTGGTCGGCCTTGCGCAGCAGATCACCCGCCGGATGGATTTCCGCACCCACGGACCGATCTACTACCTGTTGCAGGCCCCCAACCGGCAGGTCGTGGTCGGCAACCTGCCCGGCATGCCTCCGGTCGAAGGCGTGATCGATTTCCGGCGCAACCACGAGATCGACGAGCCCGATACCGACCGCAGTCGGCTCATGGGTTTCGGCCTCATGCTGCCCGATGGCGCCTTTCTCCTGGTGGCGCAGGATGCGAGCCGGCTGCTCGACATGCAGAGCGCCATCGTCCGCGCCTTCGTATGGGCCGGCGGCCTCACCCTGTTCCTTGCGGTCGGCGGCGGCCTGCTGCTCGGCCGCAACTTCCTGCGCCGTATCGACACGATCGGGCGCACGACCCGCGCCATCATGGAAGGCGATCTCAGTGCGCGTATTCCCGCCCGCGGCACCAACGACGAGATCGACCAGCTCGTGGCCAGCCTCAATGCGATGCTCGAGCGGATCCAGGCCCTCATGGAGGGCTTGCGCCAGGTCACGGGCGACATCGCCCACGATTTGCGCACGCCGCTCGGCCGGCTGCGCCAGCGGCTGGAGGACGCGCGCGAGCATGCAACGACCACGGGCGAATATGCTGTCGCGACCGATGCGGCCATCACCGAAGCCGACACTCTGCTCGAAACCTTCTCCGCCCTGCTGCGCATCGCCCAGATCGAGGCCGGCGCCCAGAAGAGCGCCTTCTCCGAGCTCGACCTGTCGGAACTGTTGCGCAGCGTGGGTGAAGCCTATCTGCCGGCCGCCGAAGATGCCCAGCACACCCTTGACCTCAAGATCGATGACGGCGTGAGCTTCACCGGCGACCGCCAGCTTCTTGCCCAGATGGTATCGAACCTGATCGAGAATGCGCTCAACCACACGCCGGCCGGCAGCACCGTCCTCCTCGCCCTCACGCGCAGCTCCGTCGGCTTTGAGATCGAGGTGTCGGACAACGGCCCAGGCATTCCCGCGGCCGAACGCGATCGCGTCTTCGATCGCTTCTACCGCCTCGACCGCAGCCGCACGACGGCGGGCAGCGGACTTGGGCTCGCGCTCGTCAAGGCGATCGCTGCGTTGCACGGCCTCGCGATCCGGCTGAGCGATGCCGGCCCTGGCCTTTGCGTGACGATTTCGCGTTGACCGTTCCGCCGCGCGGAGGGTCCTGAGGGCGCCCGGCAGCAGAGCAATTGTCGGCACCCGCCATTGCGGCGACACTGCGGGCCATGGAAGCGCTCTTCGCCTATGTCGGCTGCTACACCACGCCCGGACGCAAGGGCGAAGGTAACGGAATCAACGTCTATCGCGTCGACCGTCGAAACGGGACCTTCGGTCACGTTCAGTGCCTCGAGGGGCTCGAGAACCCGTCGTTCCTGGCAATCGATCCGACGGGCCGGTACCTCTATTCGGTGCACGGCGATCGCAGCGAAGCCACCGCCTTCGCTATCGAGGCCCGCAGCGGCCATCTCCGCTTGCTGAACCGCCAATCGACGGGCGGCTACAATCCCGTTCATCTCGCCTTCGATCGGGCCGGACGCCATCTGGTCGTCGCCAATTACGGCACCGACTCGACCGCCGTCCTGCCAATCGCGCGCGACGGCACTCTCGGCCCCTATGCCACGCTCGCAACCGTGACAGGAACCGTCGGTCCGCACCGTACCGAGCAGAACAACATCCGGCCGCACCACATTCCCTTGGACCCGTCCGGCCGCTACTTCTTCCTGCCCTGCAAGGGCGGCGATGTCGTGATCGCCTGCCGTCTCGACGCGAGGCGAGGCGTTCTGGTCGAGGCCGGACGCGTCGCCACCCGCCCCGGCTCGGGTCCGCGACATATCGCGTTCCATCCTCGGCGTCCTTTCGCCTATCTCATCAACGAACTCGACTCGACCCTCACGACATACCGACGGGCTGATGCCCGGCTCACGCCGCTGCAGGTCGTGCCCTCCACGCCGGCCGATTTCACCGGCTACAGCACCGGCGCGGAGATCGCCGTCGACCGCACCGGCCGCACCCTCTACGTCTCCAATCGCGGGCACGACAGCATCGGCGTCTTTGCGATCGACGCCGCGAAAGGGACGTTGACAGCCAGGCAGTGGGTGCCGACCAAAGGCACCGTGCCGCGCTTTTTCGCGCTCGATCCGGCAGAACGGTTCCTGTATGCCGCCAACCAGGGCAGCCATACGATCCTTGGCTATCGTGTGGGGCGCGACGGCAAGCTGTCATCGACTTCCATCAAAGTCCGTGTCGGCAGCCCGGCCTGCATCGTCTTCAATGGTGGAGTGACGTGATGAGCGACAAGAAGTACGGCTTCGAGACCCTATCGATCCACTCCGGCGCCGCGCCCGATCCGGCAACCGGCGCGCGGGCGCAGCCGATCTACCAGAGCACCGCCTACGTGTTCGAGGACGCCGACCACGCTGCGGCATTGTTCAATCTCCAGACTGTCGGTTTCATCTATTCGCGCCTCACCAACCCGACCAATGCAGCGCTGGAAACCCGCCTGGCCTCGCTCGAGGGCGGCCGTGGTGGCACGGTCACGTCGTCCGGCCATGCCGCCCAGGTTCTTGCGCTCTTCCCCCTGATGCAGCCTGGCAGCGAGATCGTGGCGTCATCGCGCCTCTATGGGGGGTCGCTCCAGCAGATGCGCAACACCTATCCTAAGTTCGGCTGGACTGCACAAATCGTCGACGCCGATCAGCCCGACAATTTCAAGCGCGCCGTCACGGAAAAGACGCAGGCTTTTTTCATCGAAAGTCTTGCGAATCCCGGCGGGGTGATTAGCGATATCGAGGCGATTGCGCGCGTCGCCGAGGCGGCTGGCGTGCCGCTGATCGTCGACAATACGCTGGCCACGCCGTGGCTCTGCAAGCCGATCGACTATGGAGCGACCCTGATCGTGCATTCGACCACGAAATTCCTGAGCGGCACCGGCACGTCGATGGGCGGAGCGGTGATCGATTCCGGCAAGTTCGACTGGGCGAAGAGCGGCAAGTTCCCGAGCCTCGCCGGACCGGAGCCTGCCTATCATGGTCTCAATTTCTTCGAGACCTTCGGCGACATGGCCTACACCTTTCACAGCCATGCCGTCGGGCTGCGTGATCTCGGCCCCAGCCAGGCGCCCTTCAATGCGTGGCTTACCATGCTCGGCGTCGAGACGCTCGGCCTGCGCATGGAGCGCCATTGCAGCAACGCGCTCGCGGTCGCACGGTTTCTCGAGAAGCATCCGGCCGTGGCCTGGGTCAATTATGCCGGCCTGCCTTCGAACAAGTACCATGCGCTGGCCAAGAAATATCTGCCGCGCGGCACAGGCTCGGTCTTCACCTTCGGGGTCAAGGGCGGTTACGAAGTGGGCGTGAAGGTCGTCGACAGCGTCGAGCTGTTCTCTCACGTCGCCAATCTCGGCGACGCCAAGAGCCTGATCATCCACCCCGCATCGACCACGCATCGCCAGCTCTCGGACGAGCAGCGCGTGGCGGCCGGCGCCGGCCCCGACGTGCTTCGCCTCTCGATCGGCATCGAGACGGTGGACGATATCATCGCCGATCTCGACCAGGCCCTGGCCAAAGCCACCACTTGAGCGACCAATAAGCGACCAACAGGAGACCAATCGATGCTGAGCCGTGCCGACAATGAGTTCCTGACCCAGAGCGGCAAGGGCACGCCCATGGGCGAGCTTCTGCGCCGCTTCTGGATGCCGGCTCTGCTCAGCGCCGAACTGCCTGAGCGCGACGGCCCGCCGAAGAAGATCAAGATCATGGGCGAGAACCTGCTCGCCTTCCGCGACAGCAACGGAAAAGTCGGCATCGTCGAACCGCACTGCCCTCACCGCGGCGCCAATCTCTACTACGGCCGCAACGAGGAGTGCGGCCTGCGCTGCGCCTATCACGGCTGGAAATTCGACGTCGACGGCAACTGCGTCGACCTGCCGACCTCGCCGCCGGAGTCCTCGTACAAGGATACGATCAAGCTCCTCGCTTATCCCACCCGTGAATGGGCCGACATGATCTGGGTCTATATGGGCCCAAAGGAGCACGTGCCCGAACTGCCGCAACTCGAGGTCGGCCTGGTGCCGGCGTCGAGCCGTTACGTCACCAAGAAATGGCAGGACTGCAACTGGGTGCAAAGCGTCGAAGGCGCGATCGACACCTCGCATTTCTCGTTCCTGCACATGACGCTGGCGAAGGACGCCGCCGCCGCCCGCGTCGCCATGGCGAAAGCCGCCATCGCCGACCAGGGCAAACCCGACGACCGCATCCGCTGGGTGCAGAACGACCCGCGTCCGAAATTCACCGTGCTGGGCCACGATGCCGGGCTGGTGATCGGCGGAGCCCGCAAGACCGACGGCTCCGATCTTTACTGGCGCATCGCCCAGTTCCTCATGCCCAACCACGCCTTCACGCCAACGGCCTTCCCCGGCGAGATCAACTACGGTCAGGCCTGGGTGCCGGTCGACGATGTCTCGTGCTGGATCTACACCTACTCATGGCACCCCGATCGGCCGTTCACCAACGCCGAGCGGACCAAATTCGACGGAGGCTTCAACGTCCATGCCGAGGTGGACGAGGCCTATGTGCCGCTGCGCAATCTGCGGAACGACTATCTGATCGACCGTGCGCAGCAGAAGACGCAGACCTTCACCGGCATCGTCGGTGTCTCCGAGCAGGATGCCGCGATCCAGGACAGCCAGGGCCCGATCCAGGACCGGACCACGGAACATCTCGGGCCAACCGATCTGGGCATCGTGGAATTTCGCAAGCTGGTAATGGGCGCCGCGCGCGCCTTGGCAAAGGGCGAAACACCGCGCGCGGCGAAGGCCGCGAACCGGTATGCGGTACGTTCGGGCGGTTGGGTAACGGCCTCGGATCGCGATCTCGCAGCGGTCATGGTCGAACGCTTCGGCCATCCGCATGGCTATATCGGCAACAATTACGGCCTTGGCCAATAGCGTTAGACCCCAAGCCTCGCGTGCACTATCGTCCGACCCGGAAAGCGGCTGGGAGAACGCTGTGACAATCAAGATTTATGGACCTGTTGCCTCGCGCGCTGCGCGCGCCCTCTGGATCGTGCGTGAGCTCGACATTCCGTTCGAGCATATCGCGATGGAGATGAAGGATCTGAAGGGACCGGAATATCTGAAGATCAATCCGAACGGAAAAGTCCCCGCCATGGTCGATGGCGATTTCAAGCTGTTCGAATCGATGGCGATCAATCTTTATCTTGCCGCCAAGTACAACAAGAACGGTTTCTTTCCGGCGACGCTCGAGGACCAGGCGCTCTGCTATCAATGGAGCTTCTGGGGCATGACCGAGGTAGAAAAGCCCCTCCTCACCATCCTCATCGACATGTTCATGACCGCACCCGACAAGCGCAAGCCCGAGGCGGTCGCCGAAGCGCAGAAAACCCTGCCCAAGCCGTTCAGCGTGCTGAACGGGGCGCTACAGGGCCGCGACTACCTGTTGGGTTCGACCTTTACCGTCGCCGATCTCAATCTCGCGTCCATCTGCAGCTGGTCGAAGCCCATCAAGTTCGACTTCGGCCCCTTCCCCAATGTGGGGGCATGGCTCGATCGCTGCCTCGGCCGTCCCGCCTACAAGGCAGCTCGTGGCACAAAGTAACCTGCCGTTGGGCGCGCCAGCGTTGGTCGGCTTGCGGCGACGCGGTCATTCGCGCTAAAGCCCCCCTGCTGCAGCCATCGGCATTGCAGCACCGGTCGGGGCGTAGCGCAGTCTGGTAGCGCATCAGTCTGGGGGACTGGGGGTCGCAGGTTCAAATCCTGTCGCCCCGACCAATTAAACCGGGCCTTTTCTCAATCAAGCCAGCCAGAGAGAAGCCCTGGGTAACACCTGCCCGACGTCGTGGACGAGCGCGTCCTCCCAGCCTTCCAGCTCCTTGAGGATCCCGACAAAGGTATCGACCGACACCCTGCGTGCCTCCGTCCCCGGCGCGACTCCTACCCGACCGTCGCCAGCGACCCCGGCGAGCCTTGTGGCGGGCGACAAAATGCCCCCGCCAAAGCCCGAAACGGCCGCTCGGAGGGGTGGCCGGAAAGACGGTCTTCGGTCCGTCGCGGTGGCGCCCGGTCACGGCTGCCCCGGCGAGCTGGCCCCAAAAGGCCATATCCGAGGTGACTTCAGCGGCCCGGAGGTTCAGACTCCCGTCATCGTCGGCCGAGAATTTCCGGGCGCTGGCGGCTGAGAGACTGCGGCATCCAAGCCAAGAATGTCCCGCGCTCCCGCTCACTCTATGTGACGGAGGGCGCCATGATGTTACCGCGCCAATATTTCGCCAGGGCTGCGCGTTGCGAGGAAATGGCTCGCGAAACGACCGATCCCCTCAAGCGTGCCGAGTTGCTCAAGGCGGCACAGGCTTGGCGGACACTCGGCGAAGAGCGGGCGGCCGAGGTGTCCAGAGCCCAGGCCCAGACGGCGGGTGGCCCGGGCGGCAAGTCAAAATGACGGAGCCACCTAGCGGTCTCCGACATACGGAAGAATGAGGTGGATCGTTCGAGAACGGCGGTCCCTCCGCGGCGGCGAGCACGCGACTGAGCATCACCTCATCTCATCGGCCGAGTATCACCTCATCGGCTTCGAGAGCGCCCAGTCCGGCCGCCTCGACCATTTTTTTTCAACTCGTCAGGCGCTCGCCGGCGGTTGGATCAAGGCTCCGACGCGACGCGGCGGCCGGCCGCGGTGAGCTTGCAGACCAGCCAGTCCGGCTTGAGCGGATTGTGGAACCACGGCTCGGCCCAGCCGCGATCCAGGCAGCGTCGGACGACGACATCGTCGATCTGCTGACCGTCAAGGTCGAACAGCGGCAACTTGCCTCCCGGCTGACTCAACGCCCGGCGCAGGTAGATCAGCTCTGTGAGAGTTGGAAGATCACCTTCCAGCTCGTTGTCATTCAACGAAAAGAATTCGAAGTCGCAGGTATCCCTGCGCGTTTTCTCGCGATCTGTAAGCACGGCTGCGTCCCCCTTTGACGTTGCCGCTATGAAAGCCCCTCACGATCAGCATACGCAAACCGACAGAAAACCCAATAGGAATCAGTCGGTTACCGCCATTTCTTGCGGCAACCACCTGATCTGGTGGGTCAACGTGTCGATCGCACCCAGCACTTGAGCCGGGCGGGTCTTTACGTTGTCTAGTTTTGAGCCTTGAGCGTCGTGCGCAATTGCGTCAGCGCCTGCTCGAGATCCTCGAGCACCGATTCAATCTCACGGCGCTTGTGCAGGTCGAGCACCGCCGCCCGTGGCGTGGTGGTCGACGGCTGCGGCCCCGTGCGCGGCAGCGGCCGCGCCGCTCCCGCCATCGCCTCGGCGCGCGCCGACACGATGCGAAGACTCTCCAGGGCGCTCTCCGCCGCTACATCGAGGCGCTGCTGCGGCAGGCGTCCACGCCCCTCCTTCAGAAGCCTCTGCACGCCCTTGATCGTGTAACCATCCTCGTAGAGCAACGACCGGATGCGGCGCAGGAGATCGATATCCTCCGGGCGATAGTACCGTCGGCCGCCACCCCGCTTGAGCGGACGGACCTGGCTGAACTTGCTTTCCCAGAACCGCAGCACGTGCTGCGGAACATCAAGCTCGGTCGCGACTTCGCTGATCGTGCGAAATGCCTGCGCCGATTTCTCAATCCGCCTTTCGACGGTGTTCTGAACTGACACGGCCATATCCTAACCCCCCAAAACTTACCCCAGCGAGCCCTTCTCGTCGGGCGCCCCGTTGATCAGAGACTTCAGGACGTTCGACGCTCGGAAGACAAGGACACGCCGCGGCAGGATCGGAACTTCCTGCCCGGTTTTCGGATTCCGACCGATGCGCTGACCTTTGTCGCGAACCGTGAAACTCCCGAACGACGAGATCTTCACCGATTCGCCGCGCGTCAACGCCTCCACGACTTCGGCGAGGATCGTCTCGACGAGGTCACTGGATTCGTTGCGAGACAGTCCCACTTCCTGGAACACGGACTCGCTTAAGTCGGCGCGCGTAATGGTCCGGCCTTCCATCCGGCTGTTGCCCTTCCTTCCCCCTCTTAATCCTTACTCTAAGGTAGGAAAGCGGTCAATATCAGCGGGATAGAGCCTGTCATTGAATCGACGCCTGTTCCCGTTCCGTTTGCCGGTATTTCAGGCAAAATTCGGGTCACCAGCGAACCAGCGAGGCCCCCCAGGCCAGGCCGCCGCCGATCCCCTCCAGAAGGACCAGATCGCCTTTCTTGATACGCCCGTCGCTCGCCGCAGTCTCAAGGGCCAACGGGATCGAGGCCGCCGAGGTGTTGGCATGCTTGTCGACAGTGACCACCACCTGATCCGGGGACAAGCCGAGCTTGCGCCCCGTGCCGTCGATGATGCGCTTGTTCGCCTGATGCGGCACAAGCCAATCGATGTCGGTCGGCGCGAGGCCCGCCCTGTCCAGGACTTCCGTGACAACCGCCGCCATGTTGACGATGGCATGCTTGAAGACTTCCTTGCCTTCCATGCGCAGGAAGCCGGTGGTCCGGGTCGAGGATGGACCGCCGTCGACATAGAGGATGTCGTGCTGACGGCCGTCGGAGTGCAGGGCGTTGGCGAGCACGCCGCGGTCGGCCGAAGTGCCGGTTCCCGTCTCGGCTTTCAGCACGACCGCCCCCGCTCCGTCGCCGAACAGCACACAGGTCCCGCGGTCGTTCCAGTCCAGGATGCGCGAGAAGGTCTCCGCCCCGATCACCAGCGCCGTTGACGCGAGTCCGTTCTTCAACATGCTGTCGGCCACCGACATGCCATAGACGAAGCCCGCGCATACCGCCTGCACGTCGAATGCGGCGCCGCGCGTCATGCCGAGAGCCGACTGCACCCGGGTCGCCGTTGCCGGAAACGTCTCGTCGGGCGTTGCGGTCGCGAGCACGATCAGGTCGAGATCGGAGGGTTTGAGCTGCGCATCGGCCAGCGCGCGTTCCGAGGCCTTCAGGGCCAGATGCGACGTGAACTCCCCCTCGGCCGCGATATGGCGCTGGCGAATGCCGGTCCGCTGGCGGATCCATTCGTCGGAGGTATCGACCTTCTTGGCCAGTTCGTCGTTGGTGACGACCCTCGCCGGCAGATACGCGCCGCATCCCTGCACGACCGAACGAATCACTCGACGCCTCCGCTTGCCTGCAGTGCGGCCGGAGTCGGATCGGCGGCCGACGAGATTTGCCGCAGCTTCGCCAACCCTTCGATCAGCTTGCTCTTGTATTCATAGCGGACCAGGTCATTGGCGACTCCGATGGCATAAGCGAAGCCCAGCCCGTCGGTGCCACCGTGGCTTTTCACGCAAATGCCATCGACGCCCAGGAAGACACCGCCGTTGTAGCGCCGCGGATCGACCCGCTTGCGCAGCTTCTTCCAGGCGCCCGACGCGAACAGATAGCCGATCTTGGCGAAGGTCGATGTCCGGAAGGCATCGCCCACGAAGCCGAAAGTGAGCTTGGCGGTTCCCTCGATCGCCTTCAGGGCGACGTTTCCGGTGAAACCGTCTGTAACGACGACGTCCACCACGCCGGTGCCGATGTCATTGCCCTCGACGAAGCCGTGGAAATTGACCGGGGCCCCTTCGCGGCGCAGCCAGCTTGCAGCCTGGCGCAGTTCTTCATGACCCTTGAGTTCCTCGGAGCCGACATTCAGCAGCCCGACCTTCGGCGCATCGAGGCCGAGCAGGACCTGAGCGAAGACACTGCCCATGATGGAGAATTCGGCGAGGTTGTCGGCATCGCATTCGACATTGGCACCGAGATCGAGCATCACGACCTCGCCGCGGCTGGTCGGCAGGAAGGAGGCCAGCGCCGGTCGGTGCGCGCCCACCACCATGCGCATCGCGACCATGGAGATGGCGAGCAAGGCTCCCGTGTTGCCGGCGGAGACCACGCTGTCGGCGCGCCCTTCGGCAGCCGCCTGGACCGCCAGCCACATGCTCGACTTGCGACGCCGCCGCAGCGCAAAGGACGGCTTGTCGTCGGCGCTGACGGCATCCTCTGCCGGCACGATCTCCAGGACCTTGGCAAGGCCCTTGCGCCGATCCACCAGGGGCTTGAGCCGCGCCGGATCTCCGAACAGCAGGAAGGTCGTGTCGGGATGGCGCTCACGCGCAATATCGGCACCCTGGACCACGACGTCGGGCGCCCGGTCCCCGCCCATCCCATCGAGCGCCAGAACGACCTTGGCCGCGCTCATCGCGCCGCTCCGTTTCCCGACTGCCAGCCCATCGCCGGCGGCGTTCGACGACCTACTTCTCCGCCGAGGCGCTGTCGGCCAAGACCGGCATATCCTCGCGGTAGTAGCCGCAATGCGAGCACAGCATATGCGGGCGCTTCAGTTCGCCGCAATTCTTGCACTCCACATAGGCCATCGACGGCAGGGCGTGATGGGCACGACGCATGTTGCGGCGCGATTTGGAAACCTTCTTCTTGGGAACGGCCATGACAATCTCCAGACGGGGGCCGCAGCGTCAGCCCCAAAAATGCCGAGGCCGCGCTCCATAGGCGCGGCGGTCGACTTCTCTAGCCAAATCGTTACACCATCGCAACAATTTACCGTCCACGGCGCGGCTTGTCGCGCAGTGCCGCCAAGCCGGCGAAGGGATGACGCCGCTGCTCGGCCCGACCCGGGCGGCCGCCGTGCCGGTGCTTGGGCAGCACGTCCTCGAGCCGGACGCCCGGCCGCCGCGGATAGGGATCGGCCGCCAGCGCGAGCTGCTCGGCTACAATTTCTCCAATATCGAGCAGATTTCCCGGCAGCGGCTCCGGGGCGTCGCCTTGCGGGTTGATCACGGCCTCACCGCTCTCCGAATCCCGCTCCTCCGTGAGGCCCTCCTTGAAGACGATGCGGAAACTCTCGTCGAGGTCTTGCGACACCGGATCGAGAGTCAGGATACAGGCCTGGACGATCTTGCCGCGCAGTCGGCCCTCGACCATGACCTGGCCGCCTGGCCGGCGATCGACCGTCACGCGGGCGGAAAAGGCCGGCAATCCCAGGAAGCCAAATCGCCGCGCCAAGGCGGCACGCTCGCCATCGCTGGCAACAATATCCAGCGCCGCGCCGGATGGACCCATACGGTCCAGGTCGACAATCCGTTCGAGTTCTGATTTTTCTTTTTTTCCAGATTCTTGAGGCATTTTTCTAAACTAATTTATCAAGTCTCGGCGCGCCGTGGCAGCAAGCCGCTGCACCTCTTGGCGAACATAGGCTTCCAGGCGAGCGACAGGCGCCGAGTCCTGTGGCGGACTACCTCCATAGGCGTTACGGCGCAAGACCTCGGCGAGCGGCACCTTTCCTCCGGCAAGCGCCTCGCGATAAGCCAGGGCGCGGCCATGGAACCCTTCCGCCATGATCTTGATGCGCCGGCCGACGCCCAGATCCTGCACGCCGATTTCGCGCAAGGTGAGATCGAGGTGCTTGAACATGGCGTCGAAGAAGGCCTGCGCCAAGGCCGGGCCGTCCGGTTCATCCCGCAGACGATCGATCATCAAGGCCGCGTGCAGCGCCAGCGCGTCGAACCGACCGTCGAGCGTGTCCGGAATGCCGCAGGCTTCGAACAGTTCTTGTGTGCGGGCACGCCGCGCGGTCGCACGATAGACCGCAGCGGCATATTCGGCCTCAGGGGATTTGCGACGAAACACACATATCTCCTTGGACACGGCGGCCTTCGGTTGACCCCAAGGCTCCGCCACGACATGTTGCGGGCCCTCTTTCCCCGGAACCTAAGAACCCGTCCATGCGTCGCACCGTCTCGATCCTCCTAGCCGGCGTTGCCGTTGGCTCCCTCGCCTTGGGCGGATGTGCCAACAATGTCGCCCAGCGCGGCTTTGCCCCCACTCCGGGATCGGTCGAGAAGCTCGAGATCGGCACGCAGGGCCGCGACGACGTCGTTCGGCTGATCGGATCTCCGTCGACGGTATCCACCTTCAATCCCAGCATCTGGTACTACATCAGCCAGAAGCAGGAGGCTTGGGCGTTCCTGAAGCCCGAGATCATCGACCAGAACGTGATGCAACTGACCTTCAACGATAGCGGCCGTCTGCAGGCGATCAAGAAATACGACCTGAAAGACGCCGAGGATATCGTCATGGTCTCGCGCATCACGCCGACTGCCGGCAAGGAACTCACCATCCTCGAGCAGATTCTGGGCAATGTCGGCCGCTTCTCTACGCCGAAGCAATCCAATCCTGGCGCCCCGACCGGCGGCGGCGGCATCTGACGAAGAAAAGCCCCGGTCCTTCGACCGGGGCTTTTCCGTTGAGCCTGGCGGCCCGTCTCAGTGCGCGAGCACGGCGAGCAGAAGCAAGGCCACGATATTGGTGATCTTGATCATCGGATTCACCGCCGGTCCGGACGTATCCTTGTACGGATCGCCGACCGTATCGCCGGTCACGGCAGCCTTGTGGGCTTCGGAGCCCTTGCCGCCGAAATGGCCTTCCTCGATGTACTTCTTGGCATTGTCCCAGGCACCGCCTCCCGCCGTCATGGAGATGGCGACGAAAATGCCGGTGACGATCACGCCGAGAAGCATGGCGCCGACGGCTGCGAAGGCATCCGACCGGTTCGAGATCGCGCTGATCACGAAGAACAACACGATCGGCGACAGCACAGGCAGGAGCGACGGGATCATCATCTCCTTGATGGCGGCACGCGTCAGCATGTCGACGGCGCGCCCATAGTCGGGACGATCCGTGCCCTTCATGATGCCGGGCTTCTCCTTGAACTGCCGGCGCACTTCCTCGACCACCGACTGTGCCGCGCGACCGACAGCCAGCATCGACATGCCGCCGAACAGGTACGGCAGCAGACCGCCGATCAGCAGGCCGACCACGACGTACGGGTTCTTGAGCGAGAATTCGACTACTTTGGTGCCGAGTTTGCCCTGCGCCATGAAGTAGTCGAGATCGGAGGTGTAGGCGGCAAACAGCACCAGCGCGCCCAACCCCGCCGAAGCGATGGCATAGCCCTTGGTGACCGCCTTGGTGGTGTTGCCGACCGCGTCGAGCGCATCGGTGTTCTTGCGCACTTCCTTGGGCAGCCCCGACATCTCGGCGATGCCGCCGGCGTTGTCGGTGACCGGACCGTAGGCATCGAGCGCCACCACCATGCCGGCCAGTGCCAGCATCGCGGTCGTGGCAACGGCGATGCCGAACAAGCCCGCCAGCACGTAGCAGATCACGATACCGGCGCAGATCAGGAGCGCAGGCATCGCCGTGGCCTCCATCGACATCGCAAGACCGGCGATGACGTTGGTGCCGTGGCCGGTGACCGACGCCTGGGCGACCGCCTTCACCGGGCGGTAATCGGTGCCGGTGTAGTATTCGGTGATCCAGACGATCAGGCCCGTGATGGCGAGGCCGACCAGGGAGCAGAAGAAGAGCGACATGCCGGTGAACGACTGGCCGCCGACCTTGAGGACCGTGTCCATTCCCACGATTTGGCTGGTAACAAACCAGATCGCCGGAATCGACAGCACCGCGGCGACGATCACGCCCTTGTACATCGCCCACATGATCTTGCCGTCGTCGCCAAGCTTGACGAAGAACGTGCCGATGATCGAGGTGATGATGCAGACCGCGCCGATCGCGAGCGGATAGACCATCAGCTTCGACACCAGCGCCGGATCGGCGGCAAAGAAGATCGAGGCCAGCACCATGGTGGCAACGGTGGTCACCGCGTAGGTCTCGAACAAGTCGGCCGCCATGCCCGCGCAATCGCCGACATTGTCGCCCACGTTGTCGGCGATGGTGGCCGGATTACGCGGGTCATCCTCAGGGATGCCGGCTTCAACCTTGCCGACCATGTCGCCGCCCACGTCGGCACCCTTGGTGAAAATGCCGCCGCCGAGACGAGCGAAGATCGAGATCAAGGACGCGCCGAAGCCGAGTGCCACCAACGCATCGACCATCTCGCGGCTGCCGGGGGTAATACCAATGCTGCTGAGCAGCATGTAGTAGCCAACCACGCCCAACAGTGCGAGGCCGGCCACCAGCATGCCGGTGATGGCGCCCGACTTGAAAGCGAGATCGAGGCCCTGCCCCAAACTCTTCTGGGCCGCGACGGCAGTGCGTACATTGGCGCGCACCGATACGTTCATGCCGATGAAGCCGGTGGCGCCCGACAGCACGGCGCCGATCAGGAACCCGCCGGCTGCCAGCTTGCCCAGCAACAGATACAAAAGCACGAGCACGACCACGCCAACGATGGCGATGGTGGTGTACTGCCGGCGCAGATAGGCGGCGGCGCCTTCCTGGACCGCTTGTGCGATCTCTTGCATGCGCGGCGTGCCGGCATCGGCGGCCATAACCCGCGATGCAGTCACGACGCCGTAAAGAACGGCGATCACGCCGCATCCGACGACGGCCCAAAGAACGGATGACATGGTATCTAACCTATTGTTTTTTCCGCGTTTTCCTGCTTGTCGCTGCCCGAAGCAAAGGTCTCTCCCCCGGGGCGAGGCGGGCGGAAAATGACAGATGGCCCATCGCGGCGCAACCATGCGCCGAAGGGGGAAAATCCCCTTCACGTCAAAGGCTTGGCCCTACGTGCGCGAGGGCTGGCGCAAGCGAAACACGCCAATGACCAGAAGCGCGGCGCATACCAGGATGAAGGCGAAGTAATTCAGCATCTCCCAGCCTTTGAGTTCCAGCACCACACTCGCCATCAGGCTCGCGGTCGTCGTCGTGCCGAACACCATGAAGTCGTTGAAGGCCTGCGCCTTGCCGCGCTCGGACGGTCGATAGGTCGTGGTGAGCAGGGTCGTGGCGCCGACGAACAGGAAATTCCAGCCGGCGCCGTTCAGGGCAAGAGCGCCGCGGAAATGCCAGGCGGTCGTACCCATCAGGGCGACGGCGACACCGGCGATCAGCAGGCCGACGCCCGCCAACATGACATTGAAGGTGCCAAAGCGCGCGACGAGATGGCCGGTGAAAAAGGCCGGAATGAACATGCCCATCACGTGCGTAAAGATCGTGACCGGCGCCTCGGTCTTGTCGAGGCCGCATTGCACGATGGCGATCGGCGAAGCGGCCATGACAAACGACATCACGCCAAAGGCGATCATCGCCGCCGTCACGGCAACCATGTAAGCCGGTTGGGTCACGATCTCGAGGAGCGGCCGCTGCGGCCCACCTCCATCCTCGGCCTTTATGACCGGGAATTCGATGAAGCCGAGCACCAGGAACACGATCACGTGCACCACGACCACGGCGGCGAAGCTCGCCTGGAAGGTCGGCAGCCAGAGATCGGGCGTCCATCGCGCCAGAGTCGGCCCGATGATTCCCGCTAGCACGCCGCCCGCCGTCACGTAGGAGATCGACTGTGCCCGGAAGTGCGGCGGCGCCAGCTCGACGGCGGCAAAGCGGTAAAGCTGCATGTTGGCGATGGCGAAACCCAGCAGAAGCCCGCCCAGGCACATGACCAGAAAGCTGCCGATCCCCAGCCCGATCGCCGCACAGGAGGCGCCGACCATGCCGGCCACCGAGCCGGTGCGAAAGCCGAAGCGTCGACCGCGCCGCATCATCAGCATCGAAGCCGGGAACACCGAAAGCATGACGCCCAGGTGCTGCATCGTGATCGGCAGGTTTGCGTACATGCGCATGTCCACCGGCACGATCGTGAGCACGGCCAGCGCCGAGGAGGCGAACATGAGCGTATTGCTGCTTTGGGTGAGCGCCTGGCAGGTCGCCAGCAAGGCGATGTTGCGCAGCGATCGGCGGGACAAGCCGCCCGACGCCGGCTGCGCTTGCTGGATCTTCGTCAAGCCGTCCATTCGGCGCGCACTCTAGTCGGCATCACCGATCCCGCCCAAGCGAATAGGCGCCCAGGGCGGTGGCTCCTGTGCAGGGCAGCCATGAGCCAAACGGCCGATTCAGAAATGGACATATCCCCGCCGCGGTGGCCGCACGGTCCGACCGGCCGCGGTGAGTTGCACACCCTTGCCAGCAGTGAAGGTGCCGATCGGGCACACGTCGATGCCCGAAGCGCCCGCTGCCTCGCGAATGGCTTTGCGGCGGCGCGGCGGCACGGCCATCACCAGCTCGTAGTCGTCACCGCCGCCCAGGACGGCAGCCCAAAGAGCGGGATTGCCCTCGACAAGGCGACGCGCTTCGCGCGACAGGGGCACGCGGTCGCGCTCGATCGCAAGCGCAAGGCGCGAGGCTTCGGCGATATGGCCGGCATCCGCCAGCAGACCATCGGACACATCCGCAGCCGCACTGACAATGCCGACCAGGCGCGGTCCCAGCGCTGTTCGCGGCTGGGGCACACGATATCGCCTTTCGAGCACGGGGCTCGCCAACCGGCCGCGCGCCGCCAGGAGGCCAAGGGCTGCATCGCCGATCGTGCCGCTGACCCAAAGCTCGTCTCCCGCCCTTGCGCCGGCGCGGGTCAAGCCCCTGCCATGCGCCACGCGACCGAAAGCGGTGACTGTGACGGTGAGCGGGCCGGGTGTCGCGACCGTGTCGCCGCCGCACAGGACGATGCCGTAGCGACGCTGATCCGCCTTCAGGCCGCGCACGAAGTCCGCGATCCAGCGCTCCGTCCATCCCGATGGGAGGGCGAGCGCAAGTTGATAGGCGTAGGGACTTGCGCCGCCGGCCGCCAGATCGGAAAGGCAGACCCTCAGCGCCTTCGCGGCAATCAACTCGGGACGTTCGTCGGGCAGGAAGTGCACTCCCTCAACGATCGTGTCCGTCTTCACCACGAGATCATGCCGTGGATCGGCAGGCAGGACGGCATTATCGCTCTTGAGTCCACCCGCTCCCGGAAAGCTCTTCGCCAGCGGGGCGAAATATCGCGCGATCAGCTCGAACTGACCGGGCCGCCGGCCGGCCATGCTAGCGAGTCAATTCCGAAGCACGCACTTGGCGAGCCACACGGTCGAGCACGGAATTGACGAAGGTCGGCTCCCCCTGGTCGTAGAAGGCGTGGGCAATCTCGACATATTCGTTGATCGCCACACGGGGCGGCACGTCATGGCGGTGAACGAGCTCGTAGGCACCCGCGAGCAGGATTGCCCGCACCAGGCGGTCGACGCGGCCCCAAGTCCAGTCCTGCGCAAGCGCGGAGGAAACAGTCTGCTGCAACTCCTCTTTATGTCCCGCAGCACCCTCGACGACATCCTTGAACAGGGGCCGATCGGCATCGCGACGCATGCCGCCCTCGCCTGCCTCGCCGGTGCGGACCTTCAGAAACTGGTCGATGATATCGCCGGGTGCATCCTGGCCTTCCTGCCATTGATACAGGGCTTGCACGGCAGCGAGTCGCGCCGCCTGGCGCCGGCTCGGAGCCTGACGCGGCGTCGGCTGTTCGCTCATGCGTTCCGCCAGCGACGCCCCAGCGCCACCATCGCAAGGCACGCATGGGCGGCATCGCCGCCCTTGTCGCCGCGATCGGTGAAAGCGCGCGCCTGCGCCTGCTCCATGGTCTCGACAGTGACGATGCCGTAGCCGATCGCGAGCTTCTGCTGGATCGTAAGGTCCATCAGTCCGCGCGCACTTTCGCCACAGACATAATCGTAGTGGGTGGTCTCGCCGCGAATGACGCAGCCCAGCGCCACGAAGCCCTCATAACGCCCTGCCGCCAGTGCGATGGCGCCCGGAATCTCGAACGCTCCCGGCACGACCACGCGCTCCGCGCGAGCCCCGTTCTTGGCGATCTCGCGCTCGGCCCCGGCGATCAGCGCATCGGCGATCTCCGCGTAGTAGCGGGATTCGACGATCAGGATGCGTGCGTCCCTGACGCCGTCGATCGCGGGCCGCGCCATCGGCGTTTCGGTTCGCGTCGACACGATCAGCTCGCCGTTCGGCCGGGAACGGGCTTTTGCCCGACAACTTTCAGGCCGAAGCCCTCGAGGCCGACGATGCTCTTCTTGGAGTTGGTGAGCAGGATCATGTCCTTCACGCCGAGATCGATCAGGATCTGGGCGCCGACCCCGTAGTCGCGCAACTCGCCGCCCGCCGGCGCGATCGGCTCGCCAGCCCGACGCCGCTGCTCCGACAGCACGACGGTCAGCGGCTCGCGGATGAGGACGATCACCCCGCGCCCTTCCTGGGCAATGGAGCGCATCGAGGCCTCGATCTCGCCGCCGCGGCCACCGCTGCGTTGCCCGAGCGTGTCGCTGAAGATATTGACCGCGTGCATGCGCACCATGATCGGACCGCCGGTCGCGGGATCGCCCTTCACCAGCGCGACATGCTGCGCCTTCGTGACCTTGTTGAGATAGACGACGCAGCGGAAATCGCCGCCGTAGATACTGTCGAACATCGTGTCGCTGATGCGCTTCACGATCGAATCGTAGCGGCGGCGGTAGGCGATGAGGTCGGCGATGGTGCCGATCTTGAGACCGTGACGCTGCGCGAAGGTGATGAGGTCGTTGCGACGGGCCATGGTGCCGTCGTCGTTCATGATCTCGCAGATCACGCCGGCCGGGGTGAGCCCCGCCAGGCGCGCCAGGTCGACTGCCGCCTCGGTGTGCCCGGTGCGCTCGAGCGTACCGCCCTCGCGCGCCACGAGCGGAAAGACATGTCCTGGCGTCACGATGTCCTGCGGCCCACAGGAAGGGTCGATCGCCACCGAGACTGTGCGCGCCCGGTCGGCGGCGGAGATGCCGGTCGTCACCCCCTCGCGCGCCTCGATCGAGGTCGTGAAAGCGGTCTGATGGCGGGTCGAGTTGTTCTGGGACATCAGCGACAGGCCGAGCTGCTCCACTCGCTCGCGCGGCAGCGCGAGGCAGATCAGGCCGCGGGCATGTTTGGCCATGAAGTTGATCGCGTCGGGTGTGGCGAACTGCGCGGGAATGACGAGGTCGCCTTCGTTCTCGCGGTCCTCGTCGTCGACAAGGATGAACATCCGGCCCTTGCGGGCCTCTTCGATAATGTCTTCGGCGGCGGCCTTCACCTCGCTGAAGGTGATGCGCCAAGCATCCTTGTCGAGCGCATTCATGTCTTTTCGTGCTCCAACAGTCGCGCAACGTAACGCGCGAGCATATCGACCTCAAGGTTGACCCGCTGGCCGGCCCTGGCCTGCCCAAGCGTCGTCACCGCCTGGGTATGCGAAATCACATTCACGCCGAAGCGGTTGCCGGCGACCTCGTTGACCGTGAGCGAGACGCCGTCGACCGCCACCGAGCCCTTGGTGGCGACGAAGCGTGCCAGCTCCGATGGCGCCTCGAAGAGGAACCGCACGCTGCCCCCGTCCGGCGCTGTCGAGACCACCTTGCCGACACCGTCGACGTGCCCGTAGACGAGATGGCCGCCAAGCTCGTCGCCAAGCTTGAGGGACAGTTCGAGATTGATCCGCGTGCCGACCGACCAATCGCCAAGATGGGTCCTGTCGAGCGTTTCTCCCGAGGCCTCGACGGTGAAGCGATCCGCCCCCTTCTCGATCACGGTCAGGCAGCAGCCGGAGCACGCGATCGAAGCGCCGATGGCGACCGGTTTCATATCGTGCCTGGTGCGGACGGCGAAGCGTCGGTCGCCTGTCTTGCCGCCCGGGGCAACCGAAACAATCTCGCCGATATCGGTGACGATGCCTGTGAACATGACTGGTACCTAAGTGTCCCGACGCCAGGTTTCCACCGTGTCGGCTCCAATGGGGCGGGCCGATACAAGCGTGAACCGGGGCGCGAAATCCAGACGCTCGAGGCCCAAGCCGGCGACCGCAGAGCGGCTATCCGCGCCCATCACCAAGCCAGCTCGATAGTGTGTGATCCGATCGACAAGACCAGCCTTCAGGAAAGCCGCCGCCACCTGCCCTCCGCCTTCGATCAGGACGCGCGTCAGCCCTTGATCGCCCAAAGCCCTCGCCACCGCAAGGATTTCGACACGGCCGTCCGCAACTGCTGGCACGCGGATCACCCTGACGCCGCGCTCGACCAGCCGGGCTTCGTGCCCGGGGTCGGCCTCCACACAGACAAGCCAGACCGGGATTTTTCCAGCCGTCGCCACCAGCTTCGATCCAAGCGGCAGGCGCGCCTGCGAATCGAGCACGATCCGCACCGGCGAATGATCGAGCAGGCCGGGCAGTCGGCAGGTCAGCTCCGGATCGTCCTGGGCGACTGTGTTGGCGCCGACCAGCACGGCATCATGCGTCGCCCGCAACCGGTGGCCGTCGGTGCGCGCAGCGGTACCGGTGATCCACTTGCTCTCGCCGGCCGCGGTCGCGATGGCGCCGTCGAGAGAGGTGGCGAGTTTCAAGTGGAAGATCGGCCGGCCATTCTCGACTCGGCGGAAGAAACCGGCATTGACGTCTGCCGCCTCGGCGGCTTCCTCACCGATCTCGACCGCTATACCGGCCGCTCTCAGCCGCGCATGGCCCTGTCCCTTCACCCGGGGGTCGAGATCCTCGATCGCCGAAACCACGCGCGACACACTGGCTGCAATCAACGAGTCGGCGCAGGGCGGTGTCCGGCCATGATGCGCGCAGGGTTCGAGCGTCACATAGACCGTGGCGCCCGCGACCGGCGCGATCGCCCGCGCAAGGGCGTCCGCCTCGGCATGCGGGCGGCCGCCATCGCGTGTGCGCCCGCGGGCGATGACCCGGCCCTCGCGCACGATCACGCAGCCAACGGCGGGGTTGGGCCAGGTGCGCCCAAGCGATCGGCGCGCCAGCGCGAGCGCCGAGCGCATCATCGGCTCAGTCCTTGAAGTTGGTATCGGCGAGATCGGAGATGAATTCCTCGAAATCCTTGGCCTCGCGGAAATTGCGATAGACCGAGGCGAAGCGCACATAGGCCACCGGATCGAGGGCGCGCAGCGCGTCCATCACCAGTTCTCCGATCTGCGTGGAGGGAATCTCGCTTTCGCCGGAGCTTTCAAGGCGACGCACGATGCCGTTCACCACCCGCTCCACGCGCTCCGGGTCGACCGGCCGCTTGCGGCAGGCGATCGAGATCGACCGCGCGAGCTTGTCACGATCGAATGCCACGCGCTGGCCGTTCTTCTTGACCACGGTGAGCTCGCGCAGTTGAACGCGCTCGAAAGTAGTGAAGCGCGAGCCACAGGAGGGGCAATACCGCCGACGGCGGATCGCCGAATTGTCGTCGGTGGGTCTCGAGTCCTTAACCTGGGTGTCCTCGTGACCGCAGAATGGACAGCGCATCTCTCCCCCCTTTTATTGTCTGCGGTGCGTCGTCAGTCGCGGTAGATCGGGAAGCGGGTGCATAGATCGTGGACCTTGCCGCGAACCTGCGCTTCGACCTGGGCGTCGCCGTCCGGTCCGTTCTTGGCAACCCCATCGAGCACGTCGGCGATCAGGTGGCCTATCTGGCGGAATTCGGCCACGCCGAAGCCGCGCGTCGTGCCAGCCGGCGATCCCAGGCGTACGCCCGACGTGATCGTGTACTTCTCCGGATCGCCAGGAATGCTGTTTTTGTTGACCGTGATGCCGGCGCGGTCGAGCACCTTCTCCGCAGTGATGCCTGTTGCCTTCTTCGGACGCAGGTCGACCAGCATGACATGGCTGTCGGTCCCGCCGGAGATGATCTTGAGTCCCCGCTCCGTCAGCGCCGATGCGAGCGCCCGCGCATTGTCGATCGTCTGCTGGGCATAGACCCTGAAGTCGGGCTTCAGCGCCTCGCCCAACGCCACGGCTTTGGCGGCAATGATGTGCATCAGGGGCCCGCCTTGCAGGCCGGGGAACACGGCGGAATTGATCTTCTTGCCGAGATCGGGATCGGTCGAAAGGATCAGGCCACCCCGCGGGCCGCGCAGCGTCTTGTGAGTCGTCGTCGTCACGACATGGGCATGCGGCAGCGGGCTTGGATAGACGCCACCGGCCACCAGGCCGGCGTAATGCGCCATGTCGACCATGAAGTAGGCGCCGATCTCGTCGGCAACCTTGCGGAAGCGCGCCCAGTCGATCTGACGCGAATAGGCCGAAGCGCCGGCGATGATCAGCTTCGGCTTCTCGCGACGTGCGATCTCCTCCATCTGTGCGTAGTCGATCAGGTGGGTGTCCGGCTTCACGCCGTACGACAGCACCTTGAACCACTTGCCCGACTGGTTGGCGGGCGAGCCGTGCGTGAGATGGCCGCCCTGGTCGAGCGCCATGCCAAGAAAGGTATCGCCCGGCTTGAGGAGCGCCAAGAAGACGGCCTGGTTGGCCTGCGCGCCAGAATGCGGCTGCACGTTGGCGAAGGAGCAGTTGAAGAGCTTGCAGGCGCGCTCGATGGCGAGCTGCTCGACCTTGTCGACCTCCTCGCAGCCGCCGTAGTAGCGCCGGCCTGGATAGCCCTCGGCGTACTTGTTGGTCAGCACCGAGCCTGCCGCCTCGAGGACGGCGCGCGACACGATATTCTCCGAGGCGATCAGCTCGATCTGCTCGCGCTGGCGGTGAAGTTCGCCCTTCAGCGCCTCATCGACGGCCGGATCGGCTTGCGCCAGGCTCTGAGTGAACAGCGGCAATACGGCATCTTCGGTTTTCGCAGCGGGTTGGCTCATCAGGGCGATTCCTTCGAGAGTTTGGCGAGACGGTCGGCATGGCGGCCGCCTGCAAAGGGGGTTGAGAGGAACACCTTCAGCGCCTCACGGGCTGCCTCGACACCGATCAGCCGCTGGCCGAATGCCACGACGTTCGCATCATTGTGCTCACGCGAGAGCCGTGCCGACGTAACATCATGCGCAAGGGCCGCACGGACCTTCGGATTACGGTTGGCGGCGATCGAGATGCCGATTCCGCTGCCGCAGACCAGGACGCCACGCTCCGCCCGACCCGACGCGATGGCTTCGGCCATGGCGTGCCCGAAATCGGGATAGTCGACAGACGCCGTCGAATTGGTGCCAAGATCGATGACATCGTGACCCGCCTGCTGCAGGTCACGTTTCAGAGTCTCCTTCAAGTCGAAGCCGGCATGATCCGACGCGACGGCGATGGTGGCCCCGGCCATCCGACGTCCATTCCCCTCTAGCTGTTGAGTCCCCGGATACCATATCCGGCGCAGCCATGTCACGGTCCCCGCAAAACGTTGGAGTCGCGCCACAAGGGATTGATTCGCCAAATAAAACGGCCCGGCAGTTGCCGGGCCGTTCGACCAATGGCGGAGATTTACTTGACCGTCACGTACCTCTTGCCGTCCTTCCAGACGTAGATGTCGTAGACCGGGTTCTTGATATCGCCCTTCTGGTCGAAGGCGAGCGAGCCGACGGCGGAGTCCCAGGACTGCGACCGCAGCGCGGCGGCGACCGCAGCCGGATCGGTCGACTTCGCCTTGTTGGCGGCCTGCGCCCACACCTTCACGGCGGCGTAGCTGAAGAGCGTGTAGCCCTCGGGGTTATACTTGGCGTCGCGGAATTTCTTGACCAGGTCCGCATTCTTGGGATCGTTCTCGGCCTGCGGTGGGAAGGACATCAGGACACCGTTCGTCGCCGCGCCGCCGAGCTGGTAGAACTCGGCCGTCTCGAGCGAATCGAAACCCATCATCTGGGTCGGCAGTCCCTGTTCCTTCGACTGCTTGATGATCAGCGCCGCCGCCGTGTGGTAGCCACCCAGCACGATCATGTTGATCTTGTCACGCTTCATCTTGTTGATCAGCGCCGTGAAGTCCTTGTCGTTGTCATTGTAGGCTTCGTACATGACTTCGCGCAGACCGCCCTTGTTCAGGGTCTTCTTGGTCTCGTCGGCCACGCCCTTGCCGTAGGGGGACTTGTCCTCGAGGATCGCGACACGCGCGTCCCTGTGATATTTCAGGATGTAGTTTCCGACCGTCGATCCTTGCACGTCGTCGCGGCCGCAGGTGCGGAAGATCGTGGTGTTGCCCTTGGTGAACGCGTCGTCGGTGAGCTTGGGATTGGTCGATGCCGGCGAGATCTGCAGGATCTTGCCTTCATGGTAGATATCCGACGCAGGGATCGATGAGCCGGAGCAGAAATGGCCGGCCACGAAGACGACCTTGTCCGACACCATCTGGTTGGCAACCGCCGTCGCCTGCTTGGGGTCGCAGGCATCGTCGCCGATGATCAGCTGCAGCTTCTGGCCGTTCACGCCGCCTGCCGCATTGATATCCTCCACCGCCATCTGGGCGCCGCGCTTCAATTGCTCGCCGAAGGCCGCATATTGGCCGGTCATCGGCCCCGCCGAGCCGATCTTGATCTGGGCGAACGCCGGCCCTGCCGCCAGGGCAAGGGCGGCGACTGCCAGCGCCCCGTAAATCTTCCTCATGCCAACCTCCCTCATTGCCCCCTCCACAGCGTGGAACGATGGGACGAGCTTAGTGCCGCTCCTCCCAGCCCAGCAAGCCTTTGCGCCGATAGAGCCATGGATATTGCCGGATCATCTGACGTGTGCGTGTCAGCCGATAGCCGAAGGCGGCGATTGCGAGTTGCACAATCCAACCCAAAGCGAATCCACCGACCGACCACAACTCGCCGCCCGCCAGGGCATAGTCGAAGAAGCGCAGTCCAGCCGAAAGAAGAGCGGTATAGAAGACAATGCGGTTCCAACGTCGCCAGGCAACGGCCACTGCATGCCCGGCGGCGAAGGAGGCCGGCCCGACAAGGACGGCATTGAACAAGATGACGTTGAACAACGTGTCGCCGAACCAGTCGAAGGAGAAGATGTCGACCGGGTTCATGACTGCCCGCCTTCAAGATAGGCGGAGCGGACCTCGGCGTTGGCCAGAAGGTCGCTGCCCTGGCCACTCAGCTTTACCCGACCGTTGACCAGCACGTAGCCGCGATCGGCCAACCGCAGCGCATGGTAGGCGTTCTGCTCGACCAGGAAGATGGTGACGCCTTCCTCGCGCGCAATCCGGCCAATCACCTCGAAGATCTGCTGCACGATCAACGGTGCGAGGCCCAGCGACGGCTCGTCGAGCAGCAGGAGTTTCGGCCGGCTCATGAGGGCCCGACCGATCGCCAGCATCTGCTGCTCGCCCCCGGACAGGGTGCCGCCGCGCTGCTCGCGACGCTCGGCCAACCGCGGGAACATGGCGAAGACGCGGTCGATGTCGTGCTGAAAATTCGCCGGGTCAGCGATCGTGGCGCCCATCTGCAGGTTCTCGAACACGCTCATGCGCGGAAAAATGCGCCGGCCTTCGGGAGCGTGCGACACGCCGCGGCGCACGATCTCATGGGTCGGCAAATGAGAGATTTCCTTGCCGTCGAGCTTGATCGAACCCGATCGCGCGCGCGGGCTGCCGCAGATGGTCATCAGCAAGGTCGACTTGCCGGCGCCGTTGGCGCCGATCAGGGTCACGATCTCGCCCTTGGCGACATGGAGATCGACGCCATGCAACGCCTGGATCGCGCCATAGAAGGTCGCGACCCCGGCCACCTCCAGGATAGGCGGCTCAGCCATCGTGGCTGCCTTCGCTCGTTCCGAGATAGGCGCGGATCACCGCCGGGTCGCGCCGCACATCCGCGGGTGGTCCCTCTGCGATCTTGCGACCATAGTCGAGCACCACGACATGGTCGGAGATCCTCATCACGACGCTCATGTCGTGCTCGATCAGAAGCACCCCGATCCCCTCGCGGTCGCGGATCGAGACAAGAAGCTGGTTGAGCGCCGCCGATTCGCGCGGATTGAGGCCGGCCGCCGGCTCGTCGAGGCAAAGCAGGCGTGGCTCGGTACACATCGCGCGTGCGATCTCGAGGCGCCGCTGCGCGCCATAAGGCAGTTCACCTGCTTCCCGGTCGGCATCGGCCACTAGGCCGATCCGCTCCAGCCAGGCCCGCGCCATCTCGATCGCGGCGGCTTCAGCCCGCTGGTATCGCTTCAGGCCCAGCATACCGAATACGCTCATGCCCGAGGCTCGCATCAGCTTGTTGTGCTGGGCGACCAGCAGGTTCTCGAGCACCGTCATGCCCGGAAACAGCCGGATGTTCTGGAAGGTGCGCGCCACCCTCGCCTGCTGGCCGATCTCGTGGCCCAGCATGCGCTCCAGGAGATACTCGCGATCGCCCCTGAGCGTGAGCCGGCCGACGGTCGGCTTGTAGAAACCCGTGATGCAATTGAAGACCGTCGTCTTGCCCGCGCCGTTGGGGCCGATGATCGCCGTGATTTCGCGCGGCTGGGCGCTGAACGAAACGTCATCGATCGCCACCAGGCCGCCGAAGCGCATGGTCAGCCGTTCGACGTCGATGAGCGGCGAGGTCGCCGTCATCCTCCACCTCCGCCGGCTCTCGCATGGAGCCGCACCGAGGGTTCGCGATGAGCAATCAGCCCGCGCGGACGGAAAACCATGATCAGCACCATGGCGAGCCCGAAGGCCAGCATGCGATAGGTCCCCAGATCGCGGAACCATTCGGGGAGCCCGATCAGCAGCACCGCCGCCAGGACCACGCCGATCTGGCTGCCCATGCCGCCCAGAACGACGATCGAGAGGATGATCGCCGATTCGATGAAGACGAAGCTCTCGGGGCTGACGAAGCGCTGCTTGGCCGCGAAGAACGACCCGGCGAACCCGGCGAACATGGCGCCGATGGCAAAGGCCGTGAGCTTGGTGTTGGTCGGGTTGATACCGAGCGCGCGGCAGGCGGTCTCGTCCTCGCGCAACGCTTCCCAGGCCCGCCCCACCGGCAAGCGGCGCAAGCGCAGGGCAAACAGGTTGGTGATCAGCGCCAGACCCAGGATGATATAGTAGAGAAAGACAAGCCGCTGCGTGCCGCTGAAGGGAACGCCCATCATCTGTGCGAAGGTCACGCCGCCAGGCGGCGCCTTTTCGGCGAACACGGCACCGAACAAGGTCGGCCCCGGGATGCTCCCGATGCCGGCCGGACCATTGGTGAGATCGACCCAGTTGATCAGCACCAGCCGGATGATCTCACCGAACCCCAGGGTCACGATGGCGAGATAATCGCCGCGCAGGCGCAGCACGGGAAAGCCCAGCACGAGGCCGAAGGTGGCGGCAAAGGCGCCGGCCAGCGGCAACACGGCCCAGAATCCGAGCCCCCATTGCGTGCTGAGCAGCGCATAGGAATAGGCGCCGACGGCATAGAAGGCGACGTAGCCGAGATCCAGGAGGCCGGCGAGACCGACCACGATGTTGAGTCCCCAGCCCAGCATCACATAGGTGAGGATCAGCACGCCGAGATCCATCGTCTTCTGATCGCCCAGAGGCGTGACAGGCAAAATGACGGCGGCTGCCAGCAGGATCCACGCCAGCCACCGTACCCCGGCGACTCCGAACCTTCGTCCTTGCGGGAATCGCTTGGCCTGATCGATCGCCTGTTCGGCCGATGGCCAGAGCGTGCGCGCGATGATCAGCAGCCCGGCCAGGCCGACGAACCAATGCAGGAACGACGATGGGAGCCTGACCGGCGAGGCGCCGATCACGCCCAGGACCGTGCCGAGAACGAGAGCAGGCCAGCGCTGGCCGTCGGCCGCGAACGAGAGGCCGAGCCGGCCGACGAAGATCGCGACAACGGCAACGGCCAGGTCGACGAACTGGTAGTCGAAGGCGAGGCCCTTGGTCGACCCCACATCGACCGTGCGGAAGCCGACGATGAAGAGGCCAAGTGCCGCGGCTACAAAGGCCGTGAGCGCCGCATCCTTCAAGAGCATGGGGAGACGCGGACCCATCGATTCAGACCTTCTCGATCTCCGGCTTGCCGAGCAGCCCGCTCGGACGGAAGATCAGGACCAGCACAAGGATGCCGAAAACGGCCACGTCCTTGTACTCGCTCGAGAAGTAGCCGGCCCAGAAGACCTCGATCAGGCCGATCAGCAGGCCGCCCAGCATCGCACCCGGCATCGAGCCGATGCCGCCCAGAACGGCCGCCGTGAAGGCCTTGATGCCGGCCAGGAAACCGATGAAGAAATCGATCACGCCGTAGTACATCAGGAACAGCATGCCGGCCACGGCAGCCAGCGCTGCGCCCACGACGAAGGTGAGCGAAATGGTGCGGTCGACATTAACGCCGAGCAGCGCCGCCATCTTCATGTCCTGCTCACAGGCCCGTTGCTGGCGCCCTAGCTGCGTGCGCGCGATCACCCAGGTGAAACTGGCCATCAGCACGATCGTCACGACCACGATGATGATCTGCAGCCAGGTCACGCGGACGTCGAAGCCATCGGCACTGAAGAGATTGTAGCCGCCCGACACGATCTGCCCGCCCGGCTTGGGACGCGCGCCTTGCGTGAGCTGGACGTAGTTCTGCAGCGTGACCGACATGCCGATGGCGGAGATCAGCGGCGCCAGCCGGAACGAGCCGCGCAACGGCCGATAGGCCACGCGCTCGATCGCCCAGCCGTAAACCGCGGTGAAGGCCATTGCCACCAGGAGCACGAGCAGAATTGCAACCGGCGCCGAACCGATGCCAAGCAGCCCGCAGATGATGAACCCGATCAGGGAAATGAAGGCGCCGATCATGAAAATCTCGCCATGGGCGAAATTGATCATGCCGATGATGCCGTAGACCATCGTGTAGCCGATGGCGATGAGGCCGTAGACAGCGCCGAGCGTGATGGCGTTGATGAGTTGCTGCGAAAAATACGCCATCCGCTTGCCGTCCCCCTCCTCTGCGCTCTACGACGCCTTGAGTGCCAAATACCAGTGTAACGCGGAGAATACCCACAGGGAGGATGAAAATGGACGATCTCACGATGGTCCGTGTGCAAATCGCAGACCACATCGCCCTGGTGACCATGGATAATCCCCCGGTCAACGCCCAGAATGCCACGTTCCAGGACGAGATCATCCGCGTCTTCGACCGGCTGTCCGACATGGATGAGGTTCGTGTCGCCGTGCTCACAGGCAAGGGCAAATGCTTCTGCGCCGGCATCGACATCAAGGCGCGCGCCGGCCAGCAGCGCGGCCCGGGTGACGCCTGGCGTGGCATGCGCCAGGCCCGCGAATGCTTCCATGCGATCCTCGAATGCCGCAAGCCGGTCGTCGCCGCCATCAATGGACCGGCGCTGGGGGCGGGCCTTGCGGTCGCGGCCTCCTGCGACATTCTGCTTGCTGGCGAAAGCGCCTCCCTCGGCCTGCCGGAGATCGATGTCGGCCTGATGGGCGGCGGCCGACACGCCATGCGGCTGTTCGGCCATTCGCGCACCCGGCGCATGATGCTGACGGGATATCGCGTCTCGGGCGCGGAGATGTATCGACTTGGCGTGGTCGAGGCTTGCGTGCCGGATGGCGAACTGATGGGTGCCGCCATGACCCTCGCTCGCGGAATTGCGGCGAAGAGTCCGGTCGCGAGCGTCATCGCCAAGCATGCGCTCAACACGATCGAGGAAATGACCCTGCGTGACGGCTACCGCTTCGAACAGAACATGACGGTGATGCTGCAGAATACCGACGATTCGAAGGAGGCCATGCGCGCTTTCATCGAGAAGCGAGACCCGGTGTTCAAGGGCCGCTGAATGTTATAGTCCGGTCCAATGACCGACTCGACCCACGACCTGATCGTCATCGGGGCCGGCCCCGCCGGCCTTTCCGCCGCCACCGAAGCAGCCCGCGCGGGGCTTGCAACGCTTTGTCTCGACAAGCTCGCCCCCGGCGGCCAGCTCATGAATCTCGGTGAATTGGAGGACGTCGAGGAGCCCTGGACCGGGCCGGACATGGCGGCACGCCTGACCGACGATGCGATCGTCGCCGGCGTTGAACTGGGTTTCGGCGAGGTCACGGCCCTGGCGGGCCCCGGTCCGTGGACGGTCGAGACGTCCGAAGGCGAACGCCATACGGCTCGCGCCGTCGTGATCGCGACTGGCCTCAACAAGGGCAAGCTCGGCGTGCCGAACGAGCCGGACTATGAGGGGCGAGGTCTTTCCCATTGTGCCCATTGCGACGGCCCGCTCTATGCCGGCCTGACGGTGGTGGTCGCCGGGGTCGAGGGCTGGGCACGGCACGAGGCCCAGGAACTGGCGGACCTTGCCGGCAAGCTCACCATTGTAGATGCGAGCGATGCTGCCGGTCTGCCCGACGTTCCTCGCATCGCAGGTCGGATCGTGGCGCTCGAAGGCCAAGACGGCTTGCAATCCGTGACCGTCGAAAGCGACGGCGGACGCCAAGTCCTGCCGGCAAACGCCGTGTTCGTCTATGTTGACCAGTCTCCCGCTGCGGAATTCGTGCCGGATTCCCTTGCACGGGACGCTGCCGGGCATATCGTGATCGATACGGAAGGCAGGACCTCGGTCACGACAGCTTTCGCCGCGGGAGATGTGCGCGCTGGTGCGCGTCGCTCGTTGGCCGACGCAATCGCCGACGGACAGCGCGCCGCCCAGGCCGTTGTGGCCCTCCTGCGGAAGAATTGAGAGGAACCCTCGATGCGTATTTACAACCCCACCTTTGGCCTCGCTGCCGCCGGCGGCGAGTCGATGGCCCTGAAGCCGGTCAACTGGAAGAGCGATGCGATCGCCCTGTTCTCCAACTCCAAGCCGAATGCGCGGGAGTTGCTCGACGGCATCCGTTCCAAGCTCGGCGCCTTCCGGCCGACGGAGAATATCAACTTCGTCGCCAAGAACAGCGCCAGCCAACCCGCCCCGAAGGATCTGATCGAGGAGGTCGCCGCCAAGTACCGCGGCGCCCTTCTCGCCATAGCGGATTGAGGAAGCTGCTCATCGTGGAGTTTCCACGACAGCATTGAACTCCAGAAGCGCGGCGTCACGGCCTACGTGATTGCCACCGAGACATTCCGGCCGCTGGTGCTGGCCCAGGCCAAGGCGCGCAAGGTCGAGCCGCGGCTGATCGTGGTGAAGCATCCGATCGGCGGGCTGAACGCCCAGGAGCTGGCGGAGCGCATCGAGACCGCAACCAAGGGACTGACCGAGGCCACCGGCACATGAAGGATATCGCCGAACAGGAGGTCATCGATATCGGTGACCTCGACATCGACGGCTTCAACGCCTTTGCGCTCGAACAGGGCTGGAGCGATGGCATGCCGCTCTATCCGCCGACCGAGGCGAAGGTCGCACAGTTCGTCGACACCGTGCGGGGCGACAACCGTCCCTTCGCACCCGTTCCGCCGCGCCAGGTCGTACCGACGTTGCAGGCACTGGCTGCCAATGCGGTGATGGCCGGCTGCAAGCCGGAATACTTCCCGGTCGTGACGGCGGCGCTGCGCGGCCTGCTCGATCCCGACTACAATCTGCACGGCACGCTCGCCACGACCCATTCCTGCGCGCCGATGGTCATGGTGAGCGGCCCCGCCCGCAAGGAACTCGCGATCAACTGCGGCTCCAACTGCTTCGGTCAGGGTTGGCAGGCCAATGCCACGATCGGCCGCGCCGTCGGCCTCATCCTGCTCAATGTCGCAGGCGCCAAGCCCGGCGAGATGGATCGATCGACCCAGGGCAACCCCGCCAAGTACACCTTCTGCTTCGGCGAGAACGAGGAGGAGAATCCCTGGACGCCCTACCACGTGCGCCGCGGCTTCGCGCCGACGGACAGCGTGGTGACCGTCATGTCGGGCGAAGGTCCGCATAATCTCAACGACCACGGCAGCACGACAGGCGATGGACTCCTGACCACCTTCGCCGGCTCGATGGCGACACCGGGGGCCAATACGATCTATGGCAAGGGTCCCTGCGTCGTGATCATCGGCCCCGAGCACGCCGCGACGCTGGCGCGCGACGGCTACACGATCGAGAGCATCCAGGAAGAGCTCTTCAAGCGCTCGCGCGTGCATGCCTCGCGGATCTCGAAGGAGAACCAGGAGACCTATGTCAGCACCGGCCATATGCCGGATGGCGACTGGTTCGCGATCGCGCGTTCGCCGCAGGACATCCACATCACGGTTGCCGGCGGCCCGGGCAAGCACTCCGCCTTCATTCCGTCGTTCGGCGGCACCACCGTCGCCTCGGTGCGTATCGCTCGATGAGCGACTGGTGCGGCTGGCCGGTCGTCGACGAGACGACCGCCTGGGAAACCGCCCAACAGATCCTGACCGACGCCGAGTTGTCGGACGGCCTGCCCCTGGTGCCGCCGACGCGACGGCGTCTCGACGCCATGGTTGCGGGCATTGTCCGCCGCGCCGACCCGCGCGGCGCCATGCCGCCGATGTTCGGCGAGATCACGCCCGATGCGGTCGCCTACCAGTGCGTGATTGCCGGCTGCCGTCCGGCCGAACTGCCAGTCGTGCTGGCGGCTGCGGAGGCGACGCTCGAGCCCGATTTCAACCTGCTCGGCATCGCCACGACGACAGGGACGGCCTGCGTGGCGCTTTGCGTCCATGGACCTGTTGCCCGACAACTCGACATCAACGCCGGCACCAATTGCCTTGGCCCTGGCAATCGGGCCAATGCCAGCATCGGCCGTGCCCTGCAGCTCTGCATCCGCAACATCGGCGGCGCCCGCTCGGAAACCGGAGACATGGCGACCATGGGCCAGCCAGGCAAGTACACCTTCTGCTTTGCCGAGCGCGCCGACGGCCCCTTCCCGACGCTCACCGCCCGCCATGGGCTCGGTCGCGATACGAGCGCGATCACAGTGATGGGCATCTCGGGAACGGCGGAAGTGTTGCCGGGCGACGGCGAAGGTGCGACGCCGGAAGCGATCTTGTCGCCAATCGTTGCCGGCATGCGCGCCGCTGTCGTCATGTCGGGCCTCGGCCGCAAGAACGAGCGCGGCGAGCAGGTCTTCCTGCTTCCGCTCGAAATGGCGGAGAAGATCGCACGGCACGACGGCTGGGATATTGCGCGCATCCAGCGCTATGTCTTCGACGAAAGCGAAGGCGCCGCGCGCTCGCCCGACGCCATTCATCCCATCGTCACCGGCGGTGCCGGCTACAAGATGACTTACCTGCCGATCTGGGGCGGCGGCTCGCAAACGGTGATGCGGCCGCTTTAGCGGCGGTGGCTAGACCTTCTCGACCGGGCCGCCCTTCTCCGCCCAGTCCTTGAAGGCACCGAGGTTCCGCACGGTCTGGTAACCGAGATCCTGGAGGGCCTTTCCGGCCAGCGCCGACCGGCCGCCCGAGGCGCAATAGACGATCACCGGCCGATCTCGGTTGAACGCAGGGTTGTGATAGGGCGAGTCGGGGTCGGCGCGGAATTCGAGCATGCCCCGCGAGACATGGACGGCGCCTGCGACCTTGCCGCTGGCCTGAAGCTCGGGCAGGTCGCGGACATCCACGACCAGCGCGTTCTTGTCCTTGATCAGCGCCATCGCCTCGTCACGATCGATCTTCGATACCGAAGCATTGGCGGCAGCAAGCATGTCTTTGACCGAGGTCGGCATATTGTCCTCCACACAGCGCACAGAAAATATCGCCCAGCTTGGGCTGTGGCCAGACCGCCTTCAAGGCACCTTCCAGCCGATCCACTCGCAAACACCGCGGCCCATGACCCAGCCGAGATCCTCGCCTTTCAGCCAGGGCATCTCCTCGGTGAACATGGTCACGCCCTGGCGATAGCTGCAGGGCAATCGCGACCAGTCGGTGCCCCAGAAGGTGCGCCGGGGTCCGAATGCCTCGAATACCCGCCGGATATGGGCGTGCACGGAGCGGTAGGGGTAGGTCTTGTCGTCGGCGTAGCACGGCATCGCGGAGACCTTGGCCGCCACGTTCGGCCGTTTGGCCAGCGCCAGGACCTTGTCGAGGCTTGCGAAGTTGGACGCTTCGGTGACGGTCTTCCCGCTCTTGAGACCGAGATGATCGAGAACGAGCCTCAACCCCGGATAGCGTTCGGCGATCCGGTCGGCGAGATGCATGTATTCGTGGTGGAACAGAACCATGGCCGGAATGCCGGCCTTCTCCATCTCGCCCCACACCCAGTCGAAGCGTCCGTCCAGCAACGGCTGCCGCAGGATCTCGGTGTGAAAGGTGAAGCGCATGCCGAGCATGCCGGGCTGCCTCTTCCAGCCGACGATCTGCTCGCGCGCGCCGGGCGCATCCGGATCGAGGCGGCCCATGACGGCGAAGCGGTCCGGATGGCTTCGGGCCGCTTCGATCGCAAGATCGTTGCGATCGCCTTCCCATGACGGCGGAACGATCACGACGCGGTCGACGCCGGCCTTGTCCATCTCGGCCAAAAGCTCGTCCTTGCCGAGCGGCGCACGGTGCGGCTCGGCCCGCGCCGGCCATGGCCGTTCCGGTGTGTTGGCCGCCCAGATATGGACCTGCGCATCGGCGATCAGCATCGGTATCCCCGTTTCATATTCAGTGTGGCGGCCGGCGGCCGCGCCATGGACGCGCCTGCTCGAGTTGGCCGGCCAGCGAATAGAGCGTTTCCTCAGCACCATATCGGCCGATGAAATGAAGGCCGATCGGCAATCCGTCGCCCGTCCATTCCAGCGGGACCGACATGGCGGGAACGCCCGTCGCATTGCAGACGGCGGTGAACGACGTCATCGGCGCGACGGCCCGCTCGAACTCTTCCGCCGACCCATCCATGCGCACCGTGCCGAGCGGCAAATGCGTGGTCGCGATCGTCGTCGACAACAGTATGTCGTATGTCTCGAAGAAAATTCCAAGCTGCCGTCCCGTGCGATGGAATGTCTGCACGGCGCGAATGTACTCATCCGCCGTGACGGCACGCCCGCGTTCGGCATAGAGTTGCGTCACTGCTTCGAAGTCGCCGGGTCCAAGTGTACGCCCATTGGCGCGGACCTGGATGTTGGTCCAGGTGTTGGCGCACATCACGCGCCAGAACGCCTCTCCCAGTTTCTCTGCGTCATAGCCGGGAGAGGCCTCCTCGACTCGATGGCCGAGCTCTTCCAGAAGCCTGGCCGTGCGCTCGGTCGCGCGAACAAGAACAGGGTCGAGCGGCGGTCCACCGACAGGCCGGCGCATGAAGGCGATGCGCAGCTTTCCCGGCGCCCGCTCGACTGCCTCGAGGAAGGTCGCTTTCGGCGGCGGCGCGGCATAGGGATCGCCCGGCTCGCTGCCCGCCACCGCATCGAGGAGCGCCGCGCTGTCGCGCACCGAGATCGACACGCAATGTTGCGCACCTGCACCGGCCAGCGTCTCGCCGATTGGTGCCAGGCTGACGCGGCCGCGCGACGGCTTCAGCCCGAAGAGACCGCAGAGACTGGCCGGGATACGGATCGAACCGCCACCGTCGGTCGCATGCGCCATGGGAAGGGTACGGGCGGCAACTATCGCCGCCGAGCCGCCGGACGAGCCGCCCGGCGACAGATCTGGTCGCCAGGGATTGCGCGTCGGACCGCCAAATACGGGCTCGGTTGTCGGCGCCAGGCCGAACTCGCTGGTGTTGGTGCGGCCGACGATCACGAGGCCGGCGCGTCGCAGGCGGGCCACGGCGGCGCTGTCGGCCACCGCGACAGGTTCCCTGGCGAAAAACCGCGAGCCAAGGGTCGTCGGCGTGCCGGCGCACTCGGCCATGAGCTGCTTGACCAGATATGGAATGCCCTGGAAAGGGCCCTCGCCTGACGCGGCGACGGAGCGCTCGAGCAGCTCACCGTCATAGAAATCCGTGACGGCATTCAACGGGCCGTTGGCGGTGCGCAAGGAACGGAGCGTCGCATCAAGCAGCTCGCGGGCGTCGAGCTTGCGCGCCTTGATCAGACCGGCGACCGCCAGCGCATCATGTGTCGCAAAAAGATCGTTCACCGTCAGGCACGCCAGCGATCGAGGTTGGCCGCCACGAAGGCATCGTCATGCAGATCGGGATAAGTCGCGTACAGCCGGTCGATGCCCGCGCTCTGGCCGGGGCTCAACTTTTCCTCGGGGTCGAGGCATTCGATCGACGTCATCAATCCCTGGCGTCGAAGGATCTCGTGGCAGCCGGGAATGCAGCCCGCGAAGTCGTGTTCGACATCGAACACGACGCTGTTGCAGTCGGTTACGAACGAGTCGAGCGCGAGCACCTCGGCCGGCACGGCGCCATTGGACACCGACAGCTTCAATCGTTCGAGCAGCTTGACCGCGCCGCGCGTCCACACGCTCCAATGGCCCAGTAGGCCGCCCTTGAAGCGCAGCGTCACCTCACGGTTTCCGGTGCGCACGACCATCGGCGAGATCAGGTCGGCGACGATGTGGTCATCGTTGCCGGTGTAGAGGGTGACACGGTCCTCCACCTGCGCCTGCGCGACCCCGAAGGCGACATCGAGCGTGCGGTACCGATTGAAGGGCGCGACCTTGATCGCCACCACATTGTCGATCGCGGCGAACCGCGCCCAGAAGGATCGCGACAACGGGATGCCGCCGACCGCCGTCTGCAGATAGAAGCCGATCAACGGCATCTCCTTGGCAACGGCGGTGCAGTGCTCGATCAGCTCGTCCTCGCTCGCGCCTTTCAGCGCCGCCAGGGACAGCAGCACGGCGTGATAGCCAAGCGCGCGGGCGGTACGCGCCTCCTCCACGGCCTGCGCCGTCTTGCCGACAGCGCCTGCAATCATGACCAGCGGCCGGTCCGTCCAGTCGCGCGCCGTCTCGATCGCGAGTTCGAGCACGGGCCGATAGAGGCCGACCTCGCGAATGGCGAACTGCGTGGAATGCACGCCCACCGCCAGGCCGCCGGAGCCCGCATCGAGGTAATAGCGGCTGATCGCACGCTGCGATTGCTTGTCGAATTGCCGGTCGGGGCCGAGCGCCAGCGGATGCGCGGGGATCACCGTCCCCTCGCGCAGGAGCGAGAGGACGGCCGGCGGCAGATCGCGCCAATGCAGGGCTTTGTCGGGAATCATGTCGGGCATCCTATCCCAATTCCGGGCCGGCGAGAGCAAAGAGCCGGGCGGGATCGTCGAGCCCTTCCGCCTCCCCCAGCGTCATCCGCGTGTAGGCGCGGGGCGAAACCGCGCCCTGTCGCTCGAGCCAGCCTCCGATCCGGCTGTGGGTTTCGGGCATATCGAGAATGAAGGGTCCCGAGACAGCGTGGGCGGCTCGGCCAATCAACGCGAGCGCGATCGCCTCGCTATCGGCGACCACGGGGCCGATCGAGTTGGCCGCGCGGCCTTCCCGCCCCAAAATGAAGCCTGCGCATTCCCCTGCATCGTTTTGTGCGACCCAGGCGAGGCCAGGCTGGCGGCCAGCCAGATGGGCCAGGATCGCCGGCCTCTCCATGCCGCTCCTCGGCCGGTCGTAAAGCGCGATGCCTGGCAGATCGGCGCTTGCCACAGGCCGTATCCGGATGCCCGAGGGTGGCTCGACCGTTTCGGTCGCCTCGTCGAAATGCCAGCGCGCGATCCTGTAGAGATCATGGAAACCCAGTGTCAGGTAAAGCGGGCGGCCCTGCTCGGTCGCGTCGAGACCCGCGACCGCACCGGCTCTTCGCACGTCCTCGATGCAGCACTTCAGGAGCGTGGTGCCGAGTCCGCCGCGCCGTCGCGACCGGGCCACCAGCACCATGCTGATCCAGGCGAGATCCGCTCCAAGTGGCAAGACCAGCGAGCTTGCTTCCCATCGGCCGTCGGCGCCCCGGCAACCGAAGCCGCGGCCGGCCTCCAGCATGAACCGCCAATCGGCAACGTTCTGGTTCCAGCCGGCCTCGATCGACAAGGGCCATACCGCCTCGCTCTGGTCCGGCCCGATGGGCGCGACGTCCAGAACGTCAGTATTGGCCATCGCGGACCTCGTAGTGCGTCGGCTTGTTCAAGGTCTTCATGTCGCGCATCAGCCAGTCGGCGGTCCATTCGATCATGCGCTGGAGCGGCACGCTGGGTGGCCCGAACTCCCGCACCATGCGGCCGGCATTGTTCAGCCAGCCCGTCGACGCCTCCTTGCCCGTAAGTTTGGGAGACTTGCCCAAAAGCTTGCCGAACTCGTTGGCAAGCCATCGCACCTCGATGGTTTCCGGTCCGGTGACATTGATAGGTGTGGTCGGCGTTGTCGCACGGGCAAGACAGCAGAGTGCCACCGTATTGGCATCGCCCTGCCAGATCACGTTCACATGCCCCATGGAGAGATCGATCATCTCGCCATCGCGCACCTTGCGGCCAACGTCGTGCAGGACGCCGTAGCGCATGTCGATTGCGTAGTTCAGCCGGAAGAGGCGACCCGGCGTGCGGTGCCGCGCAGAAAAATATTCGAACATGCGTTCGCGGCCGACGCAGGAATTGGCGTAGTCGCCGGACGGCGGAACGGGCGGCACCTCCTCCGTCGCCCCGCCGCCGTCCACCGGAACGAAGGGATAAACGCAGCCGGTCGAAAAGGCGACGATGCGCGAGGCCTTGAAGACCTCCGCCACCATGGCCGGAACCTGCACATTCATCGCCCAGGTGAGCGGCACATCGCCCGTCGCGCCGAACTTGCGGCCGGCCATGAAGACGATGTTGTCCGCCTTGGGCAATCTTTCGAGCGCACTTCGGTCCAGCAGGTCGGCCGAAATCGGCTCCACTCCCGCCTTCTCCAGCGCCTCGCGCACGCCCGCCTCGCTGAAGCGCGCCACGCCCATCACGCGCTTCGCTGGCGCCGCACGCTTGGCCAGCCGCGCCAGCGTCGGACCCATCTTTCCGCCGACTCCCAGGACCATGATATCGCCGGGGATCGTCGCGAGGTCCTGTGTCAGCGCCGCGGACGGCAAGGTCATGAAATCCTCGAGCGTCTCGATCGTGTCGAAGCGCGTCGGCAGGGTGGCTGCATCGCTGCTCATGTGGTTGCTCCCGCCATCTTCCGCATCGACTTGAAATCCATCTCGGCGCCGACGGCAAAGCCCGGAACGCCGAGCGAGCCGAGTGCGAGCTTGCCGCCCGGCGCCTTGAGGCGCGCCGGCTTGCCGTCCGCGATCGCGTAAAGATCGGGATGGGCCGCGGCAAAGGCCTTCTGCTCGGCTACCGATGCGAAGGACATGCCGTCGACGAAATGATGGGCATTGCGCTCGACATGGGTCATGCCGAGGAGCGACACCAGGGCAAGATCCTGCTGCAGACTGACCCCCGGCAAGGTCGTCAGATCCTCGGCCGACATGAAGTAGCCTTGGCCCAGCCTGGCGACTCGCGAGGCGTTCAGGATCGACTTGTAGAACCCTTTGCAATTCTTGCTCGAGACGCCGGCATATCCCAGCGTCAGGGCCATCGGAAAGGAAGAGAGCTCGCCGTCCGACTCGTCGATGATCACCGGCCGCATCTTCGCCAGCGGCTTGACCGATTGGCTGAGCGCCATGCTGCGCTTGATCGGCTGCTCGATGAAAAGCGTCGATCTGGCAAGCCTCGCGAGGCCGGGCGTCTCTTCGACCTTGCGCCAGAGCTCGACGATCCCGTCTACACCGTCATATTGCTCGTTGCCGTCGAGCGTGGCGCGATAGTCCGGCAGACCGGCATCGAGAACGGCGGCAATGCGCGACAGCCGGTCGAGGTCGGCGCCGATGTCGCCCGACACTTTCAGCTTGTAGTAGCGGCCGCGGTAGTATGAGACGACCTCGTCGAGTGTTTCCGGCAGACCGTCGTTCACCCGCTCCTGCGGCGACCGATCGGCCGCGGTCAGCGGATCGACGAGGCCGACCGTATGCCGGAGGTCGATTGACGGCGCAGGCTTCAGCTCGGCAAGGAACGGCGCGAGATCTGCCTCCCCGATATCGGGCGTCAGCTCGGTCGTCTTGATGCCCGGCACATTGGCCATGATCATGTTCGCGAACGATTGCCCGGTCGCTTTGCCGACGGCATCGATGATCGCCCGGTCGAGCAAGGCCGGCCCGTAGGATGCGACGAGCGGATTGAGGCCAAGCTCGGCGCCACGGCGCTGCTGGGCGATATAGGTGCCGGCAAACAACCCGAACGGCGTGTCGAGACCGTGCGCCCTGTAGTGATCGATGGCGATGCCGAGCGATTGACGAAGCTGGTCGAGATTCTGTGCGTCGGTGAAGCGCGGATCCTTCTCGAACCATTTGGCCGCCAGCGCCTCCGCCGCCACGCCCTCGCCGGTGCGCCCGTCGGCAAAAGAAATGCGCGCACGGATCACCGCCTGCACCCCCTCGGTCACGGTGATGACGCCGAAGCGGAAGGCCAGCCTCATCTTCATCGGCCGTTCGTAACGCTCGACGCCCTCCAGTTTGACTCTCATCGCTGCTCCAGGAGTCCAGCCACGTAACCGATCATGCGCGCCGCGCAAGTCGGTCCGTCCGGCTCGTAGATGAAAGGCTCCATCGCTACCCAGCCGTCATAGCCGGTATCGCGCAGGGCCTCGATCATGGAGCCGAACCTGTCCTCGCCCTGCCCCGGTCCGCGCCGGTTGCGATCGTTGAGCTGGATATGAGCCATAATTCCGGTCGGCATCCAACGCCGAATGGCATCGGCCACCGGCTCGGGTTCCATGAGACTCGCCGCCAGCGTGTCGATCATCGTCATGAACGCCGGATTGCCGATCCGGCGCACCACCTCGGCTGCCTCGGCAAGCGTATTGATGTAGGTGCAATCAGGCCTTGCCAGCGGCTCGAGGCAATAGGTGACATGCGCCTTCTGCGCGTGATCGGCCGCCAGGGTCCAGGCCTCCTCCGCACGCTTGGCATCGTCGCCGCCGGTGACGCGACGCTGGGCGGGTGAGCCGTGCACGAGGTAGTTGCCGCCTAACTCGGCGCAGAGATCGACCGATCCGCACAAGACGTCCGCACTCTTTTGCCAGACCGTGCGGTCGGCGCTGGTGATGGAGAGGCCAGCCGGCGCCGCCAGCAGCCAGTGCAGGCCGCTCACGACGATGCCTGCATCAGCGCAGGTGCGACGAATCCCGGCTCGCTTGGCGTCGGGCATGCGCCATGCGTCCTCCCCGAAGGTGAAGGGAGCGATCTCCAGTCCGGCATAGCCCAGGCTGGCGGCGAGCGCGCATTGCCGATCGAACGAAAGCTCGCGGATCACCTCGTTGCACAGGGAAAACCTCACCGATCATCCTCGCCTTGACGGTCACCGGAGCGTCCGTCAGTCTCACTGAACGTGGAGGGATGATATCAGCGTGTTCAAACCAATGAAGGGCGTCGTCACACATCGCGCATGACGAAATTGAACGCACTCTCGCGTCAGTACGCGCCGACGATCGTCCTGTTCCTGGTGTTGCTCGCAGCCTGGCAGGCTGCCGCCAGCTTCTCGGGAATTCGTGAATACCTTTTGCCCTCGCCGATCTCGGTCTGGAATGCGCTCTGGGCTGGCGAAATCTCCTGGTCGCAGCACCTGTGGGTGACGACCTGGGAGATTATCGGTGCGTTCCTGATGGCCGCCGGCGTCGGCGTGGCCCTGGGCGTCGCCATCGCCTGGTCGCCGCTGCTGGCCAACGCCCTCGTGCCGTTCCTCGTCTTCGTCAACACCCTGCCCAAGGTGGCGGTTGCGCCGCTGTTCCTGATCTGGATGGGCTACGGGATCTTCCCCAACATGCTGATGGGCGCGCTGATCGGGTTCTTTCCCGTGGTGATCAACACCGCCGTGGGGCTGAGCCAGGTCGAGGCCGACATGCTCGATCTCGGCCGGGTGTTCAACGCACCGAAATGGAAGATCTTCGTCAAGATCCGTATTCCCAATGCGCTGCCCTATATCCTGAGCGCACTCAAGATCACCGCGACCGCGGCCGTGGTCGGTGCCATCGTCGGCGAGTTCGTCGCCTCGCAGCGCGGGTTGGGTTACGTCATCGTCACGACCCAGAGCAGCATGAACACTTCGGTTGCGTTCGCTGCGCTGATCTGGATTTCCATCGTTGGTCTCGTCCTCTACGGCGCCGTCGTCCTGCTCGCCCATCTCTGGGCGCCGTGGGCCGAGGGTGTGGACTGAGAGCATCAACCGTCCTGGGGAGAATCATCATGAGACGTGCATTGTGGCTGGCAGTTGCCGCCGTTCTCGCCGGAGCCGGATCGGCGTCGGCTCAGGAGAAGTTCACCTTCGCCCTCAACTGGTTTGCTGTCGGCGACCATGCCGCCTATTGGGTCGCGCTCGACAAGGGCTACTACAAGGCCAAGGGCCTCGACGTGACGCTGGAGAACTCCAAGGGATCGGGCGACTCGATCGCCAAGGTCGATACCGGTCGCGCCGATGCGGGCCTCGCCGACGCCGCCGTCGTGATCGCGTCCAAGGCGCGCGGCACGACCATCAAGACGGTCGGCATGGTGTTCGACAAGACGCCGCTCAACATCTTCAGCCTCAAGAGCAAGCCGCTGGCCAAGCCCAAGGACCTTGAGGGCGCCACCCTCGGCTCGCCGCCGGGCGACTCCCAGCGCCAGATGTTCCCCGCCTTCGCCAAGGTGAACGGCATCGATGCGAGCAAGGTCAAGTGGGTGAATATCGAGCCGGCCGCCAAGATCGCCGCGTTGGCCGAGAAGCGCATGGACGGCGTCAGCGACTACACCACCGGCCTGCCGCTCTACGAGAAGGCTGTCGGCAAGGGCAACGTCGTGATGATGCCGTGGGCCAACTTCGGCTTCGATCTCTACTCGATGTCGATCATGGCCAGCGAGAAGACGATGAAGGAGCGCCCCAAGGCGCTGAAAGCCTTCCTGGAAGCTTCCTACATGGGCTGGCGCGATGTCATGGCCGATCCCAAGGCGGCCATGGTGATCTTCAAGAAGCGCGTGCCCGAGATCGACGTCGACGCAATCTCGGCCAACATGCTGATGGGGCTCGACCTGATGAAGACCGAGCAATATGCCAAGAACGGCATCGGCTCGATCGACGACAAGCGGATGTGCGCGTCGGTCGACCTGGTGAACACCTATATGGGATTGCCCAAGAAGGTCGACTGCAAGGACGTCTATACCAAGGATTTCTACACCAAGGTCGACATGCCGAAGTGATTGGCTGGTTCGACCCGACGTGACACGGACACTGATCGATCTCGACCGGGTCGGCATGACCTATCAGGCGGCGAGCGGCCCGGTGGAGGCCCTCGCCGGCATTTCGCTTGATGTCGGCGCTGGCGAGTTCGTCTCGCTCGTGGGGCCAAGCGGCTGCGGAAAGTCGACCCTGTTGCGCATCATTGCCGGCCTGCGGCCGGCGACGCAGGGTACGGTGACTGTGGCCGGACGAAAGGTCGATCGCCCGATCGACGATATCGGCATGGTCTTCCAGCAGCCGATCCTGCTGAAGTGGCGCTCGATCCTGGACAATGTCCTGCTGCCGGCCGAGCTCGCCGGCAAGGATGCGGGTCGCCTTAAATCGCGGGCCCATACGCTGCTCGACATGGCGGGCCTCGCGGGCTTTGGCGACAGACTGCCGCGCGAGCTGTCGGGCGGCATGCAGCAGCGGGCGTCGCTCTGCCGCGCGTTACTGCTCGATCCTCCCCTGCTCCTGATGGACGAGCCGTTCGGCGCGCTCGATGCCATGACCCGCGACGACATGGCCCTCGAACTGCTGCGCATCTGGGGCGAGCGCGACCTCGGCCAGGAAGCACGCAAGACCGTCCTTTTCGTCACCCACTCGATCGCCGAAGCCGTATTCCTGTCCGACCGCGTCGTGGTGATGTCGCCCCGGCCCGGGCGCGTCGCGGCCGATCTCAGGATCGACTTGCCGCGACCGCGGACGGTCGAGATGCGGGCGTCGGAGGCCTTCGGCCGGCTGAGCCTCGATATCTTCCGCTCCCTGACCGGCCGCTCCGCGGGGACAACGACGTAACGCCGCGGCTAGAGACCTCGCCGCATCAAGTGCGACGTGCCGGTCTTCGCGTAGCCAAGCCCTTCGTAGAAGGCGTGAGCGGGGGCGCGGTCGATGTTGGTGTAAAGCGTGACGGACCTGAGCCCTCTTGCGCGGGCCCAGGCCTCGGCATCCGCCATCAGGGCGGCACCGACCCCGGCACCGCGAGTCCTCGCGTTGACCACGATCGCCTGGACCACCGCTTCGCAGGGCTTCTCGAGCGCCGGCCGCTCGAAGACGTGCAACAGGCCGACGACCCGCCCCTCTATCTCGGCGACCCTGGCGAGATGATCCGGCGCTCTCCGCACCCGTTCGAACCGTTTGCGGACCTCTGCCTCGCCCAAGGCATAGCCGAGCTGGTCGAGAAGGATGGCGGCAACCGGCAGATCCGCCGGCAGGAGGTCGCGAACGATCATCGAGTGTTGTACCGCCGGGCTCCAGGCCTGCAAAGGTTGGCGGAGCGGGCGTCGCCTGATAAGACGCCGCTGACAGAGACAGGAGACATCATGGCCACCGCCGCCACACCGATGAAGAGCGCCGCGAAGGGTATCGCCGCCGACGCACGGCCGTTCGACTGGGAGGATCCCTTCTTCCTCGACGATCAGCTCACCGAGGAGGAGATCGCGATCCGCGACGCCGCGCGCGACTATTGCCAGGAAAAGCTGATGCCGCGTGTGCTGGAGGCCAATCGACACGAGAAGTTCCACCGCGAGATCATGAACGAGATGGGCGCGCTCGGCCTTCTCGGCTCGACCCTGCCCGAAAAATACGGCTGCGCCGGCGCCAACTACACGACCTACGGCCTGGTGGCGCGCGAGGTCGAGCGCGTCGACTCGGGCTACCGCTCGGCGATGAGCGTGCAATCGTCGCTCGTGATGCATCCGATCTACGCCTACGGCACCGAGGAGCAGCGCATGAAGTACCTGCCCAAGCTCGCGACCGGCGAGTGGGTGGGCTGCTTCGGACTCACCGAGCCCGACCACGGCTCCGATCCCGGCGGCATGAAGACCCGCGCCGTCACCGCGCCCGGCGGCTACAAGCTCTCGGGCTCCAAGATGTGGATCACCAATTCGCCGATCGCCGACGTGCTGGTCGTCTGGGCCAAGCTCGACGGCGGAGCGATCCGCGGCTTCATCCTCGAACGCGGCTACAAGGGCCTCGAGACGCCGAAGATCGAGGGCAAGTTCAGCCTGCGCGCCTCGGTGACGGGCGCCATCATGCTCGACGAGGTGTTCGTGCCGGCAGAGAACCTGCTGCCCAACGTCTCCGGCCTCGGCGGCCCGTTCGGCTGCCTGAACAACGCGCGCTACGGCATCGCCTGGGGCGCAATGGGTGCGGCGGAATTCTGCTGGAAGCAGGCGCGCAACTACACGATGGAGCGCAAGCAGTTCGGCCGGCCGCTTGCCGCCAACCAGCTCATCCAGAAGAAGCTCGCCGACATGCAGACCGAGATCGCGCTCGGCCTGCAGGCCTGCCTGCGCGTCGGCCGGCTCAAGGACAAGGGTCATGCGCAGCCCGAGATGATCTCGCTGATCAAGCGCAACAACTGCGGCAAGGCGCTCGACATCGCCCGCGTCGCGCGCGACATGCATGGCGGCAACGGCGTCTCCGACGAGTACCACGTGATCCGCCACGCCATGAACCTCGAGGCGGTGAACACCTATGAAGGCACGCACGACGTCCATGCGCTGATCCTCGGTCGCGCGATCACCGGCATCCAGGCCTTCACCGCGGCAGGCTGACCCGGTGCAGTTGCCTGCCCTCGGCGATGCGGCCGTCGTCGTCGCGGGGGCCCTGACCGCCGGGTTCGTGAATGGCCTCAGCGGCACCGGTTATTCGCTGATGGCCCTGGGCTTCTGGCTGCACGTCATGTCGCCGACAACGGCCGCGCCGCTGACCGCGCTCTGCTCGGTGAGCGGTCACATCCAGTCGCTGCCGCGCATCTGGCGCGGCGTGACCTGGACCCGGCTCTGGCCGTTCCTCGCCGCCGGCCTGATCGGCGTCCCGATGGGGACGGCCCTGCTCGGCCACATCCGCCTGCAGCCGTTGAAGCTCGGCGTCGGCTGCTTCCTCATCCTCTATTGCTGCTGGATGGCCTTCGTCCGCCGACCGCCCATCGTCCATGGCGCCAGCCGCTGGGCCGATGCCGGGATCGGGCTGATCGGCGGCGTCCTCGGTGGCATGGCCAGCCTGAGCGGCCCCGCTCCCAGCGTCTGGGCACAACTTCGCGGCTGGAACATGCACGAGCAGCGCGGCGTCAATCAGCCCTTCAACATGTCCATTCTCGCGACCGCGCTGATCTCGGCCGCCGTAGCCGGATTTCTCGACCATGTCTTCCTGGTCTGGACCATCATCGCCCTGCCGACCACCCTGCTCGGTGCACGGCTGGGGCTGCTGGTCTACGGCCGGCTCGACGACAGGCAGTTCCGTTGGATCATTCTCGGCCTGCTGGCCCTGTCGGGCGCATCCCTGATCCTCTCCGGATTATACTAACCCGCGCAGGCAATCGGCCTCGCCGAGGATGCCGTCGAGCCCGGCCGCGCCCTTGGCCGCCGCATATTTGCGTCGGATCTCGGCGAACGATCGGGCGTGGTACTTTTGCGGCTCCTGAGACCAGGCAGCCCCGGCGAGCGTCACCTCGAAGCTCTTGTCACCCTTCTGGATCGCTGCAGCGTTCGCCGTCGACCACGGCAGGAACAGCGCACCGACTTCCTCCTTCAGGAGCGGCATCAGTCCGGACGACAGCGCGGCCCAGGGCTCGAACGCACCCTCCGCCCTGGGCGAAACCATGCGCTCGATCCACGCCATGACGTGCTTGGCGCCGGTCCGCATCTCGGCGCCCGGCGTCGGATCGGTCGCCATCTCGTAAAGCTGTCCCCACAGCCCGAAGTCGGCCAGCGCCGGGCATCCGCCTAGAAGATACGGTCGAGTCGCGAGATGACGGTCGAGAATCCCCACGACGCGCTTGAAGGAGGCTTCGATCAGCGGCCGTGTCGTCGGATTGGATCCGACGAAGTCCAGCCTGCCGGTCATGCGCTCGGCAACGGCGGCGCGCGCCTGCGCGACCGCCAGAGGACCTTGATGCCCCATCATCTGCAGGGCGATGCGCTCGGCAGTCGCCCAGCGGTCAGCCGGATAGCTCCAGCGATAGTGGAACATCCATTTGTTGCCCCATTCGTCGGCATATTCCTCGATCAGGGCCGACAGGAACGCGAGGGCCGGATCGTCCGGCGTGATGGATGGCCCAGGGGCTGCGGCCTCGACACGCTCGATGATCGGCGTCGAGTCCTGCAGCCCTTCGTCCTTCGGCGTGACCAGCAGCGGGATCAGCGGAAGCTTCGCATACTTCTGGAATTCGGCCTGGTTGGCGGACGATCGCGGCAGCCATTCGTGCGGCACACCCTTGTAGCGCAGGTACGAGCGGACCTTCACCGAATAGGGTGAAAGCTCCGATCCGAAGAGGCGATTGGTATCCGTCACAGCCATCGCTTCCGCCTCATCCAGAGAAACAGGCCCGCGACGACGATCGCCGTCAGCACCCAGAAGAACATATAGCCATACCGCCAGCTCAGTTCGGGCATGTTGCCCGCGTCGCGGTCGAAATTCATGCCGTAGACCCCGGCAAGGAACGACAGCGGCATGAAGAACGCCGTGATGACGGCCAGGGTCTTCATCACCTCGGACATCCGGTTCGAGGCTTGCATCAGGTAGACTTCCATGAGGCCGTTGCACATCTCGCGGTAGCTCTCGAGCAGATCGAGCACGGCAATGGAATGGTCGAAGCAGTCGCGCAGGTAGGTGCGGGTTTCCGCGCTGATGACCGGCGTCTCCGGGCGCATCACGGCAAGAATGGTTTCGCGCTCGGCCCATTGGAGGCGGTGGAAGGTGACGAGCGCTCGTCGGGCTTGATGGATCCGGCCGAGCGTCGCCTCCGTCGACTGTCCCAGTGCCTCGTCTTCGAGGATCTCGAGATGGTTGGCCAGTGCTTCGATCAACGGGAACTTGCGATCGACCACCAGGTCGATCAGCGCATAGACGAGGTAGTCGATATCCTGTGTCCGCAGGCGTGAGCCGGTCGCCTGCAGCCGGTCACGCACCGGCTTGAAGATGTCGAGTTTGTGGTCGTGGAACGAAATGACGTAGTTCGGGCCGAAGAAGATGCTCACCTGCCGCAAGCGGATCTCGCCCTCCTCGTAGGCGGGATCGTTGAGCACGATGAAGCCCTGGTGATCGTATATGTCGAGCTTGCTTCTCTGGTTGGCGTGGAAGACGTCTTCCAGCGCAAGCGGGTGCAGATTGAAGGCCTTGCCGAGATCCTGCAGCATCTCCGAGCTTGGCCGGCCCGCGACGTCGATCCAGGTGTGGCCAGGCGTGCCGAGATGAAACTGGCACTCGTCGACCTCCACGCCGTGCAGGACCTCGCATTCCTCCGGCGTGTACTCGACCAGGGTGAAGTCGAGCGCTTCGTCGGGGACGGGTGCACGGCCGGTCAGAAGGCCCGGCGAAGTGCCCGGCGGCGTGTGGCGGTGAACCAGTCCATCCATCTTGGCTGCGCTCCTCGGAGGCGTTCAGACCTCCTGCATCACCTGCACCTCGGGACGTCCGGCGAGGTAGTCGCCGAGCTTGCGCCCCAGCTCCTTGAAGTGTGGCGCCGCGCGATGGGCATCCAGCGCCGCCTGGTCCGTGTATCGCTCCAGCATGACGTAGACGTTGCTGTCGTCCGTCTTGTGCAGGGCATAGAGCTTGTTGCCCGGCTCGTCGGCCTGGACCTTGGCCTGCAGGGCCTTCATGGTCGCCTCGAAATCGGCATTGGTCCCGGGCTTGATGGTGAGTTTCGCGATCACGCCGATCATGTGGCTTCCTTTCTAGTGTGGCCGTTTCCTTACAAGGTACTTGTGTTCACCGTCACATACCAGCATGCCCGTCTGGTTGTGGATCGTGAGCTTCATGGTCACCACACCCGTCGTGCGGCCGGCCCTGAGATCGCTGATTTCCAGCATCGGATAGAGCGTGTCGCCGCAATAGACGGGCTTCAGGAAGCGTGAAGATTGCTCCAGGAATCCGACCAGCGAATCGCCGATGAAATGCGGGAAGATGCCGCCGCCGGCCGCACCCTGGATGGCGACCTGCAGTCCATGGGCAAGCAGGTCGCGATGCCCGCGGGCCTTGCAGTACTCACGATCGTAGTGGATCGGGTGGTTGTCGCCGCTGGCCGACTGGAAGGCCGCGAACAGCGCTTCCGTCTGGGTGCGCGAGTTGATGTAGAACTTCTGGCCGACCTTGAGGTCCTCGAACCAGTGTGTCGGACCGAATCGATGCTCTTCCGGCTTGAATTGATTGGCTTCTGCCACGTGGTCTCTCCTCGTTGCGGCAGCCACCTTAGCCCGGTGTCCATGCTTCGGAAAAGATTCACCGAGCCTGTCGGGTGTCGGCTCGAAACAGGTGTGTGTCGTTGCAAGGCGAAAGACCGATACGCCAATCGGCCGACATCCCACCCAGCTTCACGCAGGAGCCTCGGGGCGGTCGATCCATGGCTCGGGCCGCCGACCGGCGCTCCTACCGCGGCGACGGACTGTTGTCTGTCCGTCCTCAGCTCCGCCTGACGGCCACCGCTTCCAGCATATCGGCGAGGAGGTCGGCGAACCGATTGTAGTCATGGTCGCTGTCGATTTGAGCGGATACGAACAGGCCGTCGGCGGTCGCCATGGTGAAGCGGGCCAACAATTCGGGCAGGTCCGGTGCTCGGCGCCTGTAGCCGGTCGGCAGCACCTGTCGCCAGAACTCGGCCATGTTGGCGATCACACGCTGACGGATATTCTTGAACAGCTCGCGGGCCTGCAGCTCCCCTGGCTGACGCTGCAATGACAGGATGAGGCCGAGGCGCCAGAACTCGGGGTTGCTGGCAATGCTTGCGATGGCGGAACGGACACGCGCAGCCAGTTCGTCACGGCGCGAGACACCCTTGGTTGGTGGGGTCCATTTGGGCAGATTGGCGGCCCATTGCTCGAAGCTGTGGTGGATCATTGCCGCGAACAGGGCGTCCTTGTCCGCGAAGTGCCAGTAGACGGAGCTGGCCGGCAGGCCCGACCGCTCCACCACCTTCGAGATCGACGTGCCCTGGTAGCCTAGCTCCTGGGCCAGATCGAAGGTCGCTTCGAGGATGCGCCTCCGCGACTGGACTCCCTGCCTCCTCTGGCGACGGCCTCCGGCGTCCGCCTCCTTGCGCGCGGCGCGACGTCCGGAACCGCCTCTGCGAGAGGCAATCGTCTCATTCCTGACTTTCACCTTTCTGCCATTTCCTGTAGTGATCGCTCCATTATGGAATGATCGCTACAGGTAAGCAAGACGATCGAAGCGGAGGACGGCACATGGGCGCGCGCACGGGGTCACAGTTTCTCGACGGGCTTCGCAGGACAAAGCGTGAGATCTGGGTCGATGGCGAAAGGATCGGGGACGTCACCACACATCCCAAGCTGCGAGGTGGAGCAGAAAGCCTGGCCGCTATGTTCGACCGGCAGCATGCCTACGCTGCCAACTGCCTCTTCACCCACCCGGACACCGGGCAGCCGACCAACGTCAGCCACATGATCCCAAAATCGAAGGACGAACTGCGGCAGCGCCATGCCGGTCTGGTGCGACTGTCGGAGGGCTCGATGGGCATCATGGGCCGCACCCCCGACTACATGAACATGAAGTTTGCAGCCTTCGCATCGGCGCCGCACGTGTGGGCCGGCACTGATGGTCGCAACGAGCGCGGTGCACGAAACATCGTGAACTTCCAGCGCCGCCTCGCCAACGCCGACATCGCCCTCACCCACACCATCATCCAGCCGACCACCGACAAGCGAACTGACGCCAGGATTCTAGGCAACAAGGTGACGGTCCGGAAGGTCGGCGAAACGGCTGACGGCATCATCGTCCGCGGAGCCCGCGTGCTGGCCACCCTCGCACCCTACGCCGACGAGCAGACGGTGTATCCGGGACAACCGATCCCGGCCGGAGCAACCGAATACGCGGTGGCCTTCGCCATCCCCCTCGACACGCCCGGCCTCAAGTTCCTGTGCCGCGATTCGGCCTCGGCGCCAGGGGCCGATCCGTTCGACAAGCCGCTGTCATCGCGATTCGACGAGCAGGATGCCTTCTGCATCTTCGACGACGTGCTGGTGCCCTGGGACCGGATCTTCATTGACGGGGACGTCGAGATCTACAACGCGATGCGGCGGACCGGCTACGCCATCAACATGACCACCCAGTCGACCGTCCGGGCCCTGACGAAACTCGAATTCGCCTACGGCCTCGCCACCCGCATGGCGGAGTTGATCGGTGACCACTCGCCGGCGACGACGGAGATGCTGGGCGAGATGGCCTGCTACGTGCGCCTTACGGCCAACGCCCTGGAGCTTTCGCTGGAGCAGGCTTGGGAGCGCGAGGATGGCGTGTGGTTTCCGAACGGGGCGGTGCTGGAGCCGATGCGGGCGATGCTCGCCGTCTGGATGCCGCGGGTGGCGGAAATCATCACCCTGGTCGGCAGCCACAACCTGCTGACGACACCCAGTCGGGCTCAGCTCGACGATCCCAAGCTGCGGCCGCTGATCGACGAGATGCTGAGTGGTGCCGACGGAGCGACCGCCGACGCGCGCGCCGCCGTATTCAGGATGGCTTGGGACTTTGTCGGTTCATCCCTGGGAGGACGCGGTTTCCTCTACGAACGCTTCTATCTGACCTCGGCCGCGCGCAACAAGCAGATGCTTCATTCGCGCTTCTTCGATCGAACCCGCTCCCAGGCTTTGCTCGACGACATGCTGGCGCGCCGCAACTGACGCCCGGCGATCCACACCCGATGTGGCGCACTCGCTTTACGCCGCCTTCGCCTTCCGGCCCATGCCGTCGAACAGGTCGAGCATGCGCTCACGCCAGGCGTGAATCGGGTCGTCCTGCTCCAGCAGCGAAAGCGGGCTTGCAGTGCGTGCCCACAGGAAGGCGCCGGCCAGGGCATAGTCGGGATAGGCGGGCTGCCTGCCGGCAAGGAACTGCTGCTCGCGCAAGGTACGGCGCGCCGGCTCCAGTACGGATCGGAAGGCGGCGACTCCCGTCTCGCGCGCTTTCTCCTGGAATGCAGCGAAATCGGTCGTGCCCAGGCGCTTGCCGCGCGACTCCCTGAAATAGGGTTGGTCGACCGGCCGCACACGGTCATAGAGATCTCCGACGATGATCGGGAACAGCGCCGTGTGCACGGCGGTATCCACCCAGCCGGCCATGAAACGTGCATTGGCGAGCGCCGCCTCGCTCTCGAACAGCGGCTTGTCGGGATGAGCTTCGTCCAGATGCCTCGCGATCGCCCAGCTGTCCTTCACCACCTCGGGGCCGTCATGGATGACGGGAACAGTCTGCGATCGGGCAAAGGCGATCTTCTGCTTTTCCGTGAAGCCCATGGGCTCGTCACGCCATGCGAGGCCCTTGTGCTTCAGTGCAAATTTTGCCCGCCAGCAGAACGGACTCGGGCGGCGATCGTCCTGAAAGACGAGATCGTAGAGCGTGATCATGCCTTTCCTATTTGCCGTCCAGCATTCGGATGATGCCCGAGAAATCCTTCGCCCCGTGTCCGCTGTTCACGAACAGGCTGAAGAGCTGCGCGGCCTCCGCGCCAAGAGGCGTGGTCGCACCGGCGGCCGAGGCGGCCTGCTGGGCCAGCAGCAGATCCTTGAGCATCATCGCCGCGGTAAAGCCCGCCTGGTAGTCGCGATTGGCCGGCGAGGTCGGCACTGGACCCGGCACCGGGCAGTAATTGGTGAGCGACCAGCACTGGCCGGACGCCGTCGAGGCGACATCGAACAGCTTCTGGGCATCGAGGCCGAGCCGCTTGCCCAGCATGAAGCTCTCGCTGACAGCGATCATCGAGATGCCAAGGATCATGTTGTTGCAGATCTTGGCCGCCTGGCCGTTCCCGCTGTCGCCGGCATGGACGATGTTCTTGCCCATCTTCTCCAGGATCGGCCGGGCCTTGGCGAACGACACCTCGGATCCGCCGACCATGAAGGTGAGCGTTCCTGCGGTCGCGCCGCCGACGCCACCCGACACCGGAGCGTCGATCATCTCGTGGCCGGCTTTTTGCGCCAGACCCGCGACGTGGCGCGCGCTGTCGACGTCGATGGTGGAGCAATCGATCAGCAGGACGCCCTTCTTGGCATTGGGCAGCACGTCCTTCTCGTAGACTTCGCGCACATGCTTGCCGGCTGGCAGCATCGTCACCACGATCTCCGCTTCCTTCACGGCCTCCGCCGCGCTCTTGGCCTGGTGTGCGCCCTTCTCCACCGCCGCCGCGACCGCGGCCGCCGACAGATCGAACGCGGTCACGTGATGCTGGGCCTTGCACAGGTTGGCGGCCATCGGGCCACCCATGTTGCCGAGACCGATAAAGGCGATCTTCGCCATGTCTTCCTCCCTTGTCTGTCAGTCGAAGAGCAGGTCGTTCGACACCGGCCTGAAATGTTCCTCGACCATCGCCCGCGTCACACCTTCGATGGTCGAAGGGTTCCATTTCGGCTTCTGGTCCTTGTCGATCAGCAGCGCCCGAACGCCCTCGAAGAAGTCGTGGCCTTTCTGCATGCAGCGCTGGGACATCCGGTATTCGATCGTCATCGAATCCTCGAACGACCGGTTGGCGCACCGCCTGAGCTGCTCCAGGGTGATCGCCATGGAGATCGGCGACAGCTTCAGGAGCGCCGCGAGTTGCTTGTCCGCCCATTCGCCGCCCCGCCTCTTCAGCTTGGCGACGATCTCGGCCAGGGACTCCGCCGAGAAGCAATGGTCGATGTCCTGCATCATCGCCGGCAATGTCGGCGCACCCGGATCTTCGGCAAAACGCGCGATAACCTTGTCGACCTTCTTGTTCGGCTCGGGGCCTGAAAGGTCGGCCGCTCCCAGCGCCGCCTGCAACTCGTCGAGCCTGGCGCTCGGCACGTAGGCCTGCACGATGCCGGCCCACAGGGCATCGGCCGCCTTGAGGCGATGGCTGGTGAGTGCCAGGAACGTACCCAGCGCACCCGGCAGCCGCGACAGGAAATAGCCGCCCCCGACATCGGGGAAGAGGCCGATGGTCGTCTCGGGCATGGCGAACAGGAATTTCTCCGACGCGACCGAATGCGAACCGTGCGCCGAGAGGCCGACGCCGCCGCCCATGTCGATGCCGTCGATCAGCGAAATCCACGGCTTGGCGAAACGGTAGATGCGCCGGTTGACGATATATTCGTCGCGGAAGAAGTCGCGCCGAGTCGTGCCCGAGGGATTGTCGCGCATCTCGCGATAGAGGCCGGCCACATCGCCGCCGGCGCAAAAGGCGCGATCGCCCGCGCCGCGCAGGACCACGGCCTTGATCGCGGGATCCGCCTCCCATCGCGGCATGACCTTTTCCATTTCCAGGATCATGCCGTGCGACAGCGAGTTCAGCGCTTTCGGCCGGTTGAGCGTGATGATGCCCAGCCCGTCCTTCACCTCGAACAGAATTTCCGCTTCAGACATCGAGATCTGCTACCCCATCAACAAACGTCGAGAAATGATCACGCGCATGATCTCGTTGGTGCCCTCGAGGATCTGATGTACGCGCAGGTCGCGCAGATAGCGCTCGATCGGGAAGTCCTTCAAGTAGCCGTATCCGCCATGCAATTGCAGCGCCTCGTTGACGACCCGGAAGCCGATGTCGGTCGCGAAGCGCTTGCCCATCGCCGCGGCCTGCGTGGCCTCCGGCGACTTGGCATCGAGCAGCGAGGCGGCACGCCAGATCATCAGCCGGGCGGCGTCGAGCTCGGTCGCCATGTCGGCGAGCTTGAACTGCGTCGCCTGGAAGTCGGCGAGCGGCTTGCCGAACTGCTTGCGCTCGACCACGTAGCGCGACGCTGTCTCGAGGCAGGCCCTGGCGCCGCCGAGCGAGCAGGCGCCGATATTGATGCGCCCGCCGTCGAGCCCCATCATCGCGATCTTGAAGCCGTGCCCTTCGGGGCCCAGCCGGTTGGCCACCGGCACCTTGCAATCCTCGAAGATCACCGCCGCCGTCGGCTGGCTGTTCCAGCCGAGCTTCTGTTCCTGCTTGCCGAAGCTCAGCCCCGGCGTGCCGTTCTCGACCACGAGTGTGGAGACGCCGCCGGCGCCCGGCCCGCCCGTGCGCAGCATGACGACATAGATGTCGCTGCGGCCACCGCCGGAGATGAAGGCCTTGGTGCCGTTCAGGACATAGTGGTCGCCCTTGAGCTCGGCGCGCGTCGCCAACGCGGCCGCGTCGGAGCCGGCACTCGGCTCGGTCAGGCAGTAGCTGGCGAAGTGCTCCATCGAGCAGAGCTTGGGCAGGAAACGCTTGCGCTGCTCGTCGTCGCCGAAGCCGTCGATCATCCAGGCGGCCATGTTGTGGATGGAGATGTAGGCCGCCGTGCTGGGGCAGGCTGCCGCCAGTTCCTCCATGATCAGCGCCGCATCGAGGCGCGAGAGCCCGCTGCCGCCGACATCCTCCTTCACATAGATGCCACCGAAGCCCAGCGCCGCCGCCTCGCGCAGCACCGCTTCGGGAAAGATCTTCTCTGCGTCCCAGCGCGCCGCTTCCGGCAGCATTCGCTCGGTCGCAAACTGCCGGGCCGTGTCGCGAAAGGCCTCCTGATCCTCGGAAAGCGTGAAATCCATGTGGGCCGGATCATATCGGGGGTCCCCCCCCTGTCAACGAACCCGCCGAACGGCTACGCTCGCGCAATGAAATGGCGAGACCTGACGGAAAGCGAAGCGGCCACCCTTCCGGAGGCGCGGCTTGGCGGCGGCCTGCTGTGCGCCGTCATCGTCGCCGCGGTCCTGTGCCTCGTGGCGCTGGCAGGCTACACCATGGCGTTCAAGCATTTCCTGGCCATCGGACCGTTCTATGTCGTGGCGATCACATTCATCACGCTGCTGGCCTTTTCCTTTATCGTGATGACACTGCTGCGCTTTCGCCACACGCCAATCGTGATGAGTGTCGGCCTGGTCGCGTGGATCGTCTATCGAGCGGCAGTCGGGCTCTACAACGGCGCCGTGACACTCTGGCCCTTGCAAATCGACGGGCTGGGCGAGGGCATCCTTGCCGCCGGATTCTGCGCCTACATGGCATCGGGGGTGCGACCCAATGCCTATTATCGTCGTCGCATCCCGGTCCAATGAGAGTCCGCGCTACGGCAGCTGTGCTGTGACAACGGCAGATACAATCGCACGACCTCGCGTGCCAATGTGGTTTACAGTGGTTCTCTGTGGTCAGGTTGCCGGTTTCATTGTGGCTACAGCTCTATCATTTCCTCACACTCTGTGGTGGCAACGGCCTTTGACTCTGCTAGTGCCTGGCTTGATGGCAGGTACTGCTACTATGGCCTTGATATACTTGCCGCTTCATAGACTGCTTTCGGTCCTGAACGCGACAAGTTTGTTAGTACACGTCGCGATCGCCTTTATCGCGTTCGGCGGTTTCTATTGTCTTTGGCTGGATGCGCTAGTCCCGGAGGCGCACGGCTCCTTTGCTGACCAGATTTATCGAGCACTCAGCGATCCAAGGGGATCCCTGCTCTACCTCCTCCCTTTTGTCGCTATTCCTGTCGGACTGCTTTTCCACTTTCTCGTTTTGCACGCCCGACCCTTGCAGCCGTTCGATGCTAAGGACTATTTCATCTATTATACGTGGATCGCCGCCTGGGCAGCGTTCGGCGTGTCGTTAGCCGTTTTGGGGTTGGCGAGCAGCCTCCAGATTGGGAAAGCCGACTGGAGGCATGACGTTCTTGAGTGGAGTGTCTCCGCGGCTTTTGCCTCACCTGTCTTCGGTCTCATCGCAGGCTTCGCCCGCTTGGGGAACAAGGACGCGGCGATAGCAGCCTCTCTTCTAGTTTGGATCGCTCCAGCGATGTTGCTCTTCAGCCTTGCTGTGATCGTAATCCCTTCTTGAACGAGGCAGTTGCGACCGTGTGACTGCGGCATCATGGTCCAGATGCCCGTCGCCTACCATTTCCCGAATCGCTATAAGACCGGCCATGTCGAAGCGCTTCACGACCCTTGGCCGGTTTCCCACCACCCGGCTGCGGCGCAACCGTCGCGAGGACTGGTCGCGCCGGCTGGTGGCGGAGACCAGGCTTTCGGTCGACGACCTGATCTGGCCGGTCTTCGTCCAGGAGGGCAGCAATCGGCGGACACCGGTCGGGTCCATGCCCGGCGTCGATCGCCTCAGCGTCGATCTTTTCGTCGAGGCCGCCAAGCAGGCGCGCGACCTCGGCGTTCCCGCCGTGGCGATCTTTCCCGAGACCGATCCCAAGACCAAGACGCCCGATGGCCGCGAGGCCTATAATCCGGGCAATCTCGTCTGCCGCGCCATTGCCGCGGTGAAGAAGGCCGTGCCGGATATCGGTGTCGCGTGCGACGTGGCGCTCGACCCGTTCAACAGCGACGGCCATGACGGCATCGTGCGCGACGGCTATGTGCAGAACGACGAGACGCTCGACGCGCTCGTGAAGCAGGCGATCGTGCAGACCGAGGCCGGCGCCGACATCCAGGCGCCGTCCGACATGATGGATGGCCGCATCGCCGCCATCCGCAAGGCGCTCGACGGCAAGGGCTACATCCATACCCAGATCATGTCCTATGCCGCCAAGTACGCCTCGGCCTTCTACAGCCCGTTCCGTGACGCCATCGGCAGCTCCGGCGCGCTGAAGGGCGACAAGAAAACCTACCAGATGGACTACGCCAACTCCGACGAAGCCTTGCGCGAGGTGGGCTTCGACATCGAGGAAGGCGCCGACATGGTGATGGTGAAGCCGGGCCTGCCCTATCTCGATATCGTGCGCCGGGTGAAGGATGCGTTCGGCGTGCCGACCTACGCCTACCAGGTGAGCGGCGAGTACGCGATGCTGAGGGGGGCTGCCGAGCACGGTTGGCTCGACTGGGACAAGGTGCTGATCGAGACCTTGACCGGCTTCAAGCGCGCCGGCTGCGACGGCATCCTGACCTACGGTGCGATCGACGCAGCGAAGCTGCTCGGAACCCGGTGATCTTCCCGACATGATCGAGCGGCCCTCTGCGCGGCTGGTCCTGCTCGACCCGCAGGATCGCCTGTTCCTGTTCAAGGTGCACAATCCCGCCGTCTACGATCCGGCAGACCCGTTCCACGACCCGTTCTGGGTGATGATCGGCGGCTTGGTCGATCCTGGCGAGGACTATGCCGCCGCCGCCGTGCGCGAGGCGCGCGAGGAAACCGGCCTGATCGTCGATACCGCCGTGCGCTGGGTCTGGTCGCGCGAGCGCATCATGCAGTGGCGCGAGCGCAAGGTCCTGCATCGCGAACGGTTCTTCCTCGGCCGCGTGCAGACGACAGCCATCGACACGTCCGGCCTCGACGAGCGCGAGAAGAGCTGGACCCTCGACCATCGCTGGTGGCCGCTGGACGAGATCGCCGCCTCGTCCGAACGCTTCGAGCCCAAGACCTTGGGCGGCTACCTCAAGACGTTGCTACGCGACGGACCGCCCGCCGAGCCGATCGTCATCCAATAGGCAGTGCGGCAGCGCTCATTCCGGCTTCCCCGCACCGAACATCTGCCGCAGATCGCCGGCAGCGGCCATCTCGCGCATCCAGGCGAAAGACCCCTGCTCCTTCATGGCGCGCGCCGCGGTGGCGAATGCCGCCAGAACCAGACGGGAGAGCGCGCCGCCCACGCTGATGCGCTTGGCGCCGGCCGCGGCCAGGTCCGCCGCCGTGATGTCGGGATCGAGCCAGCCCGTCACGACATTGAACGGGCGCTTCACCGCTTCGACCATCTGGCGCACTTCGGCGAGGTTTCGTAGGCCCGGCGCATAGAGCACATCGGCTCCCGCCTCCTGATAGGCCTGCAGGCGACGGATCGTATCGGCCATGTCGTTGCGGCCGTGCAGCAGGTTTTCCGCCCGCGCCGTCAGCAGGAACGGCACCGGCAGGGAATGCGCGACCTCGGCGGCGGCACGCACACGCGCCACGGCGAGGTCGAAATCGTAGATGCGATCCTTCGGATCCCCGGTGGCGTCCTCGATCGATCCGCCGACCGCGCCGGCTTCGGCGGCTAGCCGGATCGAGACGGCGGCCTCCTCGGCAGCGTGGGCAAAGCCGTTCTCGAGATCGACATTGACCGGAAGATCGGTCGCCTCGGCGATGGCCCGGCAATTGGCGATCACCTCGTCTCGGGTCACCTTGCTGTCGGCGCGACCAAGGCCATTGGCGATACCGAGGCTTGTCGTGGCCAGCGCCTCGAAGCCCGATGCCGCCAGCATCCTGGCCGTGCCGACATCCCACGGATTGGGGATGATGAAGGCGCCGGTCCTCTCATGCAGGGCGCGGAACGTCGACGCTTTCTCGGCCTGGCTGCGCATCGTCTCTCTCCTTGCTTTGATCGAGGGCGAGGATCGGGCGTTGGCAGCCAATTGTAAAATGCATAGTCTGAAGTATCAGGATCAGGAATACTGATCCTATGGATCTCGAGGAAATCAGGACCTTCGTCACGATTGCCGAGCTCGGCAGCTTCACCGGCGCCGGCCGAAAGCTGCATCGATCGCAGCCGGCCATCAGTCGACGGCTGGCGCTGCTCGAGCAGGAACTGGATGCTCCCCTGCTCGAGCGCATCCGCGGACGGGCACAGTTGACGGCGGCCGGCCAGACGTTCTTGCCCCACGCGGAGGCGGCTCTCGCCGCCCTCCAGGATGGACGGGAGGCCGTGCGAGGCCTGCATGCCGGCCTGTCGGGTGCGCTGTCGCTCGCGCTGGTCGGCACGCTCGCCGATACGCATATCGTGGATGTCCTGCAGCGCTTCGCCCGCCGATCGAAGGACGTCCGTCTCGAGTTGCGCACCGCCTCGAGCGCGGAGGTGACGGATTTGGTGCGTCGGGGCGAAGCGACGCTCGGACTGCGCTACTTCTCCAGCAACCGGCCGGAGCTCGTGTCCCTGGGCGCCGGATCGGAAGCCATGCTCGTGGTCGCGGCCGCCAACCATCCCCTCGCCGGTCGTCGCATTCGCAATGCCCGTCTCCTGGCGCACGAGCGGTGGATCGGCTTCCCGCCGACCGCCGGCGAGCACGACTCCTCCGGCCATGTCCTCGCGCGCCAGCTCATTCGCGCCGGCCTCGATGCCGCGGATGTGACCCTGATCGACAGTCTCACCGCGCAGAAGCGACTGGCGCAGGCGGGCTTCGGCCTGGCGCTGGTTCCGGAAAGCAGCGTCAGGGACGAATTGCGTCAGGGCGCCCTGGTGGCGCTCGACGTTCCGGCGATGACGACCGCCATCCCGATCACGGCAATCCATCGCCGCCGCGGCTATCTCAGCCCGGCCGCCAGGCTGCTGCTGTCATTGCTCACGGCAAGGCACCCTTTCAGGAGCCGAAGAAGTTAGCGACAGCGAGATCGCTCCACGGCTGCCTGTCGCCGACACCATGGAAGCCGACATGGCCGCCTCGGTCGGTCAACTTCGGCACCAGCGCCCTGTTGTCGGCCCAGTCGTAACCGCTGTAGAGGGCTCCCGGGATCCATGGATCATCCAGCGATGCAAGCACGAGCGTCGGAATGCGGATACCCGGCATGAATTGAAGGGGCTTGCAGCGCTCATAGTAATCCTCAGCGCCGGCAAATCCGTGACGCGGCGCAATGAAGCGTTCGTCATAGTGCCAGATGGTTTCGGCCCCCAGGATGTCGGCCCGCTCCTGCGGCGACAGCCGTGCTCCCTCGCCGGTGGCCTCGCGCTTCATCTCGGCGAGGATGTAGCGATGATAGAGCCTGTTGCGCGAACGCATCATGTTGCGGCAGGTCGCCGAGAGATCGATTGGCGCCGAGACGCTGGCCGCCGCCTGCAGCGGTGCTGCCGCGCCCTCCTCGCCGAGATACTTGAGCAGCATGGCGCCGCCCAGCGAATAGCCGACGGCGACGATGCCCTCCTGCGTCAGCTCGACGGGCAGCAAGGACAGCAGCTCACGGAAGTCCTGGCTGCGACCGGCATAGTACTGACCGGCACACAGAGCACGCGATGGCCCGGCGCCCCGCAGGTTGAGACGCAGCACGCGCCAGCCGCGGTCCAGCAGCAATCGCGCCTGGCTCAGCATGTACCGGCTCTCCTCCCAGCCGGTCAGACCGTGGATCAGGAGGACGAGCGGCCGTCCCGGCCGCGCCGCCGCCGGTCGGTCGAGCCTTGCGAGCAAGGTATCGCTATCCTTCAGGCGAAAGGAGAGCCGCTCGCTGCGACACGAGGTCGGCAATGACGGCCTGGGCTGCAGGCGGCTCGCCACCGTCTGCAGGTCCGCACCCCACCAGGGAAAGCGCTGTCGAAAGGGCAGGCCGGGACTCACGTCGCCATGCTATCAACCCGGGCGAGGAATTTCTCCAACACAAGATCGCACCAGGGACGATTGCCGACGTGGCCATGGAAGCCGACATGGCCTCCGGCTGGCGCGAGCACGGGCAGCAGCCAGGGATTGTCGTCCCACTTGAACGCTTTGTAATGGGCAACCGGGATCCATGGATCGTCGCATGCCGCCAGCACCATGGCCGGCACGCGGATCTCCGGCATGTAATGGAGGGGCGCGCAGAGTTCGTAATAGTCCTCGCCGTCGCGATAGCCGTAGCGCGGTGCGATGAACCTGTCGTCATACTCCTGGACCGTTCGCGCATTGGACACGATCTCACGTTCCTCGATCGAAAGCCGTGCGCCTTCGCCCAGGGTCTCCGCCTTCACTGCGCTCAGAAGATAGGCGTGATAAAGTCGATTGCGGTGCCGCATCATCTGCTCGGCGGTTCCGATCAAGTCGATGGACGCGCAGATGCTGGCCGCCGCGCGCAGCGGCGAAAAGGCGCCCTCCTCGCCCAGGTACTTGAGCAGCATGGCGCCGCCCAGCGAATAGCCGACAGCGACGATGCCGTTGTTCGCCAGCTCCGCCGGGATCTGCCACAGCACGCGGCGGAAATCGGCAGTGCGGCCGACATGGTAGATTTCGCTGCAATAGGGCCGCGAGGGACCCGCGCCGCGAACATTGAGACGCAGGACGCGATAGCCGCAGTCGAGCAGATGGTGCGCCGCGCCCAGGATGTAGACGCTGGTCTCGCAGCCGGTCATGCCATGGATCAGAAGGACGAGCGGTCGCCCATCGCGGGGCTCTACCGGATGATCGAGCATGCCGAGAAGGATGTCGCCGGTACGATCGGCCATGGGAAAGCAGACGCGCTCGCTTGTGTGCGGCGACAAATCGGACGGCGGTGTGCGCAGGAACACCGATAACGTCTGCAGATCGGCACCCCACCATGGAAACCGCGGCCTGAACGGCGGCAAATCCAGGGTTTCGATAGACGGGGGCACGACAGGCCCGTATTCAGCTTTGTGAGTATGGAAACGCCTCCTTCCGGGCAGAGTTCCGCGGCGCTTGGCGTCCTCTGCGCCATCGGCGCTGCAATTGTTTTCAGCACGGCCGGAGTCATCGTGCGGCGGATCGGATTGCCCGCATGGGATGTGTCGTTCTGGCGCTCCGTCCTGATGGTTGCCACGATCCTGCCCCTGCTCCTGCTGCAATGGCGCCGTGTTTTGATCGATATCCGCAGCGCCGGGTTCGTGCTGGTGCTGAGCGCAGTCGTGCTCGCCGGCAGCTTCATCGCTTTCATCCTGGCGCTCGGGCTGGCGCCGGTGGCCAATGTCCTGATCGTGTTCGGCGTTACCCCCTTCGCCACTGCCGTTCTCGCCCGCCTGGTCCTGGGCGAACCGATCCATCGGCACACGCTCGCTGCGATGGTGGTGGCGATCGTCGGTCTGACGCTCAGCGTCGCCGGATCTCTGCAGGGAGGCGCCATCGCCGGCATGATGGTGAGCGCCATCGTGACGCTGTGCATGAGTTCCAATTACGTGATCGTGCGGCATCGCCGGGATATCGGCATGACGCCTGCACTGGTATTGGCCGGCGTCATTTCCGCCCTGGCCGCCCTGCCCTTTGCCGATCCCGGCGCGGTGACCGGCAGGGACCTTGCCTGGCTGCTGGCGCTTGGCCCGGGGCAGCTTGCGGGCGGTTTGCTTCTCTATGTGGCGAGCGTCAAGCGCATTCCGGCAGGACGCGCCGCCCTGCTTGGTCTGCTGGAGCTTGTCCTGGGGCCGATCTGGGTCTGGATCGTCGACGGCGAGCGGCCGGGCGACCTCACCCTGATCGGCGGCGTCATCGTCATCGCCGCCGCCGCGGCAAATGTCTGGCTGGATTCGCGGCGATCCTCTGGCTAAGAACCCGCATGACCCAGAAGACCAAAGGCCCGTTGTCGGGCATCACCGTCGTCGACCTCTCGCGCATTCTCGCCGGTCCCTACTGCACCCTGCTGATGGCCGAGATGGGCGCGCGGGTCATCAAGGTCGAGGCCCCCAAGGGCGGCGACGATGCCCGGGCCTACGGACCGTTCGTGAATGGCAGGTCGACCTACTTCGCCTCGGTCAATCGCGGCAAGGAGAGCATCGCGCTCGACCTGAAGAGCGAGGCCGACCGCGCGATCTTCGAGAAGCTGCTCGCCAAGGCCGACGTGGTGGTGGAGAATTTCCGTCCCGGCACGATGGAGAAGCTGGGCTACGGCTGGGAGACGCTGCACGCCAAGTACCCGAAGCTGATCTACGCCTCGGCCTCGGGCTTCGGCCACACCGGACCGAACTCGCGCGATCCCGCCTACGACATGGTGGTTCAGGGCATGGGCGGCGTCATGAGCATCACCGGCTCCGAAGGCGGCGAGCCGGTACGGGTGGGCATGTCGATCGGCGACATCGGCGCCGGCCTCTACGCCACCATCGCCGTCAACGCCGCGCTGGTCCATCGGCTCAAGACCGGCGAGGCGACCAAGGTCGACATCGGCATGTTCGACTGCCAGATCGCGCTCCTGGAGAATGCGGTCATGCGCTACACGGTCGAGGGCGAGGTACCGGGTCCGCTGGGCGCGCGGCATCCCACGATCGTGCCGTTCCAGGCCTTCAAGACCGGCGACGGCTCCATCATCATCTCGGCGGGCAACGACGGCCTGTTCGTGAAGATGTGCAAGGCGCTGGGTCTTGAAGCGATGGCGACGGATCCCGAGTACAAGACCAATGCGCTGCGCCAGAAGAATCATGGCCGGCTGCTGGGTGAGATCGAAGGCCTGCTGAAGACCAGGCCCACGGCACATTGGCTGGCCGTTCTGTCGAAGGCCGATATTCCCTGCGGCCCCATCAACAACATCAAGCAGGCGCTGGCCCACCCGCAGGTGACGGCGCGCAACATGCTGGTCGAAGTGCCGGACGGCAGCGGCGGTACGCTGAAGCTCGCCGGCAACCCGCTCAAGATGTCGGCCTTCGAGGATCCGCCGTCCCGCCCTCCGGCGCCGGACCTCGACGCCGACCGCAAAGCGATCCTTTCCTTCATCGCAGGCTAGACGTGGGGGCTCCCGCAGCCCGAAGACCGGCATCGTTTGCCGCGCGGCTCGGCCTTGGCCTCGGCAAGCTGGTGGCCGGGCTCGCAGTCGCGGTCGTGGTGTTCGCGGTCGGCACCTTCTTCCAGGTCCGCGGCGCGCTGCCGCCTTATAGCGGCCAGTTCCAGGTGCAGGGCCTGAAGGCGCCGGTCGAGATCCTGCGCGACAAAAACGCCGTGCCGCACATCATTGCGGGCTCGATCGAGGATGCCGTCTTCGGACTCGGCTTCGTCCACGCGCAGGACCGCTTCTGGCAGATGGAATTCATGCGACGCCTGGGCCAGGGCCGCCTGTCCGAGATCCTGCCTCCCGCAATCGTCGGGCAAGGCGTCGTCACGACCGACCGCACGATGCGCGGTCTCGGCCTCTATCGCGCCGCGCAGGACAGCGTCGGCGCGCTGTCGCCCGGCACACGCGCCATCCTCGACTCCTATGCGGCCGGCGTGAATGCCTGGCTGGCCGATGACGATCGGCAGTACGGCCTCGAGCTCACCCTGGTCCGGGTGCTGACCGGCGGCCGCTACGCGCCTGACAAGTGGCAGCCGGCTGACTCGATCGTCTGGCAGAAGCTGATGGCGCTCACCCTCGACGGCAACTGGCGGGCGGAGCTGCTGCGGCAGATGGAACTGCGCAAGATCGGCGAGGATGGCGTGAAGTTCCTGATGGAACAACCGGGCGAAAGCCGCGACGCCACGCTGTCTCTTGTCAACGAGGCGCTGCAGGGCATCGACCTCGAACGGCTTTATCGCGCCACCGACAATATCGCCACGCGCAAGCGCGAGGCTTCGAACGAATGGGTGCTGTCAGGCGCCCACACCGTCTCGGGCAAGCCGCTGCTGGCCAACGATCCGCATCTCGGGTTCAGCTTTCCAGGCCTGTGGTATCTCGCGCGCCTGGTCGGGCCCGGGTTCGACATCCGCGGCGCCTCCGCGCCCGGCGGACCGGGGATCGTGCTGGGCCACAATGCCAGCATCGGCTGGGGCTTCACGACGACCAACCTCGACAGCCAGGATCTTTTTGTCGAACGTGTCGATCCGACCGACCCCAACCGCTACCTGACACCTGATGGTGCACGCCCCTTCGGCACGCGCGACGAGACGATCAACGTGTTGTGGGGCCAGCCGGTGCAGATGCACATCCGCAACACGCGACACGGCGTGGTGATCAACGACGTCCTGCCCCGCGTCGACGAGCTCGCCGGACAGGGCCATGTGCTTGCCCTGCAGGCCACGGCCCTCGACGGCGCCGATACATCCATCGAAGGGTTCCTTCGCATCGGGCTCGCCCAGAACTGGGACGACTTCCTCGCGGCCACCCGCAAGATCATCACGCCGATGCAGAACATCGTCTACGCCGACACCTCGGGGAACATCGGCCTGGTGGCGCCGGGCCGCGTGCCGATCCGGCGCAAGGGTGACGGTTCGATGCCCTCGCCCGGCTGGACCGGCGATTACGATTGGGCGAGCTTCGTGCCGTTCGACGAGCTGCCGCGCACCTTCAATCCGGCGAGCGGCATCATCGTCAACGCCAACGCCCGGCTGGTCCCCGACGACTATCGCCATTTCATCAGCCGCGACTGGGCCGAGCCCTACCGGCAACGCCGCGCCAACCAGCTCCTGCGCGAGGTCGACCGCCATCCGGTCTACGGTATGATCGCGATCCAGGCCGACAATCTCTCGCCAGACGCCGCCGAGATCCTGCCCGTGCTGCTGAAGGTGCCGCCGCGCAATCCGCGTGCCGCCAAGGTACAGGACATGATGGGCCGCTGGAACCGCTTCATGCTCGCCGATCGGCCCGAGCCTTTGATCTACACTGCCTGGTTGTTCGAGCTGCAGCGCGAGCTCCTCGCCGACAGGCTGGGAAAAGAGATCTACCCTCGTCTTGCCGCGCCCAACGTGCCGCTCCTGCTGCGCATCCTGCGTGACCGGCCGCAATGGTGCGACGATCCCGCGACTACAGAAATCGAGAGCTGCGACGACGTCATCTCTCGGTCGCTCGATACGGCACTGAATGGTATCGCCGAGCAACAGGGTAGCGACATCGATACCTGGCAGTGGGGTCGCGCGCACGATGCCGCCCACAAGCACCCGCTGTTCGACGGCATCCCGCTCCTGCGCGACCTCGCCTCGGTGCGCTATCCTGCCGACGGCGGTGCCCAGACCCTGAACCGCGCCACGCCGGCCTTCAGCGGATCGCGGCCGTTCGAGGCGGTCCACGGCGCGACCTATCGCGCGGTCTACGATTTCAGCGACCTCGACAACAGCCGCTTCGCCATTCCGCTCGGCCAGTCGGGCAACATGTTCTCCCGCTGGTCGCACAACTTCCTGCCCCTTTGGCGCAGCTTCGGCTACATCAACATCGCCGGCACCCCGGCCGAACTCGAGCGCGGCGCTGTCGGCACCATCCGCCTCAGCCCATCCGATCGCTGAATTCATTGGCGGTGTTTTCCGGCCCCCCCCCCCGGCGAGCCTCCGGCCTGCTGAAACATGCCTGCGAGCGGGATGCTTCGTTGGGGCGGACGGCCCCGCGGTCCGTAGACCATGAGCGTCGCTGGAGTGGCGCGCTTCTCCGGTCTACCGAGGCCGGTCACCGGCCAGGGTGATGCGATGCATGACACGGCGGAAGCCATGATAGTCGTTGATCGGATTGTGCATTGCGCAGCGATTGTCCCAGAACGCGAGCGAGCCCGCCTCCCATCGGAAGCGACAGGTGAACTCCGGCCGCACTTGATGCTGCCACAGGAAGCGCAACAACGGCAGGCTCTCTGCCTCGGTCCAGCCCTTGATGTGCGACGTGTGGGCGTCGCTGGTGTAAAGCGCCTTCCGCCCCGTCTCGGGATGAGTGCGCACGATCGGATGCTCGGCCTGCAACGTCTTCGGCGTCGCGCCCGCACCGGCCTGCTTGAGGGCATCCTCGCGTGTCCTGGAAACATCGGCCTTGGCCGACGAGCTCACGCCCACCAGACCGTCGAGCGTCTTCTTCAACCCGTCCGACAATGCCTCGTAGGCGAGATACTGGTTGGCGAACATCGTGTCACCGCCCTGCGGCGGCACTTCGCGCGCCAGCAGCATGCTGCCCATCGGGGGCTCTGGCAGGTAGGTCGTGTCCGAATGCCAGATGCCGCCGAAATTGCTGCGCTCGTGCTCGAGCTTGATCACCGGCGTGATCATCGGCGCCTCCGGCAGGCCCTTGAGCTGCGGATACTCGATCGGTTCGCCGAACCGCTTGGCAAAGGCGACCTGTTGTTGCGGCGTCACCTTCTGGCCGCGCAGGAAGATCACAAGATGCTCGAGGAAGGCGTGCCGCACCTCGGTCACCACCTCCTCGTCGAGGTCGCGCGCCATGTCGACGCCGGAGATCTCGGCGCCCAGGGCGCCCGCGATCGGTCGCACCTCGATATGCCGGTAGTTACGCATTGTCTTTATACCCTTTCGTCCAGGACGGCGTCGTTTTCTTGATGAAGGAGTCGATACCTTCGCTGGCCTGCGGCCGGCGCAGCAGGCCGACCAGGCTGCGGGCCGCATCGTCGAGCACCGCCTTGTCTTCGGAGGCGGCGGTCGAGAGCACCAGGCGCTTCACGGCCGTCAGCGCCTGCGGTTCGAGCTTCAGGATATCGTCGAGCACCGCCTTGAGCGTCCGGTTGAGATCGGCAGTGGTGGCGCAGAGATGGCGCCCCACACCCAGCCGATACGCTTCGGCCGCGTCGATCACCCGTGCCGTGACGGCAAGATCGCGGGTTGCGCCCTCGCCGATGCGGCGCACGATGAACGGCAGGATCTGCGAGGGAATGAAGCCCGCCTTGGGTTCGGGCAAGCCGAACCGGGCGCTTTCGTGCAGGATCACCACATCGGAGCAACAGGCCATGCCGAAGCCACCGCCGACCGCCGAACCTTCGACCACCGCGACGGTGGGCTGCGGCACGTTGTTCAACGCGATGAGGGCGTCGCCGAACTGGCGATAGCTTGCGAGCATCGGATCGGCGGCGCCGTTGGCGGGCTTGGGCGGCATCTCGGCCATCGCGGCAAGGTCGCCGCCGGCCGAGAAATGACCGCCCGCCCCGCGCAGCACCAGCACACGGCATCCGCTGTCGTGGCTCACGCGCTTGAAGGCGTCTTCGAGCTCCAGCATCATCGCCTGGGTGAGCGCATTGCGCCGCTCCGGCCGGTTCAGGACCAGCCGTGTCACCACGCCCTCGCGTGTCAGGATGATGTTGGCATAGTCGGCCATGGGCAAAGTCTCGACGAGCGGTTATCCTTGCGCAAGATGAAGCGTCTCGTCGTTTCGCTGATCGTGCTCTTGGCGTGCACGGCCTTCGATTGGTCCGACGTCAAGACGCCGGCGCCGGGTCCGACACAATCGATCGGCTTCTATTCGGCCGGCTGCATCCAGGGCGCCAAGCCGCTTCCCTTCGACGGCCTGGGCTATGAGGCAATCCGCCTCAGCCGCAACCGCTACTGGGGCCAGCCGGTGACTTTGCAATTCATCGAGACGCTGGGCGCCAAGATGACCGCCGCCGGCCAGGCGCCTCTCCTGATCGGCGATATCGGCCAGCCGCGCGGCGGTCCCGCGCCGACCGGCCATGCCAGCCACCAGGACGGGCTCGATGCCGACATCTGGTTCGAACGCCAGCCCGGGCCGCGCCTTGCGCCGGCCGAACGCGAACATCCACGCCTGCGATCGCTGGTCCGGGACGACATGAGCATCGACGACGAGGTGTTCAGCCCTCAACATGTGCAGCTTCTGAAGACGGCGGCGGAAATGCCCCATCTCGACCGGCTGTTCGTGAACCGTTGGATCAAGGCCAGGCTCTGCCACACCGTGACCGGCGACCGGCGCTGGCTGCGCAAGGTCGTGCCGTGGTACGGACACGATGCACATTTCCACGTGCGGCTCTACTGCCCGCCGGGCAACCCCCAGTGTCAGCCGCAAGCCGACTATGCGCACGATGACGGCTGCGGCGCGGCGCTCGACTGGTGGCTGAAGCAACCGCCGGTCGTCTTTCCGGCCGAGGATGTTCCGCCGAAGAAGCCCTATCGCCCCAAGCTGCCGGCCGCCTGCGCCGCCGTCCTGCGGGCGCCGGCCGGTCCTCCGGTCACATTGACCGGGAAATAGAACGCAACGCCGGCTGCAGCGCAGCAGTTCCCGGCGACGATCCTCATTCGCCTTGAGTCAGCAGGCTGCCGGCGCGGCGGGAGGAGCGGAAGAACCAGAGGAAGATCTGGAAGCCGACCACCAGATAGACCGCCGACAGAACGAAGGCGAGGCCCAGCAGGTGCCACTGCGCGGTGCGCTCCAGCAGGATCGAGCGCATGCCCTCGAAGACGTAGGATGTCGGCAGGGCATAGGCGAGAGGCTGCAGCCAGTGCGGCAGCACGGAAATCGGATAGTAGACACCGCTGATCGGCATCAGGATGAACACGGCAGCCCAGGCGAAGCTCTCCGCGCTCTGTCCGACCCGCATGATCAGGCCCGACATGGCAAGCCCGACGGACCAGGAGAACATCTGCAGGATGAGAAAGAAGGCGAGCAACGGCAGGCCGAGGCTGTAGATCGAGAAGCCGAAGAACGCCCAGGCCATCAACGACACGGGGATCAGCCCCAGCAGCGTGCGCAGGAGCGCGACGACGATGATCCCGGTCGCCATCTCCCACGAGCGGATCGGGCTCACGAACAGATGGCCGAGATTGCGCGACCACATCTCCTCCAGGAAGGCGATGGAGAGCGAGAGATTGCCGCGCACCACCACTTCCCACAGCAGAAGGCCCGACAGCAGGATGCCGGCCGCCTGCGCCATGAACGAAACTTGCGGCCGCAGGAACTGGGTCAGGAATCCCCACATGACCATCTGCACGGCCGGCCAGTAGATCGAATCGACAAGCCGCATCACCGAACTGCGCCAGATGTGGATGTGGCGCAGCACCAGGGCATAGATACGATTGATCGAACCGCTCATTGGGCCGCCTCGTCCTTGCGCAGAGATTCGAGTCCGCGGCCGCGGCCGCGGGCCATGTCGAGGAACACCTGCTCCATATCCTCGCGGCCGAAGCGCTCGAGCAATTCGCGCGGACTGCCGCGATCGAACATGCGGCCCGCCTGCAGCAGCACCACGTCGTCGCACAGGCGTTCGACCTCGGACATGTTGTGCGAGGCGAGCAGGATCGTGGCGTGGGTCTCGGCCTGATAGTCCTTGAGGTAGGTGCGGACCCAGTCGGCGGTGTCGGGATCGAGCGAGGCCGTGGGCTCGTCGAGCAGCAGCACGTCGGGCTTGTTGATCAACGCCTTGGCGAGCGCCACGCGGGTCTTCTGCCCGGCCGAGAGCTTGCCGGTCTGGCGATCGAGAAAGTCCGCCACCTGTATGTGCTCGGCGATCTCCACGATGCGGCGCTGCAGCGTCGGCACGCCGTAGAGGCGGCCGTAGAATTGCAGGTTCTGGCGCACGGTCAGCCGATGCGGCAGGTCGACATAGGGCGAGGAGAAGTTCATGCGCGGCAGCGCGGCGTAGCGATGGCGGAGCATGTCCACGCCCAGCACCTGGATCTCGCCCGCCGTCGGCTCGAGGAGGCCGAGCAGCATCGAGATGGTCGTGGTCTTGCCCGCGCCGTTGCCGCCCAGCAGGCCGAGCACGGCGCCGCGCGGCACGGCGAAGGTCAGGTCATCGACCGCGACGACCTCGCCGTACACCTTGCGCAGGCGGCGGACGTCGATGGAGGGGGATGCAGGCATCGTTCGTCCAACACAAACGCCAAGCGGCGTTGCCACGCCTTGCTCAGGGCAATCCCTTGACCGCGGCCTCGATGCGATCGAGGCCGCGGCTGAGGCGCTCTGCGCCCGATGCGAAGCAGAGCCGGATATTGCCCTGCCCGCCCGGACCGAACGCCTCGCCCGGTGCGAGGCCGACCTTATACTCCTTTGCGAGCTTCAGACAGAAGCCGAGCGTGTCCTCGACGCCGTCGACACTGAAGAAGGCATAGAAGGCTGCATCCGGCCGCGCGAGGGTGACGCGCGGCAGGCCGGACAGGCGCTGGAACACCAGCTCGCGACCGGCATGGCAGCGCTGCACCATCTCCGCGACGAAGGCATCGCCCTTCTCCAGGGCGGCGATCGCACCGCGCTGCAGGAAGGCCGGCAGGCCCGAGGTGTTGATCTGCACCAGCTTGGCGAACTGGTCGCCCAGCGCCGCCGGATGGGTGAGCCAGCCGATGCGCCAACCCGTCATCGCCCAGGGCTTGGAGAAACTGTTGAGCACGATCAGCGGATCGTCCGGCCCGGCAAGTTCCAGGAACGACGGCGCCACCTGCTGGCCGTCGGGCCGCTTCACATAGGTGAGCCGCGCATAGACCTCGTCGGCCATGACCCAGAGGCCGCGCTCGCGCGCGAAGTCGAGCACGGCGCGCTGCTCGTCGGACGACATCGTCCAGCCGGTGGGATTGCCGGGCGAATTGATGAAGATCGCACGCGTGCGCTCGTCGACCGCGCCGAACAGCTTCTGCAGGTCGAGTTTCCAGCGGCCGCTCGCGCCGCGTTCGAGCGCCACGTATTTCGGTTCGCCATGCACCAGCTTTACCGCCGAGCTGATATTGGGCCAGATCGGCGACACGACGACGATGTTGTCGCCCGGGTCGAGCAGGAGCTGGCACACGATCAGGATCGCCTGCATGCCGCCGGTCGTGACGCTGATGCGATCGACCGGGCATTTGATGCCGTAGAGGCGTTCCGTATAGGCGGACAGGGCCGCGCGCAGTTCGGGCACGCCGCGCTGCCAGGTATAGAAGGTCTCGCCCGCCTGGAGGCCTTCGGCGGCAGCGTCGCGGATGAACCCGGGCGTGACGAGGTCGCTCTCGCCGAACCACAACGGCACCACGTCGGGGTCGCCGAATACCGACATCGCGACCTCGGCGATCGGGGTCTCCGGCATCCCGGCAATGGAACCGCTCAGCCCGGCCGTGAGCCCGGGGAGCACAAAACGGGAGTTGGTTTGCATGTCTCGGACCTATCCTATCGGCCGCATTTTCGCCACCCGGGCAGGCCTGACTATTCTTGGCGGGCAGGCCAAGTCTGGCTTATCGTTGTTCCCTGATAGGAGTCCACCGATGAAGCGCTCTGCTGCTCTTGTGCTGATCGCCTTCTTCGCTGCCGGCTGCGTCCATGGTTCGAGCATGGATCAGGTGCATGCCGGCATGACGCATGAACAGGTGTCGGCCGTGATGGGAGGGCCACCCGACCTCACGACCAATACCGCCGGCCGGGAATGCGCCCGCTACACCGTGCTCAAGGATTTCTGGAGCCGCGTGCCATGGGACATGTCCGATCCCTATTACGTCTGCTACACCAACGGCAAGGTCGACTCCTTCGGCCGCGCCACCGTCGCGAATCCGAGCTGATCCGGGATGGCCGACGACTACCAGCGGCGTAGCTACGGCGCCATTCCGGTCGGCACGGGCCAGAAGCCGGGCATTGTCGTGGTCGACTTCCAGCTCGGCTTCACCGACGCACAGTATCCGCTGGGCGGCGCGCCGCTGGTCATGCGCGCGGTCGAGAACACGGCCAGGCTCCTGAAGACCGCGCGCCGGCACGGCGTGCCCGTCGTGGTGTGCAATACCGCCTATCTCAACGAACGCGAGATGCCCTACTGGAAGATCACGGCGGTGCGCGAGACCTTCCTGCACAGCCATCCCAGCACCCGGCTCGACCCGCGCATCTACGATCCCGACTACGACCTGCAGGTCACCAAGAAAGGCCCGTCGATCTTCTTCGAGACCGGCGTCGCCAACTATTTCACCAAGGAGCGGGTCGACACGGTGATCGTCACCGGCTGCAATACCTCGGGCTGCATCCGCGGCACGGCGCTCGACAGTTTCAGCCTGCGCTACCGCACCCTGGTGCCAGAGGATTGCGTGGGCGATATCGAGGAGCAGCCGCATCGCGACAACCTGCGCGACATCGGCCGGCGCTATGTCGACGTCGTCGACCTTGCCTTCTGCACCGACTTCATCGGGAACTGGGCGCGGCGCAACAGCGGCTGACACCCTTCAGAACGAGACGATCAGCACGAGACGGTCAGAACGAGGCCGGGCGTGGCGGGTCGAGCGAGGCCGTGATGCCGCTGCCGCACGACTTGCGCGGCACATTGATCGCGACCACCAGGGCGGCCTTCCTGAAGCAGCCCTTGTTCCAGACACCAGTGAACACCTCGCCGGCGATCCTCGCGATGCCGAAGCCCTGCGGCAGGTCGTTGACGTAGAGACCTTCGTAGTAATCGGACTCGTTCCAGTCATAGCGACCGTAGCCCTCGCGGCGATTGTCGACGTAGATCCCCTGGAAATGGTCGATGCGCCGGCCGTGCTCGTACCATTGCAGTTCGCCGTAGCCCTGCTTCTTCCCATGCGGACAGGCCCCGCTCCACACCGCCCTGTCTTCCGGCGCCGGATGCCAGTCCCACATCCGGCAGCCGGTTTCCGTATCGAGCAGCCACGTCCCCTGCTCGCAGGGCGTCGTCCAGCTGATTTGTACGGAATCGGGTTCGTCGTAGGGGCAGTCGGTGCTCGATGCGGCGCTTTGCTGCGCGGCGGATGCAAACGGCAGGACCGCCAGCAAAACAGCCAAAATATATGCCGACAACCGCATCGTACCCCCGTTCGCCCCACCCCGGCGAACATGCACTATAAACGCGATTTTCGGGGAAAAGTTGCGACCATGCTAGGGTCAGTCTGTGGCCAGGCGGACGGGAGCGGTTGCCATGATGTTGTTGATTGTCGGTCTCATCCTCTTTCTCGGCATCCATACCCTGACAACCTTGCGCGGGCCGCGGGCCGTGCTGATCGATCGGTTGGGCGAAGGCGGCTACAAGGGCCTTTATTCCGTGATCGCGGCGATCGGCCTGGGGCTGATCGTCTGGGGATTTGGCCGCTACCGCGCCGACGACTACGTCCAGATCTGGAACCCGCCGGCAGCGCTGAGACCGGTCGTCCATCTCCTGATGTTGTTCGCCTTCGTGGCCCTGGCCGCCACCTACAGCCCCGCCGGCAAGATCAAGGGCCTGCTGCGCCATCCCATGCTGGTGGCCATCAAGGCCTGGGCGTTGGCGCACCTGCTGGCCAACGGCGATCTCGGCGCCCTCGTCCTGTTCGGCGCCTTCCTCGCCTGGGCGGTCTACGACCGGATCGCCGTGAAGCGGCGGGGCGATCCCGGTGCCCGCAACATGGCCCTGACCTGGGGCGACGCCATCGCCGTGGGCGTTGGCATCGTCGCCTTCATCGCCATGTTCTGGCTCCATCCCCTGCTGATCGGCCTGCCGATCGCGTGACGGTCGATTGCCGGGACAAGACGCATCCAAGCCGACGCCAGGAGGAATATCATGCCGCGCGGCGCGCTGTTGACACTCGCCGGTTTCGCCCTGGGCCTTTTGGCCCTTGCCGCCTGCACGGCCGGGCCTGTCGGCAAGGGCGCGTCGCTGGCCTCGGTGCAGGCCCATGTCGATGCCGCCACCAAGGCGGCCGACGGCGACCTGAAGCCGTTCCTGGCGCTCTGCAAGCCGACGCCGGCCAACCGGCCCCGAAGCGACGACCACGCGCTCGCGGCGCTGATCGCCAAGCCCGCCCCGCCGGCCGGACGGGCGTTCGACAATCTCTACTTCCTGGGCGATGCCTGGGTGAGCGCCTGGGCGATCGATACCTCCGACGGCATCATCCTGCTCGACGCCCTGAACAACGGCCGGGAGGCGGCGCGGCTGATCGAGGGCGGCCTGCGCCAGCTCGGCCTCGATCCCGCACGCATCAAGTACATCGTCGTCACCCACGGCCACGGCGCCCACTATGGCGGCGTCAACTATCTCGTCGGCCGCTACCATCCGCGCGTGGTCATGAGCGAGGCCGACTGGACGATGACGGCGAGCCATCTCGAGTTCCGCTCCGCCTATTGGGATGCGCCGCCGCGCTTCGTGAAGGGCCGCGACATCGCCGCCAACGACGGCGACGTCCTCACCCTCGGCGATACCAAAGTCACGCTCTACGTCACGCCCGGCCACACGCTGGGCACGATCTCGCCGGTCTTCGACGTCACCTGGCGCGGCCGCCGGCATCGCGTGCTCGAATGGGGCGGCATGGGCTTCGATTTCGGCGCCGACTTCGCCCGGCTCGATGCCTACATCGCCTCGGCCGAGCGCATGCAGGCGCTGGCAATGCAGCAGGGCATCGACGTCCTGATCTCGAACCATTCCGCGTACGACGAGGCGCCGGCCAAGCTCGAACGCCTGCAGGCGGCTCCGCAGAAGCGCAATCCGTTCGTCATCGGCAGGTCGGCCGTCGAGCGTGCGCTCGATGTGATGAGCGAATGCGCCCACGCCCAGCGCGACCGCTTCGCGCTGGTCAGGTAGCGGCTCAGGGAGCGTCCGAAGGCGCGGCTCAGGCCGCCTCGGCCGGCGAGCCCGCGAGGCAGCGATCGAGATAGGCCAGCATGCGCACGACCTTGGGCTCGATCTCGTACTTGGCGTGATGGGCGGCCACGCCGTCGGCATGCATATACCAGTCGATCTCCTGCATGGTGAGATAGACACGCACGATGCCGGCGGCGAGCCCTTCGCGCAGCGCCGCCCGCGCCCGCGTCGGAAGCCCCGCCGCCCCTTGCGTCTCCTCGCGGCAGAGCGCCTCCAGGAACGGCTCGATGTAGTTGCTCTCCCACAGCGCCTCGCGCGGCGCACCGTCCAGCGACGCTGGTGCGAACGACAGCGCACGGCCGTCGAACCGCTTCAGCTCCAGCCCGTCGGTATCCATGTAGGCCCACGGCCGCACATGGTCCCAGATCAGTTTGGAGAAGCGCTCGGTGAGGCGCTGGCGCTCGGCCGGATCGAGCGATGTCGCGAGGGAACGAGGCATGGGCCTTTATCGCCGCCGCCGGACCGTTCGTCTACCGCCCGGCGGGCACCGTCCCTAGGGGCACTATCCGGCGGACATCACCCCGCGGGCACCGTCCCCCAGGCACTATTCGGCGGGCACCGCGCCGACACCCTCCCTCAGGTACCATTCGGCGGGTACCGCGCGGGCACCATCCCCGGACACCAACCGGCGGGCACTATCTCTGGCGGGCACCGTCCGGCAGCCCGTCACGCCGCCGCGATCTTGTCCAGTACCGGCAACAGGTACTTGCGGAACTGCGCCGGGTTCTCGCTCATCGGGAAGTGGCCGAGCCCCTCCATCACCTGGAACGAGGTCGCCTTCACGAGCCTGGCCAGCTCCGCCGTGAGCGCGGGCGTGGCCGAGATGTCGTACTCGCCCGTCAGCAAGTGCAGCGGGCAGCGTTTGGTGTCGAGACCGTCCAGCAGGCCGTTCCGCAGATCGCCGTCGGCGAAATAGTAATGCAGGTCGCCCAGGAAGATGCCCGGCCCGCCCTGCATGTAGTGCCAGAGCGTCTCCCACTTCTCCGTCTCGGGTGAGGTCGGCGCGATCAGGCAGGCGACCGAGCCCGCCGCCGCCTCCTGCCCGTGCACGTCGGGCCGATGCAGCACGCCGAGATCGCGCAGCCGCGTGTCGGCACCCGGATCGGCATGCGTCGCCGACTGCAGGCCGATTGCCGCCCGGAAATAGTCGCCATGGCGCAGCGCCAGATGCAGCACGGCGCGCCCGCCGATCGAGCAGCCCATCACCACCGGCCGCTCAAGTTTGAGTGCACGACAGACGGCCATCACCGTATCGACATAGAGATCGGTCGTGAGCTGATAGCGCTCGCGCTCGAAACCCGGCGGTGGCGAGCTCTTGCCGTGCCATGGCAGATCGAAGACCACGACGCGGAAGCGCGCCGTGATCTCGGGATCGTTCAACAGCGCGCGATACTGCCGCCCGTCGGCGCCGGCCGTGTGCAGGCAGACCAGCGGAATGCCCTGCCCCGCCTCCTCGAAATAAATGCGATGCCGCCGCCCGTTGAGATCGAGCCGCAGATACCGCCCCACGACCGGCTCGATCACAGGCTCTTCCGGACCGCGGACACCTGCCCCGAGCGTCGTCGAAGGGTCCTGCTCGTCCAGACTCTTCTCGACCGGCCTCAACGACGCGAACAACTGCTCCAGGAACAGCAGATGCCGCCCGAACTCCAGCACATCGCCCTCGACCCGCAGATGTCCCATGCGGAACATCGCGACGATGCTCTGATACCCCACCGCCGGCACCGGCTTGGCGAACTCGTCCCACGCCTCGGGACTGGCGATCAGGGTGAAGGCGGTGTCGGGGGATGGGCCGGGGGTGACAGTGACTTCGTCAGCGATCAGAACTGAATGAATGTCCTTTCCGCTTTGAAGCGCGACGCGCAAATTGGCTGAGCTCCCGCCAGCGCAACTCTGACCAAACGTTCCAACCAATTCTTCGAACTTCATCCGCCACTCCTTCTCAAGCCTATGATACCGAATTTGTTCTTGGGAAAATCCTCTGCGATGATGGCATATGCATTTCGAGATCCTGACCGCCATAAGAGCTGTTGAAACGATTGCCATCGGCTCTGGGATCAGAGAGATCGCGAGACTGTGCAAGCTTTATGGTCGGGGTCGCTGGCGCAAGCGCAAGCGCAAGGGGATAGCTGAAGTGAGATTGCCAAATGGCACTATCGTCACAGCCGAGATTCACTAGTATGAAGCAAGCAACACCGGCAGAAAAGAATTCAAGATCAAACGCCTCCTATGAGGAGAGCTTGCATGGCTAGAACAACAAAACGCCTTGTCATTTGCGTAAACAATAGAGGCTACGAGGCATCTCTCGAACGACGGAAGATTTATGTCACCCTTCCCGACTCTCACGCCGAGAAGCTTGGCCAAATTCGCGTGATTGACGAGTCAGGCGAAGACTACCTTTACGCAAAGGATGCCTTCGTCTAAGTGTCGCTGCCACAATCAGTCCGACGCGCTATCCTGCTTGCTGCTTGAAATCTAGCGGCTTGATGCTAAGCGTTTTTCGCAGAGTCCGTCGTCGCCTGCGATGAGGTTGCCGCCACGATAGCAGTCGCTTTGACCACCGCCATTTTGGCAACCCGACGCTTTTCGCGAGCTGCCGCCCGTGTCGCTTTCTTCACCAGGGCAACTGCTGCATCAGCTTCTTCGCCTTCAATCAGTTCCCTTTTCAAGACGTCGTTGCGCAACACCAAGTCTAGAGTCTCGGTGTCAACCTGAACCGAAGGGAAAATACGCCGTAGACCAAGGCGAAGTTGGTTGAGCATATGCTCGGATAAAAGAACGACTGCAATTGTGTGCTTATTCGTGGCCTGATGCTGTTCGTAGAACTCCTCCATCTGACTCTTTGCAAATCCTTCCTTGCAGAGATTCGCAAAGAATTCCGTAGCGTCTTCACTCCTCGCATCTATTGCTGACAAGTCGATTTGGGCAACGAGCACGTGTGATATCGGCTTCTTGAACTCGATCTTGTAGATACGCCAGATGGCACCATTGGTTAAGATCGCCCATTCGATACCCTGGTTGGCCCCGTAGTCGATGGCTTGTCGGACGTGAATGTCTTTCAGCTCTACGCCGATTGCCTTCACCTCAACCAGGAAATAGATTTCGTTCGCAACCTTAACCGCAAGATCAACGTGAGTCCCCTTAATCGCAAATTCAGTCGTGATCTCGACGTATTTCTCATAGCCAAGAACGTCCGAGAGAATGTCGCCAACGATCACCACTGTATCTGACTCGCTGACGTCTCTCTTCCTGGCTGCGATCAGAATCTCTTGATAGCGCTTCAGACCACGCGAAATGCGCTCGATAGCCCGCTTCCCTACCGGCATAGAGATCCTCCCCGACATAGGCCTTTTCGCCCACTCTAAATGGTTGAACGGCGCCCTGAAAGATCAATTGCCAAATCGACGAATGGTTTTGTAATCAATGTAGTGGAATATCCTTCGCTTCCCTCGGGATGACACCGCTAAGGTATTCCAATCCTCGGCCTTAGCGTCCTGGTGCCGCCAAAGCATGGATACGCGCAGTTGCGAGCACCCGGCAGACTGACACATCTCCCGATTGCCGGGCCAAGCATGGAACCGTAGCCTCGACATCTCGGTTACCCTGAACAGCCCGATCCGTTGTCAGCAAGCGAGGTCGACCATGCCACAGATCCGAACCGACACTCAGACCGTCACCCAGATCACCATCGTCGAGGCGGAGCCCGGGAAGCAGGCGGAGGCCCTCTCCCTGATGCAGGAGCGCGCGCGCTTCATGGAGCGCCAGCTCGGCTTCGTCTCCATCAGCCTCCACCGCAGCCTCGATGGGCGGCGCATCGTCAACTACATCCAGTGGAGCAGTCGCGAGCAGTTGCAGGCGGCGCACAAGGCGCCGCAGTTCCGCAAGGAATGGGACCGCTTCGACAGCATGACGGACGAGATCGAGCCGCAGCTCTACGAGGTCTGTGAGATCTACGGGCGGTAGCGGAAAGCTTGAACGCCACTTCAGCGCCGGGGCTGCTCCGCGCGCAGTGGCGCACTCCCAGCCCCGTCAGCCGTCCGTGGGCGCGAGCGTGGTGCTCATGCCGGCGTGGGCAGAGGTTGTGTCGGCGCGCGATCGCCACCAGCCCTGCAGAGCCATGCCGGCCACCATCGCCAGCACGAACAGGAGCACGCGCGGCGAGAGGCTGGCGATATTGACCACTGCCGGCCCCGGGCAGAGGCCGACGAGGCCCCAGCCGACGCCGAACAGGATTGCGCCCGCGACCAGCGGCCGGTCGATGTCCTTGCGCGTCGGCCAGAGATGGCTCGCGGCGAAGAGCGGTGCGCGGGCGCGCCGGACGAGGGCAAAGCCCGCGACCGCGATCGCGCCGGCGATGACGAAGGCCAGCGTCGGGTCCCAGCGGCCGAAGATGTCGAGGAAGCCCAGGACCTTCGGCGGCTGGGTCATGCCGGAGATCACGAGACCCGCGCCGAAGATCAGGCCGCAGACGAGGCTTGCGACAATGTTCATGGCTCAGCCTCCAAGGCCGTGACGCACGATCGCGACGGTCGCGACAGCCACGACCATGAAGATCACAGTCGCCACGAGCGAGCGCGGCGAGAGGCGCGCGATCCCGCAGACGCCGTGGCCCGAGGTGCAGCCGCTGCCGAGCCGCGTGCCGAAGCCCACCAGCAGGCCCGCGATGGCGATCACCAGCCAGCTTGCCGGCATGTCGGGCTGGGCCAATGGTTGACCTGCTGCAGCGAAGATCAGCGGCGCGACGATCAGGCCCGCGACGAAGGCGATGCGCCAGCCCTTGTCGCTGGCGCCTCCCGAGAGCAGGCCGCCCACAATGCCGCTGATGCCGGCGATGCGGCCGTTCAGCATCATCAGCAGCACGGACGCGACACCGATCAGGACGCCGCCCAACACTGCCGATACTGGATCGAATGGAGCCATGGTCTTCCCCTCCCCGGTCTTCCTTCCCCAGTCTTCCTTCCCCGGCGGGGAGTGTAGCGTAGCGCATCGCCTCTACTGTCGCGCGTCCGGCTCGTTCCGCCGGAGCGGTATCCTATTACCTCATGACGGAGGTGGGATGAGAAATGAGAAAATCCGACTGAAATGCCGATGCCATCGGCATCGGAGGCTTCTCACCCGGTGAGAAAAAGTGAGAAACCGTGAGAAACCAGGGGACATGGGGCAGAGAATGAGGTCTTGGGGAGAGAAGAGGTAGAAGAGGTATTGGTCAGGGGCGGTGTCATCCCGAGTGCAGCGAGGGATCTTTCCCAGCGCCGATTGAAGACCCTTCACTGCGTTCGGGCACGAATGGACGATTGGCGCGAATGAACGATTGGGATGACGGCCGCGGGCCGTCACTCCGCCGCCTTGGCCGTCGCCTTCGTCCCCCAGGATTTCAACACCGGCAGCACTTCCTTGGCAAACAGCTTCAGCCCTCGCTCGGAGACCTGGTAGGGCGTGCCGCCGAAGCGGAAGGAGACGTTCAGCTCGAAATCGCCCAGGAGCTTCCGGCGCTCCTCGAGGCCGCGCAGGATCTTGTCCGGCGTGCCCCAGCTCGCGGCCTTCATGAAGCCGGTGACGGCGCCGTCGAGGCCGCCCTTGCGCGCGATCTCGGCCTTCTGCTGGTAGGAGTCGTAGCCCTTCACCGTCTTGAAGTGCTCGCCCAGGAACTCGTAGTGGTAGAAGTTGCTCTCCACGAACTTGCCCTGGTACTGGCGCGCCTCCTCCTCGGTCTTGGCGAGGTCGGTGCCGCAGACGCAGAACTCGGTCAGCATGACGTGCGGCGGCTCGGTGCCGTGATATTTGCGATGCAGTTCGCGCCCACGCTCGATCATCGGCAGGCGCATCTCCCACGGCCGGTCGGCGAACATCACCTGGTGGGCGCCCAGCTTGGCGGCTGAGTCGACCGAGTCCTCGCTCGAGGCCACGGCATAGATGCGGCCGTCGAAGGAATATTTCGGCCGCGGCCGGATCTCGGTGCGCGGCTGCTTGTAGAACTTGCCGTCGCCTTCGATGAAGCCGGTGCGCAGCGCGTTCACGATCATGGGCGCCGCCTCGTCGAAGCGGGCGCGCGACTCGTCCATGGCGACGCGGAAGGCGTTGAACTCGCGCCGCGCCAGCCCGCGGCCCATGCCGAAGCGCAGCCGGCCCTTGCTCAGGAGGTCGACCACGGCGGCGTTCTCGGCCACGCGCAGCGGATCGTGCCAGGGCAGGATCACCGCCGCGGTGCCGACATCGATGTCGGGGCAAAGCGCGGTCAGGTGCGCCATCAGCGCGAGATTGTCGGGCACGAAGGAATAGTCGTTGAAGTGATGCTCGGCCGACCACAGGCAGTCGAAACCCGAGTCGGCGGCGATGCGCGCGAGCCGGATGTCCTCGTTCCAGGCGCGATCGTCGGCGCAGTTCTCCCACCCGTAGGTCGTGAAAATCATCATCATGCCGACGTCCATCGAACCCTCCGCGCATTCGCGTTGATATCGTTGTCATGATGGTTCCACGGATGCGCACTGCCGGCAAGCCAACGCCCTTCCGCTGTCCGGATTGCGGCGACTCTTCCAGTTCCCCCGGTTCCGCGACAATCTGCTCTGGCACGTGGATGCCGGCGGGGCCGTCCCCCAAGCGAGCGCCTGCCCTGAGCTTGCGGACGAGCCTCGCTCGCTCAAGATGCATGTGGTGCGGCCGGATGAGCGAGCCGAAGGCTCACGGCCCGAAGGCTCGCGGCCCGAAGGCTCACAGGCCGAAGGCAGCGGGCGAAGGCTCGCGGTCCGGAAGACCGTGACGCTACTCCGCCGCCTGCTTCGCCTGCGCCTGCCGCTGCATCTGCAGCACCTGCTCCCAACCGCGATAACCGGTGAAATTGTCCTGGTCGAAGAACAGCACCGGCCCATCGCAGAAGAAGAGATACTCGGTGTCCTCCAGTGCTTCGGTGGCGCCATGGACCATGCCGTTCGCCTCATGCAGGAAGTCGCCCGGCCCGTAGACGTTGTCGCGCACCTTGAGCCTGCCCGAGAGCACGAAGGCGAAGGCTGCGCTCAGATGTTTATGCGGCGGCGCAACATAACCCTTCTTCCATTTCAGCAGCACCGCCCAGCGGCCCGACTCCTGCCCGACCCACAACACCTTGGTCCAGGCCTGTCCGGGCTTGGTCTCGATCCAGGGAATCGCCGCCGAGCGCGTGATGGAATCGGCCAGTTCGTCGTTCACCGGACGGATATCCTGCGGCAATGCCATGCGATCCTCCTTATTTGCGGTGGCTTCATACGGAACGGCACCAAGGCCGCCACGTTCATGCAAATTCATCCAATCACTCCGCCCCAATTTGATCACGCATTGCTATCTTGTCGCCAGCATGGGGCGGCCCGACATTGTCTTTCCTCGGGCCATCGCCCGGATTGCGAAATGTGACGACTTTGGACTCCGGATTGCCTTTCACCTGCTCTTGTCATGTTCCGATGCCGGCGCTAGCGAATAGCGTCACGCGAGACGACACGGAGGCGCTCAGGCCATTGGACCGGTCCACTTGGGACATTTCCGACCCTCTTTCATGAAACGCGATACAGGGAGCTGAACGTGCAGCAGACGGGCTTTGTCATCCCCAAGCTGGGGCTGAAGTCGTTGGGGCTGAAAAACCTCGGCAATGTCCATTGGAACCTGTCGGTGCCGGCCCTTTACGAGGAGGCGGTGCGCCGCCGCGAGGGCTCGATCGCCAATGGCGGCGCCTTTGTCGTGACCACCGGCGTGCATACCGGCCGATCGCCCAACGACAAGTTCTTCGTCGAGGATTCGGAAACCAAGAGCCGCATCGACTGGGGCAAGACCAACAAGCCGATATCGCCCGAGCGCTACCGTGCGCTCTACAATCGTATGATCGCCTATGCCCAACGCCGCGACCTGTTCGTGCGCGACTGCTGGGCCGGCGCCGATCCCCAGCACCGCATCGGCGTGCGCGTGGTGAACGAGACGGCCTGGCACAATCTCTTCGCCCGCAACATGTTCCTGCGGCCGAAGCCCGAGGAACTGGCCGACTTCAAGCCCGACTTCACGATCCTGAACCTGCCGGGCTTCCAGGCCGAGCCGGCGCTCGACGGCACCGCGTCGGATTGCGCCGTCCTGGTGAACTTCACCGACCGCGTGGTCGCGATCTGCGGCACCTGGTACGCGGGCGAGATCAAGAAGTCGGTGTTCACCATCCTGAACTACCTGCTGCCTGCCAAGAACGTGCTGCCCATGCATGCCTCGGCAAACGTCGGACCGAAGGGCGACGTCGCGATCTTCTTCGGGCTGAGCGGCACCGGCAAGACGACGTTGTCCGCCGATCCGTCCCGCACATTGCTGGGCGACGACGAGCACGGCTGGGGCGAGAACAGCCTCTTCAACTTCGAGGGCGGCTGCTACGCCAAGGTGATCAAGCTCAGCCGCCAGGCCGAACCCGAGATCTATTCCACCACCGAGCGCTTCGGCACGGTGCTGGAGAACGTGGTGCACGATCCGGCAAGCGGCGACCTCGATCTCGACGACGGGCGCCATACCGAGAACACGCGCGCCTGCTATCCGCTCGACTTCATCCCCAACGCATCCGAGTCGGGCATCACCGGCACGCCCGAGAACATCATTATGCTGACGGCGGATGCGTTCGGCGTGCTGCCGCCGATCTCGCGGCTCAGCCCCGAGCAGGCGATGTATCATTTCCTGTCCGGCTACACCTCGCGCGTGGCCGGCACCGAGAAGGGCGTGACCGAGCCGCAGGCCACCTTCTCGACCTGCTTCGGCGCTCCCTTCATGCCGCTCCATCCGACGGTCTACGCCAAGATGCTGGGCGAGAAGATGTCGCGCCAGAACGTGAAGTGCTGGCTGGTCAACACCGGCTGGTCGGGCGGCGGCTTCGGCGTCGGCGAGCGCATGTCGATCCGGCACACCCGCGCCATGGTGCGCGCGGCGCTCGACGGCACGCTCGCATCGGTCGCCTCCTCGCCCGATCCGCATTTCGGGCTGCAGGTTCCCAGCGCCTGCCCGGACGTTCCGGGCGACGTGCTCAATCCACGCAATACCTGGAAGGACAAGCGCGCCTATGAAAGCGCCGCCCGCGATGTGGCGCAGCGCTTCGAGAAGAACTTTCAGCAGTTCGAAGGGCATGTCGACGGCAAGATCCGGCAGGCCGCGATCAAGGCCGCAGCCTGATCCCTCCGTCGCCGTATGACGGCGCGCCCTTGACCTTCCCATTCTCATGGGGAGTCGGGCCGGAGGGGTCATGATCGTCAGGCTGCGTAGAGCGCGACGGGCTGGTCGAAGCCCTTGAGGGTGTAGTCGGTCGCGGTGCTGCCCTGCAACTCCGCCTGCGCCCGATCGTGGACCTCCTGCGTGACCAGGATCTCGCCGGGCCGGGCCGCCGACTGCGCCCGGGCGGCCATGTTCACCACAGTGCCGATGGCCGTGAGATCTCGGTGCGAATGGCCGAACTCGCCGAAGCTCACCTCGCCGGTGTGAATGCCGATGCCAATGCCCAGCTCGTCACCGGCGGCGTCCGGCGTGTCGCCGAACCGCGCCCGCTGGTCGGCGATGTTTTTCTGCATCTGGCGCGCCGCCAGTACCGCCTGCCGCGAGTGATCGCTGCGCTTGATCGGAAAATTGAAGATCGCCATGACCGCATCGCCGATGGTCTTGTTCAAAAGCCCGTCATGTTCCCAGATGGCGGCGGCGCAACGGTCGTAGAAATCATCGAGCAGGCCCGCGACGTCGGCGGCCGGCATCGACTGCGAAAGTTTCGTATATCCCCTGAGATCTGCGAACAGGATCGTGGCATCGATCGTCACCGTCCGCGCCTTCATCATGCGAGCGAACATCATTTCGCAGATGGTACAGATGTTCGGGTTCATGTTGCTGGGACGGATGCCGAAGGCACGGAACGGCAACGAGAATCCACCGCGCAGCGGGATCGGCACATGCATCTGCTGCCAGCATCCCTTGCAAAGCGCGGAATATTGCTGCGTCATTGCCTTTCCCCAAGCGAGCGCCTGCAGCATGCGCCAAATGTGGCGGCACTTCCACTAGAGCCTGGGCCCGCTCGTATTCTCTACCGAAGCAGCTTGTTCGCGCGGGTTGTGAAGGCCATGAACCGGACGATGGACCATCTGCCATCGGGCTGGCGCCGGAATATGTCCATGCCCTCTTCCGTCGTCGTATCCTTGGCACCGTTCACCTGCGTCGTGAGCGTCCATGTCAGCCGGACGACCGCGACATCGCCCAGCACGAGAATCTCGTGAACATCCGGGTTGTCGTAGTGGAGCTGGATGTCGGACCTCGCCAGCATCCTGGTGAGGTTCGTGCATATCGTCTCATGCGTGCCTCGCACGGCTTCCGGGATCGAGTAGACGAGATCGGGTGCGAAAAGATCGCAAACGCCGGCCGAGTCCTTGGCGTTGAAATCGGCCGTCCAGCGCTGCAGGCGTTTCACGATCGCCGCCTCATCGGCAGCCGGATCGGCATAGGCTGCCGTCGCTGCGGCAACCAACGCCAGACTGATGATTGCCGCGAGACAGCGACCAAACATCGGAAGCTCTCCGAACAGAGGTGAGATTCAATCAAGAATATCCGATTCGCGAATGCACGGCCTAGACGATCCGGCTGGTCTTGTTGCCCCAGTAGCGGTCGCGCAGCAGGCGCTTGTAGAGCTTGCCTGTCGGCAGGCGCGGCAGATCAGGCTCGAAATCGATCGAGCGCGGGACCTTCTGACGCGACAGATGCTGGCCGCAGAAGGCGATCAGCTCCTCTGCGATTTCCGGCCCGGGATGGATGTCGGGCATGAGCTGGACGACCGCCTTCACCTCCTCTCCGAGATCGGCATTGGGCACGCCGAACACGGCGGCGTCGGCGACCTTGGGGTGGGTGATCAGGAGATTCTCGCATTCCTGCGGGTAGATGTTCACCCCTCCGGAGATGATCATGAAAGTCGCCCGATCGGTCAGGTAGAGATAGCCGTCGCCGTCGACGTAGCCGACATCGCCAACGGTGCTCATCGTGCCGTCTGCCGAGCGCGCCTCCTTGGTCCTGGCCGGATCGTTGAAATACTCGAACGGCGTCGCCGTCTTGAACCACAGGGTGCCCGCTGTGCCGACCGGCAGCTCCTTCATCCCGTCATCGAGTACATGCAGCTCGCCCAGCAGCACGCGGCCCACCGTGCCGCGATGGGCAAGCCACTCTTGCGAATTGCAGGCGGTGAAGCCCAACCCTTCGGTGGCCCCGTAGTATTCCTGGATGATCGGCCCCCACCACTCGATCATCTGTTCTTTAACCTGCACCGGGCAGGGCGCAGCGGCATGGATGGCGATCTCGAGCGAGGAGAGGTCATAGCGCCGTCGCGTCGCCTCGGGCAGCTTGAGCATGCGCGAGAACATGGTCGGCACGAGCTGGCTGTGGGTGACGCGATGCTTCTCGACGAGTTGCAGATAATGCTCGGCGTCGAAGCGCTCCATGATGATCGCCGTGCCGCCCATGCGGATGGTGAGATTGACCGCCGCCTGTGGCGCCGAATGATAGAGCGGTGCCGGCGAGAGATAGATCATGTCCGCCCGGTACTGCCAGAGCTTCTCCAGGAAGGTGAAGATCGGCAGTTGCTGTGCAGGCGGCTGCTCGGGCAGCGGCCGTACGATTCCCTTCGGCCGACCTGTCGTCCCCGACGAGTAGAGCATCGCGGTGCCCAGCGCTTCGTCGGCAATGGGCGTCGTCGGCAAGCCCGATGTCGCCTGCTCGAGATTGAGGACCCGATCCCCCTCGCCGGGCCCGTCGACCACCAGGCAAAGCTCGATCCTGGGGCAAAGCGGCAAGGCCGCCAGCGCCACGTCGCGCTTGGCCTGCGACGTGATAAGCACCCGCGATTCGCTGTTGTTCAGGATGTACGCCAGTTCTTCGGCCGTGAGGTAGGAATTCACACAGGTGTAGTAGAGCCCCGACCGCTCCCCCGCGGCGCAACACTCGACGTAACGGGCGTTGTTCTCCATGTAGATCGAATAGTGACCAAGGCGGCCGAGACCGCGGTTGCGCAGCAAATGAACCAGCCGGTTGCTGCGCGCCTCCAGCTCGCCATAGGTGATGGTCTCGCCGGTCGTGGCCATGATGATGGCCGCCTGCCCGGCCCGCGAGGCCGCGTGCTGGCCCGTATACATGAGCGTTCCTCCCGTCTTGTCTTTGAACGTTGGCCCAGTCCCGGCACGCAAATCAAGCATGGGTTCGACATCGCCTTTTGTCGTGCCATACTCGGCCCAACAAAGATCATCGGAGGAAGCGATGCGAACCAGCAGGCGTGCATTCCTGGGCGGTGTCTCGACGGCTGCCTTGCTGTCCAGTGCGAGCATTGCGGTTGCCGACAAAAAGTATGACGACGGTGTAACCGATACCGAGATCAAGATCGGCAACACCAATCCACACAGCGGCCCCTCTTCCTCCTACTCCGCCATCGCCAGGACGATCGACGCCTACTGGAAGAGCGTGAATGCTGCCGGCGGCATCAATGGCCGCAAGGTGAACTTCATTTCGCTCGATGACGGCTATTCGCCGCCCAAGACCGTGGAACTCGTGCGCCAGCTGGTCGAGCAGGACAAGATCTTCGCCCTGTTCCAGTCGCTCGGCACGCCCTGCAACACGGCAATCCACAAATACATGAACCAGAAGAAAGTGCCGCAGATCTACGTCGCCACCGGCGCATCGAAGTGGGGCGATCCGCAGCACTTCCCGTGGACCATGGGCTTCCAGCCCGACTACCATACCGAGGCGTCGATCTACGCCAAGCACATGCTGGCCAACATCAAGGATCCCAAGATCGGCGTGCTGATGCAGAACGACGACTATGGCCGCGACTATTTCAACGGCCTGAAGGCCGGACTCGACAAGGACGTCGGGCTCATCGTCAAAGTCGCGACCTTCGAGCAGTTGGATCCCACGGTCGACAGCCAGATCATCCAGCTCAAGGACTCCGGCGCCAATATCTTCTTCGACGCCTCCGGGCCGAAGGCGGCGGCCCAGGCGATCCGCAAGGCGGCCGATCTGGGATGGAGGCCCGCCCACTACCTCAACAATGTGTCGGCGTCGGTGGCTGCGGTCATGAAGCCGGCGGGCTTCGACAATGCCCAGGGCATCATCACCGCCGCCTATATCATGGACGCCACCGACAAGCAGTGGGACAACAACGACGAGATGAAGGTGTGGCGGGCGTGGATGGACAAATGGATGCCCGATGCCAACAAGGCCGACTCGAATCATGTCTACGGCTATGCCGTCAGCTTCCTGATGCACGAGACCCTGAAACGCTGCGGCGACGAACTGACGCGCGCCAACCTGATGAGGCAGGCGGCAAGCTTTCGGAACTTCCGTGTGCCGCTCCTGCTGCCGGGCATCACCGTCAATACGAGCCCGACCGACTTCTATCCCATCCAGGCCGTCCAGCTTCAGCGCTTCAAGGGCGAGACCTGGCAACTCTTCGGTGACATCATGCACGCGGAAAGCAGCTGACCGCGGCGCCCAGGCCAAGAAAATGCCCCGCCGTCTTTCGACGCGGGGCATCGGCTTCATCTGCTGCAGGCCGCCGGTACATCCGCGGTCGACCGTAGCGATGGAAAGAGCGACCGATCAGTCGATCGCCTTGAGATTTTCCGCCGCCGTCTTGCCGCTCCGGCGATCGGGGAGGAGTTCGTATTCAACCTTCTGGCCTTCGCGCAGGCCGTCGAGGCCGGCGCGTTCGACCGCGCTGATATGGACGAAGGCATCGGCCCCGCCCTTGTCAGGTTGGATGAATCCGAAGCCTTTGGTGGCGTTGAACCACTTAACGGTTCCCGTAAGCATGGGAATGGTAGCCTTTCACGACGTGGATATGCTTGCCTGCTCCCGTCTGCCGGAGAGCTGGCCGTCGAATGCGCACTAGAATTCGGGATCAGTCGATGGCTCTGGTCCGACCGTGTCGGGCATTGCCAAGAAGTATCCGTCTATCGACACCAAAGATATGGTCACTTTCGTCCGACATTTCAAGGCAGCTCTGCCGCCTGCTTTCAGCAGTTCTGCCACCTGCTTTCAGGAGCAGACCTCCATCGGTGCTTTCACCAACGCGGCCCGCGCTAGCGGGCCGTCCTGCCGGCCCCTCAACATCCCCTCGATGACACCGCGCAGCTCATCCGGATCGAACGGCTTGGCCACCAAAGGCGCCGATCTATAGGCGTGCGGAATGAGCGACAGGTGGCTGTAGCCGGTCAGGAACGCAAAAGGGATGTTGCGCTCCGTCAGCACCGCACAGATCGGGAAACTGAGACGGTCATCGAGGTTGATGTCGAGAAGGGCACCGTCGATCGGCGCTTCCCGGGCATAGACCAAGCCTGTCTCCAGTCCAGGGGCGGGACCAACCGGTTCCATGCCGCAATCGGTCACGAAATCGCAAACCACTTCGGCCAGCAGATAATTGTCCTCGACAACGAGGATCCTCGATCCGGCAGCAGACATCCCGAGCGCCCTGCTTTCCTAGCAAGCAGCACCATAGATGAGGCGGCTGGGTCAAACTTGTGACCAAATTGGGTCGCCTCGCCGTGCTGGCCGCCCTGTAAGCCCTGCTTATCCCCTGCCCGCCAAGGCCCGGTTCTCCAGCCGGCTCAGGAGACGCACCACCGGCCAGAGGATCAGGAAGTAGATCACCGCCGCCATGACGATGGGCGTCGGATTGTAGGTGACGCTCTGCGCCTGGCGCGCCTGGAACAGGAGTTCCGGCACCGCCACAACGCTGCCGAGCGAAGTAAGCTTGACCACTTCCAGCGTATTGGACAGCAGGTCCGGCAACACGTTGCGGACTGCCTGTGGCAGGACGACCCAGGTCATCGTTTGCATACCGGAGAGGCCGGTCGAGCGCGCCGCCTCCACCTGGCCGCGCGGGATCGATTCGATCCCCGCACGCAGGATCTCGCCGTAATAGGCGCCGGTATTCAGGAAGAAGGCGATGGCGACGCAGGCGAAGCCGCCCAACTCCAAGCCGGCGAACGGCAGGCCCGCGAATAGAAGGATCAGCAGCACGAGCGGTGGAAAGGCGCGGAAAAAATCGACCCAGCCCATCAAGGGCCAGCGCACGGCCGGGCTTTTGACCTGGGCGAGCAGTGCCAGGATCAGCCCGCCGATCACCCCAAGCGGCACCACCAGCAGTGACAGCAGCACGGTGTTCAGGAGGCCGGCCAACACGATCGGCATCGCCGCCCGAGCGATCTCGGCATTGAAGAAGGATTGGACTATCTCTTCCATGCGAACCGGCTTTCGATCCAGCGCGCCGCCACCACGACCGGCAGGAAGAGCACGAGATAGGCTGCCGCCCCCATCATCAGCGGCGAAGGATTGTAGGAATTCGACACTGCCGAGCTTGCCATGCCCAGAATCTCGTGCAGTGCCACCACCGTGCCGAGCGCTGTCCCCTTGGTGATGGCGATGGTTCGGTTGGTGAGCGGCGCCACCGTGAGCCGCAGCGCCTGCGGCAGGACGACATGGATCAGTGTCTGGCCGAACGAGAGCCCGGTCGAGCGAGCCGCCTCCCACTGCCCCCGAGCGACCGAAGTGATACCAGCCCAGAAGATCTCCTCGGCAAACGCCATCAGCACCAGCGCCAGCGAAAGCCAGGTCGAAACAAAGGCCGATGCCGAGATGCCCGTCGACGGCAGACCGAAATAGACCAGGACGATGATGACTAGCGGCGGCAGCGAGCGGAAGAGATCGACGACGAAGATGATCAGCCAATTGACGGGCCGGATGGCCAGGCTCCGGATCAGCGCCAGCAGCAGCCCGGCGCCGATTCCGCTGACGACGATCAGCGCCGCAAGCTCGACCGTGACCACCGTGCCGCGCAGGATGTCCGGCAGATACTTCGCCATGACCTCCGCATTGAAGAAGGTCCGGAGGAAGTGCTCCCAGGCACTCATGGCCAAAAAAGCGCCCTTCTCGGCAAAGCGGTCATCAATGCTGCCGGATCTGGCCGATGAAAGCGCGGGTGCGCTCGTGCGCGGGCTGCTCGAAGATCTGCGCCGGCGGCCCCTGCTCCACGATCAGCCCGTTATCCATGAAAACCACGCGATCGGCCGCGGCGCGCGCGAAACCCATCTCGTGGCTCACCACGATCATGGTCATACCCGACTCGCGCAGCGACCGCATCACCGCCAGAACCGAACCCACCAGCTCGGGATCGAGCGCGCTCGTCGGTTCATCGAACAGCATCACTCTGGGTTCGAGCGCGATCGCCCGGGCGATGGCGACGCGCTGCTGCTGGCCGCCCGACAGTTCGGCCGGACGATGGCCGGCGCGGTCGGCAAGCCCCACCCGTTCGAGCGCCGCATGCGCCAGCTTGTCGGCTTCGGCACGCGACTTTCCCACCACCTTGCGCAGGGCCAGCGTCACGTTGCCCAGCGCCGTCATGTGCGGGTAGAGGTTGAAGGACTGGAACACCATGCCGATGTGCTGGCGGGCATGATTGATGTCGGTGCGTGGACTGAGCATGTCGATCCCCGCCACGGTGATGCTGCCCGAGTTCGGCTCCTCCAGCCGGTTGAGGCAGCGCAGCAGGGTCGACTTGCCCGAGCCCGACGGCCCGATGACGAACACCAGTTCGCGTTCCACCACCTCCAGATCGACGCCCTTCAGGACGTGGAGGTGGCCGAAATGCTTGTGGATACCGCGCGCGACGACGATTGGCTCAGCCACAGTGGAGGTCATGCGGCGTCGGGTCGTAGTGGGGCATGCCCGGCACGCCGTAACCCGGCGTGATCGTGCGCTCCAGCGCATCCGGAGGCGGCACGCGGCCAAACCACTTCTCCGAAAGCTTCACCAGCGATCCGTCCTTCTTCATGCAGTCGAGCGCGTCCTGGAGCTGCATCCTGAGCTTGGGATTGCTCAACGGTACCGGTGCAGCCCAATGGGCGCGGGTATCCGTGAGTTCGAGGTCGGCCACGAACATCGGGTTCTTCGAGGCGGCGTAGACGATGGTGGTGTTGCCGCCGAGCGTGGTGTAGGCGCGGCCCGAGAGCACCGCCTGGATGGCGTCGGGCTGCGTGTCGTAGGCCTGCACGTCGAAGCCGATCTCCTGGCCCATCTTCTTGCTGAGCGTCTCGTAGGGCGTGCCCTTGTTTACGGCGACCGCCTTGCCTTTGAGATCTGCCCAACCCTTGATCGGCGCACTGCCCTTCTTGATGCCGAACTGGAAGGACGTCCAGATATAGCCAGCAGTGAACAGCATCTTCTCTGCACGCTCCTTGGTAACGGTCGTCGGCGCGGCGATGAAGTCATAGCGGCCGGCCTCCATGCCCGGAATCAAGGTCGAGAAGCTCACCGAATCGATGGTGATGTCCCGGTGCATGCGCTTGGCGACCTCGGTGAAGAGGTCGACGTTGAAGCCCTGGATACCGCCCCCCAGCTTCGGGAAGGCGTGTGGCGCGAACGTGCCGTCGACGCCCGTCCTGAGCGGCGGCTGCTTATCCTGGGCACTGGCCGGCGCCAGCATCCCCACTCCCATCAGAAAGACGGCCGCAGCGGCAGCGACGGCCCATCTATGGTTCGACATGCGATCTCCCTTCGTAAAATCCCCAGATTCGGACGTTAGAACACCCATTGTTGGATAGCAATTTGGAGGCCATGTTTGTCGCATGTCCCAGATCACAGACCGCATCCTCGTCATCAACCCCAATTCCACCCAGGCCGTTACCGCCGGCATCGACAAGGCCATGGAGCCGCTGCGCATGCCCGGAGGTCCCGCCATCGAATGCGTGACCCTCAAGGAAGGGCCGCCGGGCATCGAGACACAGGCCCATGTCGAGAGCGTCGTCGCACCGATCACCGCCACGGTGAAGAGCCGCGACAATGACTGCTCGGCCTTCGTGATCGCCTGTTACTCCGATCCCGGTCTGCATGCCGCGCGCGAAGCGACGTCGAAGCCGGTCCTTGGCATCGCCGAGTGCGGCATCCTGACCGCGCTCACGCTCGGCCAGCGCTTCGGCGTGATCTCCATCCTGCGCAAATCGATCCCTCGCCACTTGCGTTATGTCGGCCAGATGGGACTGAACGACCGCATGGCCGGCGACCGCGCCATCGGGCTGGGCGTCGTTGAGCTCGCCGACGAGGCGCGCACCTTCAGTCGCATGGCCGAAGTCGCGGCCGAATTGCGTGACGAGGATTGCGCCGACGTGCTGATCATGGGCTGCGCCGGCATGGCCCGCTACCGCGACCGCCTGCAACGCCACGTCGGTCTGCCCGTCGTCGAGCCGAGCCAGGCCGCAGTCTCGATGGCGATCGGCCGGACAAAATTGAACTGGTCGTAGATCTGCTCATGATTGCGCCACTGGAGTGGCGCGCTCCTCCGATCATTCCGCAGCCTTTGCCTTCACGACCGGCGCCGTGGGGAATTCCATTCGATCGTTGGTACGACAGTAGCGGTCGGCGAACATGCGGCCGACCGGATGGTACCTGTCCATATGGATGCGCATCGCCTTGGGGTCCCAGAGCTCGTCGCGGATATGAAAGTGCAGCCCCTCCCCGATCACCAGCTGGCGGTCGTCCTTGACATCGATCGTCTGCCAGATCTTGCACTCCATCGACCAAGGCGCCTCGGCGAGCCGCGGCGGCGCGACCTCGACCGACGGAGCAAGCTTCAGCCCGAGATAGTCCGGCTCGCCGATATCAGGTGGAAAATCGCCGCTCGACTCGTGCATCTTGCGTGCCAGCGGCTCGTCCGTGAGGTTGACCACGAACTGGCCGGTCCGTTCGATGTTGGTCCAGGTGTCCTTGATCCGGCCGTCCGGCCGCCGGTTGATCGCGACCATGCACAGCGGCGGATCCTCGGCGAAGACGTTGAAGAAACTGAATGGCGCGGCATTAACCACACCGGTCGGACCGACGGTCGTGATCCAGGCGATCGGACGCGGCAACACGAACGCCGTCAGGATCTTGTAGCGTTCGTGCGAGGTCACGTCGGAAGCGGCGTATTGCATCGGATGATCTCGATTCCCAAGCCTCAGTTCGCCGGCTCGACCTTCACACCCGTGCGCTCCGAGATCAGCTTGTAGTGCTCCGGGCGCCGGTGCTTGGCGAAGTTGAACGTGGTGTTGCGGATGTACTCGCCGAGTGCCATGTCGCAATCGTAGGAGATGACCTCGTCGTCCTCGGTCGTGCTCTTGGCGACAATCTCTCCAGTCGGAGCAACGATCGCCGAGCCGCCATGGAGCCAGAAGCCGTCTTCCTTGCCGGCCTTGGCGGTGGCCACGACCCAGATGCCATTCTGGTAGGCGGCGGCCTGGATCGAGAGATTGTGGTGGAAGACGCGCAGGTAGGGCGGCTCATGCGGCGCATAGACATTGTCGCTCGGCGTGTTGTAGCCCAGCACCACCATCTCGGCGCCCTTGAGCCCCATGACGCGGAAGGTCTCGGGCCAGCGCCGGTCGTTGCAGATGCATTGGCCGATGATGACGTCGTCCTTGAACATCTTCCAGACATTGAAGCCGAGATCGCCGACCTCGAAATACTTCTTCTCGAGATGCTGGTAGGGCACCGTCGGCCGGTGCTCGGCATGGCCCGGCAGGTGGACCTTGCGGTACTTGCCGATCGTGCGGCCATCCGGCCCGACCAGGATCGAGGTGTTGAAGCGGCGGGTCTTGCCGCCCTCCTCCGTCAGCTCGGCATAACCGAGATAGAAGCCGATGCCTTTCGAGCGTGCGAGCTCGAACAGCGGCAACGTCTCGGGGCTCGGCATCTGGGCTTCGAAGTACTTGTCGACCTCGGCCTGGTCTTCGATCCACCAACGCGGGAAGAAGGTGGTCAGCGCGAGTTCGGGGAACACCACGAACTTCGAGCCGCGCGAATCGGCTTCCTTCAGCATCTCCACCAGCCGCTTCACCACGCTCTTGCGGCTGTCGGCGCGATGGATCGGCCCGAGCTGGGCAGCGGACACTTTCAGACGGCGGGACATCTCTTTCACCTCAAAACAACGGCTTGGCGCCGAACCGGCTCATGGCCTGCAACTCGGGTGCCGCCTGGCCAAGCGGCTTGGAGGAATCGGGCGATGCGCAGCGCAGGAACTGGCCCGAACCACGGTCGGCATGGAGCTTGCCGTCCTCGACGATCACCCGGCCGCGGCTCACGACCGTGATCGGCCAACCTTTAATCTCACGACCTTCGTAAGGCGTATAGCCGACATTGTCGTGCAGATCCTTCCAGCGGATCGTCACATCCTTGTCGGCATCCCAGATCGCGAAATCGGCATCCGAGCCCACGGCGACCGTGCCCTTGCGCGGATAGAGGCCGTAGAGCCGCGCATGGTTGGTCGAGGTGAGCGCCACGAACTGTTGCAGGCTGATACGGCCCTTCTGCACGCCCTCGGAGAAAAGCAGCGGCAGGCGGATCTCGAGCCCCGGCACGCCGTTCGCCATCTCCTTGAAGGTCGTCTTGTCGCCCTTGGGGATCTTGCCCTTTTCATTGAACTGATAGGGCGCATGATCGGACGAGAAGGTCTGAACCGTTCCGTCCTTCAGCGCCGCCCACACCGCTTCCTGCGCCTCCGAGTCGCGCGGCGGCGGGCTGCAGCACCACATCGCGCCCTCGACGCCCGGCTTGTCCAGATCGTCGGCGGTGAGCCCGATATATTGCGGACAGGTCTCGCCGAAGATCTTCAGCCCTTTCTTCCGCGCCTGGCGCAAGGTGTCGAGGGCCTCGATCTCCGACATATGCACGATCAGCATCGGCGCATCGACCAGCCGCGCCAGCGAGATCGCGCGGTTGGTCGCTTCGGCTTCGGCCACGCGCGCATGGGCGATGGCGTGGAACTTGGGTGCGACGTGCCCCTGGTCGACCAGGTGATGCGCCAACCACTGGATCATGTCGTGGTTCTCGGCGTGCACCATCACCAGTGCGCCTTCGCGTCGCGCCAGCGCCAGGATGTCGAGGATCTGGTAGTCGCTGAGCTTCAGCGCGTCATAGGTCATGTAGATCTTGAACGACGTATAGCCGTCGCGGATCAGCGCCGGCAGTTCCTGCCCCAATGCCTGAGGAGTCGGATCGGACACGATCAGGTGGAAGGCATAGTCGATCACGGCCTTGGGTGTCGCCGCCTCGTGATAGTCCTGCACCACCTGGCGCAAGGACATGCCGCGATGCTGCGCGGCAAACGGAATAATGGTCGTCGTGCCGCCGAATGCCGCCGAGACGGTGCCGCTGTAGAAATCGTCGGCGCACATGACGCCGAAGCCCGACTTCTGCTCGACGTGGACGTGGCTGTCGATGCCGCCGGGCAGGACGAATTTGCCGCCGGCATCGATCTCACGCGCGCTCTTGCCCTTCAGGCCTGGTTCGATTGCGACGATGCGGCCGTCCTTGACGGCAATATCGCCCTCGGTCTGACGATCTTCGGTGACGATGCGGGCGTTGCGGACGATCAAATCATAGTCGGACATTCTTCTGTTACTCCGCTGCCTGTTACTCCGCTGCCGCCTTGCGTCCCCTGCCGGAAGCCGCCAGTCGCCGTTCGAGCCGTGCAATCAGCGAGTCGAGCTCGGCCCGATCGGCCGCAGTGAGCGACGAGCCCGGCGCCCGCTGCCTGGGACTCTTGATGGCGCCACGGCGGAACAGCACCTCCTTGCGTAGCGCCAAGCCGATTGCGGGCTGCACTTCGTGCCGCACCAACGGCAGGTAGATGTCGAACAAATCTTCCGCCTCTTCGACCTTGCCCGCCGTAAAGAGGGTGTAGACCTCGACCAGCATTTCCGGCCACGCAAAGCCGGTCATGGCGCCGTCGGCGCCGCGTCGCAGCTCCTGCGGATAGTAGAGCCCGCCATTGCCGACCAGGATCGAGACGCGCCGACGACCGGGCTTCTTCTCGCCCTCGCGAATGCGCGTCAGCTTGGCAAGGCCCGGCGCGTCCTCGTGCTTCAGCATGACGAGCTGCCCGAAGTCGTCGACCAGACGCTCGAACACCGGCGCCGGCAGATAGACGCCCGTCGCCTGCGGATAATCCTGATAGACGACCGGGATATCAGGCCCCAGCGCAGCGAACACCTGCGCATAGTAGTTGTAGATGCCGTCGTCGCCCTTCAATCCCGCCGGCGGCGCGACCATCACGCCCGCAGCCCCCGCGACCATCACCTCGTGCGCGAGACGTCGAACGTTCTCGATGCCGGCATGACTGACACCGACGATGACCTGCCGGTTGCCGGCACGCCCGATCACGCGCTTCACCACGTCGATCGATTCCTCGGCAGTGAGCTTGTGCGCCTCGCCCATCATGCCGAGAAGGGTGAAGCCGGTGACGCCACAGCGCAGGTAAAACTCGGTCAGCGTGTCGACGCTCTGCAGGTCGAGCGCCCCCTCGTCGGTGAACGGCGTGGCAGCGATGATATAGACGCCCTTGGCGGCTTCAGTGAGTTTGCTGGTCATGGTTCGATCATGCCCCTCTGCCGGGGAAAGAGCATCAGTGCTTATGGCCGCAGTAATCGTGATGCCCACCGCCGAAACGGTCGATATGCAACGGCTGCTTGGCAAGCCCGGGGCAGAACGTGCCGACGATCTTTTCCAGCCGGTCGTAGAGCGCCTTGGCGGGCTTGTTGGCCTTCTCCAGCCGCTCCCGCGACTTCTCCGCCTTGCGGGCGAGGTCGGCGAGGTCGACCGTCAGGAGCTTCCCACCTTCGACCACCATCCGACCGCCGATCATCACCGAATGAACGGCCGAACCATCTTCGGTGTGCACGAGCTGGTTGGTGGCGTCGTTGAACGGAATCCAGTTCACGTGCTCTAGGTCGAGGAAAACGATATCGGCCTTGTAGCCGACCTCCAGCCGGCCGATCTTGTCGCCGAGCCCCAGCGCGCGGGCGCTTCCCGCAGTCGCCGCCTCGACCACTTCCTCGGTCGTGATCCAGTTCTGCCAATCCGGGCCTTGCACTTTCGAGACCATCGATGCAAGCCGCATGTTCTCGTACATGTTCTGGTTGTCGGAACAGCTTGCGCCGTCGGTGCCGATACCGACATTGACCTTGGCGTTGAGCATCGCCCGCATGTCCGCAAGCCCGTTCCCAAGGCGCATGTTCGACGCCGGATTGTGCGAGACGGAGGCGCCCTTGTCGCCAAGCAGTTTCATGTCATCGCCATCCAGCCATACGCCATGCGCCACGGTGAAGTTCGGCCCGACCAACCCCAGGGAATCCATATAGGCCGTGAGCGTCGAGCCGTAGTGCTCGTAGCCGGCGATCACCTGGACTTTCGATTCCGAGACATGGCTATGCAGCCCGGTCGCATAGTCCTTCGACAGCTTGAGGCAGGCGAGCAGGAAGTCACGACTGCAATGATGCGGGATGGTCGGCGCGACCGCGAGGCTGACGCCCCGGCTATCCAGCTTCCAGCCGTGGAGCGCCTTCTTCATTTGCGCCACGCTCGCCTTGTACGGGGCAAGGCGAAACCTCTCAACGTCCTTCTGCAGTCCGGCCGGCAGACGCTCCATCAGCCCAGGAATCGCCTCGAAGAATGTCGTGTCCGCCACCATCGGCGCCAGCACGGCGCGCATTCCGACATCGGCGTAGGCCTGGCCGATCGCGGCCAACCCATCCGGCGACGGCATGGGGAACTCGCTGGCGAGATCGTAGGCGGCAGTGCAGCCTTTCAACACCATCTCGGCGGCGCCGATCAGGCTCGAAAGATATTTGTCTTCGAGCGTACGGCTGCCGCTCATCCAGGGGCCGGCGGTCAACAGCAACTCGAGCGTCAATCGATCGCCCATGCCCTTGGCCAGGTTGCCGTGACTGTGGGTATGGCCGTTGATGAGCCCGGGATGCAGCAGCCGGCCCTTGGCGTCGATCTTGGTCGCGCTCGGCGGCGCAGCGAAGCCCGGCCGGCCGATCTCGACGATCGTATCCCCCTTCACGAGGATGTCCGCCTTCGGTGCGGCATGCCGCTTGATGTCGAGCACGCGACCGCCCCGAATGACCACGACGGATGACTTGTTCGCCTTCATCTGAATCGTTTCCTTACGATGTCACTGGAGTGTTGCCGCTCGACCACGGAAAGAAGATCCGCTCGGCGATGACGACGAGCTGGAACAGCACCACCCCCATCACGGACAGGACGATGAGGGCGCCGAACGCCACCGGCACCTTGAAAAAGGCTGTGGAGGTCGCGATGAGGAAACCGAGGCCGGCATCGGCATTGACGAATTCCGCCACGACCGCGCCCACCACCGCCAACGAGATGGCCACCTTCAGTCCGGAGAAGATATAGGGAATCGCATAGGGCAGCCGAATGCGCCACAGCTCGCTCCATTTCGAGGCACGGCAGGCGCGGCTGAGTTCGATCAGCTCGGGAGGAACCGACATCAGGCCCGTGGCGCTCGAAATCACCAGCGGAAAGAAGGCCACCAGTACCGTGATGACGACCCGCGGCAACTCGTTCGATCCCATGACGACGACCAGGATCGGTGCGAGCGCCACCTTGGGAATCGACTGCGTCCACACCAGGAACGGATAGAGCGCACCGGCGATGGTTGGCGACGCCGTAAGCATCACCGCCAGGGGCAGGCTGATGATGATCGACACAAGGAAGCCCAGCATCACCGTCTTGAGAGTCGCTGCGGTATCGGCAAGGACCGTGGGGGCGATCGCGATCGTGTCGACCCAGATCCGGCTCGGCGCCGGAACGAGGAATTCCGGCACCTTGAACAGCCGACAAATGATCTCCCACACGAGGAAGGCAGCCAGCGTCACCAGCAACGGCACCACCACCTCGTGGACCGCTGCCGACGGCCTCTTGCGCGGCTTTTCAGGAAGAGGCGCGGCTTGAACTGGCATGCTTCTGTCCAAAGATGAGCTGTCGGATGCGCTGGGTCGCCTCGTGGAAGGCTGGATCCGCTTCATTGTCGAAACTGCGCGGACGTGGTGCACCGACGTCGACGATCTCGGCGACGCGGCCGGGTCGCGGCGACATGACCACGACTCGATCCGCCAACATGACGGCCTCGGTGATGGAATGCGTGACGAAGAGCACGGTCTTGGGCCGTTCGCTCCAGATCCGCAGGAGTTCCAAGGTCATCTCCTCACGGGTCAAGGCATCGAGCGCGCCGAACGGCTCGTCCATAAGAAGAATGTCGGGCTCGTGCACCAGTGCCCGGCAGATCGCCACGCGCTGCTGCATGCCACCGCTGAGTTCGCGCGGCGATTTCTTCTCGAAGCCGGCGAGCCCGACCAGCTTCAGGAGGGCAGTGGCCTTGTCGGCGCTGCCCGAGTCCATGCGGTGCATCATCCGCAGCGGGAACAGAACATTGTCCAGCACGCTGGCCCATGGCAGCAGGGTCGGCGCCTGGAAGACGATCCCGGTCTCCGGCCGCGGCTCGCGGATCGGAGCGCCTGCAATTGCAGCCTCACCGGTCGTGGGCAGAGCCAGGCCGGCAACGATGCGCAGCAATGTCGACTTGCCGCAGCCCGATGGCCCGACGAGGGTGACGAACTCGTTGGCTGCGATCTCGAGCGACACGTCCCGCAAGGCGACGATCTGATCGCCGTCGCGCGAGTTGAAGACGCGCGTGACGCGATCGAGCACGATCATCGGCTTTGGCGTGCCGCCTCCCGAATGAGCCCCTGACGGCGGCGCCGTCGCTACAGTCCCGACGGACGACGCCGCGATCACTTCGCCCCCAGGCTCGTATCGACCGCCTGTTTGTAGTCGTAGTCCGGGTTGAGATCGGTGGCCTTGGCGATCGTCTCCCACGAGAACTTCAGGCGCTCGGTGCTTTCCCGGCCAAATCCGAATTCCTTGCTATGCTCGTTGAACACGAACGGCATCACGGCGCGCAGGCTGTGCAGGCAGTCGTCCATCTCGACTTCGGGGAAACGCTTGACATGAAGCTGGCAAGCTTCCTGCGGGTTGTCCCGCGCCCATTCGAACACTTCCTTGGTGGCCGCCAGGAACCGCTTCACGAGGTCCGGCTTCTCCTGGATCATCTTGTCGGTTGCCACGATCGAGGCCGCATAGATCTTGAAGCCCACCGCGATGAACGGCAGCACGACGATCTCCTCGCCCGCCTTCTTCGCCGCCTTGTTGATGTAGTATTGGTGGATCGAATAGAATGGTGCCGCATCGATATTCTTGGCGATAAGCTGGGTCGCCATCGCCGCACCGTCCATATTCGTCCAGATGATCTTGCTCGGGTCGGTACCGGCGTTCTTGGCCACTGCGGGGAAGTAGAAGCGGTGGCTGTTGCCCGGCGTCACTCCCACCTTCTTGCCCTCTAGCCCCTTGAAGCTGGTGATGCCGGAGCTCTTGAGCACGAACAGAGAATGCGGCGACTCGTTGTAGAGCACGGCGATCGTCTTGACCGGCACGTTGCCGCGCGCCCGGGCGGCAAACACCGCGGCGATGTCGGCAACGCCGAAATCCGCGGCACCGCCGGCAACCTTGGTCACGGTATCGCCCGACCCGTAGCCCCTCGTCACGGTGATGTCGATGCCATGCTTGGCGTAGATGCCCTTAGACCAGCCGCCGTAATACATGGCGTGCTCCCCTGAGGGGATCCAGTCGGTCTGGAAACGCACCTTGTCCTGGGCCAGCGCCGCACTTGCGGACGCGAGTGCGACCCCGAGTGCAAGAGCGCCAATGCCAATCGGCCTCCATAGCGGCTTTTTCATTGATTCCTCCCTGAGCCTGTCGAAAGGCGTAACGACGATAGGGCTTCCGCCCAACTGCCGACATATCCCATAGTATGCACACGTTATGCCAAGATCGATTGCCCGCTCGCCATGAACCTTGCAACGCTCCTGATTGCGCACCACGTGCTGACACTCGGCAGCGTGCGCCAGGTGGCCCGGCTTCTCGGCCGCCCGCCATCGACCGTCTCGGCCGCGATGAAACGCCTGCAGGCCGAGATCGCCATCCCTCTGGTCGCGACGTCGAGCGGCGGCGCCCAGTCAACCCTGGAAGGTGTGCGCCTGGCCAGGGAGTTGGCAAGTGCCGCCAATCTCGTGACGCGCCTGGCGAGACTGGGCGAAACGTCCGGCCCACCGGAGCGGCGTGCGGCACGATTGTCGACGTCGATCTCGACCATCCAGCGCTTTGCCGCGGTCGCACGGACCGGCAGCATCCGCAGCGCAGCCCGGGAAATCGGCATGGGCCAACCGCAGCTTACCCGGCAACTCAAGGCCATGGAGCGCGATCTGGGCGTGCCTCTTTTCCGGCGCGATGCCCGGGGTATCGTTCTCCTGAAGGCAGGGCGCTCCGCCCTGGGCCATGCAGAGGCCCTCGCACGGATCTGGTCGCGTATTTCCAAGCACGCCGAACGCCGGTTCCGGAAGAGCCTGGTCGAGGCGAGATTCGGGTCGATCATACAGTTCGGCCGCGAAAGCCGGGTGGCGGAGATCCTGGCGATGTTGGCTGCCGAATGGCACCGCCGGACGCCGGACAATCCGCTCTTCATATCCAGCACGATCTCCGAGGAATTGCTGACCGGTCTGCAGAGCCGCACGCTCGACGCCATCCTTCTGGATACCAATTCCGTTCCGGCAAGCTTGAAACATCGCGTCATCGCGCGGTCGAAGATGATGCTCGTGCGGCATCCCCGCGTCGGACGACAGCCGGTTCCCGACGCTCGAACCCTGCTGCTCACGACCCCGGTGGCGTTGCTCAGCCTGAAAAGCAGCCTGCGGCAGAAATTCCTGGCGCTTATGGAAGACGTGCTGACGGAAAGCGAACGCGAGCGCGTTTCCTTCCTCGAAGTCGACTCGATGCCGGTGGTCGCCAATCTCATTCACGACTACGGTTACCTCACCCTCCTTCCCGAACATTCACTCGGCGCTCTGGTCAACACGTTCGAATGTGTCGTTCTTCCTCCAAAGTATGACGTGCACTTCACCATCGCCTGGCATCCGTCGCCGCCGTCCGAAAAGGTTGCGAAGCAGGTCTTCGAAATCCTAAAGGACTTCATCGACGAATCGACGCCCCGGATCGAGCGCGATGCCCGCGCTTGATCGACAAGGAGATACATCATGAAAACCACCAGGATCGCGAACCTCGATCACATCGTTGCCTGGGACGATGCGGAACAGCGTCATGTCTATCTCGATTCGACCGATCTCGTGTTCAAAGGCAACGAGATCGTACATGTAGGGCCCGGCCACACGGGGCCGGTCGATGCGATGGTCGACGGCAAGGGCTTCATGGCGATTCCGGGCCTCGTCAATGTGCACAGCCATCCCTTCTCCGAGCCCGCGAACAAGGGCCTGACCGAGGAGTACGGTAGCGACAAGCTCGGCCAGAGCTCGCTCTACGAATATCTCACCGTGTTCGGCCTGGCGCCGGAGGACGCAGCTCCGGCAATGCAGGTCGCGATGTCGGAGCTTCTGAAAAGCGGCGTGACCACCCTCACCGACCTCTCGATCGCGCGCGACGGCTGGGTCGACGACCTGACGCGGACCGGGATTCGCGCGATCGTCTGTCCGATGATGCGCCAGGGTGTGTGGTTCACCAAGAACGGCCACACCGTCGACTACGCGTGGGATGAAAAGGCGGGCCAAAAAGCGTTCGAGGCGTCGATGAAGACGATCGACGAGGCGATCCGGCATCCGAGCGGCCGCGTCGGCGCCATGGCGGGGCCGGCACAGATCGACACCTGCCGCGAAGGCTTCTTCAAGGAGGCGCTGCAGGAAGCCCGCAAGCGTGGCATTCCCATGCAGACCCACGCCTGCCAGGCGGTGGTCGAGTTCCACGAGATGGTGCGACGCCACGGCAAGACGCCGATCGAATGGCTCGACTCGATCGGCGTGCTGGGCCCTGATCTGGTGATCGGTCACGGCATCTTCCTGAACGACCATCCGCAGATCCATTATCCGCACGGCAACGACTTCGAGCGGCTGCGCGATTCGGGCGCCGCGGTGGCGCACTGCCCCACCGTGTTCGCGCGCCGCGCCATGGTGATGAACTCGATCGGCCGCTACATGAATGCCGGCATCACCGTCGGCATCGGCACCGACACCTTCCCGCACAACATGATCGACGAGATCCGGCTCGCCTGCTACGTCGCCCGGGTCTTTACCGGCAACTACAAGATGGGCACGACCCGGCACGCCTTCGAGGCGGCAACGATCGGCGGCGCCAAAATCCTGCGTCGACCCGACCTCGGCCGGCTTGCCACGGGCTGCAAGGCCGACTTCTCGCTGGTCGACATGAACCATCCCTACATGCAGCCGAGCCATGAGCCGGTGCGCAGCCTGATCTATTCGGCGAGCGAGCGCGCGATTCGTCACGTCTATGTCGACGGCACCCAGGTCGTGCGCGACGGCAAGGTCCTGACGATCGACGTCGAATCCGCCACCGCCGGCCTGATCGAAGGCCAGCGCAAGCGTCTCAAGACGGTGAGCCAGCGCGACTGGGCCGGCCGCGATGCCGACGCCCTGTCTCCGCCGGTCTACGCCACCAAGAATCGCCTGCCGCAGTCGCGGCCGGTGTCGTGACGATCCCCCTCATTGGAGCGCGCCATTCCAGTGGCCCATTTCCCGAGCGCCACTGGAGTTGAGCATGGGCGAAGTCCATCCTCGGGATGAAACGTGGGGGTTGTTTCTTGTTAGTGGCGCGCTCCGCTGATTTTGTCGCTATTTGACGGTGATCTCGGCGCCACCGAGGCCGGCGAATTCGGACTTGGCCTTGCCCGGGCCCGGCAGGAACTGCGGCGGATGGACGGAGCCGGTCAACACCACGTCGCCTGCCTTCAGGTGCTTGCCGTGAGAGATCAGCTTGTTGGCAAGCCAGGCGAGCGAGATCAGCGCGCCACCCATCACGTTGGCACCAGGTCCCGCGCCAAGCTCCTTGCCTTCGAACTCGGAGCGGCCCTGCACCTTGGCGAAATCGAGCTTCTGCCAGTCCTTGATCTCGGTGCCGACGATGCAAGCGGCCTGCAGGACGTCATCGGCGATACGGCCGGGGCCGCCCAGCTTGGAAACATCTCCGTAGCGGTTCTCGACGACTTCCATGCCGCAATAGAGATTGGCGACGTACGGCCTGATGCTGTCGGCGGTGTAGGCAGCGCTGCCGGCCGTCACGTCGTGCGCGATCCGCGCCACCATCTCGCACTCCACGCCGGCCTTGATCGGCCAACCCGGCTGGAACACTTCGCCGCTCTGGCGAACGCCGTCCTGGTAGATGCCGGCAAAGGCCGGGCCCGACAGTTTCAGCGGCTCATATTGCGCCGGCACGGCGAAGGCCACCTTCCAGCCCGCAAGCTGGCTCTGGCCTTTGCCGGCCAACTTGTCGTGGACGGCGAACTGGACCTTGTAGGCGTCGTCTTCGGAAAGACCGGCCGTGGCTTCGGCGAGGAAGGGCATCGCCACCCGCGCCCGGCGAGCCTCGACAATGCGATCGGCCAGTGCGTCGATTTCCTTGGTGTTCACGGCATATCCTCCCGATTTCGGACCGGAAGGAATATTTGCTGCGACCCCGCCCCGGCGCAAGCGACGGCGAGGCCGCAGCGAAATTGCCGCGCTAGGCGGCCTTCGCGGTCTGCTGGCCGTAGAAGCTCTCGTCCGCGGCCGCCATATCGCGCAGGAGCTTCGGCACCTTGAACTGCGGGCCGTACTTTCTGGCGAGCTGGTTGCACTCGGCGACGAACTGCTTCACGCCAACCTGGTCGATCAGGCTGATCGCGCCGCCGGTCTGCGGCGCGAAGCCGAGTCCCATGATCGAGCCGACATCGCCGTCCTGCGGTGCGGTCAGCACCTTGGCTTCAAGGCAACGCGCGGTGTCGATCGCCTGCACATAGAGCAGGCGCTTCCTGATCTCGTCCTCCTTGGCGCGCTTGGCCTCGCCCTCGCCATAGAGCAACTCGGGATTGGGCGGGAAGTACTTGGCAAGCTCCGGCCACAGCCGCTTCTTGCCGTCGGCCGGGTAGTCGTAAAAGCCCTTGCCGTTCTTGCGGCCGAAACGCTCGAGCTTCTTCACCATCAGCTCGAGCACGTCCTCGGTGCCCGAGGCTTCATACTTCTTGCCGGCCGCTTCGGCGTCGCGCCGGGACTGGTCCATGATCTTCCATGAAAGATCGATCGCGACCTCGTCGTTCAGCGCCAGCGGACCGACCGGCATGCCGGCCAGCCGCGCGCAGTTCTCGATCATCGCTGCGGGCACGCCTTCCTTCAGCAGGCGATGGCCCTCGCTGATGAAGGCGCCGCAGACACGCGAGGTGAAGAAGCCGCGGCTGTCGTTCACCACGATCGGCGTCTTGCGGATCTTCTGCACGAAGTCCATCGAACGCGCGAGCGTCTCGGACGAGGTCTTCTTGCCGACGATGATCTCCACCAGCGGCATCTTCTCGACCGGCGAGAAGAAGTGCAGGCCGATGAAGTTCTTCGGCCGCACCGACGCCTCGGCCAGACCGGTGATCGGCAGCGTCGATGTGTTGGAGGCAAAGACCGCGTCGGCGGCAAGCTCGGCTTCGGCCTTCTTGGTCGCCTCGGCCTTGACTTCGCGGTTCTCGAACACCGCCTCGATCACCAGCTGGCAGCCCTTCAATGCACCGAAGTCCGGTGTTGCCGTCACCTTGGCGAGCAGGGCGTCGGCCTTGTCCTGCGAGAAGCGCCCTCGCTTCACCAGCTTGCCCAGCTCGCCGGCGATATGCGCCTTGCCCTTGTCGGCCGACGCCTGGTCGCGATCGACAAGCACGATCTCGAGCCCCGCCTGCACCGAGACGGTGGCGATGCCCGCGCCCATCAGGCCGGCGCCGAGGATGCCGATCCTGCTGTACTCCTGCTTCGGCACACCCTGCGGACGGCGGGCAAGCTTGTTCGCCTCCTGCAGCCCGAAGAACAGGGTGCGGATCATGCTCTTGGCGACGGGATCGCGCAGCAGCGACACGAAGTAACGGGTCTCGACCCTGAGCGCCGAATCGAAGGGAAGCTGCAGCCCTTCATAGACGCAGCTCATGATCGCCTTGGGTGCGGGATAAACACCGCTGGTCTTGCCCGCGATCATCGCATTGCCACCAATGAAGGTCTGCACGCCGACCGGACTCCAGACCTGGCCGCCAGGGAAGCCCGGCACCTTGAAGCCCTTGCGGTCCCACGGCTGCACCGCACGACCGTCGATCGGCTTTGCGCCCTTGCCGGCATATTCCGGCACGACCTGCTCGCCAGCCGGCGCCATCAGCCATTCCTTGGCCTTGGCCAGGAGCTGGTCGGCCGGCACGACGTCGTGGATCAGGCCCATGCTCTTGGCGGTCTCGACCGGCAAATCCTTGCCCTCGAGCAGGATCGGCGCGGCGTTCATGACGCCGATCAGGCGCGGGATGCGCTGCGTGCCCCCGCCGCCCGGCAGCAGCCCGATCTTCACCTCGGGCTGGCCGATCTTGGCCTTGGGATTGGCCGCGGCGATGCGGTGGTGGCAGGCGAGGCAGATCTCGAAGCCGCCGCCCAGCGCGGTGCCGTTGATGGCCGCCACCATCGGCTTGCCGCCGGTCTCCTGGCGACGGAACATCTTCTGCAGCTGGCTGAACTGGTCCATCAGCTTTGCGGCATCGGACGTATCGACGTTCAGCAGCATGTCGAGATCGGCGCCGGCGATGAAGTCGGCCTTGCCGGAGGTGAGGATGATGCCCTTCACCTTCTCGTCCTTCAGCGCCTTGTCCAGCGCCTCGGCATAGGCCGTCATCGAGGCTTCGTTCAGCACGTTCATCGTGCGGCCCGGCATGTCCCACGTGATGGTCGCGATGCCGTCATTGTCGACGTTGTAGTTGATCATGTTGGTTGTCCTCTTGGCTGGGCGCGCACCACTCCAGTGGCGCGATCACTTCTGCGACTGAGCTTGACGCGCGACTGGAGTCGCGCGCGCCCAGCGTCAGACGCGCTCGATGATCGTGGCGGTGCCCATGCCGGCGCCGACGCAGAGCGTGGCGAGGCCGGTGGAGAGGTCGCGCCGCTCCATCTCGTCGAGCAGCGTTCCCAGGATCATGGCGCCGGTGGCGCCCAGCGGATGGCCCATGGCGATGGCGCCGCCGTTCACGTTGATCTTGTCGTGCGGCATCTTGAGGATCTGCAGGTAGCGCAGCACGACGGCGGCGAAGGCCTCGTTCAGCTCGAAGAGGTCGATGTCCTTCACCTCCATGCGCGCCCGCTTCAGCGCCCGCTCCGAGGCCGGCGCCGGACCGGTCAGCATGATCGCCGGCTCCGAGCCGATCGAGGCGAAGGAGCGGATGCGCGCGCGCGGCTTCAGGCCGGTCTTCTGGCCGAACTTCTTGGTGCCGATCAGGATCGCCGCCGCACCGTCGACGATGCCCGACGAATTGCCGGCGTGATGGACGTGGTTCACCTTCTCGATCTCGGGATAGCGTTGCAACGCCACGGCGTCGAAGCCGGGCATCGCCTCGCCCTGCATCTTGAAGCTGGGCTCCAGCGCCGCCAGCGTCTGCATGGTGGTGGTGGGCCGCATCAGCTCGTCGTGGTTCAGGAGCTCGATGCCGTTCTGGTCCCTCACCGGCACGATCGACTTCTTGAAGTAGCCGTTGTCCCAGGCATGCTTGGCGCGCTTCTGCGATTCGACGGCATAGGCGTCGACGTCGTCGCGGCTCATGCCGTACTTGGTCGCGATCACGTCGGCCGAAATGCCCTGCGGCAGGAAGTACATCGGGATGGCGACCGCCGGATCGACCGGCCAGGCGCCGCCGTCGGAGCCCATGGGCACGCGGCTCATGCTCTCCACGCCGCCGCCGATCACGGCCTGGCTCTGGCCCGACATGACCTGCGCCGCCGCCATGTTGGTGGCTTCGAGGCCAGAGGCGCAGAAGCGGTTGATCTGCACGCCCGGCACGGTCTCGTCGAAACCGGCGCGCACCGCCGCCACGCGCGCGATATCCGCACCCTGCTCGCCGATCGGCATGACGCAGCCCAGCACCACATCCTCGACCAGCTTCGTGTCGAGCTGGTTGCGATCGCGGATCGCCTCGAGCGCCGTCGTCGCAAGTCGGATCGGCGTCACCTCGTGCAGCGAACCATCCTTGCGGCCCTTGCCGCGCGGGGTGCGGACGGCGTCGTAGATATATGCGTCGGTCATGATGCTTCTCCTGCTTCCTGTCGTCCCGAGCGCAGCGAAGGACCCAAGGCCTGCTGCAAAAGTCGTCCTGTGAAACTGTCGGGAGATCCCGCGCTTCGCTCAGGATGACAATTTGATGTTCTGTTCGCTAATGTTCGTGCTGTCTGTTCGCCATGTTCGTGCTGTTCGCTAGAGCGTCCGTCCGATCAGTTCCTTCATGATCTCGTTGGTGCCGCCGTAGATCTTCTGAACGCGCGAATCGGCGTAGAGCCGCGCGATTGGGTATTCCCACATATAGCCGTAGCCGCCGAAGAACTGCAGGCACTGATCCGTCACCTCGCACTGCAGATCGGTGGTCCAGTACTTGGCCATGGCCGCTGTCGCAACGTCGAGCTCGCCCTTGAGGTGCCGCGCCACGCAGTCGTCGACGAAGACGCGCGCGACATGGGCTTTGGTCTTGATCTCGGCGAGCTTGAAGCGCGTGTTCTGGAAATCGACGATCGCCTTGCCGAAGGCCTTGCGCTCCCTCACGTAGGCAAGCGTATGCTCGAGCGCCGTCTCGATGGCGGCGATCGCCTGGATTGCGATCACCAGCCGTTCCTGCGGAAGCTGCTGCATCAACTGGATGAAGCCCATGCCCGGCCCGCCCAGCAGATGGTCGGCCGGCACGCGGACATCGTCGAAGAAGAGTTCCGACGTGTCCTGCGCCTTCATGCCGATCTTCTCGAGATTGCGGCCGCGCTTGAAGCCCGGCGCGTCGGTCTCGACGACGATCAGCGACGTGCCCTTGGCGCCAAGCTTGGGATCGGTCTTTGCGACCACGATCACGAGATCGGCGAGTTGGCCGTTGCTGATGAAGGTCTTGGAGCCGTTGATCACCCAATGATTGCCGTCCATCACGGCGTTGGTCTTGACCGACTGCAGGTCCGAACCGGTGCCCGGCTCGGTCATGGCGATCGCCGTCACCAGATCGCCGGAGCAGGCCTTGGGAATCCACTTCTTCTTCTGCTCCTCGGTGCCGTACTGGAGCAGGTAGGGAACGACGATATCGCTGTGCAACGAGAAGGCCGGCCCCGACGCGATCGCCCGGCCCTGCTCTTCGATCAGGATGGCGCTATAGAGGAAATCCGCGCCGGCCCCGCCATAGGCCTCCGGCATGGTCACGCCCAAAAGCCCCTGTGCGCCCGCCTTGCGCCAAAGTTCGCGGGGCACGATGCCTTCCTCCTCCCACTTCATGTGGAAGGGCACGACCTCCTTCTCGAAGAAGCGCCGGCAGGTTTCGCGAAAGAGCTGGTGTTCAGGGGTCCAATGCGCGGCCAAGGCGGTCACGGGGGTTTCCTCTCTTTTCGTTGTCGAACATCTGCCGTCCCGGGACTCTGGGCTTCCCGCGCCCGGCTTACCAGTGAAGCTTAGGTAGTTTACCTTTACGTAAACGTCAACTTCGCTGAAGCGGGCCAAGCCGATCCGCGCGGGTTACTTTTAGCCGCAACCAAAGATGACGGAGCTTATGACGACAGCACAGTGCGATGTGACCGGTCTGATCGACTGGATTCTCGCCGAAGGGTGCGACGGCGACGATCTGGGCGCCATCCTCGCGGGCGTGAGCGAGCGTCTGGTCGCGCAGGGCCTTCCGCTCTGTCGCACCACTCTGCACATGCCGACCATAGATCCGACGGCAGCGGTGCTGGAGTTCTCGTGGTCGCGGAACGAAGGCCCGACGAGTGCGGCACTCAGTCCGGAACAGGGTCTGGGCGCGGCGTACCTGCGCAGCCCCTTCCATCATCTGATCGAGCACGACATCGGCGGCGCGCGATGGAAGCTGGAGGACGCGGAGACGGTGAAGCAGTTCGCGCTGTTCAGCGATCTGCGTGCGCTCGGCATCACCGAGTATGTCCTGCGCCTCGCATCTTTCGGGCAACGCCGCACCGCACTGCAGGGCGTCGCGTTTTCGCTGTCCACCGACCGGCCGGGCGGCTTCGCCGATGCCGAGATCGGGATCGCCGATCGCCTTCTGCCGGCACTGACGGTCGTGGCCTATCGGATTGGCCTGTCGCGCGTCGCGATCGAGGCGCTCGGCGCCTATCTCGGGCCACAGACCGGCGCGCGCGTGATGCAAGGCATGATCCGACGTGGCGACAGCCAGGTTATCTCGGCGGCGCTGCTGCTGGCCGACCTGCGGCATTTCACGGCCCTCGCCGACCGTGCGCCGGCGGCCGAGGTCGTGGGCTGGCTCAACCAGCACCTCGAATGCATCGGCGGCGCCGTCATCGAGCATGGCGGCGAGATTTTGAAGTTCCTGGGCGACGGCCTGCTCGCCATCTTCCCTTCCGAGAGCGCCGGCGCCGAACACGCCTGCAGCGAAGCCTTGCATGCGGCCGTCGCTGCCTGTGGTCGGAATGCCGTGCTCAACGCCCGGCGGGCGACGGACGGCGCTCCCACGCTCGATCTCAGCATCGCCCTCCATTTCGGTGATGTCGTCTACGGTAATATCGGTACGGCACGGCGGCTGGACTTCACGGTCGTGGGACCTGCGGTCAACGAGGTGAGCCGCATGGAGGCGCTGGGCAAGGCGCTCGGTCACGAGATACTGCTGTCGCAGAGCGTCGCCGATCATTGCGGCCGTCCAGTGATCAGCCTCGGCGACCACGAGCTGCGCGGCATCGCCGGCAGGCATGAGATATATACCGTCGCGTAGAGTCGAGCGCACGTATATGTCGAGTGCACGCATATTACGTTGCCATGAACGTTCGCGGAGCAATATCCAAACTTTCTCGATTGAGTGTTCGGGAGCGATGGTCGCGGCTGTTTGCTTCGATAGTGATTGCGATTGCTGTCTTTTTGATGGTTGCCGATTGGGGTTGATGGTTGCCCATTGGGGCGAATCCAGAAGAGAACTTCGTATTCGGACGGCACTTCAGACAACGCAGACAGCCAATTTGGGCGCCGTCATTGCCACTTCGATAATTTCTCGCTCCCCTCAACGTTATTCGCCGAACGAACCTCCAGTGCCGGATCCTCGCATATGCGCACAAGGTTCCTACAAGGCCGATAGTGTTGGCATGCATGATCGAACCAGACTTGTCCGGCCGAGCTCTCGAGGAGTTACCAGGGTCGGTTCGTTTCAAGAGGCTGGATGATGCTCGGTCTCTCGGCGGTGAGCCGACCGTGGTGCTTTTCTACAAGGACGACACGGTTGTCATTCGCTCTACCGATCTAAAAAAGAACTGCGCTTTTCCGTTGCAAGAACTGCGTGTGCGGACGGCGTGCCTGTGCTCCTGGTTAAAGGGCGAACAGTCGATATCGAGGCACGAGGTGACGCAGCGAGCAGATAACATCAAGAATCGCTACTCCACCGTTGTCGCGCTGAGGCCGAGCAATGCGCGACGGCGCAGCCATTGGCTGGGGCGGTAGCGATCGTCGCCGGTGATGGCCTGCATCTGCACCAGCATCTCGTGGCAGCTCTTGACGCCCAGCCAATCGGCGAGCGCCAGCGGACCGCGAGGATAATTGAGGCCGAGAGTCATGGCGGTGTCGACGTCGGCGGCCGAGGCGATGCCGATCATCGCCATCTCGCAGCCGAGATTGGCGATCATCGAGCAGATGCGCTGGGCGATGAAGCCCGGCGAATCCTTGATCAAGGTCACCTTTGCGCCGGAGCGGGTCAGGATCGCGGCGGCAGCATCGCGCACCAGGTCGTCGGCGCCCAGCGCCGTCATGATGGTGAGGCGCCTGCCGATGTCTCCGGTGAGATCGATGGCCACGGTGCGCCGCGGATCGAGGTTGCGCTCGGCCACGACGGTCGTGCAGTCCTTGCCGATCGGCGCCACCAGGATCGGGCTGCGGCCGTCGTCGACGGCCAGAGGCTTGGCGCCGGAGGACACCACGAGGCCGACGAGCTTCTCGTTGTGGCTGTCCATCACCACGACGCTGGTCGCCGGCACGACCGATGGCACATGGTCGGCGCCGGGATCGACTTTCGCCCCCTTGGCATCGTAGTCGTACCAGCCGGCGCCGGTCTTGCGGCCGAACTTGCCGGCGGCATAGAGACTCTCATGATAGGGGCTCGGCGTCATGCGCCGGTCGTGGAAAAAGCCCTCGTAGATGATGTTGCGCGCCGGGAAGTTCACGTCGATGCCGGTCAGGTCCATCAACTCGAACGGCCCCATGCGAAAGCCGCAAGTGTCGCGCATGACGGCGTCGATCTGGCTCACCGTCGCACGACCCTCCTGGTAGATGCGCAGCCCCTCGGTGCCGATCGCCGTGCCGCCAAGATTGACCAGGAACCCCGGCGTGTCGCCTACCACGACCGGCACGCGGGTCTGTCGCTTGCCCAGCGCCACCATGGCATCGATCACCCAGGGTGCCGTGTCGGCCGCTCGGATCACCTCGACGAGCTTCATGAGCGGCACCGGATTGAAATAGTGCATGCCGCAGACGCGGTCGCGGTGCTTGAGCGAACGGGCGATCGAGGCGATGCGGATCGACGAGGTGTTGGAGGCGAGGATGGTCTCCGGCGCCACCACCGCCTCCAGCTCACCGAACAGCTTGCGCTTGACGTCGAGATTCTCGAACACGGCCTCGACAACGATGTGGCAGCCTTTCAGGTCTTCGAGCTTGTCGGCGATGGCGAGATTGCCTTCGGCTTTGGCGACGTCAGCGTCGGTGAGCCGCCCCTTGGCGACCAGCCCTTTCAGGATCTCGGCAATCCCCGCCTTTGCCTTGGCCGCCCCTCCGGCGGCCGTATCGAACAGGACCGCCTGGATGCCACCTTGCGCCGTCACTTGCGCGATCCCGCGGCCCATCGCGCCGGTGCCGACAATACCGACGCGGAGATCGGAGCGGTTGATGTCGAGAGCCATACTCACGTTTCCTTCTTGCTATTGCCAATCGATCTCTCTGCCGGGGCGCGCCACCGCAGCGGCGTTATCTTGTCATCAGCCGGCGAAGACGCGCGATACAAGCGGAGGTCACTCCGCCGAGGAGTCGCGCGCCGCCGAGCCCCTACCCCTTCGCCGCATAGCCCGCGGCCTTGAGCCCGTCCTTGATCTCGTCCAGCACGACCGGATCCTCGATCGTGGCCGGCATGGTCCACGGCTGGTTGTCCGCCATCTTCTGGATGGTGCCGCGCAAGATCTTGCCCGAGCGCGTCTTGGGCAGCCGCTGGACGACCAGCGCACTCTTGAAGAAGGCGACGGGACCGATGCGATCGCGCACCATCTGCACGATCTCGCTGGTGATCTCCTGATCCGGCCGGCTGACACCCGCCTTCAGCACCACGAAGCCCAGCGGCACCTGGCCCTTGAGTTCGTCCGCGACGCCGATCACGGCGCATTCGGCGACGGCATCGTGCGCGCCCAGCACCTCCTCGATCTGCCCGGTGGAGAGCCGGTGGCCCGCAACATTGATCACGTCATCGACGCGCGTCATCACCGAGACATAGCCGTCGTCGTCGATGAAGCCCGCATCACCGGTCTTGTAGTAGCCGGGGAACTCGGTGAGATATCCCTGCTTGTAGCGTTCGTCGGCGTTCCACAGCGTCGGAAAGGTGCCCGGCGGCAGCGGCAGCCTGGCAGCTATCGCGCCGACCTGGCCGGATTTCATCGGATGGCCGTTTTCGTCCAGCACCTCGATATGCCAGCCGGGCGCCGGCACCGAGCACGAGCCCGGCTTGATCGGCATGGGATCGAGGCCGATGAAGTTGCCGCAGATCACCCAGCCGGTCTCGGTCTGCCACCAGTGATCGACCACCGGCACGCCAAGGATCCTCTGCGCCCATTCGATGGTGGGCGGATCGCCCCGCTCGCCGGCGAGGAAGAGCGTGCGGAACTTCGAAAGATCGTATTTCTTGACGAGCTTGCCGTCGGGGTCCTCGCGCCTGATGGCACGGAAGGCGGTCGGCGCGGTGAACAGCGCTACCGCCTTGTGCTCGGCGATCACGCGCCAGAAGGCGCCGGCGTCGGGCGTGCCGACGGGCTTGCCTTCGTAGAGGACAGACGTCGCGCCATAGATCAGAGGGCCGTAGACGATGTAGCTGTGGCCGACGACCCAGCCCACATCCGACGCGCACCACCACACCTCACCCGGCTCGACGCCGTAGAGATTCTTCATCGACCAGTGAAGCGCCACGCAGTAGCCGCCGGTGTCGCGCACCACGCCCTTGGGGAAGCCGGTCGTGCCTGACGTGTAGAGAATATAGAGCGGATCGGTGGCCTTCACCGGCACACAGCCGTGCGGCGTCGCCGAGGCGACCGCTTCCATCCAGTCGAGGTCGCGCCCCTTCACCATCGACGCCGGACCCTGCGGCCGCTGGAAGACGATGACCTTGGACACCTTGTGCCGCGCCTGCTCGATCGCATCGTCGAGCATGGGTTTGTAGTTGACGATGCGCGCCGGCTCGACGCCGCAGGAGGCAGTGAGCACGAGCTTTGGCTGACAGTCGTCGATGCGGCTCGCCAACTCCTTGGCAGCGAAGCCGCCGAACACCACGGAGTGGACAGCACCCAGCCGTGCGCAGGCCAGCATCGCCGTCACCGCCTCGGGGATCATCGGCATGTAGATGATGACGCGATCGCCCTTGCCGACGCCTTGCGCCGCGATGGCGCCGGCCAGCCGGGCGACGTGATCGCGCAGTTCGCGGTAGGTGAAGCTCTTCTTGCTGTTGGTAACCGGCGAATCGTAGATCAGCGCCGCTTGATCGGCGCGCCCACGTTCGACATGGCGGTCGAGAGCATTGTAGCAGGCATTGAGCTCGCCGCCCGGGTACCAGCGATAGAACGGAGCTCGCGATGTGTCGAGCACCTCGTCCCAGCGCTTCGTCCAGTCGATCGCCTGGGCCTGCTCGGCCCAGAAGCCGTCCGGGTCCTTCAGTGAGCGAGCGTGGAGCGCGCGGTACGTGTCGCCGATGGCCATCGTCAATCCCCTCCTGCCGGCGGCTACATTAAACGGGGGGAATTGCTCGCGAAACTCCCCCCAACCGCGTCGTTTTGCCGGCAAGTTTCAATGCGAACCATCGCTCGGCGATTGGCGGGCGGCGCGCCTTGTGTGAAAGTGCGGGGGCATCAGTGGCGGACGGGACCAAGCATGGTGAAGGGAAAAGGTAAGGGTAGGAGCAGGAGTGCCGGCAAGGGCAAGGCGAAGCGGCCTGCCGCACGCAAGACCGCCAAGGCGAAAAAGCCGGCGGCGAAGGCCGTCCGCCAGCCGACGAAAGCGACACCGAAGAAGGCGCTCGCGCCTACGCCGAGCGTTCTGCGCCGGCCGGTGAAGAGCCGCGCTTCGGTCGCACGTCTGCCGACATCGCGTCCGGCGACACACAAGATACGGGCGCTCTCCACGAACATCTATGAACGCGATCTCGACAAGACGCCGGCCAACTACGCGCCACTCACGCCCTTGCAGTTCCTGGAGCGCAGCGCGTCGGTCTATCCCGACCACCTCGCGCTGGTGCACGGGTCGCGCCGCCAAAGCTGGGCCGAGACCTATGCACGCTGCCGACAGCTTGCCTCGGCGCTTGAGAAGGTCGGCATCGGCGTCGGCGATACGGTGGCCATCATGGCGCCTAACATTCCGGAAATGTACGAGGCGCATTTCGGCGTGCCGATGACGGGCGCGGTGCTGAATTCGCTCAACACCCGACTCGACGCGGCGATGATCGCCTTCATCCTCGATCACAGCGAAGCCAAGGTGCTGCTGGTGGACCGCGAGTATCATCGCGTCATGACCGAGGCGCTGGGACTCGCCAAGGGGCAGCCGCTGGTGGTCGATATCGACGACCCGCAATGCGACGACCGCGCCCAGATCGGTGACACCACTTACGAGGAATTCATCGCCACGGGCGAACCCGACCATGCCTGGGACTACCCCGGTGACGAATGGAACGCGATCTCGCTCAACTACACGTCAGGGACGACCGGCAATCCGAAGGGGGTCGTCTACCACCACCGCGGCGCCGCGCTGTCGGCCTACGGCAATGCCACGCAATGGGCGATGGGGCTGCACCCCGTCTATCTCTGGACGCTGCCGATGTTCCATTGCAACGGCTGGTGCTTTCCCTGGACGTTGGCGCTGGTCGCCGGCACGTCTGTGTGCCTGCGCCGCGCCTCGGCCAAGACCATCTTCGATGCGTTGGCCGATCATGGCGTGACGCATCTTTGCGGCGCGCCGATCATCATGCAGTTCATCATCGGCGCCACGCCCGAGGAACGGCGGCCGCTCACGCGACGGGTCGAATTCATGACCGCCGCCGCCCCGCCACCCGCCACCGTGCTGGAGGCTCTGGAGAAGGAGAACTTCCGCGTCACGCATGTCTACGGCCTGACCGAGGTATACGGTCCGGCGACCATCTGCTCATGGCACGACGATTGGGATGCGCTCGATTCGGGCGAGCGGGCGCGGCTCAAGGCGCGCCAGGGTGTGCGCTACGCCGCCGAAGACGCCGTGACGGTCATGGATCCCGCCACCATGAGGGAAGTGCCGCACGACGGCCAGACCATGGGCGAGGTCATGTTCCGCGGCAATCTGGTGATGAAGGGCTACCTCAAGAACGCCAAGGCGACGCAGGAGGCGTTCGAAGGCGGCTGGTTCCATTCCGGCGATCTCGGCGTCCTGCACGAGGACGGCTATCTCGAGCTGCGCGATCGCTCCAAGGACATCATCATCTCCGGCGGCGAGAACATCTCGACCATCGAGGTCGAGGGCGTGATCATCAAGCACCCCGCCGTCGCCAATGTCGCGGTGGTGGCCAAGCCCGACGAGAAATGGGGCGAGACGCCCTGCGCCTTCGTGGTGTTGAAGCCCGGCGCCTCGGCCACCATCGAGGAGATCGTAACCCACTGCCGTTCCAACCTCGCCAGCTTCAAGTGTCCGCGCCATGTCGTGTTCCGCGACCTGCCCATGACCTCGACCGGCAAGGTGCAGAAGTTCGTGCTGCGCGAATGGGCGAAGGAGGTCTGAGGGCCTCCCGGCACCATCGCTCCGCCACAATCGGCCGGCTAATCTCGTCGCCGCCATGTCCGGCGAGAGTACGCTTATCGTCACCACGCGGAGCGGCGTGCGGCCCCTGGGCGTGCGCGGCGAGCCGCTGCACACTTCGGCCGTCCAACTCGGCCGCATCGTGCGCCGGCGGCTGGGCGATGAAATCGCCAGCCTCCTGGCCGAGCCGCAACTCCATGCCGATGGCAAGGCCATCGACTGGTACGCCAACTGGGCCGGTCCGGTCCGCAGCGTCGTCGACCTCGACCCCAAGGAACGCGGCGAGATTTTGGCGCGGGTCGATCGCGGCCTGATCGAGATCAGCCGGCTGGGGCAGAGCCTCACCGGCGCCGGTGACGGCGAGGACGCGGGCGTCATCGGCCGATCGCTCCAGCTCGCCGCGCGGCGACCGGCTGAGTCGTTCGTCTTCCTGGTGGGCGAGAGGCCGGTGGTCGTTTGCTGGGGCTATGAGAAGGACGCTGCCAACGGCCTGCTGCCGCCTGGACTGCCTCGTACGCCAGTCGCGAGGCGTTCCGTCCTCGACACGCCGAAATCGCCCGCCGTGCAACCAAGCGGCATCGTCCGCCCTCCCCTGATCCCCGGGTTGCGCGCGTTTCTGCTGGCCCTGCCGCTGTTGGCGCTGCTGCTGGGCGGCGTCTGGCTCCTGCGGGACCTTATCCCTGTCACGCCAGCCCTCGCCGTCGCCACCAGAGAGGCACCCGCGGAACCGCCGCCGGCCGCACCCGTCGACCGCCGGCCAATCCTGAAAGCGTCGCTGTCGCAAGAACAGGCCCGCACCAAAGCGCTGCAGATCGAGATGGCGGCCATCGAGGGCGAACTCAAGAAGCGCATTAGCGAGTGCAAGCCTGCGGCGCCGCCTCCGCCACCCAAATCGCCGCCACAAGCGACAGTCGTGCCACCGCCTGCCAAGCCCGCACCCCCAGCGCCGCGCGCTCCGTCGGACAATCGGCTGCGCCTGCCCACTGGCCCGACCCGGGACTATTCCTTCCTGGAAGGCTGCTGGCGCAGCGATCCGTTCCGTCATGAGCTTTCCCAGGTCCAGCCCGGCGTCTCCTCCTACTGCTTCGATTCGAGCGGCTATGGCGAGCTCGAATGGCGACGCGGCCGAGTCGCTTGCCGGACCGGTGCCCAGGCACGCTTCGACGGCTCGACGCTCCGCCTGCATGACCGGGACACGACCTGCAACGACGGCTCGCATTGGTTTGCCGACCAGCTCGTCTGTAAGCGCGGTGCCGACAATGTCGCCCAATGCAGTGGCCGCTCGCAGGGCGCCTTTGGTCCCACCACCTGGACCGTGAACTTGCACAAACTCAGGTAAGCGCCGGGCGGCGCCCTGCCGTACCGACTACGGCCGGCGTTCAGCCACCGCATCCGCCGATCTTCCTGTCGGCGGCGGCGCGTTGGGTAGATCTTTCCGGAGAGGAAAAGCTTTAGTGGGGCTTCTGCGAGATCAGCCGCGTGATCTCGTCCTTGATCTGCAGTTTTCGCTTCTTGAGGCTGCAAATCGCCTCGTCGTCGGGATGAGGACGGGCATTTTCTTCATCGATCGCGTGCTCCAGCATCGCGTGTTTGCCCTTCAACGCTTCGATGTGATCTACGGCGCTCATAGACACCTCCGAGCTGGTTGCAATCTCAAAAACTCTGACTCCGTCCGCGCTCCAAGTCATCCTAAATCGAGCATCGCCGCCAGGTCGTGCAAAATTTGGACGAAGTGACCCGTCTCGCCGGATCCATCAGTTTTTCAATGTTATTTTAATGTCATTTGCGGCCGCGAATTGCGCCAGGCGCGGCAAAACGTTGCCGTCAGAAATCCACGTGTCATGATGCAGACGACCGAGTTCGCTCGCCCATGAAGCCGACTCGTTTGAGGGTCAGCGACGTGCGGCGGCTCGCGGATGTGGCATACAAGACCGACGATCTGGCTGCCGCGATTTCAAGTGGGTCATACCGGACCGTGAGAATGATCATGGCGCCCTGCTCTATGCGCAGCTCGAGCGAGATCGCCCTCGGCATCACCAGCATTCTGCTGACACGAGCCGCCGACGTCGCGCCATAAGGAACGCTGCGGATTGGCCCCGGTTGCCCGGAAAACGCCACCTTCACGTGATTTCCCTGTGCAACGCAGTCATCTTGCCGCAATGGGCGCACCCGTCGCTACAACCGACCGAGAACCGCACGATCAATCTCAGGAGGTCGGCCGATCATCGGCGCAGACTGACAGCCATCGCAATCTCGTCTGGAGCGGCATCGGGAAACGTCGCCGCCACCAGCGCGGCGACCGCTCGGCGATCCCTCTCGTCAGGCGTCACGCCAAGACACACGGCATAGACCCCGAGATTTCCCACCGCCGTCCGCAATCGCTTTTCCAGCGGGCGGTCGCGGTTGGCCGGCGGAGAATGCAGGCTCGCAAGCTTAAGCTGCTCGGCATGCTCGGCCGCGAGTTCCGCATCCGCCACCCGCCGGCGAGTGGCATCGACGGTCTCGGGCAGGGCCGGGGTCCAAGGCTGATCCTTCAGGCGCTTCCGCACCTCGCGCAACGGCTTCACGATCGCGGCCTGCCAAGCGTCGCTCGCCTTCAGGATGGTCCGCAATCGCTCGGCCGTCAGGGTCGGGCGACCCGATGCCCCCAACCAGCAACAGAACAGCAATATGTTGACGTCGCAGCCACGCCGCTCCTGCAAATCGAGACAAGCTTCGGCTACCCCGTCGCCGGCGTAGAGTTCCAGGGAAAAGTTCCAGAAAGGATGAGGCAGGAAATCCGGCATGGTATCTAGGGTTATGCTTCCCTTTGGGCGGCCGAAGGGGTACACGGCGCGCATCCACGTGGCCAGTCCACCGGAACGGGCATGATAGACGACAAGGCTTCGGAACCGCAGGATACGGAGGCGCTCAAGGCCAAGCTGGAAGCGCTGAGGAGCGAACATCGTGATCTTGACGACGTGATCGATCGCCTGATCGAGAAGGCTCCCTTCGACCAGTTGCAACTCCAGCGACTGAAGAAGCGCAAGCTCGGTCTGAAAGACCAGATTCTGAGGCTGGAAAGCCAGTTAATTCCCGACATCATCGCCTGAAAAGACGCCTCCTGCCAAATGGCCAAATCTTCCGCAAAACGCCGCCCACTGGTCGGCCTGATCATGGGTAGCCAGTCGGACTGGGCGACCATGCGGCATTCCGCCGAGACACTCGCGGCCCTGGGCGTCCCGTGTGAGGCGCGTATCGTCTCAGCCCATCGGACACCCAAGCGCCTGGTCGCCTACGCTTCGGGCGCCAAGGCACGTGGCCTCAAGGTGATCATCGCCGGTGCCGGCGGTGCGGCCCATCTGCCGGGAATGACAGCATCGATGACTCCACTGCCGGTTCTCGGCGTCCCGGTCGAAAGCGCGGCACTGAAGGGCATGGACAGCCTTCTTTCCATTGTCCAAATGCCGGCGGGAGTGCCTGTTGGCACGCTTGCCATCGGCAAGTCGGGCGCCATCAACGCTGCGATCTTGGCGGCGTCCATCATTGGACTTGACAATGCCAAGATAATGGCAGCCGTCGAGCGCTGGCGAACCCGCCAGACCGAGGCGGTCGCCGCAGCGCCCTCGGACGAAACGGCAGTGCCGCGCTAAACCGAATGACGAACGTGCAAGATGGGCGCGACGGTCGTAAGGTCCTGCCGCCGGGCTCGACCATCGGTATCCTGGGCGGCGGCCAGTTGGGCCGCATGACCGCCATGGCGGCTGCCCGGCTCGGCTATCGTTCTGTCGTTTATGCGCCGGAGGCGCATTCGGTCGGCGGCGACGTGGCGACGGGCCACGTCCAGGGGACCTACGAGGACACGGCCGCCCTTGCCCGCTTTGCCGCCGAAGTGAACGTCATCACTTACGAGTTCGAGAACGTGCCTGAGGCCACGGTGGCCGAGTGCGCCCGCCACAAGCCGGTACGGCCCGGCATCAAGCCGATCCACCTCGCCCAGCACCGGCTGCGCGAAAAGGAGTTTTTCCGGACGTCGGGGCTCGGAACGGCGGCCTACCAGCGGATCGCCAGCGAAGGTGATGTCGCTGCCGCCACCACGCTGCCCGGGATCCTCAAGACCTGTACCGAAGGCTATGACGGCAAAGGCCAGGTCCGGGTCGCCACCCGACAGGAAGTCGCCGCAGCCTGGGAGAAGCTCGACCGAAGGGAATGTATTCTCGAGGCGGTGGTCGATTTCCAGTGCGAGGTCTCGGCTATCGTCGCGCGCGGCCTAGGCAGTGAGGTCCGGTGCTTCCCGATCGGTCTCAACGAACATCGCGATGGCATCCTGCGCACGACGGCAGTGCCATCCGGCCTTTCGCCGGACATCGAACAGCAAGCCAGGAACTATGGCCTGCACCTGGCAAAAAGCCTCGACCTTGTCGGCCTGGTCGCGATCGAGATGTTCGTCACCAGGGACGGTCGTGTCCTTGCCAATGAGATGGCCCCCCGGCCGCATAATTCGGGGCACTGGACGATCGATGCCTGCGCCACGAGCCAGTTCGAGCAGCTTGTGCGCGCAATCTGCGGATTGCCCCTGGGCGCGGTCGATATCCTCGCCCCGTCAAGAATGGTCAACCTGATCGGCGACGAGGCCGACGGCTGGGCCGGTTATCTCGCCGACCCGGCCGCACGGCTGCATCTTTACGGCAAGGGCAAGGCTCGCCCCGGCCGCAAGATGGGCCATGTCACCTATGTGACGCCGACCAGGTAATTGCTAGCGACGGACAGCCGTGCGAGCGCGGTCGCCCGGCCGCCACGACCGGGCGCGCGCCTTCAGCTGCTCGACCTGCATCACATTGTCGATCCGCCGGTCGAGAAAGCCCCAGGTCGCCTCGCTGCCGGGTGAGCGATCGTTCAGCCAGTAGAGCAGTGTCGAGGAGTAGACGGCCGCCAAGGTCGCCCGCTTGGTATAGAAATTGAAGTCTGCGCTGGTATCGCCGGCGGCATACCACATCGCATCGATCGTGCGGTAAAGCAGCCGCAGCGCCAGCGGGGTATTGAAGGGAAGCGCCAGCAGCGCCAGAGCCCGCCTTGCCGCCTCCCGGTTGCCGACATGGCGCTCCAGCCGGATGCGGATGGCGTCGCGGATGCGATCCCGGATCTTGAGGGCGAGCACGCCCTCCGTCTCCAGATCGGCAACCATGCGTTGGTCGGCGCGCTCGCTGACATAGGCCAGAACGTCGAGCGGCCCACCGGGAAACAGGCGCTCGGCCTCCTCCGCCGGCAGGCCAAGCCCCCGGGCGGCTGCCCGGATCGAGGTCCGGGTCCAGCCGTCGAAGGCCGCCTCGTTGGCCACGGCATCCGCCAGCCGGTCACGGAGGGCCTGGTCTGGGTCGTTGGGAGGGGCCTTGACCTCGCTCATGGACCGAATATAGGCCTTCCAGCGGGGCTTCCCAAGGCCAAGGGCCTATGATACCTACCCGCGCTCCCGAATTCCCGGGCCATGAAAACTTGTCTTGGTCCGCCAGCTCGAAAGGAAATGATCGCAGTGCAGGTCCTCGTCCGCGAAAACAATGTCGATCAGGCGCTCCGCGTCCTGAAAAAGAAGATGCAACGCGAAGGCATCTTCCGCGAGATGAAGCTCCGCCGTAACTACGAGAAGCCGTCCGAGCGCCGCGCGAGAGAACGTGCCGAAGCGATCCGCCGCACTCGCAAGCTGATGCGCAAGCGCATGGAGCGTGAGGGCTACTAGGCCCGCGCCCTCTACCGAGAGATTCGACGACCCCCGGCATCGCCCGGGGGTTTTGTTTTGCGCAATGTGCGATGGGCTGTCGGACAGGCTTGAACTGTCGCCCTCTCCCTAACCATAGGCATGCTCCACTGCCGAGCTCCCACTCCGGCCCCGGCTCCCGAAGCGAGGGCTCCTATCCCTCAGTTCAATCCGTAGAGCCGTGCGACGTTGTCGTGGACGATCTTCTTCTGAACGCCTTCCGGGAAGCCGGCGAGATTTCTGGCCAAAGTGTCGCGCGAATTGGGCCAGATGCAATCGGGGTGCGGATAGTCGGAGCCCCAGATGATGTTGTCCTCGCCGATCAGCGGCACGATCGGCTCCAGGTACTTGTCCTGCTGGTAGGTGACGTAACCCTGGCGGCGGAAATAGTCGCTGGGCTTCATCTTGAAGCCGAGGCTGCGGGCGCGATCGTGATATTCGGTGTCGAGACGATCGAACACGTAAGGCAGCCATGTCACGCCCGATTCGCCCAGCACGAAGTTGAAGTCCGGATATTGCTCGCAGGCCCCCGAAGCCAGCAGCGAGACCAGCACTTCCATGGTGTCGAGCTGAAACAGTGCCGAGCGCACCAACCGCCACTGGATCGCGAACTGTTTCTCCATTTCCGGCGTGTCGGGCGCACGCAGCGCCTTGAAGCCGGTCGAGTGGAACGAGATCGGGAACCGGTGTTCGGCCGCAGCCTCCCATAGGACGAACCAGTCACGATGGTAGAGCGGCAAGCTCATCCGCTTGAAAGCGAGATCGCCGCCCTTCAGCCCCATCCGCGCGCAGCGCCGCACTTCAGCTGCAGCCGTCGCCGGGTCGGTGTTGGGGATGATGGCGAGCGGGAACACGCGGTTCGAATCCGAACGTCTGGCAAAGTCGGCCGCCCAGTCGTTGTAGCGCGCATTGACCCATGCGCGCAGGTCGGCTTCCTCGATCATGTCGTTGACCATCAGGCAGCCGTAGATGATCTCCTTTTCGATCCCGTCGCGATCGAGATCGGCCAGGCGAAGCTCCGGCGTGGTCGGCCGCGGCTGAGCTCCGGGATAGCTGCTCCACTCGAAGCCCGCCTCTTTCATCTCGTCGATATGGCCGAAAGAACCCTTGCTGTATGGCAGGAAGCCCGGCCCGACTCCGTTCCACATGCCGCGATCCTTGTCGTCGACGAACCAGTGCTGACCGTCGTTGCGTTCCTCGACGCGGGGGGAGCGTTCTTCTTCCACCTGGCCGGCGCCTGCGACGACCAGAGGTCGATTGGGCAATAGGTCAGATCGATATGATTGTCGCCGGAAATGAGCTTGTGCTGCATGGCGCCCTCCCTCAGCCGCCGGGATGCGCCAGGGCATCGCCCGGTCAATAGGCACGGTACGGCGCCCCCTCGCCTGCTCCAAGCCCCGATCTAGCAAGAAGTTCGCGCAGCGGGACATGACGATTCCCCGGAATAGCCGCATTTGCCCGCATTGCCGACCACGGCAACGGTATCCAGTAGCAACCCAGGAGACGCCCGATGGGCGACGAATACGGCTTCAAATACGACAGCTGCGGCGATTGCCTTAACGCGCGCGGCAACCTGATTTCACCGCATACGCGCTGAGACACGCGAACGAGACGAAGGCCGCTCCCTTAGGGCGCGGCCTTCTCGTTTGAGGTTACGGTGTGTAGTCCTGAAGTCATTGCGGCAGGCGATATCGTTTCATCCTTTCGTCGATATCGGGCACCAACTGCCTCGCCTGCCTGAGGTCCGAGCTACTTTCCGTAGCATCGCCCTTGTGCAGTTTGGCAACACCACGGCCGAAGAGGAGGTCCGCACGGCGATCATCATTTATCGCCAAACCTCGGTCGAAGTCGGTAATCGCCTCGTCGAAACGCTTCATGCGCAGATAGATAATCGCCCGTGCCCGATAGGCATCAACTTCATCAGGGTGTTTGGCAATCAGCGCATTGACCTCATCCAAACCAGCTTGCGAGCGCAACATCAAGGACAACACAATGGCGCGCTCTGCCGCGACCTCATCTGCGACGTCGCTATTCCAAATAAGAAGCAACGATATCGCCGCGCCGAAGTCTGCAAGAGCACGTTCGAAATCGCCGACCTCCACGTAGAGATCGCCGCGTATATGATACCAACTACCATTGCCGGGCTGCCGCAGAAGGCACTGACTATATGCTTCAATAGCGAGATCGTAGTGCTTCGAGCGGGAATATGCGCCACCGAGCGCCAGCCACGACATGATTCCCGACCGACCGGTTGACGTTGCTGCTTTGTTGTCGACGATAGCATGATCCATATCGCCCTTGAGTTCGTATGCCTTGCCGCGCGCGATGAGCAGCTCATCGTCGTTCGGCTCCAACTCAAGCGCACTGCTGAGATCAGCGATCGCTCGATCCAGATCCCCAGCTTTTGTATAGGCCATGCCGCGCCAACGATAGGCCTCTACGATTGCTGTCTTATCGCTCGCCTTTTCAGCTGTACGCTACAGGCCGCAATCACAATCGAAGGTTCGCTGCCGCTACGGCATCCCGAAGGCCTCAAATCGAGAGTTTGTGCGACCGCAGGGAAGGCTAGAGACGCCAACAGCACAAACGCCGGATACTTCAAGGCCGCCCTTGAGCCACCGCTCAGTGCGCCGAGCCTTCCAGGGCCTTGACGATGTTCTCGCACATCACCTTGGCGTCGGCGAACAGCATCATGGTGTTGTCGCGGAAGAAGAGCTCGTTGTCGACGCCCGCATAGCCCGAGGACATGCCGCGTTTCACGAACAAGACGGTCTGCGCCTTCTCCACGTCGAGGATCGGCATGCCGTAGATCGGGCTCTTGGGATCGGTCTTGGCGGCCGGATTGGTGACGTCGTTGGCGCCGATCACGAAAGCGACATCGGTCGAGGCGAAGTCGCGATTGATGTCATCGAGCTCGAACACCTCGTCGTAGGGCACGTTGGCCTCGGCCAGCAGCACGTTCATGTGACCCGGCATGCGACCTGCCACCGGATGGATCGCGTAACGCACCTCGACGCCGCGCGCCTTCAGGATGTCCGCCATCTCGCGCAGCGCATGCTGTGCCTGCGCCACCGCCATGCCGTAGCCCGGCACGATGATCACCGATCTGGCATTCTCCATCAGGAAGGCCGCATCCTCTGCCGAGCCTGCCTTCACCGGCTTGTCGGTCTTGGCGCCGGCCGGTCCTGCCGCGCTCGAATCGGTGCCGAAGCCGCCCAGGATCACGTTAAAGATCGAGCGGTTCATGCCCTTGCACATGATGTAGCTCAGGATCGCGCCCGACGAGCCCACCAGCGCACCCGTCACGATCAGCGCCGTGTTGCCGAGCGTGAAGCCGATGCCGGCCGCCGCCCACCCCGAGTAGGAATTGAGCATCGATACCACGACCGGCATGTCGGCACCGCCGATCGGCAGGATCAGCAGGAAGCCCACGGCAAGCGACAGCAGGACCAGCAGGACGAAGGTCAGCGGATGGCCGGCCGCGGCGAACCAGATCAGGAGCAGCACCAGAACGAGGCCGATCAGGGCGTTGAGCGGATGCTGGCCGCGGAACACCAGCGGCGCGCCCGAGACCAGGCCCTGCAGCTTGGCGAAGGCCACGATCGAGCCGGTGAAGGTGATGGCGCCGATGATGGTGCCGAGCCCCATCTCGACCAGGCTTTGCGTGCGAATGTGGCCGGGCGTGCCGATGCCGAACGCCTCGGGTGAAACGAAGGCGGCACCCGCCACGAACACTGCCGCGAGCCCTACCAGCGAATGGAAGGCAGCCACAAGCTGGGGCAGCGCCGTCATCTGGATGCGCATCGCCACCATGGTGCCGATCGTGCCGCCGACCAGGAAGCCGGCTACGATCAGCCAGGGTGAAACCACGCCCGGCGAGGCGACGGTGACGCCGATCGCCACGATCATGCCGACGATACCGTAGAGGTTGCCTCCACGCGCACTTGTGGGTGAGGAAAGCCCACGCAGAGCCATGATGAAGCAGATGGCCGAGATCAGGTAGCCGTAGGCGGCCAGTTCATGGGTGATCACTGTTTCTGCCTCGCCTACTTCTTGACCGGCTGCTTCTTCTTGAACATCGACAGCATGCGGTGCGTGACGATGAAACCGCCGAAGATATTCACGGCAGCGAGCGCCACGGCAATGCCGCCGAAGAGCTGCGCCGCGCCAAGGCCTTGCAGCCCGGCAGCCAGCAGTGCCCCGACGATGATCACGGACGAGACGGCGTTGGTCACGGCCATCAACGGCGAATGCAGCGCCGGCGTCACGCGCCAGACCACGTAGTAACCCACGAAGCAGGCAAGCGCGAAGATCGTGAGCAGCGCCACGAACGGCATGTGGCCGGCCTCCGGCGCACTTGCCGGCGTCTGTGCAGCCAGATCAGTGATCTGCTGCGCGAGATTCTTCAGATGTACGGCGAGGTCCTGCGTCTGGCTTGCGATCTTGGCCGCTTCGCCCGCGATCCTGTCGTCCATGGCCTTCTCCTAGTTCTGGCCAGGGGTCTGGCTGAGGGAGGGATGCACGATCTGCCCATCGCGCGTGACGAGCGTACCCTTCACGACTTCGTCGTTGAGATCGATTTTCACTGCCTTGGTCTCCTTGTCGACCATGGGTGTGATGAAATTCAGGAGATTGCGCGCGAACAGCGACGAGGCATCGGTCGGCAGTTCGGCCGGCAGGTTGGCGGGACCGACGATCCTGACGCCGTGCTTCTCGACCACCTTGCCGTATTCGGAGAGCGGGCAGTTGCCGCCCTGCTCCACGGCCATGTCGACGATCACCGAACCCGGCTTCATCGTCCTGACCATATCCTCGGTCACCAGGACCGGCGCCTTGCGGCCGGGAATCAGAGCCGTGGTGATCACGATATCCTGTGCCTTGATGTGATCGGCGACGAGCGCCGCCTGCTTGGCGCGATAGTCGGCGCTCATCTCCTTGGCGTAGCCGCCCGCCGTCTCGGCCGCCTTGAACTCCTCGTCTTCCACGGCGATGAACTTGCCGCCGAGCGACTGCACCTGCTCCTTGGTTGCAGGCCGCACATCGGTCGCCGTCACGATCGCGCCGAGCCGACGCGCCGTGGCGATCGCCTGCAGGCCCGCCACGCCCACGCCCATGATGAAGGCGCGCGTCGGCGCAAGCGTGCCGCCCGGTGTCATCATCTGCGGAAAGATGCGGCCGAAGTTGTTCGCCGCCAGAAGCACGGCCTTATAGCCGGCGAGATTGGCCTGCGAAGACAGGATATCCATCGACTGGGCCCGGGTGATGCGCGGGATCAACTCCAGAGCGAACGATGTCACCCCTTTGTCCGCCAGCACCTGCATCAGGTCACGGTTGGTGAGCGCGCCGAGCGGCGCCATCAGCATCTGGCCCGAACGCAACAAACCGATCTCGTCGAGGCCTTCCGCTTGCGACATCGGCCGCTGGATCTTGAACACGATCTCGCCGGCCGCCGCGGCAGAGGCGGCATCCGGCACGACCGTTGCACCGGCGTCCATGTACGACTGATCGGTGTAGGCCGCAGCGGTTCCGGCACCTGCCTCGACGGTGACCTCAGCCCCCAACGCCTTCAGTTTCTTGACGGTCTCGGGCGTCGCGGCCACTCGGGTCTCGTGCGGCCTGCGTTCTTTCAGAATGGCAATTTTCATGGAGCGCTATGGGTCCGTTGGAGGCGCGGATGGAGGATTGGGGAAACGAACATGCCCAGCCAATGCATTTTTGCCAAGTCGCTTTTTCGCCGCGTGAGGCGTCCTGCATTTACGGCCTACAACGCGCACGCGATACTGTCGCCCATGCAACGCCCCGTCATCCTCACTGGTTTCAATTTCAGCAAGATTGCGCTCGCAGCTCTTTCCGAGCGCTACGAGATCGCCGGACACATGGACAAGCCCGATCCGGCGCTGGTGCCGCCCGCGGCCCAGCCGCATGTCCAGGCGTTGGTGACGACAGGCAGCGTCGGCGCCTCGGACGCCTTGATGGCAGCGATGCCGCGGCTGTCGCTGATCTGCTGTTACGGCACGGGCTACGAGCGCATCGACCTCGCGGCCGCCCGCAAACGCAATATCATGGTCACACACGGCGCCGACGCCAACGCGCCCGATGTGGCAGAGATGGCCGTCGGCATCTTGCTGGCCTCGACCCGGCAGATCGTGCGCGCCGACAAGATGATTCGCCGCGGCGACTGGAAAAAGCGCACCCCTAATCGGTTCGGCGTCATCGCCGGCCTGACCGGCGGCAAGCTCGGCATCCTGGGTCTCGGCTCCATCGGCATGGAGGTCGCCAAGCGCGTCAAGGGTTTCGATGTCGAAATCGGCTATTGCAACAGGAACAAGCGCGGCGATGTCGACTACAGGTATTTTCCCGACGTGATGGCGCTTGCGACCTGGGCCGACTATCTGGTCGTCTGCCTTCGCTCCGACGCCTCCAACCGCCACATCATCAATGCCGAGGTATTGAGAGCGCTGGGTCCGCGCGGCCACCTGGTCAACATCACCCGCGGCTGGGCGGTCGACGAAGCGGCGCTGGCCGACGCCTTGCGCAATAACGTGATCCAGGGCGCCGCACTCGATGTCTACGATGAGGAGCCGTACGAAGGCACGGAATTGCTGCCGCTCGACAATCTCGTCATGACGCCGCATTTCGGCGGCGGCACCGAACATGCCCAGCGGCGCATGACGGCCCTGGTGAGGGCCAACCTCGACGCCCATTTTGCCGGCGAGTCGGTTGTCTCGCCCGTTCCCGAGTTGCGGGACATGGCGGCTATGTCGGCGGGTCGGCTCCGATAACGATCGGCTTGCCGCCATGGCGCGGCGGCGTGTCGAACCAGACGTCGTAGTAAGCCCGCAGCGCCGACGGGTATCGCCGAAGCGTGGTGAACATACTGTATGGCCGGTCGACGTCGCGGGCGCCAAAGCCCCAGGCCTCGATGCCTTCCTGTCGTGCCAAGAAGATCGCGCGCGCGAGATGGAAGTGTTGCGAAACGATGATCAACCGTTCCTGGCCGAATACCTGTTTCGCCCGCAGGATCGAGTCTCGCGTACGCAGGCCGCCGGAGTCACGATAGATCCTCTCCCCCGGCACGCCACGCGCGATCAAGCCCGCGCGCATGGCCGTCGGCTCGTCATAGTCCGCGCTTCGATTGTCACCGCTCACCAGGAGATACCGGACCTTCTCCATCCGCCACAGGGCGGCGGCTGCATCCAGGCGATATTCGAAATAGCGATTCGGTCCCCCCTCCGGGCCGATCGGCGCAGCCCCCAGCACCAGCGCAACGTCCATCATCGGCAATCGCGCCGGATCGGCCATGACAAACGACCCGGCCAGCACTTCAAGGCGGCGTTGCGCGCCCCAGGACAACAACACCGTCGCCAGCACGACAATGGTGACGGCGAAAACGACGAAGAGTGCGAAACGCATCACATCGCGCGGCAGCCGGGCATCGCGGCGCCGTTCACCAGGATGTTCATGCAAGGCCCGCTTCGGCGAGCGCCGCCTGTTGCCGCGCCGCCAGCGCCTCGACGTCGAAATCGTCGACCAGGCTCTCGAACAGGCGGTGCCAGTTGATCGAGGCGCGCAGATGAATGAAGACGGCGCCGAGCCCGATGGCAGCGCGATCCATGAACACGAACTCGCGGGGTGGTCGCACGCCGCCCATGCGGCGCAGTTCACCGAACACATTCTGGGCCATGTCACGGCCGAAACCCTCGGCCATGCCTTCGGTGAGGCGTCGCGGGCGATCATCCATCAACGGCCCATAGAGAAAAGCCGCCCATCGATTGAGCACAGCGATCATCTCGCGCGACAAGCCTGAAAATCCCCAATCTTCGTAGGCCGAGACGGCGCGATCCATGTCGTCCACCATCAGGGCACGATAGAGCTCTATGGAGCCGCGTACGAAGCGCGGTGGAAAGATGCGCACGCAGCCAAAGTCCATCAGATTGACGGAGCCGTCCGACCGTACCGTGTAATTGCCGAGATGCGGGTCGCCGTGGATCACGCCGTAGAAGTAGAATGGGACATACCAAGCACGGAACATATTGACCGCAAGGGCGTCGCGCTCCTCCTGTGGGCGCGCCTTCCAGTCGAGCAGCGGCGCGCCCTTGAGCCAGCTCATGGTCAGCAGCCGGTCGGTCGAATAGTCGGGCACCACTTCCGGTACATGCACGTTCGGCTCGTCACGCAGCATGTGGCGATAAATATCCACATGTTTGGCCTCGCGCCGATAGTCGAGCTCCTCACGCAGGCGGCTGGTGATCTCGGCATGGATCTCGTCGGTGCGGATCGCCGGATCGAAGCGCTGGCCGACCGCGAACACCAGCTTCAGCTGGTTGAGATCGGCCTCCAGCGCCGAGGCCATGTCGGGATATTGCAGCTTCACCGCCACGTCCCGACCGCCGGGCAGGACCGCGCGATGCACCTGTCCGAGGGACGCCGCAAAGGATGCCTCCTTGTCGAAGCGCGCGAACTTTGCTTGCCAGTCGGCACCCAGCTCGGTCGCCATCCGTCGGCGCACGAAAGCCCAGCCCATTGCGGGCGCATTGGCCTGAAGCTGCGCCAGTTCTCGCGCATATTCCGGTGGCAACGCATCCGGAATCGTTGCCAGCAGCTGGGCCGCCTTCATGAGCGGCCCCTTCAATCCGCCCAGCGCGCTCCTGAGCTCGGCCGCATGCCGGTCACGGTCGAGCGACAAACCGAGATAGCGCTCGCCCGCGAGCCTCGCCGCCAGTCCGCCGACCGAGGCGCCGACCCGGGCATAGCGGCCGAGCCGGCCGCCGAGACTGTCGCCCTCGTCCGCCATGGCTAGCAGGCTGTTGGAAAAATCGGGAACCGCGACATGGCACGCGGCAATCGAATCGAGATCGGCACAATCTTGACTCCAACGTGCGATCCCAGCGCTGCCCTTGAAGCGATATTGCCTGGGCGCATGGCTCAAAACCCTTTTTTCAACGGCCGGCTAGAGCTTCTCGAGCTCGTCGACGAACCCTGAGATCACGCCCAGCCCCTTGTTCCAGAATGCGGGATCGGAGGCGTCGAGGCCGAACGGCGCCAGCAGTTCCTTGTGCCGCTTGATGCCGCCTGCCTTGAGCATGTCGAGATATTTGCCCTCGAATCCCGCCTGGCCCGACTGGTAGGCAGCATAGAGCGAGTTCACCAGGCAATCGCCGAAGGCGTAGGCATAGACGTAGAACGGTGAATGAATGAAGTGGCCGATATAGGACCAGTAGTACTTGTACTCCTCGTCGAAGCTGAAGGCCGGTCCCAGGCTTTCGCTTTGCACCGCCATCCAGATCTCGCCGATCGCATCCGGGGTGAGTTCGCCCTTCCGGCGCGCCATGTGCAGGCGTGATTCGAAATCGTAGAACGCAATCTGGCGCACCACTGTGTTCAGCATGTCCTCGACCTTGCCGGCGAGCATCGCCTTCCGCGCAGCTTTGTCGGGCGCGGACTTGAGCAGCGACTGGAAAGTCAGCATCTCGCCGAATACGGACGCCGTCTCGGCAAGCGTGAGCGGCGTGTCCGCCATCAGCGCGCCCTGCCGCCCCGCCAGGACCTGGTGCACGCCGTGCCCCAGTTCGTGCGCGAGGGTCATGACATCCCGCACCTTGCCCTGGTAGTTCAGCAGCAAGTACGGATGCGCCGACGGCACGGTCGGATGAGCGAAGGCACCGGGCGATTTGCCCGGCCGCGCCGGCGCATCGATCCAGCCGGTGCCGAAGAACTTGCGGCCCACCGTGGCCAACTCCGGCGAGAAGGCGTTGTAGGCGCCGAGCACGATCTTCTCCGCCTCGTTCCAGGGGATCGTGCGATCGTCATGTTCCGGCAACGGGGCGTTGCGGTCCCAATAGGGCATCCTGTCGACACCGAACCACTTGGCCTTGAGCTTGTAGTAGCGATGCGCCAGGCGCGGATAGGCCGCCTTCACCGCGGACGCCAGCGCATCGACAACCTCGTCCTCGACCGCATTGGCGAGATTCATGGCCGACTGGGGGCGCGGATATTTGCGCCAGCGATCCTCGATCTCCTTGTCCTTGGCAAGCGTGTTGGTGATCAGCGAGAAGACCGCGATGTTGTCACCCTGTACTTTCCCGAACGACTTGGCCGCTTCGCGGCGCACCGCGGCGTCCTTGCTGGAGAGCTTGTCGAGGATCTGCGGCTCGCTCAGCCTCTCATCGCCGAACGGATAGCGCAATCGCGCGATCGTCTCGTCGAACAGGCGTGACCAGGCGGCGTGGCCGACCACATGCTTCTCGTGCAGCGCCTTTTCCATCTCGTCGGAGAGCTGATGAGGCCGAAACACGCGCAGATCACGCAGCCACGGGCCGTACTTGGCGAGCGCCGGATCCTTCTGCTTCTCGGCAAGATCCCCATCGTCGAGCTTGTTGATTTCGAGCCGGAAGAACACGAGCCTGGTGCCGATATCGGTCAGTCGCTCGGACACGTCCTGGGAAAATCGCCCGCGCTCGGGATCCGCCTGGTCCTGCGCATAATACAGCGAGGCGTAGGAACCGATGCGGCCCATGCGGTCTTGCATGACCTCGTACTGCGCAACGGCCGCACCAAGGGCCGCCCCGCTCAATCCGGCGACCTTGCCTTCATAGGCCCTGGCAAAAGCCTCCGCATCTTCCGCAGCGAGCTTCAGGTCAGCCTCGAGGTCCGTGCCGCCGGGGCTGGAGTAAAGATCGGACAGGTTCCAGGTCGGCAGATCGCCCAACACAGCATTCATCGATACCAACTCCTTGCGCGAACCCGGGATATGGGGCGTCGGTGGGCGCGAAGCTAGAGTGCGCGCAGGATCGCGGCCACCCGGTCTACCACGCTTCCCGGCGCGACAGGGATCAGGTCGAAACCATGCGCGACGTAGGTTCGTTCATGCAGCATCTCGAAATGGAGCGCCTCCTCCGCACTGATCCGCCGGGCCTCGGTCGGCGTCACGAAGCCAGGGGAGCGGATGAAGAAGACCCGCCGTTCATAGGGTCGCTCGGTTTCGATGTGTCGAAGTGCACGCGGCAATTGATCCGAAGCCGCATAGCCAAGGAATTGCGCCAAGGCTGCGGTGCAGATCGGCGATCGGTCGTGAAACTGGACTTGGTCCGGGAGCCTGTGGCCGCGAGCGGCTCGCACCTCCTGCAAAAGGACAACCTTGTCGATGAATCCCGGATCTGCCCAAGGTTCGGCGACGCCCTTCGCCTGCTCCAGGGCGATGACGTCCGTCGCCGCTTCCTCGACCACCCCGAACCCCTCGAACTCCAACTGTCGCAGGATCGCCGTCTTTCCCGCCCCCGGGGTACCGGTCAGGATGAAGCGTCTCATCCCGGGTCGGCGGCGATGGCGTCGAGGAAAGGACCGATCAGCAACGCGGCGAAAGGATCGATACGAGCCACGTCACTTTCCTTGTAGTGGCCGGCAGCGTCGAGAAGATTGAGCGTCCCCAGCAGGCGGCCAGTATAGACCACCGGCACGTTCACCGCAGACTCGCAGCCCAACGAGACGATCAACTCGTGGTCGAAGTAAGCCCAGGCGATGTCCTTGGCATTGTGACCGACCCAGGCCCTGCGGCCCTGGATCACCTGCCGGTGCCAGGGAGAATCGGTGATCTCCTTGTAGCCACCTACCGGATATGCCTTGGGCATATTGGTGTACATGCGCTTCACCCGCTTGCCGTTGGGCGCCACGTAGAGAAGCGTAAAGAGCTTGTGGCCGACGGTGTCGGCCAGTGCACGGTCCACAGCTGCAAACAGGTTTTCCGGTGGGCCGGGCTGCTTGAGGGCGGCGAGACAGGCATCGAAGGGTGTCATGGCTTTCCTTGTGTTGATGGGCGAGGTGCTGTCGGGATGCGCTCCGGCATGACTCCGCCGGGCGCCAGCCGCAGCACCAGGATGAGGACGACGGCGATCAGCAATTCCTTGAGCGCCGCACGCTGCACGGCGGAGATCGCGGGGACCAGCTCGACGAAGAAGCGCGCCGATTCGAGCAGCAGCATCAGGAGATAGGCGCCGACCAGAGCGCCCGCCGGGCGTCCCGTGCCGCCGCCGGCCACCGCCAGGAAGATATAGATGGTGATCAGCGGCAGGAAAAGATCGGGCGCGATGTAGGACGTGAAGTGCGCGTAGAGCGCACCGGCGAGGCCGGCGATGGCGGCCGAGAGGGCGAAGGCTTCGGCCTTGAAGCGCAGTACCGGCTTGCCTGCGACCTGTGCGACCTGCGCATCCTCGCGGATCGCCCGCAATACGCGCCCGTAGGGTGAACGGTCGATGCGGCGCACCAGGACGAACACCGCCCCCAGGACGGCAAGCACGATCAGGAGGTAGACGGCATTGAAGTCGGGACCGAGGGCCGATTTCCAGGGCCCGGGAATGCCGGAGATGCCGTCCGTGCCGCGCGTCAGCCAGATCTCGTTGGCCGCGACCAGACGGACCACCTCGGCGAAGCCCAGCGTCACGATGGCAAGATAATCCTCGCGCAGCCGCGTGGTCGAAAGGGTGACGACCAATCCCGCAAAGCCGCCGGCAATCACGGCCAGTGCCCAGCCGGCAACGATCGGGGCGTGACCTGCCGTCGTGAAGATGGCCGAGGCATAAGCGCCGACGGCAAAGAAGCCGGCAAGGCCCAAATTCACCATCCCTGCTCCGCCCCAGATCAGGTTGAGGCTGAGCGCCAGAAGGCCATACAGGCCGCCCATGGTCGCGATGAACAGGAGGTAGTTCAGCATCGCTAGTATGCCCGCTCGCCGAGAAGGCCGCGCGGGCGCAGCGTGAGGACGATCAGGATGGCGAAGAAACCGACCGCCGTCCGGTAGGGCGATCCTACGACCAGCACCGACAATTCCTCGGCGATGCCGATCAGCCAGGCGCCGAGAACGGCGCCCGTCGGGCTTCCCAATCCGCCCAGCACGGCGGCAGCGAAGATCGACAACAGGATGCGGGTGCCGGTCAGGGGATCGATCGAACTGTCCAAGCCGAGCAGCATGCCGCCGATACCGACCAGCCCCATACCAACGAAGCTCGCGATCATCGCCACGCGCTGCGGGCGGATGCCCTTCAGCGCCGCCAATTCGGGATTGTCGGCCGAAGCGCGCATCGCCTTGCCGATGCGCGTAAAGGCAAGGGCCGCGAACACGGCCAGCATGAGCGCAAGCGCGATGCCCATGGTCTCGAGCTGCTGGGGGCTGACGCGGATGTCACCGAGGTGCATGTCCCGGGCAATGGGCCGGTCGAAGCCGCGCAGGTCGTTGCCGAAGCCGAACCGGATCACATTCTCCAGCACAAGACCCGATGCGATCGAAGCGATCGCAGCGGGCAAGGCTCCCTGTTTCACCAACGGCAGGTGGGCGACGCGATCCAGGAACAGGCCGACCACGCCCGCAACCACGAAAGCCGCCGCCAGCGCCCCCGCCAACTGGAGGCCGGCCGAGTAGGCAAGATAGCCGGCAAAGGCGCCCAAGGTTGCGATGCCCGACACCGAGAAATTCGGGAAGCGCAGCACCGCGAACATCGCTGTGAAGCCAATGGCCGGCACGGCCAGCAGCGTGCCGGATACCATTCCATTCACCAGCGCCTGGAGGAGGATCATGTCAGCCTGAGCGAAGCGACGGATCTGGGTCGGGCGATCAGGCGATCTTCACCAGCGTGAACTTGCCACCCTTGATCTGCTCGTAGCGGAACTTGCAGTCGACAATATCGCCCTTGTCGTCGAAGTCGCATGGGCCGGATGCGCCGCTGTAGTCGACCTTTTGGCCGGCCGCGATCGCTTTCAGCCCGTCGACGGCATTGTCGACCGTCTTCCCGCCACCCTGCGACACCTTGCGGATATTGTCTTTGATGGCGGATCCCGTCGCGGCCTTGGCTTCGGCAATCGCCATCAGCACGAGATTGGCGTGATCGTAGACCTGACAGGTATAGGGATCAGGATTGGCAAGACCCGTCACCTTCTTGACCCGATCATAGGCGCCGCTGCCCTCGTCCGGCGATGGCGAATAGGTGTAGACGCCTTCGACGATTTCCGGTTGGCCGATCTGGTCGACCAGCTTCTGGTTGATGGAATAGCCGAAGCCGATGATCTTGCCTTTGTAGCCAGCGCGATAGATGTCCTTCAGGAGCACGACCGTATCGGTCGTGTAGCCGGCGGCGAAAATCATATCCGGGTTGGACCGCAGCACCTGGTCGACCTCCGTGCGATAGGTCGTCTTCTTGTCGTCATACACCAGGCCCTGGTGCGTGCCGCCAGCCTTGGAGACGAGCTTGCCCATCAGATCGAAGGTCGTCTGGGTGAAGGGCGTCTGCGGAATCATGGTGTAGATCTTTCGCGCGCCCAGCGAGAGCATGAATTCGCCCGAGCGTGCGACCTGCAGCGTCGAATTGGGCTGGGTGCGCACCAGGAATCCTTGGTGGGGCAGTTGCGTGATCGAGTCGGCACCCGACACGGTGCAGAGGAAGGTCTTGCTCTCCCAGCAAAGCGGTGCGACGGCCGTCGTCACCGACGACGCCCATGTCCCCATGATGGCCGCCACCTTGTCGACGTCGATCAGCTTGCGGGCGGCGCGGACGCCGGCGTCCGGATTTGTCTGGTCGTCTTCGCTGATAAGTTGCACCTTGCGGCCAAGAACGCCACCGGCGGCATTCACGTCCTCGACGACCGATGCAGCCACCTTGGCCATGACCGGGCCGTAAGGTCCCCCCGCGCCCGTGAGCGGCGTCAGGGTCGCGATCTTGATCGGATCAGACTGCGCCCGCAGGACAGCCGGAGCTGCAAAAGCCGCCACGCCCGACAGAAGAGCTGTGCGACGACCGAAAGCAATGCGTGTCATGAGAGTCCCTCTGTGTGGCGGTCGAGCATAGGCGGCACCTTGCCCCCGAGAAAGAGATCACGGACCGTCGGATCCGACGCCAGCTCCTCGGCCCGTCCCTCCCGCTCGGCACGGCCCTGGACCAGCACATAGGCGCGCGCCGAAACGGCCAGCGCTTCCATTGCATTCTGCTCGACCATCAGGATGGCAACGCCGCTTCGGTTCAGCGCGACGATCGTGCCGAACAAATCCTCGGCGGCACGGGGGCTGAGGCCGGCGGTAGGCTCGTCAAGCAGCAGAAGAGCCGGCGCGTTCATCAGCGCAATCGCCATGGCCAGGATCTGGCGCTGTCCGCCGCTCAGGGTGCGCGCCGCCGCCCGGCGCTTCTCTGCCAGCATCGGAAACCGTTCGTAGATCTCGTCGCGGCGCGACCGGAGGTGAGCTGTATCGAGATAGCCGCCCATCTCGAGATTCTCGGCCACGGTCATGGCGCCGAAGACATTGCGTTCCTGCGGGACGAAGGCGAGACCGAGCCGGCTGATCGCAGGTGCGTCGAGGCCGGCGATCTCGCGATCGCCCAGGCGGACCTGCCCACTTCGCGGCCGCAGCAATCCGGCGATCAGCTTCAGGAGCGTCGACTTGCCCGCGCCGTTCGGGCCGATCAGGGAGACGATTTCGCCGCCGTCGACATGCACGGTCACCCCTTTCACGATCTCGTCGGCAGCGGCATAGCCTCCGCGCAAGTCCGAGACGCCGAGCAGCGTCATGCCGCCCGCCGCCCGAGATAGGCTTCCCGGACTCGGGGATCGTTGCGGACGGCTTCGAAACTGCCTTCCGCCAGGACCCGCCCTTCCGCCATGACGATCACCGGATCGCAGAGCTCGGCGATGAAGCCCATGTCATGCTCGATCAGGAGCACGGAGACGCCACGCCTGGGCAGTTCCAGCAGCCGCTCACCGATCTCGTTGCGCAGTGTCGGATTGACGCCGGCGGTCGGCTCGTCGAGCAGGACGAGCTTGGGTTCGGCCATCAAGGCGCGACCGATCTCCAGAAGCTTCTTCTGGCCGCCGGAGAGCGCCATGGCCGGATTGTCGATCAGGCGGTCGAGCCGCAGGAATCGTGCCGTCTCCCAGGCGCGTTCGGCCAGCGCGGCTTCACGGTCGCGGGCGGCGCGTGTCCCCAGCACCGCCTGCCACAGGCTTTCGCCCGGCTGGTCTCGGCCATAGAGCATCAGGTGCTGGAACACCGAGAGCTTCGGAAAGCCACGGGCGACCTGGAAGGTGCGAACGAGGCCGGCACGACTCACCTTGTCAGGCGCAAGGCCGCCGATCTCCCGCCCCTCGAAGCGGATCGAGCCCGCATCCGGCGGCACCAGCCCGGACACGACGTTGAAGAGCGTCGTCTTGCCGGCGCCGTTCGGCCCGATGAGGCCGGTGATGCCGCCTGCCGGCACTGAGAAATCGACGCCACGCAGCACATCCAGCCCGTAGAAGGCACGCCGCAAGCCTTTGAGATGGAGGAGCGTGGTCAATCCGGTCGCCAGTCACAGACCATTATAAGCCTTGAACCACTCTACGAACTTCGGGATGCCTTCTTCCACCGTGACTTTGGGTCTCCAGTCGAAATCCCGGACGGTTTCAGCGATATCGGCGGCAGTCTCCAGCATGTCTCCACGCTCACCGGGTCGGAGCTCGATCACAGCCTTCCTGCCGAGCGCCTTCTCGAACAGTTCGATGACATGGACGACCTCCTCGCTGCCCGCGGCCCCGAGGTTGTAAAGCCGGTGACTGGGCTCTGCGGTCGGCCTGTCGAGCACGGCAAGCGTACCTGCCACGATATCGTCGATGTAGCTGAAGTCGCGCTTGGCGAACCCCAGGTGATAAAGCTTGATCGGCTGCCCCTCGTGGATCGCCTTGGCGAAGATCCATGGCGACATGTCCGGCCTTCCCCACGGCCCGTAGACGGTGAAGTACCGAAGGCCCGTCGCGCGCAATTTGTAGAGGTGCACATAGGTATCGGTCATGAGCTCGCCTGACCGTTTGGTCGCGCCATAGACCGAAACCGGATGATCGACCCGATCAGCAGCGCTGAAGGGCAGCCGGGAATTGCCGCCGTAAACCGACGAGGAAGACGCATAGACGAAGTGCTTCAGACGGGAACATCGCTGGGCCAGTTCGAGTGCAGTCAAATGGCCCAGCACATTGGTCTGGACGTAGATATAAGGGTCCGCGATGGACTGGCGAACGCCGGGCTGGGCGGCCAGATGCACGATCCCGTCGATCTCGGGATGCTCCTCGGCCAGGGCCAGCATCGGTCCACGATCGGCGATGTCGAGCTCGAGGAAAGTGAAGGCCTTGTCGTCGCGCAACGGCTTCAAGCGGGCAAATTTCAGGACCGGATCGTAGTAGGGACTGAAATTGTCGATGCCGATGACGCGCTCGCCCCGTGCCAGCAAGGCCCGCGCCACCTGCGAGCCGACGAAGCCGGCAACACCGGTAATCAAAATGGTCATGAACGGAAAACTTGCCGCCGGACGAAAAGTGCGCGGGGCTGATTACAACGTTTCAAGGCGAGACGGAACCTTGAAACGGCCTGCTCGATTCGAGTGGTGCACATTCAGCAAAACGTCTTTTTGCGCGACCACGCCCGTTCCCGATTGAAACGCGCAACATTCTGTCGCTACCGTCCCTATATAGGTGGTCAGGAAGAATAATCGATCAGGGAGGTTGCCTTGCCCCAAACGGTGACCCTGGAAGACAAGTACGCACTTGAAAATGGGCGGGTTTATCTGACCGGCACGCAGGCCCTGGTCCGGTTGCCGATGATGCAACGCCAGCGCGACGTGGCGGCGGGCCTTAACACCGGCGGCTATATCAGCGGCTACCGCGGCTCCCCGCTCGGCGGGTTCGACCAGGCGCTGTGGCAGGCCAAGCGCTTCATTAAGAAGAACCACATCGAATTCCAGCCGGCGTTGAACGAGGACCTCGCAGCGACGGCCCTGTGGGGCACCCAGCAGATCCACCTCTATCCCGGCGCCCGCTACGATGGCGTCTACGGCATGTGGTACGGCAAGGGTCCGGGCGTCGACCGCTCCGGAGATGCTCTCAAGCATGCCAACTATGCCGGCACCTCCAGGCACGGTGGCGTGATCGCGCTGGCCGGCGACGACCACATGGCCAAGTCGTCGACGCTTGCCCATCAAAGCGAGCCCGCCTTCATGGCCGCCGGCATCCCGGTCATCCATCCGGCCAGCGTGCAGGAATATCTCGACCTCGGCCTGCATGCGTTCGCAATGTCGCGCTATTCGGGCCTCTGGATTGGCTTCAAGGTGTTGAGCGAGACGGTCGATTCGTCGGCGTCCGTCCATATCGATCCGCATCGTGTCGAGATCCATACGCCGACCGATTTCATCCTGCCGCCGGAGGGCGTTCATATCCGCTGGCCGGACGAATGGCTGGGCCAGGAAAAGCGGCTGGTCACGCTGAAGCATCCGGCCGCACTCGCCTACTGGCGCGCCAACCGGCTCGACCGCATGATGCTGGGCCGGCCCGACGCGCGGTTCGGCATCGTCACCGTCGGCAAGTCCTATCTCGATGTCCGCCAGGCGCTGGACGAGCTTGGCCTTGACGAGGCGGAAGCCGAACGGCTGGGCATCGCCATCTACAAGGTTGGCCTGGTGTGGCCGCTCGAAACCCGGGGCGCCGTCGCCTTCAGTGAAGGCAAACGCGAGATCCTGGTGGTCGAGGAGAAACGGCCGCTGATCGAGCAGCAGCTCAAGGATGCGCTGTTCAATGCACCTGCGGATCGTCGCCCCGTGGTGATCGGCAAGACGGACGAACGCGGCCAGCCCCTTCTCAAGTCCGACGGCGAGCTGACGCCGTTCGAGATCGCCTCCGCTCTTGTTGCGCGGCTGGGGCTCGACGCGCTCAGCGCGCAGACCCGTCAACGCTTCGAAGGCCTGCAGCGACGTGCCGGCCGCCAGGTGCGCAACGAAGCCGGCGTGGCGCGCGTGCCCTACTTCTGCTCCGGCTGCCCGCACAACAGTTCGACCAAGGTGCCTGACGGGTCGATGGCGATGGCCGGCATCGGCTGCCATACGCTGGCGATCGGCATGGAGCGCAACACCAAGACCTTCACCCACATGGGCGCGGAGGGCGCCTCCTGGGTCGGCGCCAGCCATTTCACCGATACGCCGCATGTCTTCCAGAACCTGGGCGACGGCACCTATTTCCACTCGGGCTATCTCGCGATCCGTCAGGCGATCGCCACCAATACCAACATCACCTACAAGATCCTCTATAATGACGCCGTTGCCATGACCGGCGGCCAGCCGCACGACGGCAACGTCCACCCATGGACGATCAGCCAACAGGTCCATGCCGAGGGCGCGCGCCGCATCGCGCTGGTGAGCGACGATCCATACAAATATCCCACTGGCACACCGTGGGCGCCCGGCGTCACGTTCCATCACCGCGACAAGCTCGACGAGGTCCAGCGCGAGCTGCGTGACTGGAAGGGCGTGTCGGTCCTGATCTACGACCAGACCTGCGCTGCCGAGAAACGCCGACGCCGCAAGCGCGGCACCTACCCCGATCCGGCCAGGCGTGCCTTCATCAACGAGGCCGTCTGCGAGGGCTGCGGCGATTGCTCGGTGCAATCCAACTGCCTCTCCGTCACTCCGGTCGAAACCGAGTTCGGCACCAAGCGGGCGATCGACCAATCGTCCTGCAACAAGGACTTCTCCTGCCTGAATGGTTTCTGCCCCAGCTTCGTGACGGTCGAAGGCGGCCGCGTACGCCACGGCAAGGCCCAGGCGGACACGTCTGCACCGGCGATCGCCGAGCCGCCGCTTCCCGACGCGCCGAGATTGCCGTCTGTCGATGACAAGCCTTATGGCGTGCTGATCACGGGCATCGGTGGAACCGGCGTTGTGACGATCGGTGCTCTCATGGGCATGGCTGCCCATATCGAAGGCAAGGGCGCAACCGTGCTCGACCAGCTCGGCATGGCGCAGAAGGGTGGCGCGGTCATCAGTCATGTCCGCATCGGCGCTTCGCCCGAATCCTTGCATGCCGTCCGGCTTGCCGCCGGCGGCGCCGATCTGCTGCTGGGATGCGACCTGATCGTAAGCGCAAGCCCCGATGCGCTCGCCAAGCTCGAACCCGGCGTTTCCCGCGCAATCGTCAACACGCACGAGACCATCACCGGCGAGTTCACGCGCCATCCCGACCTCGCCTTCCCGTCGAACACGCTGCGTCTGTCGATCGAGGCGGCGGCTGGCGCCGGCGCCTGCGATTTCCTCGAAGCGACGAAGCTCGCCACCGGTCTGATGGGCGATTCGATCGCGACCAACCTCTTCATGCTGGGATACGCCTATCAGAAAGGCTTGATCCCGCTCGGCCACCAGGCGCTCGAACAAGCCATCGAGCTGAATGGGGCGGCGGTGCCGATGAATCTCGCCGCCTTCCGCTGGGGCCGCCGTGCGGCGACCGATCGCGGCGCCGTCGAACGACTCGTGGCGCCGCCTGCCGAGGGCAACGTCGTCGCCTTTGCCCGCCCCGCCGTGACGCTCGACGAGATCGTGGCATCGCGCATGAGACTGCTCACCGAGTTTCAGAATTCGGCTCTGGCCCGACGCTACCAGACGCTGGTCGAGAAGGTGCGCCTGGCCGAACAGAAAATCCTGCCCGGCGAGAGCGGCCTTGCCGAGGCAGTCGCCCGCAATTTTGCCAAGCTGCTCGCCTACAAGGACGAGTACGAGGTGGCCCGGCTCTACGCCGATGCGGCCTTTGCCGCCCGGCTCGACCGGCAGTTCGAGGGTGACTACAAGCTCAAATTCCACCTCGCGCCGCCGCTGCTGGCACGCCGCGATCCCAGGACAGGCCATCTGGTGAAGCAGGAATTCGGCCCGTGGATGTTGCCGGCCTTCCGCCTGCTGGCGAAGTTGAAGTTCCTGCGCGGCACGGCCTTCGATCCGTTCGGCCGTACCGACGAGCGCAAGCAGGAGCGCGCATTGATCGGCGAATACGAACGGCTGATCGACGAGTTGCTGGCCGGCCTTGCCCCGATGAACCATGCACTCGCCGTCAAGCTTGCCTCGACACCGGATGACATCCGCGGCTATGGCCACGTCAAGCAGGCTCACCTCGCAAAGGCCAAGCAGAAGGAGACCGACCTGCTCGCCCAGTGGCGCCATCCCGCGACCCTCAAGCACGCCGCCGAGTAGTGAACAAGCACCAGACTGGTCAAAACAAGACGAACCGCCTAGAAGGGCGCATGCGCTTTCGACTCGTGGCTTCGGCCGTAGCCGCCTTCACTCTCGGTGCCTGTGCACCGGCCTACGAAGATGGTCACCTCTCTCGCTCGATCAATCAGCAACGCGTCGCTCGCGATTCCTGCCTTTCATCCGAGGCAAGTTCGCTCGACGACGGGCGTTCCGCACCGGAGATCGTCGCCCAGGCTGCGTCCAACGCCTGCACCGCCCAGAATGACCGGCTGATCCAGCTTATGGCGACAATGGATCGTAGCGGCGAATCGCAGATCACGGCTGCCGTCCGCAAGGAGTCGGTCGTCAAGGCGACATCCTACGTCCTCAGCGGTCGGGCGCAGGCCGGCAACCGATAAACGTCAGCGTGGCACCACGCGCTTGGAGCGCAGCACCGCCGCCTGCCCTTCCTGCGCCGATACTTCCTTGATCGCGCAGCTCGGCCCCCAAAGACCGCCGATCATTGCGATCTCGACATAGCGTGTCTCGCCGGATGCGATGTTGATCTGGCGGTCCGTGACATTGTCGGTCTTGCACGTCAGGTCGATCGGACCGGGTGGGCCTTCGAGACGCATGTACGTGTTCGAGGCAAGGGCGGCATGATAGCCGCTGGCCACGCCGACATCGACGGTCTTGGCGAGCGCCATCCAACCGGGCCGATAGACATAGACCGCGCCTGAGCCTGAAGCGGGCGGGTCGAACCGCTTCCCCGCCTGGTCGGCTTGAAGGTCGGCTGTCGGTACGGTGGCGCAGGCGGCAAGCGCCATCATCAAATTCGGCACCAGGACCGCCAAGACAAGTCGATTCATGGATGGACTCCTCGCCTATCAGGAAAGCCATGCGCTTCCTTGGGGGCGAATTCGCGGCGGATTGAGGGAAAACGCCATTCGAGCAACAAACTCGCCAGGGGAACGTTGCTCCGACGGCCAATCTTCACAAAGGGGATGCGATGCCATCGAAAAAGCGACCTCCCCGGAGGCCCGGCGCAAGGTCGACGAGAAGCTGGATCAGGCCCTGAAGGACACATTTCCGGCAAGCGACCCTGTCGCCATCGCCGAGCCGTCACCCGACGAATCATCCGACCGTGCCCATAACAAGGATCGGAAATCCAAGACCGGGCGCAAACGCTCGCTGGGCTAGTATTTTATTGGGCCGATCCGCTGCCACCACTGACGGTCGGATGGAGGCCAGCCACGCGCCTCCATGCAACTCGCAATGAGGCGGTCGGCGGATTTGGTATCGCCATAGGCATCCATTTGTGCCGGCAACGCGCCTTGCCCGTAGCGATCGCGCTCACCCTGGAAGACATCGCGGCGGCTGGCATCGACCCGTCGCCGCGCCTTCAAGTCCTCGTCGACCTGGGCGGCACAGATCGAACGGTCCTTGTCGTATTTCTCGGGGTTTTTGGCCCGGGCATCGTCCGCAGGCTGGTTGCAGCCAGCCAGAAGCAAGGCCAGAGCGGCGAACGCTGCCCTCCTCACGCCATGCCTCCCAGCGCCGTCTCGATTGCCTTGAGCGCCTCCGGCGCCTTGGCCGCATCCGGACCGCCGCCCTGCGCCATATCCGGCCGGCCGCCACCGCCCTTGCCGCCCAGTGCCGATACGCCGGCCTTCACGAGTTCGACGGCGCTCAGCGTCTTCGACAAGTCCTCGGTGACGCCCACCACGGCCGAGGCCTTGCCGTCTTCGACGCCGATCAACGCCACGACACCCGAGCCGAGCTTCTTCTTGAACTCGTCGGCCATGCCCTTGAGATCCTTGCCGGGCACGCCGTTCAGGACGCGGCCGATCATCTTCACCTTGCCGACCTGACGGATTTCGTCGGCGACCGCACCGCCGGCAGCCACGCCACCGGCGAGCGCCAGCGCCTTGCGGGCATCCGCCAACTCGCGCTCGACCTTGCGCTGCCCCTCGACCAGTGTCGCAAGACGGGCCGGCAGATCCTCGGCGCGGACTTTCAACGCAGAGGCCGCCCTGTTCAGCAAGTCGAGTTGATGGCGCACATATTCCTCGGCTGCGGCCCCGGCCAAAGCTTCGATGCGGCGCACGCCCGCCGAGACCGCGCCCTCGCCGACGATGCGGAACAAGCCAATATCGCCGGTACGCTGGGCGTGGGTGCCGCCGCAGAGCTCGACCGAATATTTCTCACCTTCGGCGCCGCCCATGGAGAGCACGCGCACCTCCTCGCCGTACTTCTCGCCGAACAGTGCCATCGCACCCGCCGCGATCGCCTCCTCGGGCGTCATCAGGCGGGTATCGACCGGCGTGTTGAGGCGAATGCGCTCGTTCACTTCGTCCTCGATCTTGCGCAGTTCTTCCTGCGAGACGGGTTTGGTGTGGCTGATGTCGAACCTCAGCCGGTCCGGCGCCACCAGCGACCCCTTCTGCGTGACGTGGGTGCCGAGATGACGACGCAGCGCCTCGTGCAGCAAGTGGGTGGCCGAATGATGGGCGCGCAATTGGGCGCGCCGGATCGGATCGATCGTCATCACCACGTCGTCGCCGACCTTGATCTCGCCCTTCGCGACCGTGGCATGGTGGGCGTGCAAATCGCCGACCATCTTCTGCACGTCGGCAATATCGGCTTCGCCTGCAGGTCCCACGAACCGGCCGGTGTCGCCGAGCTGGCCCCCAGACTCGGCGTAGAACGGCGTCTGGTTCACGACCAGCCAGCCGGTCTGGCCGGCTTTCAGCGACAGGGCTTCCTTGCCTTCGACCACGATCGCCGTGACCTTTCCCTCGGCACGTTCCGTGTCGTAGCCCAGGAACTCGGTCGCGCCGACCTTTTGGCGCACATCGAACCAGATCGCTTCCGATGCCGCCTCACCCGATCCGGCCCAGGCCGCGCGCGCCTTGGCGCGCTGCTCGTCCATCGCCTTGTCGAAGCCCGAGGTATCGACGGCGATGCTACGTGCGCGCAGCACGTCTTGCGTGAGATCGAGCGGGAAGCCATAGGTATCATAGAGCTTGAAGGCGACGTCGCCGCCCAGCGTGCCACCGGCGGACAGGCGCCGCGTCTCGTCTTCCAAAAGCTTCAGGCCGGTGCCCAGCGTACGCTTGAACCGGGTTTCCTCAAGCTTCAGCGTCTCGGTGATCAGCGCCTGGGCGCGGCCGAGCTCGGGATAGGCATCGCCCATCTCGTGCACCAGCGTCGGCACCAGCTTGTAGACCATCGGTTCCACCGCCCCGAGGATGTGTGCGTGACGCATCGCGCGGCGCATGATGCGCCGCAGGACGTAGCCACGGCCCTCGTTCGATGGCAGGACGCCATCGGCGATCAGGAACGAGGTGGCACGCAGATGGTCGGCGATCACCTTGTGCGACGCCGATTGCGGGCCGTCGGGGTCGACGCCGGTCTCGTGCGCCACCGCCTCGATCAGGGCACGGAAGAGGTCGATGTCGTAATTGTTGTGCTTGCCCTGCAGGACGGCCGCGATCCGCTCCAGGCCCATGCCGGTGTCGATCGACGGCTTGGGCAGCGGCACCCGCAGCTCCTTGGTCTGCTGCTCGAATTGCATGAAGACCAGGTTCCAGATTTCGATGAACCGGTCGCCGTCTTCGTCCGGACTGCCCGGCGGGCCGCCGGGAATGCCCTCGCCATGATCGAAGAAGATCTCAGAGCACGGGCCACACGGGCCGGTGTCGCCCATCGCCCAGAAATTGTCCGAGGTCGGGATGCGGATGATCTTGCTGTCGGGGAAGCCCGTGACCTTGCGCCAGTATCGGGCCGCGTCGTCATCCTCGCTAAAGACCGTGACCAGCAGCCTATCCTTGGACAGGCCGAACTCCTTGGTGATCAGGTTCCAGGCGAGCTCGATGGCGTGTTCCTTGAAGTAGTCGCCAAACGAGAAGTTGCCCAGCATCTCGAAAAAGGTGTGATGGCGCGCGGTATAGCCGACATTCTCCAGGTCGTTGTGCTTGCCGCCGGCACGCACGCATTTCTGCGAGGTCGTGGCGCGCGAATAGGGTCTCCTCTCGAGCCCGGTGAAGACATTCTTGAACTGCACCATACCGGCGTTCGTGAACATCAGCGTCGGGTCGTTGCGCGGCACCAACGGGCTCGAGCTCACGATCTCGTGGCCGTTCTTGCGGAAGTATTCTAGGAATGTGCGACGGATGTCGCTGACGCTTGCCATAATGCGGTCCTTGTAGCGTGCGCGCCTCGCCCAAGTCCATAACGGGAGAATAACGCTTTCATGGTCGATTCGGGCCAAGTCACGGCCACTTTGCGACTCTCCGTCGGTGATCTTCGCCTCGCCCATCCGATCTCGGTGCCCGCCGGCGCCGTCCCAGCGACGGCAGTCGTCCCGGCTCTGCAGGGACTGGTGAACGCCACGGTCGCGGCGGCGGAGGAACAGATCAAGGGGGCGGGAAAGGCCGTCTCCTGCCGCAAGGGCTGCGGCGCCTGCTGCCGCCAGCTCGTACCGATCTCTCACACCGAAGGCGAGCGGCTCCTGGCGGTAATCGACGCCCTGCCCGGCCGTCGGCGTGCGGCCATCAAGACCCGCTTTGACGAGGCGAGCGCCGCTCTCGCCCGCGCCGGCCTGCGCGACGTGCTGCTCGATCCGGCACAACGCACCGGCAGGACCGACCGGGAACTGTCGGTCGCCTACTTCGCGCTCGGCATCCCCTGCCCCTTCCTCGAAGAGGAAAGCTGCTCGATCCATCCCGAGCGGCCGCTGGTCTGCCGCGAATATCTTGTCACCTCGCCCGCCGAGCTTTGCGCCGGTCCGGTCCAGGACGGGGTGACTCCTGTGCCGGTACCAAAAATCTCCCTCGCCGCGCGAGGCCTGCAGGACGATGCCGACAGCTGGTTTCCACTGGCGCTGCTCATGACCTGGAGCCGGACGCGACGGTTCTCCTGCCGCCTCAAGCGGACAGGGATGGACTGGCTGCAGCGCTTCCTGAAAAAGCTCGCCTCCGGATAGGCACGACCACTTCTTCTTCGTCTCCGTGCCCGGTGCTTCCTTCGGCCTCACTTCCTTCGGCCTCAATAGAAGGAGCGAAAGCACTTCCCGTCTTCGGTGCTGCAGAAATGAAGAGGGCGGTGCTGCACGTGGAGGAACAGCACCGCCCGGGACCGGAGACAGAGGCTTGGTTGTCCGGTCAAAAACCTGGTCTAGTCATCCTCATCCTCGTTCTTGCCGCCATCCATCAACGCGTCAGCGACGATGCCAGCATTGGCCCGAACTTTCTGCTCGATCGCCTGCGCGATCTCCGAATGCTCCTTGAGATAATTCTTGGCATTCTCGCGACCCTGGCCGATGCGCTGGCCATCGTAGGAATACCAGGAACCCGACTTCTCGACCACGCCGGCCTTCTCGCCGAGATCGATCAGTTCGCCGGTCTTGCTCACACCCTCGCCGTACATGATATCGAATTCGACGACCTTGAACGGGGGTGCCACCTTGTTCTTCACCACCTTCACGCGCGTGGCGTTGCCAACCACCTCGTCCCTGTCCTTGAGCGCACCGATGCGGCGAATGTCGAGGCGGACCGAGGCATAGAACTTCAGAGCATTGCCGCCGGTCGTGGTCTCGGGACTGCCGAACATCACGCCGATCTTCATGCGGATCTGGTTGATGAAGATCACCAGCGTGTTCGACTTGGAGATTGAGGCGGTAAGCTTGCGCAGCGCCTGGCTCATCAGGCGAGCTTGCAGGCCCGGCAGGCTATCACCCATCTCGCCTTCGAGTTCGGCGCGCGGCACGAGGGCGGCGACCGAGTCGATCACCAACACATCGATGGCGCCGGAGCGGACCAGCGTATCGGCGATCTCGAGCGCCTGCTCGCCGGCATCCGGCTGGGAGATCAGGAGATTGTCGATATCGACGCCGAGCTTCTTGGCATAGGCAGGGTCCAGCGCATGCTCGGCATCGACGAAGGCGCAGGCGCCGCCCTTCTTCTGCGCTTCGGCCACGCAATGCAGCGCCAGCGTGGTCTTGCCCGAGCTTTCCGGACCGTAGATCTCGACGATGCGGCCCTTGGGCAGGCCGCCGATCCCGAGCGCAATATCGAGGCCCAGAGAGCCCGTCGACACCGCCTCGATCTCCAGCGCCTCGCGCTGGCCGAGCTTCATGATCGATCCTTTGCCGAAGGCGCGTTCGATCTGCGCCAAGGCTGCATCGAGCGCCTTGTTCTTGTTCTCCATGCCCTCTTTCTCGACCAGTTTCAGCGCTGCCGACATTGGCTGCTCCTCCTTCTCCCACGCCCGCATCCGGGGCGGCAATGCGGATAAGTCCGCCGGAAAACAGCGCCAATGTACCCATTTTGTTCCCACTCTCAAGTGGGGAATTAATCTCCTGAAAGAATTAAACTTATTGACATAAGTTCCAGATCTGTTCTGCGGCCTTGGCCGGCGATTGTGAATAGCGACGATAAGGCCCGTCGTCGTTTGTCCACGAACGACCCGCCTGGCGTAACGTCGCCGCAACAAATCAGAAACAAGCGCATCATGGAGGGACTGTAGCGGTCAGCGATGACCAGCATCGCAACAGAGGCGCCGTCCCTGGCCGCACTTCGGCCGTCACGGCGTGCGATGCGTATGAAGCGGATGCGGCATGCCCTGCCCTATCTCCTTCTGACGCCGTCACTTCTGCTGCTTGCCGGCTTCACCTATCTGCCGATCGTGCGTGTCGTTTGGGATTCGCTGCACGACCGGCCCCTCGGGCAGAAGAAGAGCCTGTTCGTCGGTCTTCGGAACTATGCAGGCCTGTTCTCCGACCAGGCTTTCCTGAAGGCCGTCACCAATAATCTGATCTACGCCGTCGGCACCGTACCGCTCAGCATGGCACTGGCCCTGTTGTTCGCGCTCGCCTTGCAACGCTCGTCGCGTGTGAATGCGATGCTGCGCGCGCTGCTTCTTTTTCCCTCGATGGTGCCACTGGTCGCGGCCGCCTCCCTCTTCTTCTTCATCTTCCTGCCCGGTGTCGGCCTGTTCGACTACTACCTCGGCAAGATCGGCCTCAGGGGTGCCAACTGGCTGGGCGATCCCGACATCGCGCTGTGGTCCCTGATCGGCATCACGGTCTGGAAGAACGCAGGCTACTACATGCTGTTCTACCTTGCCGGCCTGCAGACCCTGCCCGGCGACGTCCTCGAGGCGGCGACCATCGACGGCGCCAATGCCTGGCAGCGCCTGCGTCACGTCATTGTGCCCTTGCTCGCCCCCACTACTGCCTTCGTGCTGGTGATCGCACTGATCAACGTGCTCACCCAGGTGGATCATGTGATCGTGCTCACCAGGGGCGGCCCCAGCAACGCGACCAAGCTCGTGCTCTACTACATCTTCGAACAGGCGCACGAGAACTTCGCCGCCGGCAAGGCGGCGGCGGCCAGCGTGCTGTCGGTCGCCTTCCTGCTGGCGATGTCGGTGGTCTCGCTCAAGACCATGGAACGAGGCACCCATGCGGCGAGCTAGCCTGATCGTGACCGGGCTGATGCTGATCGTCGCCTTCTTCTGGTCAACGCCCTTCCTTTGGACGCTGGTCGCATCGTTCCGGCCGGACAGCGCCATCGGCATGGCATCGCTGATGCCGGACTACAAGCCGACCTGGGCTAATTTCGCCGAGGCGCTCGATACCGGCAACTTCGCGATCTACTACTTGAACACGGCGATCGTCGCCTTCGGCATCCTGGCGGTGCAGATCGTCACCATCTCGCTCGCGGGCTACGCCTTCGCGCGTCTCTCTTTCCCCGGCCGCGAGGCGATCTTCTACGTCTTCCTGCTGCAGCTCATGCTGGTGCCGCCGATCCTGATCGTGCCCAACCTGCGCACCATCGTCGATCTCGGCCTCTATGGCAGCCTTCTGGGCGTGATGGCGCCCTACTTCGCATCGGCCTTCGGCACCTTCCTGATGCGCCAGACCTTCCGCCAGATCCCGCGCGACTTCGAGGAGGCCTCGGTGATCGACGGCGCGCACTGGTGGCAGACGCTGTGGCACGTGCTGCTGCCGATGGCCAGGCCGGGACTGATCGCCTTCTCGCTGGTGTCGCTGATGGCGCACTGGAACGAGTTCCTGTGGCCCCTGATGGTGCTGAACGAACCGCGCACCCAGACGCTCACCATCGGGCTCGCCACCTTCGCGCTCGGCACCGAGGGCGGCAAGGAGTGGGGCGTGCTGGCGGCGGGCACGCTGCTCGTGATGTTTCCGCTGCTCGCTCTCTTTGCCGTCTTTCAGCGTCAGTTCGTCAACAGCTTCATGTTCTCGGGCCTCAAAGGATAAGGAGATACCTCATGCGCTGGATTCCCTCTCTCGCCGCGGCAGCGCTGGCCGTACTGGCTCCGGCGCTGGCCGACGCCCAGACCAAGATCGATTTCTTCTTTCCCGTACCGGTCGACGGCAAGCTCGCCAAGGAGATGACGCGGCTGGTCAAGGTCTACAACGAGAGCCAGAAGGACGTCGCGGTCACGGCCGTCTATACCGGCAGCTACGACGAAACCAAGCTCAAGGCGCAGGCGGCGGCCAATGCCGGCAAACCGCCGGCAGTGGTCCTGATGAGCGCCAATTTCGTGCTCGACCTCAAGCTCTCGGGTGACCTCGTCTCGCTCGAGCCGATGCTCAAGGCCGACGGCACGACTCGAGAAAAATTCTTGTCCGATTTCTGGCCGGCGCTTCACGCCAACGCCACGGTCGACAGCGAACTCTACGCCGTGCCCTTCCAGAACTCGACGCCGCTCCTCTACTACAACAAGGACCATTTCAAGGAAGCCGGCCTCGATCCCGAGAAGCCGCCGCGGACCTGGGCCAAGCTGGTCGCGGATGCCAAGAAGCTTACCAAGGGCAGCGGCGACAGCATCGAGCGCTACGGCTTCGCGCTGCCCGAAGGGTACGACTACATGGGCTGGATCATGGAAGCCCTGTGCATGTCGAACGGCGGCCGCTACTTCAACGACGAATATGGCGGCGAGGTCTACTACGATACGCCCTCGATGCTGGGTGCGGCCCAGCTCGTGGAAGATCTCGTCTTCAAGCACAAGGTGATGCAACAGGGTGTGGTCGAGGGTGGTGCCGTCTCGACCAATTTCCTGGCCGGCAAGGTCTCGATGATGCTGCTGTCGACCGGCAGCCTCTCCTTCATCCGCGAAAACATGAAGGCGAACTACGGCGTTGCCTTCGTGCCGAAGAACGTGCGCAACGCCGTGCCGATCGGCGGCGGATCGCTGGTCATGTTCAAGGGCCTCAATGACGAACAGAAGACGGCGGGATGGAAATTCATCAAGTGGCTGAGCTCGGCCGAGACGCTCGCCGGCTGGAGCCGCTTCACCGGCTACTTCGCGCCGCGCAAGTCGTCCTACGACCTGCCCGAGATGAAGGACTTCATCGCCAGGAACCCGGATGCCAAGGTTGCGCTCGACCAGCTCCCTTATGCCAAGCCCTGGTTCGCCACCTACCAGACCGTTGCCGTGCGCAAGGCGCTGGAGGACGAGATCCAGGCGGTGCTGAACGGCAAGAAGAAAGCGGCACAAGCGGTCAAGGACGCCCAGCGCAACGCAGACGCGCTGATGAAGCCCTATGTCGACCAGACCGCCCTGAAGCTGCCTTGATCACATCCTCTCCAATGCCAAACCTCGGGGAGGCGCGTGTGTCTTCACGGGAGGAAGGGTCAAGGCCGCGAAGCGATTCATGACTCCTCCGTCGGCTTATAATGCCGCCATCTCTTCAGCTTCGCTGGGGAGATGGGCCAACAGAAAGAGCAATGACATGACCCTCATCGCCCAGATCACCGACATGCACATAAGGCCATCGGGCAAGAGGGCCTATGGTGTGGTCGATACAGAAGCGATGCTGCGTGCGGCGGTATCGTCGCTTCTCGCCGAATCGCGGCAACCTGACATGGTGATCGCTTCGGGCGATCTTACCGACTGCGGGCTGGTCGAGGAATACGAACTGCTGCGTGACATCCTGCATCCCCTGCCGATGCCCGTGTATCTCATTGTCGGCAATCATGATCGGCGCGAGAACCTGCGACTGGTCTTCGGCAGCGACGGGTACCTGCCGATGAACGGCGAGTTCCTGCACTACACCGTCGAGGACCAGCCACTGCGCCTGATCGCGCTCGATACCGTCGTGCCGGGCAAGGGCCATGGCGAGATGGATGCGAAGCGGCTGGACTGGCTCGAGGCGCGGCTCGCCGAACAGCCCGACCGGCCGACCGTCGTCTTCATGCACCATCCGCCCTTCCCGACCGGATTGCAGCACATGGATTCGATCAACTGCCGCAACGCGGAGGCGATGGCCGGGCTCATCCGCCGCTACCCCAATATCGAACGTGTGGCGTGCGGCCATCATCATCGCTCGATCCAGATCCGCTGGGCCGGCACGATCGGCAGTGTCGCACCGTCGGTCGCCCACCAGGTACTGCTCGATCTGCAGCCGCACGAGGATGCACTGTTCACGATGGAACCGCCCGGCTACCACCTGCACCTCTGGCAGCCCGAGACAGGCGTGATCACCCACACCTCGTTCATCGGCCGGTTCGCCGGCCCCTATCCCTTCCTGCTCGATCCCGATTACCCAGCCTTCGGCGACAAGGAGTCCGCGCCGCTGGCCCACGGCCATTCGCCAACCTGAAATAAAACCATCACGCAAAGCCAACAAAACCTCCGCATTGGCCTTCTAGAAGTCGCTGCGGCCGCCTTGGATACGGAGGTGGCCTTTCTGAACAAGCGGAGGTCTGACAGATGCGGAGCAAGCTTCTCTGGGGCTGCCTCATCGCGGGGGCGACAATTTCCATGATGGCTGCCGGCGCGCAAGCGGCTGATGATTGCCCCAATGATGGCGTCGTGCGGTTCGGTGTCGAACCATACGATACAGCGCCGAAGCTGGTCCCGATTTACGACCATATCGGCAAGCTGATCAGCGAGAAGCTCGGCTGCCAGGTAAAGGTCTTCGTCACCACGAACTACAACGCTGAAATCGAGGCGATGCGTAACAAGAAGCTCGAGGTCGGTGAATTCGGTCCACTTGGCTATGTACTGGCCCATCAGATCGCCAAGGCCGAGGCCGTAGCGGCATTCGGCACACCTGACGGTAAGCCCGCCGCCTACTGGGCAAGCCTCGTGACCTACCCCTCCTCCGGCATCAAGACGGTTGCCGATATCAAGGGACACACCTTCGCCTTTTCCGATCCAACTTCCACCTCCGGGCACCTCTTCCCGGCATACGGCCTGCGCAAGGCCGGTATCGATCCGGACAAGGACATTCGCGCGATCTATGCCGGCAGTCACACCTCATCGTACGAGGCTCTCTACAACAAGAAGGTCGACGCAGGCGAATTGAACAGCGAACAGCTCGAGTCGGCAAAGCAGCGCGGTCACTATAAGGATGGCGACCTGGTCTTTCTCTGGAAGTCCGACCCGATCCCCACCGATCCGATCACGGTGCGCGGCGATCTGCCCGAGAATTTCAAGAAGCGCTTGGTCGACGTGCTGCAAACCCTCGATCTGTCGCAACTTCCGGCCTCCGACCGCAAGATCATGGGCATGAGCGGCCAGCGCTTCGTGCCGCAGACGGACGGTGCTTATGACGGCATCCGCGATCTCGTGAAGACGCTCAACATCGATCTCGGCAAGCTGAGCTGATCGGGGCCGGACCGTCATGTTGGACATTCGCCGGCTCTCGCTCAGATACCCGAATGGCAAGCTCGCCCTTGCCGACTTCGACATCACCGTGGGGGCCGGCGAACTGGTCATCGTGCTCGGCGGCAACGGCAGCGGCAAGACGACGCTGATGCGTTGCATAACGCGCACGCTGCAGCCGAGCGAGGGCAGTGTGTGCGTGAACGGGACCGATCTCACGCGTCTCACCGGCGAGAGGCTGCGCTGTGCCCGTCTGGAGTTGGCCCTGATCTCGCAGCATGCCAGCCTGGTACGCCGCCGCAGCGTGCTGGCCAACGTCGCCAGCGGCGCGCTTGGCCGGTATGGCAGCTGGTTCACTGCGCTGGGAGGCCTGCCTGCCATGGAGTTGCACCTGGCGAACGGCTATCTGGCCGAAGTCGGGCTTGGTCATCTCGCCCACCAGCGTGCCGGCACATTGTCCGGTGGCCAAGCGCAGCGGGTCGCCATCGCGCGCGCCCTCGCCCAGCGACCGCGCGTCCTCCTCGCAGACGAGCCGGTTGCCAGCCTGGATCCCGAGGCGGCGGAGGACATCATGAAACTCCTGCGCCGGCTCGCTGGTGAAGAGAATCTGGCCATCCTTTGCGTGCTGCATCAGATCGAACTGGCCTACGCCTACGCTGATCGCGTGGTCGGCATCCGGGACGGCCGCATGGCGTTCGACCTGCCGCGTGCCGAGGTCTCGCCCGACGAGGTGCGCCACCTCTATCTCAGCCGGGCAGCATGACGGCGACCCACCTTCCACCCAACGAGCCGCACACCAGAACAGCTGATAGCTGGTCTCATGCTTTCGCGAGCGCCGTGCGTATCGTTCTTGTCCTGATCGCGATCCTGGTCGTCGTTCAGGCACTGTTCGTTGTTCAGGTACGGCCGCAGGATCTGGTGACGGGCTTCCACGGCATGGTCGACATCCTTCGCCGTTCGATGCCGCCGGACTTCTCCAATCTCAGCACCGTTCTCTGGCCCGCTCTGGAGACGATCGACATCGCGATCTTCGGCACGCTGGCCGGTCTCGTGCTCTCGATGCCGCTTGCTATCGTCGCAGCCGCCAACGTCACGCCCTCCCGCCTGTTATATTACGCATCCCGCGGCGTCATCGGCCTTACGCGCTCGGTGCCCGACCTCGTCTGGGCTCTGCTCTTCGTCACAGCGGTGGGTCTCGGCCCTTTTCCCGGCGGGCTGGCGCTCGCTGTGCACTCGATTGGCATGATGGGCCGGCTGTTTGCCGAAACCATCGAGCACATGGATATGGCGCCCATCGACGCGTTATCCCTGACCGGTGCGCGGCGAATGCAGATCTTCACGCATGGCGTCCTGCCCTCAGTGCTCCCGTCCTTGCTCGGCATCAGCCTCTATCGCCTGGACGAGAATATCCGCTCCTCGCTGGTACTTGGCTTTGTGGGCGCAGGCGGAATCGGATTCCAGCTCCTGACGGCGATGAACCTCTTCCAGTATCAGCAGGTTTCGGTCCTGCTGATCGTTACCTTCGTTATCGTGCTGACCGCTGAACGGCTCTCAGCCATTGCACGCGAGCGGCTGGCCTGACCGACAGGTTCGATCAGCCCTTCGGACCCAGCATGCCGGCCGCCTTGAGTGCGGCGATGCCGGCCTTGTCGTAGCCGATTTCCGCCAGCACCTCGTCGTTATGCTGGCCGATCTCGGGCGGGTCGCTCACCAGTGGCGGCCGCCAGCCGAACATCTGGAACGGCAGCAGCGGCAGGCGCGTCCTGACGCCGCCGGGCAGCGTGGTCGGCGCCAGAGAGCCGTTGGCCAGCAGGTGCGGATGGTCGAACAGGTCCTGCGGCCGCGCGACAGGCGCGAACGAAATGTCGGCCTCCAGCGCCAGCCTCTCCAGCTCGTCCTTGGTGTAGTGCTTGAAGATCTCGGCGACCTTGGGCACCAGCCACGGCCGCGCTTCGATGCGTTGGTTGTTGCTGGCGAGCCGGGGATCGGCCGCAAGCTCGGCCTGCTGGAAGGTCGTGCAGAAGCGCTTCCACTGGCCATCGCTGGTGATGCCGATGAAGACCTGCTGGCCGTCTGCCGTTGCGAACGTTTCGTAGACCGCCCACGAACTCACGCGCTCAGGCATGGGCGGCGGTGGCGCGCCGTTCATGGCGGTGATGGCGAGATGCTGGCCCATCAGGAACACGACCGATTCGAACAGCGCGCTTTCGACCAGCCCGCCCTTGCCCGTCCGGTCGCGTTGCTTCAGCGCCAGCACCGTGCCGAAAGCGCCGAATATTCCGCCCATGATATCGACCACCGACGTGCCGGCCCGCAGCGGCCGGCCACTGGGGCCGGTCATGTAGGCAAGCCCGCCCATCATCTGCACGACCTCGTCGAGCGCGGGGCGCTTCTCATAGGGTCCCGGCAAAAAACCCTTGAGCGCGCAATAGACCAGGCGCGGATTGATCTTCTCCAGATGCTCCGGCCCCAAGCCGCGCTTGCTCATCGAGCCCGGGGCGAAATTCTCGATCAGTACGTCGGCCGACTGCAGGAGCTTCTCCAGCACCTTGCGGCCCTCGGGCGAGTCGGCGTCGAGCGCCAGGCTCTTCTTGTTGCGATTGAAGTAGCCGAAGAAACCGGCCCCGAAGCCGCGCAGCTTGCGCGTGCGGTCGCCGTCCACCGGCTCGACCTTGATCACCTCGGCGCCGAGGTCCGCCAGGATCATCCCGCAGGAGGGGCCGAGGATCGTATGGGTAAGCTCGACGACGCGGACTCCTTTGAGAGGGGCTTCGAGGCTCATCGGAGCGTACCGCTCCAGGGGCGCCTCTTGTCGCGAGCGCCACTGGAGGGGCGCGCTCCTATGAGAACCACGTATCGATGTCCTTCGTGAACGGGAGACCGGCTGTCTCACCGAGGACTTGGTGTCCCATACCGGCGCCGACGAGAAAAGCCTCTTGATGCGACACGGCGTTCGCCCTGAGCAGGGCGCGAATCGCCGGTCCGTCATGGCCCCAACCGATCGCCTCGACCTTGCCGTCGAAGGCGCGATTGATAAGGGCAAGGAAATCGGCCCGCTCCGCCTCGCCCAACGCCGGCACGGCGTCGATGTCGCCCAGCAGGAACAGCCGGCCGCCAAACTTGCCGACCAGCGCTGCGACGGAGTTGCGCGGCTCGACGACGATTTCGCCTTTCGGACCGCGCCGGACCCGAGCGGCCAGCGACAGCGGCAGGACGGCCGAGCCAAGATGGGCGCCGGTATTCATCAGGGCCGCCGTCAGCTCGCGATAGGTGATCCCCATCCGCTCGGCCCGCCGGACGCGCATTTTCGCCACCTCGGGGTTGGGGGTCTTCCAGGCCTTGGCCGTGGCGCGCCGCCACACCCAGGCCTCCCATGACATATCGAAGGTCGGCCCGTTGTTGTGGCCGATACCTGGCCTGCGCAGCAGGGCCTCGACATTGGCATGCCGTACCCCTAGACGGTCGAAGCGATCACCCATTACGTCACCGTAGTGCAAGGATGATGCCAAATCGAGAAATGCCCAACCGGGGAGCGTAAGGTGGACGATTTTCAGGTCGATGTTCTGGTCGTTGGGGCGGGAAACGCGGCAGCTTGTGCCGCACTGGCGGCACGCGAGGCCGGCGCATCCGTAGCCATGCTGGAGGCCGCCCCGGAAGCCGAACGCGGCGGCAACAGCACCTATACCGCCGGCGCCATGCGGGTGGTGTTTCATGGCGTCGACGATCTCGTCCAGCTCTACGACCTCACCGAGGACGAGAAGCGGGACGTCGATTTCGGCAGCTACAGCGCCGACCAGTATCTCGACGACATGGGCCGCGTGACCAACTATCGCTGCGACCCCGAGCTCACCGACATCCTGATCGGGCGGAGCTTCGACACCCTGAAGTGGATGCGCTCGAAGGGCGTGCGCTTCCAGCCAAGCTACGGCCGGCAGGCCTTCAAGGTGAACGGCAAATACAAGTTCTGGGGCGGCCTGGCGGTCGAGGCCTGGGGCGGCGGCCCAGGCCTCGTCGATCTCGAGCACAAGGCGGCGGTCAAGGCCGGCATTCCCATCCATTACGAGACGGCGGCCATGTCGCTGATCGAGGAGGATGGCGTGGTGCGCGGCGTGATCGCCCGCCACAAGGGCCGCAAGGTCCGGATCGGCGCGAGGGCCGTGGTCCTGGCCTGCGGTGGCTTCGAAAGCAATGCCGAGATGCGCACCCGCTATCTCGGCCCCACTTGGGATCTTGCCAAGGTGCGAGGCACGCGGTTCAACACGGGCGCCGGCATCAACATGGCGCTGGCGGTCGGCGCCAAGCCGCATGGCAACTGGTCGGGCGGCCATGCCGTGGGCTGGGACATGAATGCGCCGGAGTTCGGCGATCTCGATGTGGGCGACAACTTCCAGAAGCATTCCTATCCGCTCGGCATCATGGTGAATGCCAACGGTGTGCGCTTCGTCGACGAGGGCGCCGACTTCCGCAACTACACTTATGCCAAGTATGGCGCCGTGATCCTGGCCCAGCCGCAGCAATTCGCGTGGCAGATCTTCGATTCCAAGGTGCTCGACAAGCTGCGCGACGAATACCGCATCAAACGCGTCACCAAGGTGCGCGCCGATACGATCGAGGAGCTGGTCAGGAAGCTCGAGGGTGTCGATGCCGAGCAGTTCCTGAAGACGATCAAGGAATGGAACGCCGCAGTGATGACCGACATCCCGTTCAACCCGGCGGTCAAGGATGGCCGCGGCACGCGCGGCCTCGCGGTGCCCAAGAGCAATTGGGCCAACACGATCGATACGCCGCCATTCGAGGCCTATGCCGTGACCTGTGGCCTCACCTTCACCTTCGGCGGTCTCAAGATCACCCCCAATGGCGAGGTCGAGAGCACCGACGGCCACCCTATCCCCGGACTGTTCGCCGCCGGTGAGCTGGTCGGCGGCCTCTTCTATCACAACTATCCGGGCGGCACGGGTCTCGTCTCCGGCGCCGTGCTGGGCAAGCTCGCCGGCGACAGTGCCGGTCGCTACGTTGCCGGGAAGAACTGACCGGAGGACCATGTCCGACGAGGCGGACCGGGTCGTCGACCTCTACGATCGACATGCGGCGTCCTGGGATCACGACCGTAGGCGCGACCTCGTCATCGAACGGGCTTGGCTCGATCGCCTGTTGGCGCTTGTCCGGCCTGGCGGCGCTCTGCTCGACCTCGGCTGCGCGACCGGCGAACCGATCGCCCGCTACCTCATGCAGGCAGGCCACGCCGTGACCGGGATCGACTCATCGCCGGCCATGATCGCGATATGCCGACAGCGCTTTCCTGCAAGTGAATGGCATGTCGCGGACATGCGCATGCTCGACCTGAGGCGGACCTTCGACGGCATCGTCGCCTGGGACAGCTTCTTCCATCTCGGACGCGGCGACCAACGACGCATGTTCCCCCTCTTCGACCGGCATGCGGCGCCTGGTGCAATGCTGCTCTTCACCAGCGGCCCGTCCGATGGCGTGGCGATCGGCGACTACAAAGGCGAGTCACTCCACCATGCCAGCCTCGACCCACAGCAATACCGCGCGCTGCTGACCGAAAATCACTTTGAGGTCGAGAGGCATATCGCCGAGGACCCGGACAGCGGCGGCCATACCGTCTGGCTGTGCCGCAAGACTATCCCTTAGAATAAACATGAACAGGAGGCTTTCATGAACAACTTCTCCCGCCGCCACGCGCTGGCGCTTGGATCGGCATCCTTTCTCCTGCCATCGGCGTTGCGGGCCCAGGGAGCCTGGCCAACCGGTCCGGTGACTTTTGTTGTCGGCTATGCCGCAGGCGGCAGCACGGACATCAATGCCCGCGAGCTCGCAAACGTCATGACGCCGATCGTCGGCCAGCAGATCGTCATTGACAACAAGGGCGGTGCAGCCGGATCCATCGGCCTGCGCGCCGTGGCGGCCGCCAAGCCGGACGGCCAGACGCTGTTCGTCGCCGTCGGCACCAACGTGATCATCAACCCGCACGTCCAGAAGGGCATGATCGACACTCTCTCCAGCCTGGCGCCGATCTGCCAAGTGACGGACTACCAGTACGTTTTGGTGGTGGGCAAGAAAGTGCCGGCCAACAACGCGGCCGAACTGGTAGCGATGGCCAAGAAGGAGCCCGACACGCTCACCTATTCGTCGTCGGGCGTGGGCGGCAACAATCACCTCGCCGGCGCGCTGTTCGCCAAGGCGGCCGGTATCAAGATCACCCATGTCCCCTACAAGGGAACGGGGCCGGCCGTGGCCGACGTGATCAACGGTCAGATCACGATGAATTTCTCGTCGCTGCCGCCCGCGGTGTCGCAGATCAAGGGCGGCAATCTCAAGGCCCTGGCCGTGACCGGCAACAAGCGCGTGAAGTCGCTGCCCGACGTGCCGACGCTCAAGGAGCAGGGCGTCGACGTCGTCGTGACCAGCTGGCAGGGCCTGTTCGCACCGGCCAAAACACCCGACGCCATCCTCGACAAGATCGAGCATTCCACAAAGGAGGCGATGAAGAATCCGAAGTGGGAGGAGGCTCTGGCCCGCGACGGCCTCGAGCAGCCGCCGCAACGCACCCGCGCAGAGTTCACCAAGTTCGTGGCCGACGAGCACGCATTCTGGGGCAAGACGCTGAAGGCGCTCAATATCGAAATGGAATGACCCTAGGCGCGACGACGTCGCGCCAAGAGTCACCCTGAGGTCGGGTGCCGAAGGATATTCCGCGGCCTCAGCGTTTCGGGACCACGCAGAAGCCCTGTGCCTCGACACCCAGGGTCGGGTTGAACTTGCTGCGGAAGTTCTCGAACGCGATGGCCGCCGTCAGCTCGACGAGCTGCGCTTCGGTGAAATGCCGCTTCAATTCGGCAAAGAAAGCATCGTCGACCTGTTGGTCGGTGTGGGTGATGCGCTCGGCATATTCGAGCGCTGCGCGCTCGGCGGCATTGAACAGCTTGCTGTCGCGCCAAGTCAGCAGCTCCGAGACCTTGGCCAGGCCATCTTGGGTTTCCGTCAGACTGACGGAATTGATGTCAATTCAAAACGGGCACCCGTTGATGGACGCCACGCGCAGATAGACGAGCGGCAGCATTCCCTTGGGCAGCCGGCCCGACTGCGCAATCGCCTGACCGAGCTGCTGAGCCGCCTTGAGAATCGGCGGGCAATGCGCCATCACTTTGGTCGGATTGAGCACGTCGCCGAACATCTCGCGCTGTTTGTCGAAGATCGGCTTCAGCGTCGGATCGCCGCCATCATCGGCAATTTCACTCACTCGGGGCATCGGAACTCCTCCATCGGTCCGAGAATATCATAGCTCTGATATATTGGCCGGCGCGACAAGCTTTTCTCGTGCCCGTCCAAATGCCCTCGACCGGCGCTAGCAGACTCTTGAAAAAGAGTTTGAGCCCTGCACCCAGGCAATATCGATTCAAGTCAAGGGCAGCGCTGAGACCGCACGCTGGAGTCTAGATTGTGCCGGTCTCGATTCGAGTGCTGAGCGTCATGTCGTGGTTCCCGACTCTTCCAACAGCCTGCTAGAAGCTCAGCACCTTTGCCTGCACCACACCCTCGACGGCGGCGATCTTGGTGAGCAACGCCGATGAGATCGGCTGGTCGACCTGGACCAGCGCGATGGCCGAGCCGCCGGGCTTGTCGCGGCCGAGATGGAAGGTCGCGATATTGACCTTGTTCTCGCCCAGGATCGTGCCCAGCCGCCCGATGAAGCCCGGCTTGTCGTCGTTGGTGATGTAGAGCATATGCGGAGCGAACTCGGCCTCGATCTCGATACCCTTGATCTCGACGACGCGCGGATGCCGGCCACCGAACAGCGTTCCCGTCACCGAGCGCGTATACTTCTCGGTGGTGAGGGAAAGCCGGATCAGCGAATTGTAGTCGCTGTCGCGCTCGTGCTTCACCTCGGCGACGTCGATGCCGCGCTCGCGCGCCACGGCAGGCGCGTTGACCATGTTCACCGTGTCGAGCTGCGGGCGCAGCACGCCCATCAGCGCCACCTGTGAAAGCGGCTTGATGTTGAGGTTGGCGACCTGGCCTTCGTATTCGATCGAGACGGCCTTGATCTCGGTATCGGTAAGCTGGCCTGCGAACGAGCCGATCTTCTTCGCGAGATCGAGGTAGGGGGCGAGCTTGGGCGCCTCCTCGGCCGTGACGTTGGGCATGTTGAGCGAGTTCACGACGGCGCCGGTCAGGAGATAATCCGACATCTGCTCGGCGACCTGCAGCGCCACGTTCTCCTGCGCCTCGACCGTCGATGCGCCGAGATGCGGCGTGCAGACGAGGTTGGGGGCGCCGAACAGGACGTTCTGCTTGGCCGGCTCCTCGGTGTAGACGTCGAAGCCCGCGCCCGCGATGTGGCCCGAGACCAGGAGGTCGCGCACTGCGAGCTCGTCGACAAGGCCCCCACGGGCACAGTTGACGATGCGCACCCCTTTCTTGGCCTTCATCAGGTTGGCGCGGGAGAGGATATTCTTCGTCTGCTCGGTCAGCGGCGTGTGCACGGTGATGAAATCGGCGCGCGCCAGCACCTGGTCGAGCGTCGCCTTCTCCACCCCGAGCTCGGCCGCGCGTTGGTCCGACAGGAACGGATCGTAGGCCAGCACACGCATCTTCAGGCCGAGCGCCCGCTCGGCGACGATCGAGCCGATATTGCCGCAGCCGATCAGGCCCAGCGTCTTGAAGCTGAGCTCGGTCCCCATGAAGCGGTTCTTCTCCCACTTGCCGGCCTGGGTGCTGGCGTTGGCGTCGGGCACCTGGCGGGCAACGGCGAACATCAGGGCGATCGCATGCTCGGCGGTGGTGATGGCGTTGCCGAAGGGCGTGTTCATCACCACGACACCGCGTGCCGTGGCGGCCTTGATATCGACATTGTCGACGCCGATGCCGGCGCGACCCACGACCTTGAGCTTCTTGGCCTCGGCCAGCACTTCGGCCGTGACCTTGGTTGCCGAGCGAATCGCCAGGCCTTCGTAGTTGCCGACGATCGCGCGCAACTCGGCAGGCTTCAGCCCCGGCTTGAAATCGACGTCGCAGCCGCGTTCGGAAAAAATCTCGATCGAACGCGGGCTGAGCTCGTCGGAGATGAGGACTTTGGGTTTGGCCATTCAAGTATCTCCTTCATCGGAGCGCGCCACTCCAGGGGCACTCAAGACTCTGAGCGCCACGGAACCGACGCACTCCCTTGAGTTCCTAAGCAGCAGTCTTGCCGAATTCGCCTTCGATCTCGGCATAGGCCCAGTCAAGCCAGGGCAGGAGCGCCTCGAGATCGCTCGCTTCGATCGTGGCGCCGCACCAGATGCGCAGGCCCGGCGGCGCGTCACGGTAGGAGCCGACGTCGTAGGCCGCCTTCTCGGTTTCAAGCAGCTCGGCCATTTTCTTGGCCGCTGCCGCCTGTCGATCCGCCGGTAAAGCCGCGAACCACGAGGCGGTGATGTTGAGGCAGACCGAGGTGCTGGAACGGATCGCCCTGTCGTTGGCGAGGAAGCCCACCCAGTTGCGGCTGGCGACGAACTTCTCAAGTACAGCAAGGTTGGCGTTGGAACGCGCCATCAGGCCCTGCAGACCGCCGACGCTTTCGCCCCAGCGCAGCCCGTCGATCGCGTCCTCGATGCAGAGGAGCGACGGCGTGTTGATGGTGTCACCCTTGAAGATCGCCTCGGAGAACTTGCCGCCCGAGGTCATGCGGAAGATCTTGGGCAGCGGCCATGCCGGCGAGTAGGTCTCCAGCCGCTTCACGGCCCGCGGCGACAGGACGAGCATGCCATGCGCGCCCTCCCCGCCCATCACTTTCTGCCACGACCAGGTCACGACATCGAGCTTGGGCCATGGCAGGTCCATGGCGAAGACAGCCGAGGTTGCATCGCAGATCGCAAGCCCCGCGCGATCGTCGGCGATCCAGTCGCCGTTCGGCACCTTCACGCCCGAGGTCGTGCCGTTCCAGGTGAAGACGACGTCGTGCGCCCAGTCTACGGCCTTGAGGTCGGCGATTTGGCCATAGCCCGCCTTCAGGACGCGTGCGTCCTTGAGCTTGAGCTGCTTGGCGACATCGGTAACCCAGCCTTCACCGAAGCTTTCCCAGGCCAGCATGTCGACCGGCCGGGCGCCGAGCAGCGACCACAGCGCCATCTCGACTGCACCCGTATCCGACGCCGGTACGATGGCGACCTTGTAGTCGGCCGGGATACCCAGCAGGGCGCGCGTGCGATCGACAGCCTCGACAATCTTTTTCTTGCCGAGCTTGGAGCGGTGGGACCGCCCGACGGCGGCGTCTTTGAGGACTTCCGGTGTCCATCCCGGACGTTTGGCGCAGGGGCCCGACGAAAAATCGGGGCACGCCGGACGTGTGTTCGGCTTCATCAAACCTCTCCCTTGCAGAAGAGCTGCGCTTCGGTGGGGAAGCGTGGCCCGCGCTCGCTATAGTCACAGACAGCAAAACCGTCAATGTGCACTATTGGTCGCCGTCGGCTTCTGGCACGAGAGACGTATGACCAGGAACGAAAGCACGTGACCAGGAACGAAAGCACGCCCACTTGCTATCCGGAGCTCCGGGGAAAAATCGCACTGGTGACGGGCGGCAGCAGTGGCATCGGTCTCGCTACCGCGGCGGCCTTTGCGCACGAAGGTGCGATCGTGGTGGTCGCCAGCCGCAACGAAAGATCGGCAAGGACAGTACTCAAAACGATCGCCAACAGCGATGCGGTGTCGTGGATTGCATGCGATGTATCGAGCGGTACGGCTGTCGAGAAGCTCATCGACACGATCAGGCGCCGGCATGGGCGACTCGACTACGCTTTCAACAACGGCGGCAGCGGCGGCAAGTCGGCGCCCGTGGCCAGTACGACGGAAGACTCGTGGCGCAAGACGATCGACGGCTATCTCACGTCTGTCTTCCTCTGCATGCGACACGAGATCCCCCTCATGATGGAGAGCGGCGGCGGTGTGATCGTGAACAACTCCTCCGTCGATGGATTGCGCGGCTATCCGTTTCCCGGTGGTGCTGCCTATTCTGCGGCGAAGCATGGCGTCCTCGGATTGACCCGAAGCGCCGCCCTCGAGCATGCTGTCAGCGGCCCGCGCATCACGGCTATCTGCCCCGGCTGGGTCGATACGCCTCCGGTCGCCGCCTATATGCGGCGCGGCGACTCGACGGCCGCCGAGATCATCCGCCAGACACCTCGTGGCAAGATCGCCTCTCCGCGCGAGATCGCGGACAGCGTGCTGTGGCTTTGTTCAGATGCTGCCTCCTTCATGATCGGCAGCCCTCTCGTGATCGACGGCGGATACATGGCGTAGCTACCGCGCGCCGACACTGTGCGGGTGCAGTTCGTAGTATTGGCCGATCAGCGCGTTCCTGTAGACCGGCCGGACCTCGTAGGTGTCATGCAGCATCGCGTAGATCGCCGGTGCACGGTTGGCGGCAGCCAATCCGCCGAGATGCTGTGCGAGTTCCGGCTCGCTCCAGTCCCAGAAATCCGAGACGGCGACGCGGTAGCCCAATTGCAGGGCAAGGTCGATCTGCTGCTTGAGGGCTGCCGCGTGTTCGGCCGCCGTCCATTGCACATGCCGGATGGCGGCAGCGTCGACGGCGATCCATTTGAAGCGCGGCTGATCGGACGGCGCTCGTCCTGGCGGCGGGACAATGTCCCAATCCCACGTATGGCTCCACAGGGCATATTGCCAAGTCGCGATCGGCTCGAAGCCCCAATAGAGGAACACCGTCCGGTCACTTGGGAAATGCTGCTCGAGGTCGACAAGGGCGGCGATTGAGGCGGCATCCGTTCCGCGCCATCGCGACAGGGAGGCGACGTTCCAGGCAAGCGGTGCAAACGAGAGAATCGCAAGCGTTGCCATGACCCAGGCTCTTGCCTGCCCCCATGTTTGCCTCGCCACCATCGTCGCGACGATCAAAGCCCACATCACCGTCAGCCAGGGCATGGCGTTGATCTGCATCTGCGGATCTTGCGGCTGGGAGTAGAAGTTCATCGCCTGGCCCGCCGCCAGCGTGCCGAAGAAGATCGCCGCAATCGCGCGCAACCGCCGATCGTTCCGCTGCGGCCACAAGACCACGATGCCGAGGATGAAGATCGCGAGCTGAAGAAGCGTCGAAACCGACAGCGCGAACAGGCCGCGCATTGCCGATGCGGGGTCGAAGTAGTTGCCGGTGATAAGGAAATAGTTGCCGACGCCCGACAGCATCATCCAGGCCTTGGCCCAGACGAAACCGCCCCACCCCGTACCTACACCCTTGCCGGTCCACAGGATGTCGAACAGGCCGAGGGCACCGTTGTGCCCCTCCCAGATCTGCTGAACGATGCCGGTCACCGCGACGATCGACACCAGCAACGTGGCGATCAGGCCCAGCCGACGGCGAAGCGGCAAGTCGGCAATCGCCAATGCCAGCAGCAAGCCGACAAGTGTCGGAAAGATCAGCCGCCATTCGATCAGCCAGGCCAATGTGAAAATGGCCGCCACCAGCGCGACGCGAAGATGGGTCGGTCGGTCGAACCACAGGCCGGCCAACAGCATCGATCCCATCAGCACCGTATAGGCCGGCATGATGTCCTCGCTGATCACCGAGAGCAGGAGGAAAAAGCCGGTGCCCAGGTGAAACAGCGTCGCCAGCACCGTCGCGGCGGTATTGTGGGTCAGGCGATGGAAGAAGGCATAGACGATGACGATGCAGAGGCTCGCCCAGAACGCATTGAGATAGGCGAATTGCTTCCATGCCGTGCCGCGCAGGATGCCGAGCGTGTCGAGCAGACGGGCCATCGCGCCATAGAGCGGGAAATAGAGATAATTGGACTGGTCGAGTCGTGCCTGCGCGAAGTCGTGGATCCAAGGCTCCGCCTCGATGCTCTTGTACATGCCGTTGGCGGTCAGGATGTGCACGTTCTGCAGCCAACCGATCAGGCCGACCAGGAACAGCAGTGTCAGAAGGAAGGCCAGCGCCAGTTGCCAGCCGAGGGACGGCGCGCGCATCACCTGATCTTGCGGGCGGCGACCACGTATTGTGCTCCGAGGGGCAGCCAGGCGAGCGCCTGGTCCACGCCACGCAGGAAGCCGATGCCTGGCGGCATGAACATCAGATAATCGGTGTCGAGATCGTAGTGTGCGGCCTGCCGCAGCCCGTCCCGCACCTCCCTCGCATCGAGAAGGATGGCGTTCTCGTCGATCGGCGTTCGCGCAATGACATAGCGCACGAGCGGATTGCGCGGATTGTGCTCGAATACATAAAGACGGCCGCCGGGCTTCAGGACGCGGGCAAGCTCGCGATAGACCCCGGCCCTCTCGACGATGGGGACATGGTGGAGGACGGCGCTGATGGTGACGATATCGAACCGGCCATCGGCGAAAGGCGTGCGGGCGTCCTGTTGCAGGGCCAATGCCGGCACAGGACCGTGCCGTTCCGGCCAGCGCTTTGCAGCTTCGGCCAGCATGCCTTGCGACAGGTCGCATCCGGTGAAGCTTGCCTGGGCGCCGTGATCGGCCAGCACGCGCATCAAGTCGCCCGCGCCGCAACCGTAGTCGAGCAGGTCGAGCGTGCCGGCGCGCAGCCCACCTTCCCGGCGCAACAGCCAGCGCGCTTTCACGGCGATGAACTGATCGGCCGAATCGCCCATCATGCGTTTGACGGGATTGTCGAGGCCGCCGTCGTAGGTCGCGGCGTGGCGATCGAACTCCGCGCCGCTCAAGAACCACCCCCGACGATATCGCGGATCATGAACAGCGGACGCCCCTTGCTCTGGTCGTAGAGTCGGCCGAGATAGGCGCCGATGATGCCGAGCATCAGGAACTGCATGCCGCCCAGCAGGCCGAGAGCGGCCATGATCGACGCCCAGCCAGGCAGCGTCTCGCGAAACCACCAGCCGACAATGGAATAGACGAAGAAGGCAAAGCCGACAGCCGCCATGATCCAGCCGATGGTCATCGCCGCCATCAGGGGAACGATCGAGAAGGCGGTGATGGCGTCGACAGCGAAGCGCATCATCTTGCGCAGGGGGTATTTGCTCTCGCCGGCCGGCCGTGGCTTGCGGTCGTAGGCAAACGGCACCTGGCGACCGCCGATCCAGGCCACCATCCCGCGGATGAAACGGTGCCGTTCCGGCATCGCGACCAGGATGTCGAGGACATGGCGCGTGATCAGGCGGAAGTCGCCGGCGTCGCGGGGAATCTCGACGTCGGTCATGCGGCCGATCAGGCGGTAGAAGACGGCGGCGCTCGCCCGCTTGAAGAGCGTCTCGCCCTCGCGCTGGCGGCGCTGGCCGTAGACGACATCCGCGCCCTGGTCCATCAAAGCCATCATGTCGGGCAAAAGCTCCGGAGGATCCTGCAGATCGGCATCGATGATCAGGATGCGCTCGCCGCGGCAAATCGACAGGCCGGCCGTCAGCGCGAGCTGATGTCCGTGATTGCGCATCAGCCGCACCGCGACCACCCGTTTGTCCGTGACGGCCGCGTCGGCGAGGATGCGCCACGTGCCGTCGCGCGAGCCGTCGTCGACCAGCACGATCTCGCTCGACCCGGCGATGCCATCCAGGACCAGACCGACCCGCCGCAGGAATTCCGGCAGGACGCCCTCCTCATTGAAGCAGGGCGCCACGACGGAGAGAGCCGGTCGGGGGACGTCTGTCATCTCGTCGCGAGCAATAACCCAACCGTGGCGGGAAACAAGCGCTCCCTCCCTTTCCCATTCACAATGGGCTATCAACCTCGTCCATGAGCGCCAACGACAACGAACATCGCGGCCTTCTCCCGGCTGGCCTGGCTGACCTCCTGCCCCCCGATGCCGCCCGGGAGGCGCGCGCCATCGACGTGGCGATCGCCCGTTTCGCCGCTTTCGGCTACGAGCGGGTGAAGCCGCCAATGGTCGAGTTCGAGGAGTCGCTGCTGGGCGGTCCCGGCGCGGCGCTCGCCTCGCAGACCTTCCGGCTGATGGACCCGGTCTCGCAGCGCATGATGGGTGTGCGGCCGGACATGACCCTGCAGGTGGCGCGGATCGCCGTCACCCGGCTGAAGCACGTCGAGCGGCCGCTGCGCCTCTCCTATGGCGGCAACGTCATCCGCGTCCGCGGCAGCGCGCTGAAGCCCGAGCGCCAGTTCGCCCAGGTCGGGGCCGAGCTGTTTGGCGCCGATACCGCGGAAGCCGATGCCGAGGCGGTGCTGCTGGCGGTCGACGCGCTGCGTGCCATCGGCGTCGCCGACCTCACGGTCGACCTCAACCTGCCGACCCTGGTCGCCGCCGTGGCAGGCGGGTTGAAGCTCGAGGGCGATCCGCTGCACCGTCTGCGCCGCGCGCTCGACCGCAAGGATGAGGCCGCGATCGCGAAGGCCCTGGGCGGCGACAAGAAGCCCTCGGACCTGTTCGTCAGCCTGCTGCGCGCGGCCGGCCCGGCCGAGGCGGCCATCGCGCAACTGAAGAAGCTCAAGCTGCCGGCGGCGGGCGCGGCGGAGGCCCATCGCCTCACCGAGGTCGTGGCGCTGGTGCGCGCCGCCGATCCCGACCTGCCGCTCACGCTCGATCCGGTGGAGTATCGCGGCCTCGAATACCAGACCGGCGTCTCCTTCTCCGTCTTCGCCCGCAAGGAACGCCAGGAGGTGGCGCGCGGCGGCCGCTACTCGGCGGGCTACCCGGAGGACGGCGTCAGCGAGCCGGCGACCGGCTTCACGCTCTACATGGATGCCGTGCTCGCGGCATCGGACAGCACGCCCGAGCCGCCGCGCCTCTATCTCCCGCTGGGCACGGCCTGGTGCGACGCGGAGCCCTGGCAGACCAAGGGTTATGCCGTCGTGTGCGCCGTGGGCGCCGCCGCCGACCCGCGAAAAGAAGCGAAACGCCTGCGCTGCACCCACGCATTGATCGACGGGGACGCCGTGCCGCTATAGCCCCTGCTTTCTCACGATTTCTCACATTTTCTCATGGCGTGAGAAGCCTCCGATGCCGATGGCATCGGCATTCTGGGCCATTTTCTCATTTTATCGCCCCACTCCGCCTTGGGGTAATAGGATACCGCGTCCCGGTATCGCCTGAGGCCGGCAGGGACGGTTCGAGAATTCCGGGCTAGCATCGGTGGATCGCGCCGCCGCCGACGAGGATCCGTCATGCCGTTCTATGAAAGAGGCAACGTCCGCATCCACTACGAGGAAGCCGGCTCCGGCTTTCCGCTGCTGATCATTCCCGGCGGGGGATTGAATGCGACCATGTCTTTCCTCGCCGGCCGTGGGCCTTTCAACCCCTTGGCGGAGTTCAAGGGCCGCTACCGCTGCATCACCATGGACCTGCGCAACGCCGATGGCGGCCAGTCCTCGGGACCGATCGAGATCGATCGGCCCTGGGACGCCTACACCGACGACCATCTCGGCCTGATGGACCACCTCGGCATCCGCCAGTTCATGGTGATGGGTTTCTGCATCGGCGGACCCTTCATCTGGAACCTGTTGCGGCGCGCCTCCGACCGCGTGGTCGCGGCCGTGCTGGTGCAGCCCAGCGGCCACCGGCCCGAACTGCCCAACCAGTTCTACGAGAACAACATGAAGGGCTGGGGCGCAGGTCTCATTGCCCGCCGGCCCGAGGTCACGATGGACCAGGTGAGCGCCTTCCTCACCAACATGTACAGCAAGCGCGCCGACTTCGTGTTCACCGTGACCCGCGACTTCGTGCGCGCCTGCCAGACACCGATCCTCATCCTGCCCGACGACATCCCGCCGCATCCCTACGAAGTGGCGATGGAGTCCGCGATGCTCGCGCCAAATGCACAGGTCAGCCTCTATCCATGGAAAGACCCGAAGGAGCGCATCCCGCTCGCAGTACGTCACATCCGGACGTTCCTGCGGGCGAATGAGCCGGCGGCAGCGGCCACCTCTGTTGGGCAGAGAGTGGCTGCCGACTAAACCGGGCGTCTCCTGAAGAAGCTCCAGGGCTCGCGCATGAACGCCGCCCTCGCCTCCGCCTGCGTCGCAGGGTCCCACAACGGCGCGGCGGCGCGGCGTTGGAAGAGCATGTCGCGACGCCCGTCGGTCGTGTTGTTGGATGTGCCATGCGCCACGAAACCGTGCGTCACGATGATGTCGCCGGCCGCGAGGTGCGGCACGACGAGCCTGGCGCCGGACAGCAGCACGGGCTGGTAGGCCAGCTTGACCTGGCCCCAATGCACCTCCGGATCGGCGAGGTGCCGCCGGAACTCGTCGGCATACTTGTCGTGCGAGTGCGGCAGGACATGGAAGCCGCCGGCCGTGTCCGACGCGACCGAGGTCAATGCGACTCCGAACAGGATGTTGAACACGTCGAGCGACGGTCTCTGGCCGCCATCGAGATGGAAATGCCGGCCCACGCCGCCCTTGGTGGCAAAACCCGGCAAGGTCGAGGCAAGCTGGACGAAATCGAGAGGCGGCGCCGATTCGAGGATCTCGAGCGCCAGCGGATCCAGGACAGTCGTCGCGATCGCGAGGAACTCGGGCTCGCGGCAGTGTCTCACTTCCCGCCACAGCTCGTTGCGGCTCCTTTCCCAGCCGCCGTCCGGATGGATGGCGTTCAAATGCTCCGCGGCATCCCGGGCGGCGCGCAAGGTTTGCCGGCCGATCGCACCGGAGACGACGGTATATCCCTGGCCGGTCAATTCCCGCCAATGTGACTGCGTGAACATGGTCGCCCTCTGCGGCTGAACCATTCTCGCGCCACTGGCGGCGCAGGCAACGGTCGATGCGATATTGCCTGCCCGGCCCTTCTGCCGCAGCGTGCGCCGGCTTTTCCCCTTCGCGGCCCTCCTCCAAAGTGCTATCCAAGCTCACGCCTCTCCGGCACCGGCCCGGGGAGGCGTTTTCGTGTGTGCAGGCCGGGGCAATCGGACGACAGTCAGGACAGGCAAATGGCCAACGTGGCGGTGATCGGCGCCCAATGGGGCGACGAGGGCAAGGGCAAGATCGTGGATTGGCTTTCGGAGCGTGCCGAGGTGGTGGTGCGCTTCCAGGGCGGCCACAATGCCGGCCATACGCTGGTCATCGGCAACCAGACCTACAAGCTCGCCCTGCTGCCGTCGGGCGTCGTGCGCGCAGGCAAGCTTTCGATCATCGGCAATGGCGTCGTGGTCGATCCCTGGCACTTCCTCGAGGAAGTGAAGAAGGTCTCCGGCCAGGGCGTGACTGTGACGCCGGATAACCTCAAGATCGCCAACCATGCCGTGCTGATCCTGCCGCTGCATCGTGACCTCGACGGCTGGCGCGAGGATGTGCCCGGCACCATCAAGATCGGCACGACACGCCGCGGCATCGGCCCCGCCTACGAGGACAAGGTCGGTCGCCGCGCGATCCGTGTCGGCGACCTGGGCGAGCCGGACATCCTGAAGCACAAGGTCGACACGCTGCTCACCCATCACAACGCGCTGCGCCAGGGCCTCGGCAAGCCGACCGTCAATCCCGAACAGCTCCTCTCCGACCTGCTGGAACTGGCGCCCAAGATCCTGCCTTTCGCCGAGGATGTCTGGGAGCGGCTCGATACGCTGCGGGCGTCGGGCAAGCGCATCCTGTTCGAGGGTGCGCAGGCCACCATGCTCGACATCGATCATGGCACCTACCCCTTCGTCACCTCGTCCAACACCGTGGCGGCGCAGGCGATGATCGGCTCAGGCATGGGCAATGGAGCCGTAGGCTATGTGCTGGGCATCGCCAAGGCCTACACCACGCGCGTGGGCGACGGACCCTTCCCCACCGAGCTCAAGGACGAGATCGGCCAGCTCCTGGGCGATCGCGGCAACGAGTTCGGGACCAACACGGGCCGGCGCCGGCGCTGCGGCTGGTTCGACGCGGTGATGGTGCGTCAGGCGGTGAAGCTGAACGGCATCGACGGCATTGCACTGACCAAGCTCGACGTGCTCGACGGCTTGAAGGAGGTCAAGGTCTGCGTCGGCTACGAGCTCGACGGCCGGCGCATCGAGCGCTTCCCCTTCACCATGGGCGCACAGGCCAAGCTCAAGCCGGTCTGGGAAACCTTCGAGGGCTGGCAGGAAAGCACCCATGGCGCGCGCGCCTATGCCGAACTGCCGGCGACCTGCATCAAGTACGTGCGCCGCATCGAGGAACTGGTCGGCTGCCCCGTGGCCCTGCTCAGCACCAGCCCGCAGCGCGAGGACACGATCCTGATGACCGACCCGTTCCGCGATTGACGCTCGGCGCCGGTCGCCGCGCGACGTCGACTCACGGCGCAGACGCGACCTCAGATGCTGAGATCGAGGAGGTTGTAGTCCTTGATCCCGGCCCGGGCCTCGTCGTTCCAGCGATAGCCGAGGCCTTCGTCGGCGTGCGGCTTGTAGACGAAGGGCGTCTCGTCCGGGAAGCGCTGCCGGCGCGCGTCGATGGCGTAGCCGATGAGGCGCGCACGTTCGCGGATTCGTCCGGCGTCGTACACGGCTTCCTTGTTGTGCACGCCGCCGGCTTTCACGCCCAGCACCGAGGCACGGCGGTGGAAGCCGAAATTCAAGGTGACGCGCCAGGCCTTCGAGGTGTTGGCGAACGATCCGTGCAGCGACTGGCGGTTGGTGATGGCGACATCGCCCGGGCTGGCGATGATCGGCACCGCGTCGGGCAACCGCTCGGTGCCGGCCTGTGTTACCAGGGACCTGATATCGATCCTGCCGAGCTTGTGCGAGCCGGGCACGACCCAGACGCCGTTGGCCGCGGTGCAGCCATAGAGCTGGGCCATGAAGTTGAAGCCGTGGCTGCCCTGGTCCCAGGTGGGACTGTTCCAGTGCGTCGTGCCGTCCTGATGCCAGGCGACCGAAGCGCCACGACCGGGTTCCTTGATGAACAACGCCTCGTTGAACGGCGCGAAATCCGGGCCATTGATTGCCGCCGCGACCGCGAGAAGGCCGGGATGGCCGTAGACCCGCAGCGCCGCTTCGGAGAACTGCAGCGAGCCCAGGATCAAATAAACGACTTCCTTCGGCGCATCTGCCGCCGCCGGCGGCTCGTACATCTTCACAGGATGCCGACCGTTGGCGAGATCGGTGCCGCCGAACGGATCGCCCAAAGGCTTGGACCAGAGCAGCGTCGGCGCCTTGCAGTCCGCGGCAAGCGCCGGACGCCCCCTGGCGTCGACCGCCGCACCGCGCTCGACCGGCAGACGGTCGAGAATATCCTTCACGTCGCGTTCGATGTCGGCCAGTTCGTCCGCCTTCAACACGCCCTCGAAGACGTAGAAGCCACAGCGCCAATAGGCCTCGACAATGTCGGGATGCAGTTCGCCCGATGCGGTGAAGCGGATCGGGCCGCGATTGCCGAGGGCAAAGGCCTTGCGCTCTCCCTGGCGCAGATAGGCCTGCATCGCCGCCTCCTCGGAACCGTAGGTCACGGTTGCGGTCGCGCTGGACCCATCCATGTCTTCCTCCCGGGAAGTGATTTCCACAAGGATAGCGTTCGACGACAACGGCTGACAATCGCCGCGGCTTCGCCACCTTTCGCATCGCGGCGAACCGGGTCGTCCCGGGGCAGCAGGTCGTTTCGCGACCGCCCGTACCGCGTTACCCTTCAATCATCGAGGAGGAGATTCCATGCCTGACGCCCGCGTCACCAACACCATCATGGGCCGCGACGCCTTCCTGCGCGTGCTGAGCGACGAAGGCGTCGTGAAGATGTTCGGCAATCCTGGCACGACCGAATTGCCGATCATGCACGCGCTCTCGTCGGCGCCGGAGATGGGCTATGTGCTGGCGCTCCAGGAGGCGATCGTGATCGCCATGGCCGACGGCTACGCCCGCGCCTCGGGCAGGCTCGTCTCCTGCAATGTCCATGTGGCGCCCGGCCTCGGCAATGCCATCGGCTCGATCTACACCTCCTATGTCTCGGGCACGCCCATGATCGTGACCGCCGGCCAGCAGGAGCAGGGCCACGGCCTGACGGAACCGCTGCTCTATGCGCCGCTCGTGCCGATCGCGACGCCGGTCGTGAAATGGGCCACCGAAGTGAACCGCATCGAGGACCTGCCCCGCATCCTGCGCCGCGCCGCCAAGGTGGCGATGACGGCGCCGACCGGCCCCGTGTTCATCTCCTTGCCGGGCGACATCCTGAACAACGAGGCGGCGATCGATCTCGGCAGCGTGACGCGCGTCGATACGGCGGTTCGTCCGTCGGATCGCGCGCTCGAACAGCTCGCCAAGCGGCTGCTCGCGGCCAGGAAGCTCGTCATCGTCGCCGGACCGGAGATCGCCTCGTCCGACGCCTTCGCCGAAGCGGCGGCGCTCGCCGAAACGCTGGGCGCGCCGGTGCTGCAGCAGACCGTGGGCTACGGCGCCCACTTTCCCAGCGAGCATCCAGCCTATATCGGCGCTCTCAACCGCGACCAGAAGCGCGTGCGGCAGATCCTCTCCGAGTACGACCTGATGTTCTGCGTCGGCTCCGACGTCCTCAAGATGTCGGTGTGGAGCGACGTCGAGCCGTTGCCGGAGACGACCAAGGTGGCGATGGTGGGCCTGCGCGACTGGGAGATGGGCAAGAACTTCCCGGCCGAGATCGCGCTGCGCGCCGACGTGAAGGAGACGCTGAAGGCGCTGGTGCCGCTCCTGAAGAAGCTGGGCGGTGCGGCGCTCGCGGTAAAGGCCAAGGCGAACCTCGACGCCCTCGCCTCGACGAACTGGAGCGCCCAGCGCGCGCAGCGGCAGAAGGCGCTCGCCAAGCCGGTCGCGGGCCAGCCGCTGCCGGCGGAATGGGTGATGGCGAAGCTCAGCAAGATCCTGCCCAGGAATGCCGTCGTGGTCGACGAAGGCCTCACCAGCGCCGCCACCTTGCCGACCTACTTCCCCTATCGCGACCGCGACAGCTTCTTCGGCAATGTGAGCGGTGGCATCGGTTGGGGCATCGCGGCGTCGGTGGGCGTGCAGATCGCCCTGCCCGAGCGCCACGTCGTGGCGGTGATCGGCGACGGCAGCGCAATGTATTCCATCCAGGCACTGTGGACCGCGGCCAACCTCAAGCTGCCGATGACCTTCCTGATCTGCAACAACGGCGGCTATCAGATCCTGAAGAACCGCCTGAAGCTGTTCCATGGCAACGACCAGCCGATCGGCATGGACTTCAAGGACCCGCCGATCGATGCCTGCGCCCTCGCCAAGGGCTTCGGCGTCGCGGCCGAGCGGGTCGCCACGGCCGAGGCATTCGAGGCGTCGCTCGCCAAGTCGCTGAAGTCGACGACCGGCCCGACCCTGATCGAGGTGATGATCAAGAGCTGACCGTCTCCTGCGCCAGGACAGCCGTGTCACCCCGGGTCACGCGCGGCGCCCGCGCTGAAGCGAGGGATTCTCGATCGGCGCTGGCGCAAGATCCTTCGATCAGGAGGTCACCGATGCAGGCGAAGACGGCGTCCGCGTCTCCTCCGCCGAGCGCGCCGGCGCCAATGGCGGGTGCACGGCGGCGGCGAGCGTCGATGCATAGACGGCCCGCCAGTCGCCGCCGTCATCGGGGTGGGTGAAGTAGCCGCTGCGCGCGCCGCGATAGACGCTGCCGTCCTCGACGCCGGGCGGCGACGTGCCGTCGCGCAAGGCACGTGCGGCAAGCAACAGACGACGGCGCGTGCGGGTGATCATCTGGTCCGCAGGCGACAGATGCTCGAACGCATGATCGGTGATCGGGCCCATGCTTTCGGTGATCGCCTGGTCCTGCAGGTGGATGCCGTCGATACCGCTGTAGATCGCATTGCTGCGCTGCGCCTCGCGGTCCATGCCCCAGTCATTGCCTTCGTTCATCGCCATGCGCCAGCGGCCGAGCCAGGCCGTGGTGTTGGGCAGGAACCTCAGCCCGCCGCGGCCGGTGCCGCCGATCGGACGGCCGTCCTTGAACGCGGGCTGCGGCAGGCTCATCGCCGATGTCGCATGCTTCCACCAGATGAAGACGAACATGGTGTGGCCGTCGTCGAGCGGCACCCAGCCGCGGGCATGCATGTGGCTGCCGAACTCGCCGTTGGGCGCCTGCGACCAGCAGGGGAACAGGAAATTGGCGAAGCGCCAGTAGGTGCGGCCGGGACCGGCGGCGCGGTAGCCCGCATATTGCGTGCCCCAGGGCGCGTCGCTGACATGGTACTGCGGTGCGCGGTTGGTGATGGTGTAGTAGAATGGATCGCTCTCCGGCACGTCGCTCGGATCGACGTGGCCGCCATGCAGGAAGCCGAAATGCGAGGTGTCGATCTCGCCCTCCAGCGCCTGCAGCCAGTTGCAGTCGCGCTGGATCAGGCTGACGTTGATCTCGTCCTCGGGCATGTCGAGGATCTCGAACCCGGGCAGCGGCGGCGCCTCGGCATGATCGCCCATATAAACCCAGACCAGCCCCGCACGTTCGATCGCGCGGTAGGCCTTGGCCTTCACTTTATGTTTGAAGTCCTGGTGTCCGGGCACGCTTGGCATATCGAGGCAATTGCCAGCGACGTCGTACTTCCAGCCGTGATAGAGGCAGCGAAGACCGCCCTTTTCGTTGCGGCCGAGGAAGAGCGACGCACAACGATGCGGGCAGCGGTGATCCATCACACCCACACGACCTGCGCTGTCGCGAAAGGCGATCAGCTTCTCGCCGAGCAGCATCAGTCTCGTTGGCGGCCCGTCGCGTTCGAGCTCCGACGACATCAAGGCCGGCAGCCAGTATTGCCGCATCAGGCGGCCCATGGCCGTGCCGGGCCCGATCTGCGTGAGTTCCGCGCCTTCGCTCGCCGTGGTCATGGGGACGCCTCAGGCTTGTGTGGATCGGCGAAGGATAGCGGCAGCCACCGCCGGCCGCCACGCTCACATAGCGATGCCTTTCCATCGCGGGATCACGACGGGGAAGTGCCCGCGACGCACAGGCGGAGGGGTCATGAGCATCGTGTCGGTGCCGCTGCCCCCCGCGGCCCTTACAGGCCACCTGCCCAGCTTCGCCGGAGAGCAAGGGATTCAAGCAGCCCAGGCCGCTTCAGCCGGCGGCTTTCTCATGCTTCTTGATCGAGGGCATCAGTCCGGTCGGATCGACCAGCTTGCCGTGCACGATCATGTTGTGGGCGTGCGCGAGATGGTGCAGTGCGAACGCGGTTTGCATGGCGCTCACACGGCCCTGCGCGTCCTGGGCGGCGTTGACCGCCTGCTTCACCAGCTTGAGGGCGAAAAGCGGCTTTTGCGCAATTCGTTCGGCCATCGCCATGCCGAAGGACTCGAGTTCGGCGCGCGGCACGACATGGTTCACCATGCCCAGCCGATACGCCTCCTGCGCCCTGATCCAGTCCGCGGTGAACAGGAACTCCTTGGCCTTGCGCACGCCCATCTCCCAGGGATGGGCGAAGAACTCCGCGCCGCCCACGCCCATCGCCACCGTATGGTCGAGGAACTCGGCATCGTCCGACGCCACGATGAGATCGCACGGCCACATCAGCATCAGGCCGCCGGCGATGACCTTGCCGTGGACCAGGGCAAGCGTCGGCTTGGGGATGTTGCGCCAGCGCTCGCAGAAGCCGATGTAGATCTCCTGCTCGCGGGCATATTGCGCCTCCGCACCTGGTCTGCCGAACCCGCCCCAGGTGCCGACCGTCTCGTGCTTCCTCATGTTGCCATGACCGTCGACCTCGCGCAGGTCGTGGCCGGAGGAGAAATGCGGGCCATTCGCGGACAGCACGATCACCTTCACTTGGTCATCCTGCGCCGCGCGATCGAAGGCCTCGTTCAGCGCGTAGAGGAAGGCCGTGTCCTGGGCGTTGCGCGTATCGGCCCGGTTCAGCACGATGCGGGCGATTGCGGGCGTCGGCGTTTCGTAGAGGATGGCCGTGCTCGTCATGATGTCCTCCCAAGTTTGCCGTCGAGCTTACCCATGCCCACCGTGAATCACACCTTCCTCGAGACCCGCGGTTTCACCACGCACGTCGCCGGGGCCGGCACGGGCCCGCCGCTGATCCTGCTCCATGGCTGGCCGGAATTCTGGGCGACGTGGGAACCGATGTTCGAACGCCTCGCCGGCCGCTATCGTCTGCTTGCGCCGGATTTCCGTGGTTTCGGCGAAAGCGGCAATCCCGCGTCGGGCCGCTCCGATCAGGCCGGTCCCGACGTGTTGGCCGACGACATCGCCGCACTCATGGACGCGCTCGGGCTCGAACGCGCCGGCTTCGTCGGCCACGACGTCGGTGGCTATGTGATGCAGCGCCTGGCGCTGCGCCATCCCGACAAGGTCGCCGGCCTGTTCTTCTTCAACTGCGGCACGCATGGCATCGGTGCGCGCTGGCGCGATCCGCAGCAGATCAACGAGATCTGGTACCAGACCTTCCATCAGATGCCGTTCGCACCTGAGCTGGTTGGCGCCACACGTGCGAGCTGCCGCGCCTATATCGGCCATTTCCTGCGTCACTGGTCGCATCGCAAGGATGCCTTCGATGCCGTGCTGGAGCGCTGGGTCGACAACTTCCTGCGTCCCGGCAACCTGCAGGGCGGCTTCAACTGGTACATCTCGCAGAATGCAGGACGACTCGCCGTGATGGCCGGCAGCGCACCGAAGCCGCCGAAGATCAGGCAGCCTGCGCGCGTCTTCTGGGGTCGGCATGACCCGGTGCTGAAGAGCGCCTGGATCGACGTGGTCGGCGACTATTTCGAGGACGTCGAGGCCAGCATCGCCGAGGACGCGGGCCACTTCGTCCACTACGAGACGCCGGATGCCGCTGCAGAGGAGATCCACCGCTTCTTCGAGCGTATCTGATACGCATTCTTCGAACGTATCAGATACGCGTGATCGTCCAGCTCCTCTGAATACTTAGGTATTGACCTAAGTATCAGGCCCGCGTAGGGACGATGCCGCATGGGTGTCGCGGCTCAAACGATGGACTCGGTTTTCCGGGCGCTGGCCGATCCGACGCGCCGGCTGGTGCTGGAACGGTTGACGCGTGGACCTGAATCGGTGAGCGGGCTCGCCGCGCCGTTCGATATGGCGCTGCCCTCGTTCGTCGAGCACCTGCGGGTGCTGGAGGATTGCGGCCTGGTGAATTCCAGCAAGGCCGGCCGGGTACGAACCTACCGCCTCGTGCCCAAGCGCCTGCGCCAGGCCGAGGACTGGCTCGCCCGGCAGCGGCATCTGTGGGAGCGCCGCCTCGATCAGCTCGATGCCTACCTCTTGGAGATGAAGGAGAAACGGTCATGACGATCCACAAGCTCGACCCCAAGCTCGATCTCGTGCTCGAGCGCGTCGTCGACGTGCCGCCGGCCCTGGTCTGGGAAGCCTGGACGAAGCCCGAGCATCTCCGCCATTGGTTTACGCCCAAGCCCTGGACGGTGGCGCACTGCGAGGTCGATCTTCGACCCGGCGGCACCTTCCGCACCATCATGCGCGGACCGAACGGAGAGGAGCATGATGTCGCCGGCTGCTATCTCGAGATCGTGCCACAGAAGCGGCTGATCTGGACCGACGCATTGCTGCCGGGATTTCGACCTTCGGCCAATCCCTTCTTCACCGCGATCGTCGAACTCGAGCCCAGCGGCAAGGGCACACGCTATACGGCAACCGCCATCCATCGCGACGAGGACGGCCGCAAGAAGCACGAGGAGATGGGCTTCCACCAGGGCTGGGGCACCGTGCTGGACCAGCTCGTCGAGTACGCCAAGGCGATATGATTCGCCCGACTCACTTCTTCACGATCACCACCTCGAGATATTCGCCCGGCACGACCATCGTGCCGTCCTTGGCCTGGTTGAACCGGGCGATCAGCGCCTTCAGGTCGGCCGAAAGCGCGTTGCGCCGGGCATCGTCCAGTGAGGCCATCGCCTTCAGTATCGGGCCGTAGTAGCTCCGGAACACCTCGATGAAGTGCTCGGCCGAACGATAACGGAACATGAAGTTCCGCGACTCGGCCGAGATCGATGCGGCAGACGCACCGAACAGCTCGGCCAAATGTTCCCGCGTGCCCCACAGGATCGGCGATTTGACCCCCGCCGGCGGGGGCACATATTGGCCGATCGCCTTGAACACCTGGCCGATGAAGCCGGCGGGCGTCCAGTTGGCCAGGCCGATCTTGCCGCCAGGACGGCAAACACGGAGCATCTCAGCGGCGGCTTTCCCCTGGTCGGGCGTGAACATCACGCCGTAGCTCGAAGCCACAACGTCGAAGTCCGCATCCGGGAAAGGCAGCGCTTCGGCATCGGCTTCCTGGAAGCGTACCGTGAGACCGTCCGCGGCGGCCCGGCCTTTGCCGTGCTCCAGCAAGGCCGGCACGTAGTCGGTCGAGGTCACATCGCACCAGCGCCGGGCAGCCGCCAGGGTCACGTTACCGTTGCCGGCCGCCACGTCGAGCACGCGCTGGCCGGCGCGCAGGTCGAGCGCCTCGCACAGCATCTCGCCGACGATCTGCAAGGTGGCGCCCACCAGGGCATAGTTGCCGGAGGACCAGACGCCCTGCTGACGGGCTTTGATAGCGGCAAGGTCGGGGGCCGAGTCGACGACGGCGGTCATTGTCATGGCATCTCTCCATTCGACACCGACTCCCTGGCCGGCTGCGGCATATTTGCGGAGCCTCATTCGACGTCGCTATGCAGCTTCCGCCGAGTAGTGCAGAATTCGCATCGACCCATGACATCGGTTACGAGGAGGCCGATATGGGGGAACGAACGGACAGTCCATCGCGTGAGACATGGCGCAGTCGCAGCGACCTGCCGGACGGGCTGTTCCGCGCCCTCGATTGGCTGAACGGGCGGCTGGAAGATCCAATCGAGCTGGAAACGCTCGCGGCTATTGCCGGCGTCCGCCTGCGCACACTGGAGTCACAGTTCAAGCTTCATCTCGGCACGACACCCCTCGGCTGGGTCCGACGGCTGCGTCTTGCGCGGGCAAGACAACTGTTGCTGTCCGCCGGCACGACCACGAGCGTGACCGACGTCGCCATGGCCACCGGTTTCGCCCAGCTCGGGCGTTTCGCCGCCTACTACCGGCAGCAGTTTGGAGAATTGCCATCGAGGACGCTGAGGACCGCCCGCATGGATGGCAAGGCCGCCAGCGATCCCGACGACGAAGCGCTGCGCTTGAGCTGGCGCGCGATGACGTCCGCCTACAGCGTCGGACCAGCCGCCTGTGACGCCGCCATGGCCGACGTCGAACGGGCCGAAGATCTTGCCCCGCAGCTCACCTTGCCGCGGGCGATCGCCGCCTGGTGCCTGAGCCAGCGCGCGGCCCACAATTTCAGCCGCACGCCGCAGCTCGATCATGCGGAGGCCATCCGGCTGGCCGAGGAGACCAGGAGGCTGGCGCCGCACGATGCCCTTTCGCTCAGCCTCTGTGCCGGAGCCCTGACGTTGACACGGCGGCTGGGCGATGCCGACCGCCTGATCGAGCGATCACTGGCAATCGACCCCTGGTCGCCCTGGGGCTGGGTGCGGCGGGGCTGGCTTTCGGCCTATGCCGGCGATGACGACGGTGCATTGCGCGAGCTGAACATCACGCTGCGGTTGATGCCCTTCGAACCTGTCCGTCACCTGATCTTCATCGGTATCGGCTGCGTCCATTTCAACGCCGGGCGCTATGAGCGTGCCGCGGGATGGATCCGCGACGGCACAGCTGCCATGCCTGATTCCTTTTGGGCCGATCGGGTCGGTGTCGCGGCGACCGCCCTTGCGGGCACCCGCGCCGAGGCGCGCCGCGCGGCGCGCCGGCTGTTGCGCAAAGACAAAGACCTGACCGTCGAGATTGCCCGGCAGGCCTGGCCGTTTCCGCCATCGTTCATGCGTCGTTTGGGCGACGGCCTCCTCCTCGCCGGCGTCCCCAAACGCTGAGAAACGCCGCGATCGCCCGATCCTAGCGCGCTGCCGCCCGTGCTTCGGCCTTGCGTGAGGTTTCGGCAGCCGCTTCGACCACCATGTTCTTCATCGCCTTCTGCAGCTTGTCGAAGGCGCGCACCTCGATCTGGCGCACACGCTCGCGGCTGATGCCGTACTTGGCCGACAGGTCCTCGAGCGTCTGGGGCTCGTCGATCAGGCGGCGCTCGACGATGATATGCCGCTCACGGTCGGTGAGCTGCTTCAGTGCCGCGGCCAGCATGCGCTGGCGCTGGCTGAGTTCCTGGCTGTCAGCCAGGCGCGCCTCCTGGTTGGGCGATTCGTCGACCAGCCAGTCCTGCCACTCCATATCGCCCTCGGCCTTGACCGAAGCATTGAGCGAGCTGTCGGGTGCGGCGAGGCGGCGGTTCATGTTCACCACCTCCTCCTCGGGCACGCCGAGGCGGGTGGCGATCTTCTTCACCTGCTCGGGCGAAAGATCGCCCTCCTCGATCGCCTGCATCTGGCCCTTGAGCTTGCGCAGGTTGAAGAACAGCTTCTTCTGCGCCGCCGTGGTGCCCATCTTCACGAGCGACCAGCTATGCAGGATGTATTCCTGGATCGAGGCGCGGATCCACCACATGGCGTAGGTGGCCAAGCGAAAGCCGCGATCCGGATCGAACCGCTTCACTGCCTGCATCATCCCGACATTGCCTTCGGAGATGAGTTCGGCGACCGGCAGGCCGTAGCCGCGGTAGCCCATGGCGATTTTGGCCACGAGCCGCAAATGGCTGGTCACCAGCTTGTGCGCGGCCTCCGACTCCCCATGTTCCCGCCAGCGCTTGGCGAGCATGAATTCTTCCTGTGGCTCCAGCAGCGGAAACTTACGGATCTCCTGGAGGTAGCGGCTGAGGTTGCCCTCAGGCGAAAGAGCCGATGGCAGGGCAGGAAGGTTGGCGGATACAGCACTCATTGGGGACTCCCCCTCTTTCCGAGTAAACGGGCGTTTAGCACTCCGACCCGTCGACTGCTAATGTCCGACTCTATTAGTCGGATAGCCGCCAGGTCAACCAAAAAATCCGAGTAAATTCCTCAGGAATTATGAGGATAAGTTAACGCTGTTAAGTTCAGCCAGGAGCATCTGCATATCCTGTGGCAATTCCGTGGCGAACTTCATCTTCTGCCCGGTCCTCGGATGGCGGAACTCCAGGACGGCGGCATGCAATGCCTGCCGCTCGAAGGTCTTTAACGATGGGGGAATATCGACGTTCCGAGGCTCGCCGCGTCTTCGGCCATAAAGTGGATCGCCGACGACCGGGCAGCCGATATGGGCCAGATGGACACGCACCTGGTGGGTGCGGCCGGTGTGCAGCCTCGCCCCGACCAAGCTGGCAAAAGGCGCCAGTGGAGGCCCGAAACTTCGATCCAGCCAATACTCGGTCAAAGCATGCTTGCCGCCCGTCCGTCGTGCCGCCATGCGCTTTCGATCGACAGGATGACGGCCGATGGCCGCATCGACTGTGCCCTTTCTCGCCTTGGGCGCGCCCCAGACGATCGCCTGGTAGATCCGGGTCAGGTCGTGAGCGGCAAACAGCTTCGAGAGGGCCTGATGAGCGGCATCGTTCTTGGCCACCACCATGACTCCGGACGTATCCTTGTCGAGGCGATGAACGATGCCTGGCCGGCGGACGCCGCCGATCCCCGACAGGCTTTCTCCGCAATGGGCGAGCAAGGCATTGACCAGCGTATGGTCCGGATTGCCGGGCGCCGGATGGACGACCAGCCCGGCTGGCTTGTTCAGGATCAGGAGATCGGCGTCCTCGTGGAGGATATCGAGATCGAGCGCCTGTGCCTTGGGTTCCGCCGGCTCGGGCTCGGGAATGTCGACCACGAACTGCTCGCCCATTTTGACCTTGCGGGATGGCTCTTCTATCGTCCCGACCCCCGCCAGCGCCACGCGGCGGCCTTCGATCAACGCCTTCACGCGGCTGCGTGTGAGGGCCGGCAGGGCGGCCGCCAATGCGCGGTCCAGCCGTTCGCCGGCCGCGTGCTCGTCGAAGGTCACGATGTGACGACCGGCTTCGCTCATGGAGATCTCTTGGCGCCCCCTGCTTCGGCCCGTTCGTCCCAGGCCTACGCCCCACTCTGGTTGAAGGTACTGGTGGTGGTGCTGGGCCTGCTGATCATCGCGGGCTTCATCGTGATCGCGGCCGAAATCGCCCGCCGCATATCTACCTCCAACACCTCGCATTCGCCAGCGGGCGCCACCTTCACCCAGCGCATCGCACTGCCCTCGGGGGCTCAAGTCCTGTCGATGAATGCGGTCGGTGACCGGCTGGTCGTGCATGTGGAGGATCAGAATGGCCTCTCGACCGCCTATGTCGTCGATCCGCGCACAGGCGCCCTTCTCGGTACGATCGCCTTCCCGCCCGGGCCGGCCCGCTGACGATGCCCGACCACTCGTCGATCCCCACGACCAACCTCGACCGCGCACAGGCCTTCCACGATGACGTGCTGGCTACGACGACGTGCTGGGCGAGCTGCGATACCCACGCGTCAACCGCCGGACGCATGCCATTGGCTATGGCGTGGGCGAGCACGGACCCGATGCTCCCGCCTATATCCCGATCTCTCTCCGCACGGGTCGGCTCCTGCCCGACAACCGCCATTGGACGTTCCGCGCCCCGGGCCGCGCCGCCATATGCGCCCTCCTTGCCGTGGCCCCGGCCCATGGCGGCACGGACGTCGGGCCGCCGCCAAATGATCATCCGGATACGGCGTTCGTGCGCGACCCGGACGGCAATCGCATCGAAGCCGTCACGTATCGACGCGAGGATTGACGTATGAACTTTCGCAGCGACAACGAGGCCGGCGCCCATCCGGCGATCATAGAAGCCGTCGGACGTGCGTTCGCCTCAGGCAGCGCCTTTTCCTATGGCGCCGACGAATGGACCCAGAAGGTCGAGCGACGGCTGCGCGATATCTTCGACAAGCCGGACCTCAGCGCCTATCCGGTGGCGACCGGTACGGCGGCCAACGTCCTGGCACTCGCCTGCTGTACGCCTCCATGGGGCGCGATCTTCTGCCACCCGGCCTCGCACATCGCCGTCGACGAAGCCAATGCGCCGCAATTCTACACCGCTGGCGCCGAGCTCATCCGCATCGACGGGCCCGCCGGCAAGATCGATCCGCGCAAGCTCGCCGCAGCGCTCGCCGAGCCGGTCTACGGCGTCGTGCACCATCCCCAGCCTGCCGCCGTCAGTATCACCCAGGCGACGGAATGCGGCACTGTCTACGCGCCGGAGGAAATCGCCGCGATCTCGACCTCGGCACGCCGCCATGGGCTCAAGTTGCATATGGACGGTGCGCGCTTCGCCAACGCGCTCTCCTTCGTCAATTGCGTGCCGGCCGAGCTCACCTGGAAGGCAGGGGTCGACGTGCTGAGCCTCGGAGCCACCAAGAACGGCGCCATGGGCGCCGAAGTGGTGGTCTTCTTCGATAGCGCGCTCGCACGCGAGTTCGAGTTCCGCCGCAAGCGCGGCGGCCACCTCTTCTCCAAGATGCGCCTCCTTTCGGCCCAGCTCGATGCCTACTTTGCCGACGGCCTCTGGCTTTCCAATGCGCGTCACGCCAACGCCATGGCACGCCGACTGGTGGCCGGCCTTACGCCGCTCAAGGGTACGTCGCTGCTCTATCCGGTCGATGCCAACGAAATCTTCATCGCCCTGCCTGCGCACGTGCACGACGCCCTGCAGGACGCCGGCGCGCAATACCATCCCTGGCCCTCGGATCGTCCCGGCGAGCGGGCCTTCCGGCTCGTCACCGCATTCGATACCGACGTCACGCAGGTCGACCAGTTCCTTGCCATTGCCAAAGCCGCCTAGCCGTCCGGAGTTCTCAATGACACATCAGCGTACGCTTACCGCCGCCCACTGGGGCGTCTACGAAGTCGAATACGACGAGCAGGGCAACGCCCGGCGGCTGCATCCTTTCTCGAAGGATCCCGATCCCTCGCCGATCGGCCTGCACATGCTTTCCGACGAGGTGACACGCCTGCGCGTGGAGCGCCCGGCGATCCGCAAGGGCTGGCTGCAGAAGGGCGCCGGCGCCACCTCCGGGAACCGCGGCCAGGAGCCCTTCGTCGAGGTGCCCTGGGACGAGGCCCTCGATCTGGTGGCCAATGAACTCAAGCGCGTCAAGGAGACCTACGGCAACCGCTCGATCTTCGGCGGCTCCTACGGCTGGTCGAGCGCCGGGCGCTTTCACCATGCGCAGAGCCAGGTGAAACGCTTCCTGAACAGCTTCGGCGGTTTTGTTCGCCATCAGGACTCCTACAGCCTGGGCGCCGCGCGTGTGTTGATGCCGCACATCGTGGCGACGATGGAAGAACTGCAGGCCATGCACACCGGCTGGGACGTGCTGGCCGAGCGGTGCACGCTTTTCGTGACCTTCGGCGGCGTGCCGCGCAAGAACGCACAGATCAATGCCGGCGGCGCCACATTGCATCATGTGAAGCGCGGCCTCTACGCGATGCGCGACAAGGGCGTGCGCTTCGTCAATGTGACGCCAACCGGCGAGGACATCGACACCGGCGGCCCGGTAGAGTGGCTTGCCATCCGTCCCAATACCGACGCCGCCATGCTGCTGGCGCTTTGCCATGTGCTTTATGCTGAGAAGCTCTACGATCGGGCCTTTCTCGATCGCTGCACGGTGGGCTTCGACAAGTTCGTGCCCTATCTCTCGGGCGAGACCGACGGCCAGCCGAAGTCTCCCGAATGGGCGGAGAAGATCTGCGGCATTGCGGCGTCGCGCATCCGGGCCCTTGCGCGCGAGATGGCCGCAAGCCGCACCATGGTCAGCATCGGCTGGTCGCTGCAGCGCAGCCATCACGGCGAGCAGCCCTTCTGGGCGCTGGTGACGCTTGCCTGCATGCTGGGCCAGATCGGCCTTCCGGGCGGTGGCTTCGGCGTGGGCTACGGGCCGGTGAATCTGATGGGGAGTTCCCATCCCAAATATTCCGGGCCGACGCTGCCGCAGGGCGTCAATCCGGTGAAGGAATTCATCCCGGTCGCTCGCTTCAGTGACATGCTGCTGCGTCCAGGCGATACCTTCGACTACAATGGCGGCCGGCATACCTATCCCGACATCCATCTGATCTACTGGGCGGGCGGCAATCCGTTCCACCATCATCAGGACCTGAACCGCCTGCGCGAAGCCTGGCGCAAACCCGACACGATCATCTTCCACGAACAGTTCTGGACGCCGGCGGCCAGGATGGCCGACATCGTGCTACCGGCGACGACCAGCCTTGAGCGCGACGACATCGGCTACGGCAGCCGCGAGCCTTATGTCATCGCCATGAAGAAGGCGCGCGAACCGCACGGCGAGGCGCGCGATGATTACGATATCTTCCAGTCGCTGGCCAAAAGACTGGGCGTCGCCGAGGGGCATTCCGAGGGCCGCGCCTCCAGCCGTGCCTGGCTGGAACACCTCTATGAGGAGTCGCGGGAGAAGTCGGCGAAGGCGGGCGTCTCGTTGGTCTCCTTTGCGCAGTTCTGGAACGACGGCATCGCGGAGGCCAAGGGCGAGCCGCGCGAACCCGTCATGTTGGCGGCCTTCCGGGACAATCCGGAAAAGCATCCGCTCAAGACGCCTTCGGGGCGGATCGAGATCTATTCCGAGACGATCGCGTCCTTCGGCCTCGACGATTGCCCGCCGCACGCGACATGGCTGGAGCCGATCGAATGGCTTGGCGCGCGAGCGGCCGATCGCTATCCGCTGCACCTGCTGTCGGACCAGCCAGCCGACAAGCTGCACAGCCAGCTCGATCACAGCCCGCACTCCCGTTCGACCAAGATCAAGGGGCGGCAACCGATCACGATCCATCCCGAGGATGCGGCCGCGCGCGGCATCGCCGACGGCGACCTTCTGCGCGTGTTCAACGACCGCGGCGCCTGCCTCGCCGCCGCGCGACTCAGCGACCGCATCCGGCGCGGTGTCGTGCGGCTTTCAACCGGCGCCTGGTTCGATCCGGCGGATGCGGGCTCCAATCGACCGCTCGAAAAGCACGGCAACCCGAACGTCCTCACCCTCGACATCGGCGCCTCGAAGCTCAGCCAGGGCTGCATCGCCCAGACCTGCCTGGTCGAGATCGAACGTTTCGACGGGCCCGCCCCGCCCGTGACGGCACACCAGTTGCCGGCTTTCGAGCGCCGGAGCTGACCGCACCGGCGATGGCCCCTCCGGTCGGCATCCGCGGTACATTCTTCGATTTTGTCGACGATCCGTGGAAGCATGTCGGCCACGAACACGAAGCGGCGCGCTTTCATCCCGACGGCCTGCTGATCGTCGAGGACGGCAAGATCGCCGACTTCGGCTCCTACGACGACGTGTCGAAGCGCCATCGCGCGCTTGAGGTCACGCAGATCCCGGACCGGCTGATCCTGCCGGGATTCGTCGACGGTCACATCCATTTCCCGCAGACCCGGATATTGGGCGCGTTCGGCGAGCAGCTCCTGCCCTGGTTGCAGCGCTGGGTGTTTCCCGAAGAGCTGAAATACCAGGACCGCGACTACGCCCGTGACGCCGCGCGCCGCTTCTTCGACAACCTGCTCGCGTCCGGTACCACGACGTGCCAGGCCTTTACGACCAGCGCCCCCGTCGCCACAGAGGAGCTGTTCGACGAGGCGACTCGACGCAACATGCGCCTGATCGCCGGCCTTACCGGAATCGACCGGCTTGCGCCGGCCGAGTACATGCGGTCGGCCGATTCGTTCTATGCCGACAGCAAGCGGCTGATCGCGCGCTACCATCGGCAGGGCCGCAACCTCTATGCGATCACGCCGCGCTACGCCCTGGGCGCCACGGAGGCGCTCCTGGCGGCCTGTCGGCGACTGAAGCAGGAGCATCCCGACTGCTGGGTGAACACGCACATATCGGAGGATCGGGCCGAGACGCGTGAAGTGTACGCCGCGCATCCCGGCTGCGCGGACTATCTCGCAATCTACGAAAAGTATGGCCTCACGGGGCCGAGATTTACCGGCGGCCACGGGATCTGGCTGTCGGACGACGAATTCGAGCGCCTGTCCGCCAGCGGCTCGGCGATCTCCTTCTGTCCCTGCTCCAACCTGTTCCTCGGCAGCGGCTTTTTCAGGCTGGGACGCGCCACCGATCCTCGCTCCCGCGTCCGGCTGTCTTGGGGCACGGATGTCGGCGCGGGCAACCGCTTCTCGCTCCTGGGCGTGCTCGACCAGGCCTACAAGGTGGGCATGTGCAACGCCGCCTCGCTGGAGGATCGTCCCGAGGAAGCCGAACGCAACAAGGTGTCGCCCTATCGTGGCTTCTGGTCGATCACCCTGGGCGGCGCCGAGGGTCTCTATATCGACCCCCTGGTCGGCAACTTCGCTCCGGGCAAGGAAGCCGATTTCGTCGTGCTCGACTGGAACGGCGGCCCGTTGGCGCAGAGCTGGCGCCAGTCGCTGACCGTGGATGCGGCAGGGCCGCAGACCATCGACCAGGCGGCCGATCTCCTGTTCGGCATCATGATGGTGGGCGACGACCGCGCGGTCGACGAGACCTGGGTGATGGGCCGGCGGCTTTACAAGAAGAGAGTTGAAATATGAGGATGGCGCAGTTCGTTGTCCTTGGACGGCGCTCGTCTACAGCACTTCTTCTCGCTGCACCGTTCAGAACGACGGCCCAGGCGTAAAGTGCCGCAAGCTTTCATCGAAAGTCGCCGGGATCGTGTGCCGGAGCGATTGCAGCATCTATCGACCATATCAAACCAAGGGCTTCAAAGGTCAGCCATGGGCAGCCGACATCCTTCTTTGCGCCCTGACCTGGGCCGCGGCCATCGAGCATGACATGACGCTGGCAAAGCAGCGCGGCGAACCACCTGCCCTCGATGGCGATCCGTTCGTCGATGCCCAAGACCGGGAGATCAGCGATCCTGCGATCACCACGTCGGTGGCCGGCGACAGGGCCCTGGCGACAGTCGCCTTTCAGAACCTCGATGAGCCAAGGACACACTTAAGGTCCTGCCTACTCAGTCGCCTCAGGGTTGGCGCCTCAGGGTTGGCGCCTCAAGGCTGGCGCATCTCCGACTCGTGAGCGCCAGCGCCTCGTTGCGCGCGCTCTGGAAGACGCGCCAACGCTGTCTATCGTCGACTCCGAAGACTGCTGACACCAGTTGTCATCAACTGGCAGCCATGATCCTCATCACGGAGGATCGATGGCTACGGAACAAAGAACGACCGAACTGGGATGGGAAGACGTCAGCATAGCCTGGTGGACCATGCCAACGGCAGCCAAATTCAAGCGCGAACCCTGATCGTGACACGATACAGACTGCACTGCGTCGGTGCTTCGGGAAATTCGTTCAAGGTCGCGCTGTTCCTCAGTTGCGCCGGCCTCGACTGGGAGCCGGTCGGTGTCGACTTCGCCGGCGGCCAGACGCGCGATCCTGCCTGGCGGGCCGCAACAAATGCGATGGGTGAAGTCCCGGTCCTCGAGATCGGAAGCCGACACATGAGCCAGTCGGGTGCCATCCTGACATGGCTGGCCGAGACCCATGGTGCGTTCGGTCCCATTGGCGCGGAGGAGAAGTTCGAGACGATGCGCTGGCTGTTGTTTGACAACCACAAGTTCACCGGCAGCTTCGCGCCGCACCGGATTCTCAGGTCAACGACGGCAGAGCCGGTGCAGCCGGCCACGCTTGCCTATATGAGATCGAGAGTAGAAAGCGCCTTCTCGATCGTCGATCGACATCTCGCAGAACGCCGCTTCATGCTGGGCGACCGGCCGACGATCGTGGATTTCTCCCTGGCGGGCTACCTGTACTATCCGACCAAGGAGACCGGCTTCGATCTTGCCGCGGCGTTTCCTTCGATCGACGCATGGCGCGGGCGCGTCGCAGCCATGCCGGGCTGGAAACCGCCCTATGAAATGATGCCGGTGGGAAACTCCCTGCTCGTGCGCCGCTGAAGGATTCGCTTGGGCAACGGAAGCCAGAGGCTAGTGCCGCCAGCCCGGATCGGTCTTGTCGAGCTTGCGGATCAGGGCGGCGAATTCGAGATCGCCGACACCCGCCTTCGATTCCATCTCCGAGAAACGATCCATGTCGGCGCCCGACTTGCCGGCGAGATTGTCGCCCATCACGTTCAAAGTGCCGGCCGCCGCCGCGTCGACCTGGATCTGGCAGGCCCGCTCCAGGCGCCAGAGCCGCAGGAACGCCTCCGGTACCGACTGGCCGGTGACGAGCAGGCCATGGTTGCGCAGCAGCATCGCCTGGTGATCGCCGAGGTTCTTCAGTAACCGGCCACGCTCGTCGAGATCGAGGCTCGGGCCCTCGTAGTCGTGATAGGCGAGCTTGCCGTGGAACGCGGTCGAGACCATCGAGACCGGCAGCAGGCCGTCCTTGAGAGCGCATACCGCCATGCCGGCGCGCGTATGCGTATGCATCACGACCCGATGCCGCGCCACGTGCGCCATATGGACAGCCGAATGGATGACGAAACCCGCGTAATTGATTGGATGCGGGCTCGGTTCGACGATCTTGCCATCGAGGTCGATCTTCACGAGATTGGAGGCGGTCACCTCGTCGTAATTGAGACCGTAGGGATTGATCAGGAAGTGCGGCGCCTCGCCCGGCACACGAGCCGTCAGATGGCCGTAGATCAGCTCCGTCCAACCGAAATGATCGACCAGCCGATAGGCGGCCGCGAGCTGGCGGCGCAGCACCGCCTCGCCTTGCTCCGGCGGCAGCGAATAGATATCGATGCCGGTGAGCGGCAGCTCTTGCGCGATATGCATGTCCATCGAGTTCCTCCGGACGGAATCGGCAAATCTTAGGCCCATCGGTTAGGATCGGGCAACAAACGAGGAGGTAATATGTCCGACACGCCCCCGCCGAAGGTACGGCTCGACACCACCCGCCTGCAGAAGATCGCGCAAGCCTACTGGGAGAGCGCGGCGCTGATGGCGGCCGTCGAGCTGGACGTCTTTACCGCGATCGCGCGCGGTCACGACACGATTGCCACGCTCGCCACGGCGGCCGGCCTCACCGAGCGCAACGCCGAGCGGCTGCTGACCGCGCTGGTCGCCATGACCCTGCTCGAACGCAGCGGCCCCGGGAAGGATGCGCGCTTTTCCAATACGCCCGACGTGCAGCGCTTCCTGGTCAAGGACAGCGACCGCTATGCCGGCCCCTGGATCCTGTTCACCAAGCCGCGCTGGGCAGCCTATGGCGAACTGAGCCGACGGCTGCGCGATCCGGGCGAGAAGCGCCTGGGCGCCTATACCGAGTTCACGGTCGACGATGCCCGCCGCTACCACGCGGCGACCTACTCGATCGGCACGGGGGCGGCGCGGCTTTTCAGCCGCAGCGTCGACCTCACCGGCCGAAAGCTGCTGCTCGATCTCGGTGGCGGCTCGGGCGCCTACAGCATCGTGGCCACGCAAACCTACCCCGGACTGAAGGCCATCGTGCTCGACCTGCCACCGGTCACGGTGGTCGCCAACGAATATATTGCGGCCAACAAGGCACAGGACCGCGTGAGCACGCTGGCCGGCGACTTCACCACCACCCCCTTCCCGGCGGGCGCCGACGTCGTGGTGATGGCGAGCAACCTGCCCCAATACGAGCCGGCGCTGATCCGGCTGGTGGTCGGCAAGGCCTTCGCCGCCCTAGTCCCCGGCGGGGAGATGCACCTCATCGGCGAGACCCTGCACGACGATCGGCGCGGGCCGCTCTCCGCGGCGCTGTGGGGCCTCAACGAGGCGGTCTTCGGCAGCACCGGCCTCGCCCATACCGAATCGGAGGTGAAGAGCTACCTGCAGGATGCGGGTTTCACCGACGTCGCCGTCCATCCTTTCGTCCCCGGCGTCCTGTCACGCATCGCCGGCCGCAAGCCGGCCTGATTCGCGGGGTTGCGCCGCTGGAAGCATTCGATTATCAGTTTCGGCCTGCCTCGCTCCCATCGTCTAGAGGCCTAGGACGCGGCCCTCTCAAGGCTGAAACACGGGTTCGACTCCCGTTGGGAGCGCCAACCACAACTCATTGTAATAACGTCACAATCTGTGATTTCTCGGTCCGCACTCAGCTTGTGAATAAGTGACTGGAGCGGCCCCGAATTGACCGGAAATCGGGGGCGCATTGGTGGCGATAATCCGCTTTTGTTCCATCCATGGCCCAACCCGACAATCTCCGCTCGCTCTGGATGTCCGATCTCCCGCTTGGGGTCGTGTGTCGGTGCGGGCATCGGGCGCTTGTCGATCCGGAGCGCGTTGAGGCCGATAGCGGCGGCATGACGGAGCTCTCTCAGTTGAAGCTCAAATGCACCATCTGCGGAGACCGCAAAGGCTGGACCACAATCGTCTTCCAGACGAAAGAACAGGTCGAAGCCTTCAGGCGTGGCGAGATCGAATCTCCCGGCGGTCGCGGGACTCCGGCGTTTTGAACTCATCGGCGGTTGCTATATAGTGGGGCAGTAGCTGCGGCGGCGCTGAAGGAAGCGCGGTGAAGATTCGCTAAACGCCCATCGTGTTCCCTCGCGGTTGTTGAGAGCGGCGAACTCTCTCGACAGGGCGACAAGGGGAAGTTAGTGGAGCCGGTACTCAAGCCCGGCCTGCAGCTACTCCTTCCGGCACAGTTTGGCGAAGGTCTCGTTATTCGCCAGTATCTGCGTCGCTGTCCCCTTCGTAAGGAAGTCCTGCCGGCTGACGAGGATGGGTTTTGAGAGCAGGCAGTAGTCGCGAACAGGCTCAGTCGCGCGACCACCGGCGCACGAGCTCAGCATTAGGATCAGCAGCCCGGGCCACATCGGCTTCAACGGCATTCCGCGCCTCCACATCTCGGATGACCTTGGCCTGATCGTCAGTCACCTGGGCCTTGCGGCCGAACCGCTCCATCAGCCAGCCGACGAGGGCTGCAAACCATCTCACGCCGGCACGTTTGGCGGGTCGGTATTGAGCTTGACCGTGTTGGCCGCGATCTGGGCGTTGACCGCCTGCCAGACCTCGTCCGAGGGATCGGCGCTGCCCGACTGCAGGGCCTTCACGGTGCTGTCCACCAGGGAGAC
>JAFEBU010000074.1 GCA_018242505.1 Pseudomonadota bacterium
AAGGCTTGATCAGCCGCCATTCGACATCGCTGAGATCGAACCGAGCCATCTTCACCTCCGGCAAGATCGCAGTGAATCAGTTCAGCTCAATCTTGGGAATATCCTTTATGGGTACAGAATCTAGACTGGTCTAGCGTGTGCTGGTTTCGATCCAGTCGGCGTAAGGCGCGCTGATGCGCTCGAAAGCGAAGGCGTGGATGGCCGGCAACTCGTAGGAATGCAACTCGCGGATCGCGCGTTCGACGCCATCATACCGTTCGGTGGTGGTCTTGAAGAGCACGCGGTATTCCTTGCCGTGCTCGATTGCGCCTTTCCAGGCATAGACGCTGTCGATCTTTGAGATTTGGGCGCAGGCGGCGAGGCGGGCTTCGACCAGGGCATGCGCCATTCGCCGCGCCTCCTTCTTGCTTCCCACCGTGGTGACGACAGCGATGGCGGTCATGTGATCAGTTCTGCGGCTGTGGCGAGGCGACGATGGTGCAGACCGACACCCGCTTGTCCTCGATCAACGGCTCCTGCCAAGCGTGCGAATGGCCGGATTTGGCGGCATGGGCATTGAGCGCGGCGCGATTTCGCCAGAGTTCGATCAGCAACACGCGGCTGTCGCTCTCCTTCTCCGGTACGGCGACCTCCATGCGCAGGCAGCCGTCATCCTCGCGGATACAGCTTTCGGCCTCCTCGCGCAGGCGAGCGAGCAGCGTCTCGCGGCAGCCGGGACGGGGCGTGAATTCGATATAGATTCCGAGGGCCATGAGCTTCCACGCTAGAAGATCGAAAAATATTCGCGCTGCTCCCAATCACTGACTTCAAGGTCGGAGCGGTCGATTTCAGCCTGCTTCAGCTTCAGGTAATAGTCGACGAAGAAATCGCCGAAGCCGGCGCGCAGGACCTTGTTCTCGCGTAGTGCTGCCAATGCGTCGCGCAGGGTTCGCGGCAGCATCGGCGCCCTGGCTTCATACGGTTTGTCGGCGGAGGGACCGGGGTCGGCGGTGCGCTTCAGCCCGTCGAGCCCGCATACGACCTGACTTGCCATGTAGAGATAGGGATTGGCCGCGGGCTCGCCGATGCGGTTCTCGAGGTGCGTCGCCGGATCGCCGGGGCCGCCCAGAACGCGCACCATCACGCCACGATTGTCGTGCCCCCAGAGGGCGCGATCGGGCGCCAGCGAGAAGGGCCGGTAGCGCTTATAGCCATTCAGCGTCGGCGTGCTGAAGGCTGCCGCTGCGGTGGCGTGATCGAGGAGCCCGGCCATGAACGACATGCCGACCGGTGACAGCAATTCCTTGTCGTCCGAGAAGGCGTTGGCGCCGGTCCTGCGGTCCTTGAGCGACTGATGGAGATGCCACCCACTCGACATGATATTGGGCAGCTTCGGCCGGCACATGAAGGTCGCATGATAGCCATTGCGTTCGGCGACCTGCTTGGTGGCGCTACGGAACAGGACCATCGCATCGGCAGTGTCGAGGCCGGTGGAGGCGCGAAAGGTGAACTCGATCTGGCTTGGACCGAACTCGACCTCGAGGGAACGCAGCGGCAGGCCAAGGGCCACGATGTTGGTGCGCAGGATCTCGAGGATCGGATCCATCTCATCGTAACGCTGTTCGGTCAGATACTGATAGCCCTGGTTGAGCAATGAGACATCGGGCGGCGGCCCGGGGTGCCCGGGCTGGCTCGCATCGGCGACGCCGAATGTCGTCGCTTCCCGCTTGAACAGATGGAACTCGACCTCGAGGCCGGCGAAGAAGTCGTAGCCGGCATCGGCCAGCGCCGCCAGTGACTGGCGATAGACATGCCGCGTGCTGAGCGGCACGGGCCTGCCGTCGGCAAAGACGATGTCGCAAAGCATCCAGCCGGTATGCGGTGCCCATGGCAACACGCGGAAGGTGGCCGGATCGGGCAGCATCACGACGTCTGCCGCACCTTCCCATTCCGCGGCCCCAAACGGCCCGCCCGGCCCCCAGATCGGGAAGGCGGTTCGATGCGACGTGTCCTTGAGCAGCATGGTGGCGCTAAAGCCCACGCCGCCCTTCAGTGCCGCGGCGATCTCCGCCGCAACCAGCGTCTTGCCACGCAGGATCCCGTGCTGGTCGGCAAACGAAAGTCGTACGACGGTGAGTTCGCCGGCCTGGATTCGGCGCTCGACCTCGCGCGCTGCGGCCTTGCGATCGTCGGTCCAGAAGCCGGCCTTCTCGGCGAGATGCATGTCGATCAGGCGGCGAGCGGTGAACGGGTGGAGGCAGCCCAGCTCGAACCACTGCGGCGGCGGGCGTCGAACTCCTTCCAATAGGCCTGCCAGCCCTCGGTCGGGCCCATGCCGTCGACCGTGATCGGCCCTCGGATCATGGCAGCGCGGGCGGGATCGAGCCACATCGGCGGCTTTTCTCCGTTCGCTACCTGGCCTATCGCCGACAGCAGCATGCGGCGATAGGCGACGATCGCCTTGTCCGAGGTGCCGAGATGCTCGCGTGTCCGGTCCTGGATGCGGCCCTGGCTTTCGATGGCCCACTGATCGTGGACATTGATGTCGAAGCCCATGCCGGTGAAGGTCTGGGCCGCCTGCTCGGCAGCGTTGTAGCCGTACTGATTGTGCCGGCCGAGGCGTGGGCGATAGTCGGGCAACTGGTAGAGCTGTAACCGCTGCTCGCGCATTTGTTCGTGATCCACCGGCTTTCCGAACGAGGTAAAGATCGCATACCAATAGCAGGACGTGTCGTCGATCGGCACGTGCCACTGCGTGATCGTCATCTCCGGGCTCATAGGGATCACGAAGGCATAGGGGAACACCAGGTTCGTCACGCGCAGGTGCGTGTGCCTGTCGTTGATCTTGCGCCGTGTGAACAGGCGCAGGCCATAGTCCGTGCCCTCGACATCGATCTGCGGCCGCGGATAGTCGCGCATCAGCTTCGTCATGGGGATGTCGGAATCGGAGGACGAGGCGCGGAACTGCCGGCCGTAGCTCTCGCCGGAGGGATCTTCGTCCTCGTAGAAACGATGCAGGAAGGAGGCGTGGGCGGGATCTATGCCGACCTCCAGTGCCTGCAGCCAGTTGCACTCGATCAACCCTTTGAAGGCGAAGGCATGGGTGTCGGGCGCCAGGAAGCAATCGAGGTCGGGGAAGGCCGGCGCCTCGCCCTCGCCAAGATAGGCGAAGACGATGCCATTCTTCACCACCACCGGATAGGCTTGCTGACGCACGCGCTGGCAGAGAACGCTGCCTTCAGGTTCGGCCGGAGTCTCCAGGCACTTGCCGTCGACGTCGAACAGCCAGCCATGCAGCAGGCAGCGCAGGCCGCCATCCTCCAGCCGGCCGTAAGCGAGATCGACGCCGCGATGCGGGCAGGCACGGTCGAGCAGTCCATGCCGGCCACGCTCGTCGCGGAACAGCACGAAATCCTCGCCTAGGATGCGCACGGCCGTGGCCGGCCGCGTGTCGGGCAGCTCCTCGACCAGCGCCACCGGATGCCAATAATGGCGCATAAGCGCGCCGCACTTGGTGCCGGGGCCGACTCGGGTGATCAACTCGTTCTGCTCGGGGCTCATCATGGTTCGTCCTCCCGACGATGATACGGCAAAACTGGATGTCCAATTAACGAACATTCGTTCTATAATAGATAGTCCCATGAGCCGACTTCGCCCGCAAGATGCCGAGACGCGCGCGCAACGCGCCAACGGTGCCGACTTTTCCGAGGCGCTGGCGCGGGGACTGCGAGTCATCGCTGCCTTCGATGAGCAACAACGCCGGATGACGTTGAGCGACATTGCCCGCGTCATCGATCTGCCGCGGGCCACGACGCGACGGGCGCTCACGACCTTGGTCGAACTGGGTTATGTTGAAAACGAGGGCCGCCTGTTCAGGCTGACGCCGCGCATCCTGAAGCTTGCGATTGCCTACCTTTCATCCGATCCGGTACCGGGTGTGCTGCAGCCCGCATGTGAGCGCATCTCCCGTGAAGTCGGGGCGTCCTGCTCGGTCGCCGTTCGCGACGGCGACGAATGCGTGATGATCGCGCGCGGCACGGCGGCGCGTCCGGCGTCGGTGGGGCTCAGCATCGGCTTCCGGCTGCCGCTCTTCTGCAGCGCGCTCGGCCGTGTTCTGGCAGGCGCCATGCCAGATCCGGAGCTTGATGCTTTTCTCGCGCGACTGAAGCCTGTCCGCTTCACGCGGCAGACGGTCATATCGAAGCCGGAGATTCGCCGGCAGATCCTCGATGTCCGCCGCAAGGGCTATGCGCTGGTCGATCAGGAAGCCGAGGCGGGAATCCGGTCGCTGGCCGTACCAGTGGTGCGTTTTGACGGAAAGGTGGTGGCGTCGCTCAACATCGGTGTGCAGCCCGACCAGGTCCCGAGCAAGACCATGATCGCCGAGTATGCTCCGCTGCTCATGAAGGAGGCCGCTGCGCTCAGGGAACGGCTTGTCTAGCCACGGTGCGATCGCGACGGCTAGATTGGGACCATGACTGCTCTCAGAGACACACCCGGGCCGACGTCCCGGCACTTCATCTCCCAACGCCTGCGTCTTCACTATGTCGACTGGGGCAATCCCGAGGCGCCGCCGCTCCTGCTGGTCCATGGCGGGCGCGATCATTGTCGGAACTGGGACTGGGTGGCCCAGGCACTGCGCCATGACTGGCACATCATCTGCCCCGATCTGCGTGGCCACGGCGACAGCCAGTGGTCTCCCGACGGCAACTATTCGATGTCGGCCTACATCTATGACCTGGCGCAACTCGTCCACCAGCAGGCGCTGGCGCCGGTGACCATCGTTTCCCATTCGCTGGGCGGCAATATCTGCCTGCGCTACAGCGGCATCTACCCGGACAAGGTGCGCAAGCTGGTGGCGATAGAGGGGCTCGGTCCGTCTCCCAAGGTCATCGCCGAGCGCGCCGACAAGACCATGGCGACCCGCATGGAGGAATGGATCGACGAGCAGCGCAAGCTCTCGGGTCGACTGCCGCGGCGCTATCCCACGATCGAGGATGCCTTCCGCCGCATGCAGGAGGAGAACAAGCATCTCTCGGCCGAGCAGGCGAGGCATCTCACCCAGCAGGGTGTCAACCAGAACGAGGATGGCACCTACAGCTGGAAGTTCGACAACTATGTCCGCGCCTGGCCGCCCTACGACATGAGCTACGACGATATCGAAAGCCTGTGGACGCGCATCGCCTGTCCGACCTTGCTGATCTACGGCAAGGAAAGTTGGGCCTCTAATCCGGAGAAGGATGGCCGTCTGAAGCACTTCAAGACCGCCAAGGTCGTGGAATTCGACAACGCCGGTCACTGGGTCCATCACGACAGGCTGGACACCTTTGTCGACACGGTCCGCGCCTTCATCGCCTAGGCCCCGATACCCGCTGTGTCGAAAATAGACCAGCTGCTCGAAGAGGTGCGAGCCTGCACGGTCTGTGCTGGCGCATTGCCGGCGGGACCACGGCCGGTGGTGCAGTTCAGCACACGATCGAGAGTGATCATCATCGGCCAGGCGCCTGGATCGCGCGTGCATGAAAGCGGCGTGCCGTGGAACGATCGCAGCGGCGGGCGGCTGCGCGACTGGACAGGGCTCAGCGAGCACGATTTCTACAATCCGGCGAAGGTCGCACTCGTACCCATGGGGTTCTGCTATCCGGGCGCCGGGGCAAGCGGCGACCTGCCGCCTCGCCGTGAGTGCGCCCCGCTCTGGCATGAGCGCATCCTGTCGAACCTCAAGGCCAAACAGTTGATCCTGCTGGTCGGCAGCTACGCCCAGGCGCGGTATCTGCCGCAAGCACGCAGGCAGACGATGGGGGAGGTCGTGCGGCATTTCGCAGAGCACGGTCCCGTGTACTTCCCGCTGCCGCACCCGTCATGGCGCAGTGGTATTTGGATGCAGCGCAATCCATGGTTCGAGAGCGACGTTCTGCCGGCGCTGCGGGCGGCCGTGCGCAAGGCCTTGTCGGGAGGAAAGACCCCATGAGAGCAGCCATCTTCCGCGGCGGAGATCTCGTTGTCGGCACGATGCCGGTGCCGGTACCGGCCCAGGGACAGGTCCTGGTGAAGACATTGGCGTGTGGCATCTGCGGCTCGGATTTGCATGCCGCCAAGCATGCCCATCGCATGGTCGAAGTGACCCGGCGTATCCCCGGCCGTATGCCGATGGACCTCTCGCGCGATATCGTCTTCGGCCATGAATTCTGCTGCGAGGTGCTCGATTATGGCCCCAGGACCGAGAAGACGCTGAAACCCGGAACGCGCGTCTGCGCCATGCCGGTGATGATCGAGGCCGATGGGCCCAAGGGGGTGGGCTACTCGAATACCTATGTCGGCGGCTATGCCGAGCAGATGTTGCTTTCGGCGCCGTTGATGCTGGAGGTGCCGAATGGCCTGCCGACCGATCATGCCGCACTCACCGAGCCGTTGGCGGTCGGCGTGCATGCCGTCGAGAAGGGGGTGGTGAAGGGTGATGAGGCGCCGCTGGTGATCGGCTGTGGTCCGGTCGGTCTGGCGGTGATCTCGGCTCTTCGGTTGAAGGACATCCGGCCGATCGTCGCCGCCGATTTTTCCCCCAAGCGCCGGGAACTCGCGGTGAAGATGGGAGCCGATATCGTCCTCGATCCGGCCCGGGAAGATCCTTATGGCAAGCTCACGGCGGACAAGCGCGCGGTCGTGTTCGAATGTGTCGGCGTGCCGGGGTTGATCCAGCAGACTCTGGAAAAGTCGCCGCGGGACGCGAAGATCGTCGTGGTCGGGGTCTGCATGGAAGCCGACGCGATCGAGCCGATGTTCGGTATCGTGAAGGAACTCAGCCTGCAATTCGTGCTGGGGTACACACCGGAGGAGTTCGCCCGCTCACTGCGATTGCTCGCCGAGGGGGCGATCGATGCACCGGCCCTGATCACCGGCAAGATCGGTCTTGACGGCGTCAAGAATGCCTTTCAGGAACTCGGCAACCCGGAACGCCATACCAAGATCCTTGTCGAGCCGTGGCGCTGAGATATCTTGCCGCCCAAAGAGGGGAGCCGCCAAATGAAGTTCTACAATTCGATCGGCCCGAATCCGCGCATGGTGCGGATGTTCATGGCCGAGAAGGGGTTCACGACGCCCAAGGTCGAGGTCGATCTGCGTGGCGGAGAGAACCGGCGCGATCCCTAATCTGAAGATCAATCCTTCGGGCCAGTTGCCGGCGCTTGAGCTCGATGACGGAACGGTGCTGGCCGAGATCACGGCGATTTGCGAATACATCGACGAGGTGAAGAAAGACACGCCCTCCCTGATCGGCGATACGGCCGAGGAGCGCGCCAAGACACGCATGTGGACGAGGCGGATCGACCTCAACATCGTCGAGCCCGCGCTCGCCGGTTTCCGCTACGCCGAAGGACTCAAGCTCTTCCAGAATCGCATCCGCTGCATCCCTCAGGCGGCCGACGATCTCAAGGCTGTCGCGCGCGAGAAGCTTGCATGGCTCGACGGGTTGGTGGGCGACAAGCCTTTCATCGGCGGCGCGAAGCTCACCATGGCCAACATCATGCTGTTTGCTTTTGTCGACTTCTTGAACGGCGTCGGCCAACCGCTCGACCCCGGCTGCAAGAACCTCACGGGATGGTTCGGGCGCATGAAAGCGCGACCAAGCGCCGCCGCCTGAGCGAATCGGAGCGGCTTGCCTTTTTTTCGTCGTTTTCCGGGACCTAGCTTCGCGCCCGATAAAACGGGGATGTTTTTCAATAAGACGCAGGGATCTCAATGCGCCGTCTGCTTGCTCTTCTGGCTCTGATCGCCACCTCGACCTTCACCGCCACCCAAGTCCTTGCCGCTACGCCGCCGGCGGCGGCGGCCAGTACAGCGACCGCCGCGTCCAAGGGCCTCTGGCTGCTGACCGACTATCCGTCGCAAACGGTACGCGCGGGTGAGGTGACGAACGTTCACTTCAAGCTGCAGAACATGGGCCTGCCGCCGGAACCGCTGACTCTCTCGGTCGGCGATGTGCCGGTGGGCTGGAAGATCGACCTGATGGGGAGCGGCCAGCCGGTCGCGGCAGCGATGCCCGCCATGAACGAGAGCGTGAGCCTGCAACTGCGGGTCGACGTTCCCAAAGGCGCCAAGCCCGGCTCCAACGTGGTCATGATCCACGCCAAGGGTCCCAACCACTCGATCGACCTGCCGGTCACGCTGACGATCGGCGAGATCGCTCCGGCCAAGCTCTCGATCAAGTCGAGCCTGCCGGCGCTGCGCGGCACACCCAAGTCGTCCTTCGACTATACGCTCTCGATCACCAACGACAGCGGCAAGGACCTGACGGTGGCGCTTAGCGCCCAGGCGCCGAGCAATTTCCAGTCGACTTTTACCGAAGGTTACGGCACCAACGAGATCAGTTCGATTCCGATCGCAGCCGGAGCATCCAAGGACGTCAAGATCAAGGTGACGCCGCCGCGTGAGGTCAAGGCCGGCGACTATCCGGTGCTGGTCAAGGCGGCGGCCGAAGGGGCCACCGCCGAGCAGCGCGTCACGCTCCAGATCAGCGGCCAGGGCAAGCTCTCGCTCAGCACCAAGGATGGTCGGCTGAGCGGTGACGCCACGGTTGGCAAGACATCGACATACAATCTGGTGGTCGGCAACGACGGAACGGCGCCGCTCGAGGATGTCGAGATGTCGGGGACCGTACCGAGCAACTGGAAGGTCGAGTTCAATCCCAAGAGCATCGCGAGCATCGCCCCGGGCGACAAGAAGGAGGTCCAGGCGGTCGTAACGCCTTCGGACAAGGCGATCGCCGGTGACTATGTCGCCTCGTTCCGCGCCGGCGCCCGCGGTGATTCGGCCAACGCCGACTTCCGCATCACGGTGACCACTTCGACCCTGTGGGGCATTGTCGGCATCGGCATCATCGCTGTGGCGCTGCTGGTGCTGCTGGGCGCAGTGGCGCGCTTCGGCCGTCGGTAAGACATTGGCAATGAGCGACAATGTCATTGACGCCCGCGGACTTCTGAAGCTCTACGGCGAGGCCCGCGTGGTCGACGCCATCGATCTCAGCATCCGGCGCGGCGAGATTTTCGGTTTGCTGGGCCCCAATGGGGCCGGTAAGACGACGACGATCCTGATGATGCTGGGCCTCACCGAGATCAGCGGCGGCTCGGTGAATGTGCTCGGGTTCAATCCGGTACGCCAACCGCTCGAGGTCAAGCGGCGTGTCGGCTATCTGCCCGACGCGGTCGGCTTCTACGACAATCTGACGGCGCGCGAGAACCTCACCTACACGGCGCGGCTGCTCGACATCCCGCGACGCGAGACCGACGCCCGCATCATGGACGCGCTGCAGAGCGTCGATCTCGCCGAGGTCGCCGACAAGCGCGTCGCCACCTATTCGCGCGGTATGCGCCAGCGGCTCGGCATCGCCGAGATCGTGATGAAAAAGGCCGAAGTGGCGATCCTCGACGAGCCGACATCCGGCCTCGATCCGCACGCCACGTTCGAACTCCTGGAGATGATCCGCCGCCTGAAGCGGGCGGGCGTGGCCGTCCTCCTGTCGTCCCATCTGCTCGATCGTGTACAGAGCGTTTGCGACCGGGTGGCGCTTTTCAACAAAGGCCAGATCGCCCTCATGGGCACAGTGGTCGAGTTGGCGAACCAGGTGCTGGGCGCAGGCCATCCGCTCCTGATCGAGGCATCCGGCAAGGATATCGCGGGCACTTTGGGAGGAATTGCCGGTGTCCGGCAAGTGGTGCCGGCGGGCGAGGGTGCCTGGCGTGTCACTGCCGACCATGATGTGCGGGCCGAGGTGGCGCATCGGATCGTGGCTGCCGGTGGCAGCCTGACCAAGCTTTCCGACCTGCAGCCCAGCTTGGAGGAAGTCTATACCCGCTATTTCCAGGAGGCGCGTCATGCCGCGTAACCATGCGGGACGCGAGGGTTCGCCCTTCACCGGCATCGGTCCGGTCTACATGAAGGAACTGGCAGATCATCTCAGCAGCATCCGCATGCTGGTGTTGACGCTGTTCATCATCGTGTTCGGCGCCTTTCCGGTGGCGTCCTCGTTGCAACAACTCCGCACCACCATCGGTTCGGATGCCTACTTGTTCCTGCGCATTTTCACGATCGAGCCGGAGCAGGTTCCGATCCCGTTCATCCAGGCACTCAACTTCGTGATCCCGCTGATGGCGATCGGGCTCGGCTTCGATCTCGTGAACAGCGAATTCAATCGCCGGACGCTCAGCCGCGTGCTCTCGCAGCCGCTCTATCGGGATGCGCTGCTGCTGGGCAAATTCCTGGCTGGTCTCACGACCTTGGCCGTGGCCCTGATGGCGCTATGGCTGATCGTGTTTGGCGCGGGCCTTCTGCTGCTTGGCCTGCCGCCGCGCGGCGTCGAGGTGGCGCGGGCGCTGGGCTTTCTGATGGTGGCGATCGCCTACGGCGGGGTGTGGCTTGCCATAGCCATGTTCTTCTCCGTGGTCTTCCGGTCGACCGCGACGTCGGCGCTCTGTGCGCTCGGCCTGTGGTTGTTCTTCTTCATCCTCTGGCCGTTGATTGCCCAGGCTATCACCATGGCCTTCGTGCCGCCTGAGATCACCAGCCTCGACCAGTTCGTCGGCTTGCAGCAACTGGCGCTGGCGCTGCAGCGCCTCTCGCCGGGAACCTTGTTCAGCGAAGCGGTCCTGGCTCTGCTCAACCCCGAGACCCGGACGCTCGGCCCCATGCTGCCGAGCCAGATGCGGGGGGCGATCATGGGCGCGCCGCTGCCGCTCGATCAAAGCCTGCTCTTGATCTGGCCGCAGGTTACCGGTCTGATTGCCGGCATGATCGTGGTGTTCTCGGCCTCCTACGTCATCTTCCAGCGCGAGGAAGTACGCGCCTGAAGGATTGGACTGTCATTGCCGCGCACAACAATGCGCGTTGGTGTAATGCCGTGTGCTTTGCACACGGCACGGCGGGAAGATTTTTGGTCCATACCTGGGTCAACGCCGAGCAGGTGCCGCGCTTCTATCCGAACGTTGTGACGTTGACCGCGGGTGAGGCCGATGTCGCCGAGCAGAGGCAGGCTGTACGCATCCTGTTGAAGTCGCACCTGCCTGGTCGTTGGGCGGTGAAGGACAGCTTCTGCACTCTCGACATCGCCCGCCTCGGCTTCGAAGTCCTTCTGGAAGCAAGCTGGATCCGCAAGCCGGAGCCGAAGGCTGTTCCGTTGGTGTCCGGCTTTGCTTGGGAGCGCGCCGGGCCAGTCGGCGAGGCCTTTCCGTCGGCACTGTTTGGCGACGAGAACTTCGCTATGTTCTCCGCGCGGCGGGACGGCGCGATCGTGGCTGGCGGTACGCTCTATCGCGCCGACAAGGTCGTCGGTCTCTCCAATGTCGTGGCAGATGCCGATGACGAGCCGGCTGTGTGGCGCGATCTCGCCTCGCTGGCCGCCACGACGTTTCCCGGTTTGCCGCTGGTCGGCTACGAGTCGGGCGACGAATTGAAAGCGGCGCAAAAGGCCGGCTTCGAGATCGGTGATCCACTCCGGATCTGGGTCAGGTCGCCGGACTGATATAGCCGCACGCCCGCAACGCCTGGAGCATATGCGATGGCGGGGGAGCCTCGACCCTGATCGGCGGCTTGGTCTTGGAGAGCGGCAGGACGATTGAGCGCGAGTGCAGATGAAGTCGTTGGCGAGGCTCGGCTTTGCCATAGAGCCGGTCGCCGACCACCGGACAACCGGCGTGGGCGCAATGCACCCGGATCTGGTGCGTGCGGCCGGTCTCGGGCATGAGCTCCAGCCACGTCAGGCCGGGGCCTTGGCCAAGCACCCGATAACGCGTGACGGCGGCCTGCCCCTTGTCCGACACCTTTACCGACCAGCCGCTCTTGGTGTTGAGCTTCAGCAACGGCCACTCGAACACGCCTGCATCGCCCGGTGGTGCGCCCTGGACGATCGCCCAGTAGGTCTTCTCCGTGCCGCGGCCGGCGAACAACCGTCCGAGCTTGCTCAGCGCCTTGGGGTGGCGGCCCAGCACCAGGACACCGGATGTGTCGGCATCGAGGCGATGTGCCAGAGCTGGCGGCCGCGGCAGGCCGTAACGCAGAGCGTCGAAACACTCCTCGAGATTGGGGGCGCCGCTGGGACCGGCATGGACCGCGAGCCCGGCAGGCTTGTCGACGACCAGGATCAGGCCGTCGCGATGGAGCACTCGCGCCTGGATCTCCTCGGCGGAAAGCGGTGGCCGTCGCGGAATGCGTTTCAGAGGTCCGGCCATCGCGCGAGCCAACCCTCGCTCGCCTCGTAAAGCGCCGCCGCACGCAGCACCGATGCGTCGTCGCGAAAACGACCCACGATTTGCAGGCCGATCGGCAGCCCGTCGCTGTCATGCCCGCAGCAGAGCGTGAGGGCGGGGTGGCCGGTGATGTTGAAGGCCATGGTGTAGGGGAACCAGTTGCGCCTGAGCTCACCCACCTCGACGCCGTCGATATTGATCGGTTCGAACAGATCCTGGTCGATCGGCAGAGCGGTCCTCGAGAGTGTAGGCGTCACCAGGAAGTCGACATCCTCGAACCAGCGCTGCACGAGGCGGAAGATCTCGGCGCGCTGGAACATGGCGCGCTGGTAGTCGGCACCGGTCCATTCCATCGCCATCGCCACCTGCCGGACCAGCGACGGCGACATGCGCTCGCCGTCGCGACGGATCATGTCGTCGAAGCGTGCCCGCCACGTCGTGTGGTTGATGATTTTCCATGCCGCTTCCATGTCGGGAGCCGGCTCGGTCAACTCGACCAGCTCGGCGCCGAGCGTCCGCAGTCGGGAAAGCGCCTGTTCGAAGGCGGTTCGGACGCCCTTCGCCACGGCTGCGTTGCCGAGAGTAAGGCTGAAGAGGATCTTCTTGCCCTTGAGGTCGCCATCGGGTCGGGCCGCGGCGACATAGTCCTGAGGGACAAAGCCGATCGACCACGGATCGCAAGGGTGCGGACCGGCCATCGCCTGCAACATCAGCGCGGTATCCATCATTGTCCGAGTCATCGGCGTGACGTAGGTGTAATTGCCGAAAGCGTCGGGCGCCTGGCTGTGCGGGATGGTGCCGAGGGTCTGCTTCAGCCCGACCAGCCCGTTGGCCGCGGCCGGGATACGCGTCGATCCGCCGCCATCGGTTGCGATACCGATTGGACCGATGCCCGCGGCCACTGCGACGGCGGCGCCGCCGCTCGATCCGCCGGAGGTCCGCTCGGCGCTCCAGGCATTGCGGGTGCGACCGAACAGCGGAGCGTCTGTCAGCGCCTTGTGCCCGAATTCGGGCGTCGTCGTCTTGCCGAACAGAATGGCTCCAGCCTGCTTCATCCGTGCCGTTGCAACCGCATCCTCCTTGGGCACATTGTCTTCGTAGAGCCGCGAACCGAAGGTTGTGCGCACGCCTGAAGTGTTCACCAGATCCTTGGCTGAATAGGGAATCCCGTGCAGCAGGCCGAGCGGCTTGCCGTGCATGACGGCATCTTCGGCATCCCGCGCCGCCTTGAGCGCTTCCTCGGGCGCGAGCGTGATGAAGCAATTGAGGATAGGTTGCAGCTTGTCCGCGCGTGCCAGCACGGCTTTCATGAGCTCCAGCGGCGAGACTTTTCTTGCCGCAATGTACTCGCGCAGAGTCGACGCGGGCAGGCGAGTGAGATCGTCGCTCATTGCAGCAGCCCTCGCTTGGCCAGATTACGCATCAGCGCCAAAACGCCGAACGTCCAGGGCGGGATCTTGTCGCAATGATTCACCCTGTTCGTGAGGGTGCCGAGCTTGGGCGAGCGGATGGAGACGAGATCGCCGACCATATGTGTGAAGCCTGTCCCGCCGGGCGTGCGCGGCTCGGTGGGAGCGAACAGCGTGCCGGTCATCAGCGCCATGCCGTCGGGATATTGATGGGTCCTGCCCATGGCGTGTGCCACGAGCTCGGTCGGATCGCGGCTGATCTTCGACAGGTCGCTTTGGCCGCGCAGGCGGAACTGGTCGGGTCCGGTGACTTCGAGCTCGACCTTCGCCTTGCGCATGTCGTCGAGCGAGAAGGTGGCATCGAACAGCCTGATGAACGGACCGATGGCGCAGGAAGCATTGTTGTCCTTGGCCTGCCCGAGCAGCAGAGCGCTTCGACCTTCGATGTCGCGCAGGTTGACGTCATTGCCGAGCGTGGCGCCGACGATCGTGCCCTTTGCGTTGACGATCAACGTCACCTCGGGTTCGGGGTTGTTCCAATCTGAATCAGGACGGATGCCGATTTCCGCGCCATAGCCGACAGCGGCCATCGGTGGCGCCTTGGTGAAGATCTCGGCATAAGGGCCGATGCCGACCTCGAGATAGGGCGACCAGGCGCCGCGTGCCGTCAGCGTCCTTTTCAAGGCTTCGGCTTCGGCCGATCCCGGTTTGATCGCGCTCACATCGGCGCCGATGATCGCATTCAGCTCCATGCGCACCTGTTCGGCGCGAGAGGAGTCGCCTTTGGCATGCTCCTCGATCAGTCGTTCCAGCAGGCTCACGGCGAATGTGACCCCGGCCGCCTTGATCGCCTGCAGGTCGATCGGCGCCAGCAGGTCCTCAACGACGTCTTCGAGCGCACCGATGCGCTCGCCTTTGCTGCAGGCCAACGATACCGGATCGTCCGCGTTGCAGAGATCGGCCACCGTAGGCGCCGAGGTTGTTATGTCGAACACCCCGTCGGAACGAACGGCAACCACACTGGGGCCAGCTTTTCGCCACACCCGGCCTACCAAGGTGCCTGCCGTGCCATCTTCGGGAAGGATATCGCTGGTCGAAGCCACTGGACGTCTCCGGCGCTTCGTTGCAAAACAAGCGCGCCATCTTCGGAGATATAAAATCATGGCCGCAACGCGGATCAAAGGCGTTCTTTCGCCGGTCGTCACTCCCTTCAAGCGCGATCTTTCGCCTGACCTCGGCCGTTTTATCGCTCACTGCAAGTGGCTGCTGAGCCAGGATTGCGGGCTCGCCATGTTCGGCACCAACTCGGAAGCCAATTCGATGTCGGCCGACGAACGCATGGAACTCCTGGAGAAAGTCGTCGCAGCAGGAGTGCCGACGGCCCGCATGATGCCGGGGACCGGCGCGTGCTCGATCCTGGAGGCAGCGAAGGTGAGCGCCCATGCCACCAAGCTCGGCGTCTCAGGTGTGCTGATGCTGCCGCCCTTCTACTACAAGGGAGTTCCCGAGGAGGGGCTGTTCCGCTTCTTTTCGGAGGTCGTGCAGCGCGTCGGCGACGATCGCCTGCGCGTCTACCTCTATCACATTCCGCCGGTGTCGGCGGTGCCGATCACCCATAAGCTCGTGGAGCGGCTGATCAAGGCCTACCCGAAGCAGGTTGCCGGCATGAAGGATTCGTCGGACGACTGGCCGCATACCAAGAGCATGATCGATGCCTTCGCCAAGGAAGGCTTCGACGTCTTCTCGGGCAACGAGAAGCCGCTGATCGACAATATCAAGTCGGGGGGCGCGGGCTGCATCAGCGCCACGGCCAATATCAATCCGGGCAAGATCGCCGAAACCTACAAGAAATATGCCACGGCCGAAGGAGAGAAGCTTCAGGGCTGGATCAACGAGGTGCGCGGCGTGATGCAGGGATATGTGATGATCCCCGCGCTCAAGTACTGCATTGCCCACTATGGAGACGACGCTGCATGGACCCCGGTCCGTCCGCCGCTTGTTGAAACGGCTGAACCGCAGGGCAGGGACATGATCGCCAAGCTCGACAAGCTCGGCTTCTCCATGCCGGGACTCAAGCAGGCGATGGCAGTCGCGGCGGAGTGAGCGATCGCCGACGCAGGTCGCTCGGAGAATCCGGAGCAGACACCTGGGCTGCGGTAGAAAGCTGTTTCTGAAAGCTTTGACAGGCTTGCCTCGCATGGCCTATAAAGTGGCTATGACAATGCACCTGCTCCAGAAGGGTTGGTACTTTACGTCGCCAAAATAGGCGGCGCGAAGGGTTATGTCCTGACGAAGCCGCCGCTTCCCGGCGGCTTCTGTGTTTCTGGAGAGGGCCTCCGGGCCGCGGCGGAACCGCAGACGGAGGATGAGATGTCGGTCATTGATGCTGAAATGGATCAGGTGGTGCCGCCGCCTTCTATTCGCGTGCGGCTCGCGGGTCCGCGCGATTGTGATGCGCTATGCGCCTTGCTGGATAACCCGCAATACGCACGCGAGCAGGTGATGACCTGGATGGCCAGCCCTGCCACGACGCTTCTGGTCGCGCAGAGCGAGTCAGGCGTATTGGCTGTCGCGGTCCTGGTGACACGGATCGTGCCGCGGCTGGAAGGCGGCATCCACAAGGTCGTCGAGGTCGACAATCTTGTGGTGCGTGCCGATCAGCGCGGCCGCCGGATCGGCCGCCGCTTGCTGGCAGCAGCCGTCGAATGGTCCCGTCAGCGCCGCGCCGTCCAGATCGAGGCTTTCGTGGGCGACGTCAACCGCGATGCCAAGCGCTTCTACGAAAGCTTCGGCTTTGCCAAATCCTCCGACCGCTTGGTGTTGGCGGCCTGATTCGCGGATCTCGGCGGAGCCGGCTAAGCCGGCTCCTTGTCGCGTTCCGCCCACATCTTCTGGAAGGCAGGCCGGCTTTGGCAAGCGCTGAGCCAAGCCTTCACTTTGGGGGCAGCATCGAACAGCTCGGGTGCCGGCAGGGCATAGCGCACGATCTCAGCGACATTGATGTCCGCCACCGTGAATCGGTTGCCGACGAGGAAGCCGCTGTGGGCCAACGCTCTGTCGAGGACGGCGAATGGACCGCGCAATGCCGCCACGGCGGCATCGGCGATCTTGGGATCTTTGGTGCCACTTGGATTACCGACGCGGTGGTAGACGATATTGAGAGCCTGGCTCTCGACTTCGGTCGCCGCCCATAGCGCCCACATCGACATTTCGCCGTCTTCCGCGATATTGGCCGGCGCCAGCGGTCCGCCTTGCTTTTTGGCGAGGTAAAGATTGATGGCGAGCGATTCGTGCAGGATCAGGCCGCCATCGTCGATCGATGGTACATGACCGTTGGGATTGACCTTGAGGAAGGCCGGCGATCGCGTGTTCAGCGGTGCGTCGGGCGCAGCCGCATTCGCGAGCCGGTAGTGCTGGATGACCGGCACGTGCTTGAAGGGCAGGCCGAGCTCGTAAGCCAGCCAGATATTGCGCGATGCGCGCGAGCGATAGACACCGTAGATCGTCAACATGGCCGGGCCTGTCTATCAGGAGTATCGGCCCTTGTCCGTGTCAAAAAACTGCAGTCCTCATCGCGCTTGTTGATCAACCTGCGTAGGTCTAGGCTTTTTCGTATGACGAATGCGGACAGGCTCAAACCGGTGAAGGATGCCAGCGGTCTCTACGAGGTGGAGCGTCGGGCGCGACATGCTGTGCGGCCCGGCTTCCACATCAGCGAACTGCAGCTTTCTCCGAGCCAGAAGGTGCCCTGGCACTATCACACCAGCATCAGCGATACGTTCTACGTGCTCGAGGGGCAGATGCGGCTCTTCCTGCAGAACCCAAAGGAGGAGGTAAGGCTCGGTCCAGGCGAGACCTATGTCGCGGCGGCCAAGCGGCCGCATCTCGTCACCAATGCCGGCACGACATCGCTCACCTTCCTTGTTCTGCAAGGCATGGGGGAATACGACTACGTCCCGCTGATCTGAAACGGTCAGGTGATAGCCGGTTTGTCGGCACCCACAAACTGGGTCCGCAACTCGCGCTTCAGCACTTTTCCGGTCGCATTGCGTGGCAGCGCGTCGATGAAGGAGACCAACTGCGGCACCTTGAACTTGGCGAGCTTGCCCAGGCAGTGTTGGATCACGTCGCCTTCTTCGAGCATCTGGCCCGGTTTGCGAACGATGATGGCCATACCGACCTCGCCCCAGCGCTCGTTGGGCACGCCGATGATGGCGGCATCCGCGACCTGCGGGAGCTGGAACAGGACGTTCTCGACCTCGGCCGGGTAAACGTTCTCGCCACCCGAGATGTACATGTCCTTCCAACGGTCGACGATGTAGACGAAGCCTTCCTCGTCCATGCGGGCGGCATCGCCGGTGTGCAGCCAGCCGTCGGTGAAAGCGCTGGCGGTCGCCTCGGGCCTGTTCCAGTAGCCGGGTGTGATGTTCGGCCCCTTGATCAGAAGCTCGCCGATCGCACCGCTGGACACATCGGAGCCCTGGTCGTCGACGATGCGGATCGCGGTATGCATCAAAGCCTTGCCGGCCGATCCCAGCTTGCGGATCGCGTCGGCCGCATCGAGCATCGTGCCAGCAGGGCTGGTTTCGGTCATGCCCCAACCCTGTACCAACGGTACACCGCGCGCCGTCCAGCCCTCCAGGATCGAAAGCGCACAGGGGGCGCCGCCGACACCTGCCACCTGCAGCCGGGTGAGATCGGCACCCTGGAATTTCGGGTGCTGCATCATGAACTGGTAGGGTGCCGGAACGGCGAAAAAATGCGTGATGCCGAACGCGGGGTCGGAGATGTAGTCGAGCGCCAGCCCTGGATCGAAAGCGCGCATGATCAGGATGGTGCCGCCAGCATGCAGGACGGGGTTTGCGTAGCAGTTGAGGCCGCCGGTATGGAACAGCGGCAAGACCACGAGCTGGACGGTCTGCGGCGAGATCAGTGCAGGAATGCCGAGATTGATGCAATTCCAAAGCACCATGCCGTGAGTGATGATCGCGCCCTTGGGATGTCCCGTGGTGCCGGACGTGTACATCACCATGCCGATGTCGTCATGGTTGAGAGGGATAGGGGCAGGTATCGCCGCGCCGCCAGCCAGCGCACGCTCGTAGGCGCTGTCCGGCTGCTCATGATCGATCTCGAGCAGATGCGCCGTTTTGCAGAGCTTCGCCAAATCGCGCGCGGCCGCCGCGAAGCTCTTGTCATAAATCAGCAGCTTCGGCGTCGAATCGCCCAGGATGTATTCGAGTTCGGGGACGGCGAGCCGCCAATTGAGCGGCAGCATGATGGCGCCGATCCGGCCACAGGCGAACTGGAGTTCGAAATATTCGGCGCAATTGGGCGCCAGCAGCGCGACACGATCGCCCTTGCCGATCCCCAATGCCGCCAGCGCGGCCGTGAGACGGTTGGTGCGGTGGTCGAGATCCGCGTAGGTGAAGCGGCGTTCCGTTTGCAGGTCGTGGATTGCAAGCTGGCGTGGCCGGCGGCCGGCGTGGTGCGCGATCCAGTCGTAGTAGGGAGGAATTCCAGACATGGTCAGCTCGCAATATGGCCGGCGGAGTCGATCAGCCGGACACCCGGCAGCAGGACCGAGGCTTTGCCAAGCACCTGCTCGGGGATCGGTGTCGTGCCGTAGAGGATGGTGGAGAGAGTCGACAGGTCGAAGTCGCTGAACCGGCGATGGGACAGAAGCTGATCGATCATGTCGGGCCGGAGCTGTGCATGCGTGACCTTGTCGGCGGTAACCATCTGTAGCACCTCGCGCGGATCGAAGCGCGGCACGAAGACGTGACGACCACCCGCCAAGGTGACACCAAACGTGAGAGCATCCTCGGCCAGTTCGAACATCGGCGAGGCATGGAGGTAGGTCGTGCTGCCATCGAAGCCAAGCCGGCCGGCCGCCTCCATGGCATTGCCGACCATGGCCTCGTGGGTGAGGGCGGTTCCGGACGAGCCCTGATAAAAGAGGCCCGCGGGATCCTCACCGCTGGCACCCGTATCCGGAACGGGCTCGTAGGCGGAGAGATCTTCGTAGTGCAGCATGCCTTCCGGCGGAGAGATGTCGTCGATCCAGACGGCTTCGCGCAGATCTGGAGTCCGGCTTTCGAGTTCTGTCAAATGATGCGCCATGCTTCCGTCGATAAACAGGACGACGGAACGAGAATCAGCGAGGATCTGCGCCACTTCAGCGGAGGCGAGCCCGGTATTCAGGGGAACCAGGACGGCTCCAATCCACGCCGTCGCATACATGAGCTCGAAATAGCGGTCGCTGTTCTGTGCCAGGATCGCAACCCGGTCACCGCGCCTTACCTCCAGCATGGTCAGGGCCCCCGCTACCCGGCCCACGCGGTCAGCGGTTTGCCTCCAGATCCGCCGGCGAGGCGCGAAGCTCGTGGACGGTGCGTCGGGTTTGCGTTCGGCCGCCTGGTGCAGGCCTGAAGTCAATGCATACATGATGCTGCGATGCTAGGGTGCCGTTCATTCGCGCTGCAAGGGGGTATCATGCTAGAGGAAAAGCCATGAATGTCATGAGCCCGCCGACGGCGCCAACACGACTGGCCTTCAATCCCCTCGACCCTGCCTTCCTTGCCGATCCCTATCCTTTTTATCGCCGCCTGCGCGAAGAGGCACCGGTGTTCAAGGCGGAGCAGGGGTTCTGGCTGCTGACGCGCTATGAAGACGTGGCCTTCGCGCTTCGCGACAGGCGCTTCGGCAAGGATTTCGCCGGCTCCATCCGCCGCCGCTACGGCGAGGATCGTCTGCACGAGCCGACCATCGCCAATCTGGCGCACACCATGCTGGTACTCGATCCGCCGGATCATACCCGCTTGCGCAGCCTGGTGACGAAAGCATTCACCGCACGCCGGATTGCCGACATGCGGTCACGCATCCGGCACCTGGTCAACCAGCAGCTCGACCGGGTGATCGACAAGGGCGGCATGGATGTGATCCGCGATCTCGCCCACCGCCTGCCGGTGATCGTGATCTGCGACATGCTGGGAATTCCCGAGGAACATCGCGCGCCGTTCCTGGCCGGCAGCAACGTCAGCGGCCGTATCCTCGATCCGGCGCCGATGACGCGCGAGGAACTCGATCACGCCAATGCCATGACCGAAGCCGGCAACGTCTATTTCGACCAGCTTTGTGAGTTGCGCCGACGGGAGCCGCAGGACGATCTCACGACGGAGTTGGTGCGAGCGGAGGAAGCCGGAGACCGATTGAGCAGCGAAGAGCTTCGTTCGAATATCGGACTTCTGTTCGGCGCCGGCCATGAAACCACCACCAACCTGATCGGCAACGGTCTGCTGGCGCTTCACCGCTCGCCGGACCAGTGGCAACGGCTGCAAGACGATCCTTCGTTGATCCCTGGTGCGGTCGAGGAACTGCTGCGCTTCGATTCCTCGGTGCAGATGACCGGCCGCGTCACCAACACCGAGGTCGAGGTTGGCGGCGTGAACATACCGGCCGGCGAAAGCATCATCATGCTGTTGGGCGCGGCCAACCGAGATCCCGCGCAATATGTCGAGCCCGACCGGCTGGATATCGGGCGCGAGAATGTGCGGCCGATGTCGTTCGGCGGCGGCATCCACCACTGCCTCGGGGCGCAGCTCGCCCGCCTGGAGGCGGAGCTAGTCTTTTCCGCCCTCGTCGAGCGGCTGCCATCGCTCGAATTGCCGGAGAAGGACCGGCCCGACTGGCGGCGTAGTTTCACGCTCCGTGGCCTCAACAAGCTTCCGGCTGTCTGGCACTAGGACATGGGTTCTCGCTGGCGGGGCGAAGGCGGCCAACATCGCGGTGGCCGACCTTACCAGGAAGATAGCTGGGCGCTGCGGCAACTTGCCGACGGATCGCTGCTGGCGATCGTTGCCGACGGCATGGGGGGGCATGCCGGCGGTGCAACGGCCTCGAAGCTCGCGGTCGAGGCGGCGGTGAAAGCGGTCGAGCGGGGCGGGTCGCTCACCGACGCGTTGCAGGCGGCCAATGTCGCGGTAGGCGAGGGCGGGAAAGGCAAACCCGAACTCGAAGGCATGGGCACGACGGTCGTGGTGGCCCTCGTCAAAGCGGACGATGTGCAGTGGATCAGCGTGGGCGATTCGCCGTTCTATCTCGTCTCCGAAGGATCACCGGTGCGATTGAATGCGGACCATTCGATGGCGCCCCAGATCGACGCTCTGCACGCGCGCGGCTTGTTGACGGCCGAGGAGGCCGCAGCTCACCCCGGTCGCCATACGCTGCGCGAGGCCGTGATGGGACAGCCATTGTCGCTGATCGACCAGGGCAGTCGGCAACTGGGGCCCGACGCTCGGCTTCTCTTGTGCAGCGACGGCGTGCACAGCGTTCCCGACGATGCGATCGCCGCACACGCGTCGCAGCCGGTACAGGAACTGATCGCCACGGTGTTGGCAGCCGGTGTTGCTCATCAGGATAATGTCACAGTCATCAAGCTGGAACGGGAGCCATGAGCAACGGACCAGTCGTCATCGAAGTCACGCGCGGTCCCGTGGTCGAGAGCCGGCACGAGGGCATTGCCGCCGTCGTGAAACCTGACGGCGCGATCGTCGCTTCCTGGGGAGATATCGATGCTCCGATCCTGCCACGATCGGCCAACAAGCCGATCCAGGCGATGGCGTTCGTCGAAAGCGGCGCGGTCGAGCGGTTTGACCTCGGCAACGAACATATCGCGCTCGCCTGCGCCTCGCACAACGGCGAGCCACGTCATGTCGAAACGGTGCGGGCGTGGCTCGTAAAAGTGGGATTGGGCGAGACAGACCTTGAATGCGGCACGCATCCACCGCGCCTGCAATCCTCCATTGAATCCCTCGCCCGCGAGGGTGCAGCGCCGACGCCGGCTTTCAACAATTGCTCGGGCAAGCACAGCGGTTTCCTGACGACGGCCGTGACCTACGGCGAGCCGACGCGTGGCTATATCGGCTACGATCATCCGGTACAGCGCCGATTGCGGGACGTGATGACGGATCTTTGTGGCGCCGATGCCCACGGCTTTGCCCATGGCACCGACGGTTGCGGGATCCCGACCCTGGCCACACCGCTCAAGCGGTTGGCCCAGGCCATGGCGTCCATGGCCGAGCCGTCACGGCTCTCGAGCAAGCGCGCCGAGGCGGCGAGCCGCATCCGTGCGGCGATAAGTGCCGAGCCCTTCATGGTGGCAGGCACGGGCCGTTTCTGCACCCGCGTCAATGCGGCCCTGCCGGGCGTCGCCCAGGTCAAGACAGGGGCCGAGGGTGTGTTCTGCGGCATGATGCCGGGCCTCGGGCTCGGCATCGCCCTCAAGATGTGGGATGGCGCGGGCCGCGCGGCGGAGGTGGCGATGGCGGCCCTGCTGGCTCACCTCGGCGTCCTGCCACCGTCCCAGCAGGAAGAGCTGCTGCATCCGCCAGTCAGGAACGTGGTCGGCCTGCTGGTGGGCGAGATGCGGCCGGCCAGGCGCTGGCTGGGATAAGGGGAAGGAGCGTGGCGATCACGCTCGACATCCAGGAAATGGGCGCGCGCGGCGACGGCGTCGCCGAGCAAGGCGGCGAGCGGTATTTCGTGCCTTTCGCCTTGCCGGGGGAGACCGTCGAGGCCGAGCCTCTGGAGCGCCGCGGCGAGGGAATAATGGCCCGGCTCATCGAGGTCCTGGCGCCGTCGCGACATCGCGAGATGCCGCCTTGCGCATATTTCGCCGTGTGCGGCGGCTGCGCCTTGCAGCATTGGCGCCGGGATATCTACACCGCCTGGAAGGTGAGCCTGCTCGAACGCGCGCTGAAGCAGCGTGGGGTCGAGGCGCCGCCGTTCGAAGCCCCCATGGTCGGCGAGCCCGGCGAACGCCGCCGGGTGGACTTCGTGCTTCGACGACAGGGGCGGCGGACGCTGGCCGGTTTCCATGAGCGCGCCAGCCCGCGGGTGGTCGATATCGATACCTGCCTCGTCGCACGCCCCTCGCTCAATGCCCTGCTCGAACCATTGCGAACGACGCTGGTCGAGGTCTTGCCGGACGGTGCCGCGGCCGACGCTGTCGCCAACGAGACAGACACCGGCCTCGACCTGCTGATCCGCCCGCACAAGCAGTTCGACCTTTCGGTCGACCGACGCCAGGCCTTGGTCGAGCTGGCTGACAGGGCGAATCTTGCGCGAGTGAGCTGGGGCGACCGCGCCCGGGCCGAGCCGATCGTGGTCCGTCGACGGCCATTGCTGGCCCTGGGCGATGCCATCGTCGAACCGCCGCCCGGCGCCTTCCTCCAGGCAACGCGTCGTGGGGAGCAGATAATGCGTGCAGCCGTGACCGCCTGGAGCGGCGGAGCCATCAGGCTTGCAGACCTTTTTGCCGGGGTCGGGTCGTTATCGCTCGGCCGGCCCGGCCGACTGTCCCTGTTCGAGAGCGACAGGCCAAGCCTTGCTGCTGCCGACGCAGCGGCGCGCCAGATCAGTGGCAATCGCGTCACCGTCGAGCGGCGAGATCTGTTCCGCAATCCGGTGCCGGCGAAAGGGCTTGAGGCATTCGACGCTGTCCTGCTTGATCCGCCGCGCGCCGGTGCGGCGGCACAGGTTTCGGAACTCGCGAGGTCACAAGTGCCGCGCGTCATCTACGCTTCGTGCGATCCCGGCAGCTTCGCCCGCGATGCGCGTGTCCTGCAGGGAGGCGGCTACCGGCTGGAGAAACTGATGCCCATCGACCAATTCCTGTGGTCATCCCATCTGGAGTTGATCGCGCTCTTTGGCCGCCGCTAAGGTCGGGGCCACGCAAAACGAGGAGATCAACTGATGATGTTCGACCTTTCCGGCAAGGTGGCGGTGGTGACTGGCGGCAGCCGCGGCATCGGCCGTTCGATCTGCGAGCAGATGGCGGCCCACGGTGCCAAGGTTGTGGTCTCGAGTCGCAAGCTGCCGGCTTGCGAAGAGGTCGTGAAAGGCATCAAGGCCAAAGGCGGCGAAGCAACGGCGGTCGCAGCCAGCATCTCCGACAAGGCCCAGCTCGAAGCTCTGGTCGCCGCGGCGCGCAAAGCCTACGGCAAGATCGACATCATGGTCTGCAACGCCGCCTCCAATCCCTATTTCGGCCCGCTGACCGGACTCAAGGAGGACGTGTTCCAGAAGATCATGATGAACAACGTCATGTCCAATCTCTGGCTGATGAACATGGTCGGACCGGAGATGGCCGAGCGCCGGGACGGCGCTTTCATCATCGTGTCGTCGATCGGCGCGCTTGTCGGTTCGGCGCATATTGCCGCCTACAACATGAGCAAGGCCGCCGACCTGTCGCTCGTGAAGTCGCTCTCGATGGAATGGGGTAAACACAACATCCGCGTGAACGCGATCGCCCCGGGCCTGATCCAGACCGATTTCGCCAAGGCCCTGTGGGAGAATCCGCAGATCCGTGGCGCCCAGGAGAACAAGGCGGCGCTGAAGCGGATCGGCCAGCCCGACGATATCGGCGGCGTAGCGGTTTTCCTTGCGTCGAAGGCGGCTGCCTTCATCTGCGGCCAATGCATCATCGCCGACGGCGGGGTGATCGGGGCAGGGGCCGAATAGACCCGGAATGCCGGGCTTCAATCCTGGGTTTTCGGAAATTTCTCACCAGGGTGAGAAGGGTCCGATGCCGATGGGATCGATGTTTCGGGCCATTTTCTCATTTTCTCACCGCATCTCCGCTTGAGGTAATAGGATACCGCTCAGCGGGAGATTGCCGTTACCCGACGTCCAGTTCGCACCATACCGGCACGTGGTCGGAGGGCTCGGGCCGGCCACGCTCTTCCTTGTCGATGCCGACGGCGCTCAGTCGATCGGCCGCCGGGGGTGAGAGCAGCAGGTGGTCGATCCGCAGGCCGTTGTTCTTCTGCCAGGCACCAGCCTGGTAATCCCAGAAGGTGTATTGCGGGCCATCTGTATGGAAAGCGCGCACGGCGTCGGTCAGTCCGAGATTGAGCAGCGCCCGCATGGCCTGGCGGGATTGCGGCTGGCACAGGGCGTCGCCTGCGAAGGCGGTCGGGCTGAAAACGTCGACATCCGTCGGGCAGACATTGTAGTCGCCGCCCAGCACGAACATCTCCTCCTGCGCGAGCAGGGCGCGCGCCTGCTTGGCGAGGCGATCCATCCACGCGATCTTGTAGGCGAACTTGTCGGTGTGGATGGGGTTGCCGTTGGGCAGGTAGAGGCCGCCCACGGTCAACGGCCCTTTGGGGGTCTGCACCCGGCCTTCGATATAGCGGGCCTGTTCGTCTGTCTCGGGGTCGGGGAGGCTGCGGGCCGTGATCTCGACCGGATGCAGCGAGAGCAGCGCTACGCCGTTGAAGCCTTTCTGGCCGACGATCTCGACCTTGTAACCGGCCGCTTCGATCTCAAGACGAGGGAACTGTGCTTCCTGGGCCTTGATTTCCTGCAGCACCACCACGTCAGGCTTGGCTTTCTGCAGCCACGTCACGAGATTGGCCGTCCGCTTGCGGACGGAATTCACGTTCCACGTCGCGATCTTCATCGCAGGCGGATCAAACGCTGAAAGAGTTGCCGCACCCGCAAGAGGAGGTGGCGTTCGGATTTTTCACCTGGAAGGACGAACCGACCATTTCCTCGACATAGTCGAGTTCGCTGCCCTTGAGCAGTTCGAGAGAGGTACTGTCGACCAAGACCGCCGCGCCGCCACGCTCGATCACAAGATCGTCCTCGTTGCGCTGTTCCTCGAACGAAAAATTGTACTGGAAGCCGGAGCACCCGCCGCCCAGCACGGCCACCCGCATCATCACGGGCTTGGTCTCTTTTGCCGCCAGGAAGGCGATCCGCTTGGCGGCATTCTCGGTAACGGAGAAAGGGGTCTCGCTCATGCCCTACAAGATGTGGACTGGGAGCCTTTTCGTCAATGCTGGAAGGAGGGGAGCGGACGACCGGCGGCCGCGGAACAAAAACCACAGCCGGATCATAGGATTGGCGGTTGGGACCCATATCCGCAGGGGGCGGCTGCCAGGAGACGGCAGCCGTTTCAGTGCAGCCAGCGCTTGCGTCGCTTGTAGTGCTTGGTGTCGTGATAGGACTTGCGCATCCCGCCCTCGTTGAGGCCGAGGTAGAACTCCTGGACGTCGGAATTGTCGCGCAACGCGTCCGCCGGGCCTTCGAGGACGATGCGGCCGTTCTCCATGACGTAGCCATGCTCGGCGATGGCCAGCGCCAGGGCGGCGTTCTGCTCGACCAGGAGTACCGAAAGCTTCTCCTGCTTCACCAGCCGCTCGACGATTCCGAAAATCTCCTCCACCAGGCGGGGCGCCAGCCCAAGCGACGGCTCGTCCAGCAATACGATCCGGGGCCTGCTCATCAGCGCCCGGCCGATGGCCAGCATTTGCTGCTCGCCGCCCGACAGATAGCCCGCCTGCTGGCTGCGCCGTTCGCGCAGGCGAGGGAAGTAGGTATAGACCATGTCGATGCCTTGCCGGACGGCCGCGCCGCTTTGCACATGGCCGCCGGCGATCAGGTTCTCCTCGGTCGTTAGGTGCTCGAACACGCGCCGCCCCTCGAAGACCTGCGCAAGGCCAAGCCGCGTCACCTCGTTGGCCCGCATGCCGTCGATGCGACGCTCGCCGAAATGGATTGTGCCCTTGGTGACCTCGCCGCGTTCGCTGTGCAGGACGCCGGAGATCGCCTTCAGGGTCGTCGTCTTGCCGGCACCATTGGCCCCCAAGAGCGTGGTGATGGCGCCTTCGTGCACGTCGATCGAGACGCCTTTGAGCACGAGGATCACCCGGTCGTAAACGACCTCGATATTGTTGATCGACAGCATGCGCAAAATGGGCGGCGGGGACCGCCGCCCACTCCCTTCGGTCAGGACTTGGCGTCGGCAGCGATCTGCTTTTCGATCACCTGACGGAAGCCCTGGTACCAATCCTTGGTCTTCACCAGCTTGCCGCCCTTGACCGTCCACACCTCGCACCAGCCGCCGCCTTCGTGGTCGGTTGGCGTAATGGTCAATGGTGGCACCAGACCCCCGAGCGTGAAGCCCTTGATCTGCTCCATGCCCTTGCGCACGTCGTCGGGAGTCGGCATGGCGCCGCCCTTGGCCTTGATGGCATTGCGCAACGCCTCGACATGGATCGCCGCCACCATGACGCCGCGGTTGTAGTAGACCGTCGAATCCATTTCCTTGGGCGGCGCCTTACCTTCGGCCTTGTACATCGCGACAATGTCCTTCAGCACCGGGAAGTCCTTTCCGACACCGGCGAACTGCAGGGTGTTGTAGCCTTCGGCCAAGGCATAGCCGCCGGCGGCAAGGATGTCGGCTTCGGCGCTGCCCCATACGAAGGCCACGACCTTGCTGAGCGGGAAGCCCTTGCCTTTCAGTTCCTTGATGGAGACCGACGGGGCGCGACCGAAGAGGTGCGTGACGACGAAGTCCGGCCTGTAGCGGCTGGTGATGTCGAGCACCTGGGCGCCCATCTCGACGCCCGGCGCAGGCACCGCGAAGGTGCGCAACTCAAAGCCCTCGCTCTTGGAGAGGTCCTCGAAGATCGGCAGCGGCTCTTTGCCCGCCGGATTGTCATAGAACAAATAGGCGATCTTCTTGCCCTTCAGCGTGCCGAGCTTCTCCTTGGCGAACTCGATCGCTGCACCCGCTTGCGACCAATAGCTGGCGGCGATCGGGAAGAGGTAGGGGAAGCGCTTGCCATCGGCAGCGGAAGCCGTGCCGAAGCCGGGAGAAGTCCCGGGCATCTTGTCCTCTTCGAGCTTCTTGGTCAGAGCCTGGGTCTGTGGCGTGCCGTAGAGGCCGTCAATGAGGGCGCCCTCCTTCTTGAACCGCTCGTGCGCTTCCATCGCCGGCGGCACCTTGTATTCGTTGTCGACCTCGATGACCTTGATCTTGTAGCCCTCGACGCCACCTTTGCTATTCACCAGGTCGATATAGTCGTGATAGCCGGGACAAAGCGCGGTGCCGACGGTTGCCGTCGGTCCGGTGCGGTCGCATTGCAGGCCGAAGACGACCTGCTTCTGTTGGGCGAAAGCTCCGCCCATTCCGAACGACAGTGTGCCAAACGCAGCCGCAATCCCCAACCAACTCCTTACGCTCCTTAGCATGGGTTCCTCCCTTTGCTCGAACGTTGCCCCGCTCTAGTAGGAGAAGGGCCAGACCCGGAAGTAGTTCCGGACATTCCGCCACAACCGATTGAGCCCCTCGGGCTCGACGATCAGAAAGAAGATGATCAACGCGCCGAACACGGCGAGCCGCGTACCGGATATGACGTTCGCCAGTTCAGAGTCGCTGAACACCAGAGAACCGACGTTTTCCAGCAGCAAACGCAGGACGATCGGCAGCAGCGTGACGAATATTGCGCCGAAGATCGAGCCCAGAACCGACCCCAGCCCGCCGATGATGATCATCGCCAGGTAGTCGATCGAGACGATGAGCTGGAACTGTTCGTAGTTGGCGATACCGAAATAGTATGTGTACAGGACCCCGCAGACGCCGGCGTAGAAGGACGAGATCGCGAACGACAGGAGCTTGTAGCGATAGATGTTGATGCCGATGATCTCGGCGGCGATGTCCTGGTCGCGAACGGCAATGAAGGCGCGCCCGATACGGCTGCGCATCAGGTTGAGCGTGGCCACGATCGCAAGAACAACGAAGAACAGGAGGAAGAAATAGAGCCGGCTCTGGGTGTTGAGGATCAACCCGAACAGATCCGGGCGCGGGACCTGGATCGAGGCCTGCGCACCGCCCGAGATCGCCGGCACGTGGTTGATCGTCCATTCGATGATGAGTTGGCCGGCCAGCGTCGCAATGGCGAGATAGAGCCCCTTGATCCGCAGGCTCGGGATGCCGACCAGGACGCCGATGAATGCCGCCATCAGGCCGCCGGCCGGTAAAGTGAGCCAGAACGGCAGGCCAAGCCTCACCGCCAGGTTGGCTGCGGTATAGGCGCCGACCGACATGAAGGCGCCGTGGCCGAGCGAGATCTGGCCAGTGTAGCCGACCAGGATGTTGAGGCCCAGCGCGCCGACGATGGCGATGAAGATCAGGTTCAGGATGGAGAGGTAGTATTCGGCCAGGACCAGGGGCACGATCACCACGAACAGCAGCGCCAGGACCGCGACCGTCCATTTTGCGATCGGCAGAGGATAGAGCGCCATGTCGGCGGCATAGGTGGTCTTGAAGATGCCGGCTTCGCGGTGGAACATGGTCACACCCGCTCGATCTGGCGTCGGCCGAAGATGCCGTACGGCCTCACCATGAGGACCAGGATCATCAGCACATAGGGTGCGAAGTCCTTGGTGCCGCCGCCGACATAGGGGTCAAGATAGCCGGCGGCGAGGCTTTCGACGATTCCCACGATCACGCCGCCGAGCAGCGCGCCGCCGATCGAATCGAGGCCACCCAGGATCACCACCGGGAACACTTTCAGTCCAACCAGGGCAAGCTGAATATCGACGCCCAGCATGTTGCCCCAGATGATGCCGCCCAGCGCCGACACGACGCCGGTCATTGCCCAGGCGATCGCGAAATAGCGCTCGACGTTGATGCCCATCGCCTGTGCCACCTGCTGATTGTCGGCGACAGCGCGCATGGCGACGCCCATGCGGCTTTTCTTGAAGAACCAGCTGAAGGCCAGGAAGAAGAGAACGGCCACCGCCGCGCCCAGGACCTGGATGGGCGGCAGGCTGGCCGGACCGATATTGATCGGATCGTCGCCGATCGGCAGCGGCACCCCGCGGGTCGCACTGCCAAAGACGATCGGCGTCAGCCCGCGCAACACTGCGGCAAGGCCGATGGTCGCCATGATGACGGCCACCACCGGGCGTCCCAGCAGCGGCCGCAGCACCACGCGCTCGAGCCCGAAACCGAAGCCGATCATGACCGCAAGCGTGACCAGGATCGCCACGATCAGCCACGTGCCGTCAGGCCCCAGAACGGCCGCGGCGACCAGCCCGGCCATCATCACGAATTCGCCCTGGGCGAAGTTGATGGCGTCGGTCGCCTTGTAGACCAGCACGAAGCCCAGGGCGATCAGCGCATACATCAGGCCGATCGAGGCGCCGTTCAACAGCAGCGCCAGGAGGAAACCGAAGTCTTCGGACGACATCCTACCGACCTCAGGCCGCCCGACGCGACGGCTCTGCCGAGCCGAGGTCGTGGATGTCGATATCCGAGGTCAGCGACGATTTGCGGCCGTCCTCGAACGTGATCTCCATCGTCACCTTCACCTGCCGCGAGCCGTCGTAAAAGGCATCGATCACTGCCGCATATTTTTCCGCCACGAAGCGCCGCCGCACTTTGCGCGTGCGGGTCATCTCGGCGTCGTCGGCCTCGAGCTCCTTGTTCAGGATCAGGAAGCGCTTGACCTGTTGCACGTCCGGCAGGGTCGCGTTGGCCTTGGCGATCTCGTCGGCGATCAGCGTCGCCACTTCGGGCTTGCGGCTGAGATCCATGAAGCTCGAATAGGCGATGCCCTTCCGCTCGGCCCAGGAGCCGACGGTCTGCATGTCGATGGCGATCATGGCCACGACCATCGGCTTGTCGTTCCCGAACGCCACGGCCTCGCGGATATAGGGGCTGAACTTGAGCTTGTTCTCGATGAACTGCGGCGCAAATGCCGAGCCGTCCGCCAGTTTTCCGACATCCCTGGCCCGATCGATGATGACGAGGTGGCCTTGCTTGTCGAAGAAGCCGGCATCGCCCGTCATCAGCCAGCCTTCGCTCGTCATGGTGGCGCGCGTGCTGTCTTCTTGCTTGAAATAGCCCCTGAACACGGTCGGGCCTCTCAGGATGACCTCGCCGCGATCGTCGATTTTGACCTCGACGCGCGGCATCGGACGGCCGACCGTGTTGGGGTTGGCTTCGGCGTTGGACTGGCAGGTCACCAGCGCCGACGCCTCGGTGGCACCATAGATCTGCTTCAGGTTGATGCCGAAGGAGCGGAAGAAGCGGTAGGTGTCCGGACCCAGCGGCGCGCCGCCGGTGTAGCACCATCGTGCGTTGCGCAGGCCGAGCTGGTCGCGAACCGGCCCATAGACGAAGACCTCGCCGACCGCGAGGCCCAGCCGTTCGGCGAGGGAGAGCGGTTTGCCGTCGGTGCGCTTGAGCTCGCAGCGCTCGGCCAGGCTGCGGAAGGACTCGAACACGCGGCGCTTGACCGGCGAGGCGTCGTCTCCCTTCACTTGCATCTGGGTGAGCATGCTCTCCCAGATGCGGGGTGGCGCCAGCATCGCATGGGGGCCGAGCTCGCGCAGGTCGCGCTGTACCGTCTCGGGGCTTTCCGGACAGTTGGCGGTGAGCTTGCCCACCAGCGCCATGCCGAGCGAGAAGGCAGCATCGCCCAGCCATGCCATCGGCAGGTACGACAGCCAGTTGTCGCCGGCCCGCACGTCGTTGACTTCGATAAACGATTCAGCCCCGGCGATCATGTTGCGGTGGCTGAGCATCACACCCTTCGGGTTGCCGGTCGTGCCCGAGGTGTAGGCGATCATGGCGATGTCGTCGGCCGACCCCTTGGCGAGCTCGGTGGCATAAAAATCAGGATTGGCCCTGGCGAATTCTCGGCCGGCGTCGAGAACGCTCTCGAACGGGCGCAGGATCGGGTCGTCGTAGCTCCACAGTCCGCGCGGGTCATCGAAGACGATCAGACGGAGGTTGGGCAGCTTGTCCTTGAGCGACAGCGCCTTGTCGACCTGCTCCTGGTCCTCGGCAATGATCACCGAGGTCTCGGCGTGGTTCAGCACATAGACCAGTTCGGCGGCGATCGAATCCTGATAGACGGGAACCGACATCCCGCCCAGCACCTGGGCGGCGATCTGGCCGATATAGAGCTGGGGCCGGTTGTCGCCGACCACGCTGAGCTTGTCGCCGCGCTGGAAGCCCAGCGACGCGAGACCGAGCGCAAGATCCCGCACTCGGTCGCGGTAATCCGCCCAGGTGAAGGTCTGCCATACGCCGCGCGTCTTCTCGCGCATGCCGGCTGCCGTGGCGCTTTCCTGGGCGTTGCGCTCCAGGAGCTTGGGCAAAGTATCGGTCTGCGGGGAGTCGAGCAGGCTCATGTCTGTCCTCCACTCTTGGCCATGCCGAGATAGGCTTCGATCACCCGGGCATCGCCCTGCACATGGGCCGGCGTCCCGGACGCGATGCATTTGCCGCGGTCGAGCACGACGACCTTGTCGGAGATGTCCATGACGACGCCCATGTCGTGCTCGATCAGCACGACCGTCACGCCGCGCTCCTGGTTCACGTCCAGGATGTAGCGCGCCATGTCCTCTTTCTCGTCCTGGTTCATGCCGCCCATCGGCTCGTCGAGCAGCAGCACCTTCGGCTCGAGCGCCAGTGCTCGGCCGAGTTCGACCCGCTTGCGTAGGCCGTAGGCAAGCGTCGCCGTCGGGAGCTTGCGCAAATCCTGCAGCTTCAGGAACTCGATGATCTCCTCGACCGCCTCCCGATGGGCGATGTCTTCCTTCTGGGCGAAGCCCCAATAGATCACGCTCGACAGGATGCCCGCCTTCATGCGGACGTGACGACCGAGCATCAAATTGTCGAGGACGGTGAGGCCGCGGAACAGGGCGATGTTCTGGAAGGTCCGGGCAACGCCCAGGGATGCGATCTCGCTTGGCTTCTTGTGTGTGATGTCCTGGCCTTCCAGCACCACACGCCCCGAATCGGGTTTATAGAAGCCGGAAAGCATGTTCAGAAGCGAGGTCTTGCCGGCACCGTTGGGACCGATGATCGAAAGGATGTCGCCGCGTGGCACCTCGATCGACACGTCCTGCACGGCGGTGACTCCACCGAACTTCTTGGACACACTTTCGACGGTCAGTTGGTTGTCATCCCGACACGACGATGCGTGCCGGGCAGACACCCCCATCATGACGCCTCCCTAAACCAACCCTGTTTTCTTTAGCTTTGACTGCATCATGTGGGCTTCCGCCGCCGAAGGCAACAAATCCATCCAAGATAGGAGGTCGGAGTAAGCTGCTGCGACCATCGGCCCGAGGGAGCCGGCGGGAGGGAGGAAGCATTGGGGACGCACGTCCGATCGAATATTGAAACGGCCGAGGTCGGTGCTAGGGTCGCAGTCGGCCGGCAATGCCGAGGGGGAAGACCAATGTCCGGGCATTACGACACCCTGGAGACCCGCAAACGCGAGGAACGGGAGACAGCGCTCATGCAGGCGCTGCCCGGCCAGATCGCCCATGCCAAGGCGAATGCACCCTTCTTCGCCAAATGGCTGAAGGACGTCGATCCGGCGACGGTCACGTCGCGCGAGGCGCTGGCGCGGCTGCCGGTGCTGCGCAAATCCAAGCTTGGCGAGGTGCAGAAGGCCGATCCGCCGATGGGAGGGCTGATCGCAGTGCCGCTTGCCAGGGCGCGGCACGTCTTCATGTCGCCTGGGCCGATCTTCGAGATCGACACCGACGAGCCAGACTATTTCCGTGGTGCACGTGCGATGTACGCCGCCGGCTTTCGCGCCGGCGATGTCGTCTACAACACCTTCTCCTATCATCTGACACCCGCCGGCATCATGATGGAAACGGCGCTGCGGGCGCTGGGCTGCCCCGTCGTGCCGGGCGGTGTCGGCAATACCGAGCTGCAGCTCGACGCCATCGCCGCCATCAGGCCCACCGGCTATGTCGGTACGCCCTCGTTCCTGAAGATTCTGCTGGAGAAGGGCGCTGAACTGGGCAAGGACCTCTCGTCTCTCAAGAAGGCATTCGTGGGCGCCGAGGCATTGCCGCCCTCGCTGCGGCGGATGTTCCAGGACGCCGGCCTCTCCTGCCTGCAGAGCTATGGCACGGCCGATATCGGAACCATTGCCTATGAATCGGAGGCACTCGAGGGGATGATCGTCGACGAGGGCGTGATCGTCGAGATCGTCCGACCCGGGACCGGCGATCCCGTGCCCGAAGGGGATGTGGGCGAGGTCGTGGTGACGACATTCAATCGCGCCTATCCCCTGGTCCGGTTCGGCACCGGCGACATGTCGGCGGTCCTGCCGGGCGAAAGCCCTTGCGGGCGCACCAACATGCGCATCAAGGGCTGGATGGGGCGGGCCGATCAACGCACCAAGGTGCGCGGCATGTTTGTCGATCCCGAGCAGGTTGCCGAAATCTCGCGAAAGCATCCGGGACTTGGCCGGCTCCGCCTCGTGATCGATTGGGTGAACCAGGCGGATACGATGGTCCTGAAGGTGGAAAGCGCCGATCCGTCCCCGGCCCTCGCCGAGGCGCTCAGCGATACGATCCGGACCGTCTGCAAGGTGGGCGGCAAGGTCGAGTTCGCAACGCCGGGCTCGCTGCCCAACGACGGCAAGGTGATCGACGATATCCGCAAATATACCTAACGATCGTCCCATGCGTCGCCACGACAGGGGCCGCGGGGTGGAAACAGGGCTATTACGAAGTCACGCGCGCGTGGATCGTCGACCCGATCGACGAGCCGCCAGCGGACTGGAACGGTGTGTATGTCGCCAAGGGTAAATGAGTTGGCCGCCATCGAGGCGGTGGTTTGTCGAGATGTCGGACGCAAGACCCAACCATTGATCGATGCGACGCGGGGAGAACTCGGCGTGGCGGCGGCTGCCTTGCTGCAGGCGAAAAGCATCGGCCTGATCACCGGCTTCTTCGTGCCCCGCGATGAGGTCATGGCGCCCGAAACCGACGGTCCGGTGGGCACCGCGCTCCTGGCGGTGAGCCTGGCCGCCTGCGGAGTCCCGGTCCGCATTGCCGTCGACTCGCCATGTGCCGACGTGGTGCGCATGGCGGTCCGGGAAGCTGGCGGCACTGTCGCGGTCGACGAGGTCGGCGTCGACGACCGGCCGGGAATCGACCGGGTGATCGATGCATGGCGCCGTGCGGGGACGAGTCACGTCGTGGCGATCGAACGCTGCGGCCTCGCCCGCGATGGTCGTCCACGCAACATGCGCGGTGTCGACGTCTCGCCCTGGACGGCGCCGCTCGACAATCTGTTTTCCGCCGGTCCCTGGGTGCGTATCGGTGTTGGCGACGGCGGCAACGAGATCGGCATGGGCAAGCTGCCGGCCGATCTGATCGCGGCGGCCGTCCCCAACGGCGAGCGCATCGCCTGCGTGACGGGATGCGATCATCTGATTGTTGCCGGGGTCTCCAACTGGGGCGCCTACGGTTTGATGACGGCGCTTGCGCTGCTGCGCGAGTCCTGGGCCGCAACGATCGGAAAGTTCCTGACCACCGATCGGGATCTGCGGGTCACGCGCGCGATTGCCGAAAGCACAGGCGCCGTCGACGGTGTGACGGGGCGGCGCGAAGCCACGGTCGACGGCTTTGGACCGGAAATCCACGCTGCAGTCATCGCCGACCTGCGGCGCATTGCTTGGGGGAAACGGGCGGACTAGTTTGCGCCGTCATGGACAATCCTTACGCACCGACGCATCCCGAAATCCGCGACGCGGTTCGCGCCCTTTGCCTCAAGTTCGACGGCGCCTACTGGCGCAAGCTCGACCGCGAACGCGGCTATCCGACGGAGTTCGTGAAAGCACTGACCGAAGCGGGCTGGCTCGCGACGCTCATTCCCGAGGAATATGGCGGTGCGGGACTTGGGATCTCGGCGGCGGCTGCCGTGCTCGAGGAGGTGCAGCGTGCCGGCTGCAACGGGGCCGCCTGTCACGCCCAGATGTACACGATGGGGACGGTGCTGCGGCACGGCAATGCGGAGCAGAAGCAGCGCTACCTGCCGGCCATCGCAAGCGGCGATCTGCGCCTGCAGGCCTTCGGCGTCACCGAACCCACGAGCGGCACCGACACGCTCGCTCTGCGCACGACGGCGGTGAAGAAAGACAACAGCACCTATGTCGTGAATGGCCAGAAGGTCTGGACCAGCCGCGCCGAGCATTCCGATCTGATGCTCCTGCTGGCGCGCACGACGCCGCGCGAGCAGACGAAGAAACGTACCGAGGGTCTGTCGGTGTTCCTGGTCGACATGCGCCAGGCGCTGGGCCATGGCCTCACGATCCGGCCGATCCGCACCATGATGAACCACAACAGCACGGAAGTGTTCTTTGACAACATGGAAGTGCCGGCGGAGAATCTGATCGGCGAGGAAGGGCAGGGGTTTCGCTACATCCTCGGCGGCATGAATGCCGAACGCATCCTGATCGCCGCCGAAAGCATCGGCGATTCGCGCTGGTTCATCGAGAAGGCGACCGACTACGCCAAGGAGCGCAAGCTGTTTGGCCGGCCGATCGGCCAGAACCAGGGCGTCCAGTTTCCGATCGCCCGTGCCTATGCCCAGACCGAGGCCGCGGACCTCATGGTGCGCAAGGCGGCGACGCTCTACGAAGCGGGCCTGCCGTGCGGCGCGGAGGCGAACATGGCGAAGATGCTCGCATCCGAAGCGGCTTGGGCCGCAGCCGACATGTGTGTGCAGACCCATGGCGGCTTCGGCTTCGCCGAAGAATACGATATCGAGCGAAAATTCCGCGAGACGCGGCTCTACATGGTGGCGCCGATCTCGACCAACATGATCCTGAATTTCGTGTCCGAGCATGTGCTCGGCCTGCCGCGGTCATACTGAGTGGGAATATCCCGTCTCGGCCATTGCGAAAGGATGTCGGAAGAATGCGTGCTATTCGATCGATCGGCCTGTCCGCTTTGTGCGTCGTTGCCTTCTCGCTGCCGGCAGCGGCGCAATTTGCCAACGATACGGTGAAGATCGGGGTCCTGACCGATGAGGTCGGGCCCTATGCCGATTCAGCCGGGCCGGGATCGATTCTCGCAGCCCAGATGGCGGTTGCCGATTTCGGCGGCACGGTGAAGGGACACAAGGTCGAGATCGTCCATGGCGATACCGCCAACAAGCCCGACGTGGCAGCCAACCTGGCGCGCCGCTGGTTCGATACCGAAGGCGTGTCAGCCGTCGTCGATCTGCCCGTCACGCCGGTTGCCTTTGCCGTTCAGGATGTGGCCGTCCAGAAGAAGAAAACCGTGATGATCACGGCGGCCGCCACCACAGACATCACCTCCAAGCGCTGCAATATCGTCTCCACCCACTGGGCCGACGACAACCATGCCCTGGCAGGCGGCACCGCCAAGGCCATCATGGCGAACGGTGGCGGCAAGAGCTGGTACTTCATCACGGTCGACATCGCCTTCGGCACGGCGCTGCAGAAAGATGCCACCGGCGTGATCGAGGCCGGCGGCGGCAAGGTCCTGGGCTCGGTGCGCTATCCGGTCGGCAACGCGGACTTTTCGTCCCTGCTGTTGCAGGCCCAATCGTCGAAGGCGGAGGATGTCGGCCTGGCGAGCGTCGGCGCCGATCTCGTCAACGCCATCAAGCAGGCGCACGAATTCGGACTTGGGAAGCCGCCGGGGCCGGCGCTGGTCGGCTTCCTGATCTACATCAACGATATTCACGCACTGGGCCTCGAGGCGACGCAGCGCTTGAACGTCATGTCGAGTTTCTACTGGGATGAGAACGACGCGGCACGCAAGTTCGCCCAACGCTTCTTCGAGAAGCGCAAGGCGATGCCCTCGCGCGACCAGGCCCAGATTTACACCGCCGTGCTGCACTATCTCAAAGCCATCGATGCAGCCGGTACCGACGATGCCGCGGCCGTCGGCCGGAAAATGCGCGAGATGCCTGTCGACTATTTCGGCAAGTCGGTGACCTTGCGGTCGGACGGCCGGTTGATGAGCGATCTCACGCTCTACCGGGTGAAGGCGCCAGCCGAAAGCAAGCGCCCGTGGGACTACTATGAGCCGGTCCGCACCGTTCCCTCGGCAGAAGCGTACCTGCCCGCCAATCCCGCCTGCAACCCATAGCCCCGCATCGTCAGATCACCGATTTGATGACACCGACCACGACCATGGGGCCAACGACCAGCAGGAAGGCTGTCCACACGATACTCAGAAGGGCGAACAGCCATCCCAGCATGGCCATGACCCCGTCGCCTTCGATCAGCGCCAGGCAGAAGAACAGGATCGACCAGGCCGGCAGGAGGTTGTCGAGCGGGATCGGGGCCGCCAGTACGACGGCCATCAGCCCGAGCGCCAGCCGCAGGAGGTGACGCCGTGCCCCCGTCACCCACCAGCCATGCCGTGGATGGACGGCATCCTCGATCCGTTCGATGCTCGGGCGCGTACGAGCCAGGAAATCCTGAAGCTTGCCGCGCGGCAGGGAGCGCATACCGAGGAAGGCCGGCAGGGAGGGTGTCGGTCGGCCGAGCAAGGCCTGCGCCATGAACAGGAGCATGGGCAGGCCGGTGATGGTAGACAGGAGTGGAATGCCGGTCGGGACGCAATTCGGCAGGTCGAGCGCGGCGATGATGAAGGCGTAGGAACTTCCTTCCAGGCCGGCGAGAAATGCGTCGAGTGTGAGCCTCGTGTTACGCGGCCCCTCGAACAATCGCTCGAGGGCAGGCAGTAGCGTGCCGCGTTCCCTCATCCGGCGCGGGCAAGCAGGCGGCGGGCGAGCACGAGATGGGGCCTGTCGAGCATCTTGCCGTCGAGCGTCAGCACGCCAGCCCCGGGATTGCTTTCGAAGGTGTCGACCACCCGCTTGGCCCAGTCGACTTCCTGGGCCGACGGCGTGAAGACTTCATGGATGATCGCGACCTGGTCGGGATGGATCGCGATCTTGCCACCATAGCCCATACGGCGCGCCTCGCGTGCTTCGGCGCGCAGACCCTCCACGTTCTTGATGTCGGGATAGACCGTGTCATAGGCGGTCACGCCGGCCGCTACCGACGCCAGCAGGTTGACCGTGCGCGCAAGCCTGAAGGTATCGTCATAGACGCCGGCCGCCGGTCCCTTGGCGAGCGCGCCGAGGTCGGCCATCAGATCCTCGCCGCCCCAGGAATGGCCCATCAGGCGCGGATGCTTGGCGGTCGCCGCTGTCAAGGCCAGCACGGCGGCCGCACTTTCGGTCGCGACCGTGAGGATGCGTGTCGTTCCGGCATCGATCCCTTCACGCGCCTCGAAGGCATCGAGGTAGGTCGCAAGGAGGTCGAGATCGCGCTGACCGACGCATTTGGGGAAGACAATGCCGTCGGGCCGGCCTTGCATGATTGTCGCGAGATCGCCGAGCGTCAGGCCGGTATCGAGAGCGTTCACCCGGATGTAGAGCTTCGGGCCCGCATCGCGCCTGGCGGCGCGCAGATAGGCAAGCGCCATGTCGCGCGCGACCATCTTGCGGTCGGCGGCGACGGAATCTTCGAGGTCGAGGATCAGGCCATCGGCGCCGGATTGCGGGCCCTTGGCGAGCTTGCGCTCGGAGTCGGCGGGAACGAACAGGAAGGAACGCATGCCTGGGGCCTCACTTCTTGGGACGTTTGCGCATCAGCGCCTGGCGGGTGCACTGGGCGATGGTCTCGCCGCGCTGGTTGAAGGCGGTGTGGCCGAACTCGACGATGCCGGCATCGGGCCGCGACTTGCTCTCCCGCACCGAAAGGACCTTGGTCTGGGCCCGGAGTGTGTCGCCATGGAAGACGGGCTTGGGGAAGCGAACGTCGGTCATACCGAGGTTGGCGACGGTCGTGCCGAGCGTGGTGTCGTTGACGGTGATGCCGATCATGAGGCCGAGCGTGAACAGGCTGTTCACGATGCGCTGACCGAACTCGGTCCTGGAGGCAAACTCCTCGTCGAGATGCAGTGGCTGCACATTCATGGTGAGCGAACTGAACAGCACGTTGTCCATCTCGGTGACCGTGCGCGTCCAGGCGTGGTCGAACGTGCGCCCGACCGTGAATTCCTCGAAATAAAGTCCCGCCATCTTCCTCCTCGCGAAAAGCCTTGCGTCTTCTAGCACGGATGGACGGTGGGCCACCCGCCATCGTATCAATGCCGCCACAGGACGAAACTCGAGCATGCGGAGCGAATGATGCGGGCCATGATCAGCGAAACGCCGGGCGGACCGGAGAGCCTCAAGCTGACGGAAATGCCCTCCAAGCCACTGGGCAAGGGCCAGGTGCGTGTCGCTGTGCGTGCAGCGGGCGTCAATTTCCCCGACACGCTGATCATCGCCGACAAGTACCAGTTCAAGCCGACGCGTCCCTTCGCTCCGGGCCATGAGGTGGCAGGAGACATCGCCGAAGTGGCTGAGGGCGTCAGCGCCTACAAGGTCGGCGACCGGGTGATCGGCATGATCGGCCATGGCGGCTATGCGACCGAAGTCGTCACCGACGAAAGCCAGCTCCTGCCGATGCCAGAGAACATGAGCTATGAGGACGGTGCTGCCTTCACCATGACCTACGGCACGTCCTATTACGCCTTGAAGCAGCGCAGCAGCCTGAAGCGGGGCGAGACCCTGCTGGTCACCGGCGCGTCCGGCGGTGTCGGCCTCACGGCGGTCGAACTGGGCGCCTTGATGGGGCTGAAGGTGATCGCGGCCGTCGGCTCCGACGAGAAGATGGAGATCTGCCGGAAGTATGGCGCAACCATGTTCGTGAACTACACCAAGGAGAAGATGCGCGACAAGGTGAAGGAACTGACCGGCGGCAACGGCGCAGACATCATCTATGACGCTGTCGGCGGCGACGCCTTCGACGAGGCCATTCGTTGCATCGCCTGGTACGGCCGTCTCCTGGTGGTGGGCTTCGCGGCGGGTCGTATCCCATCGCTGCCGGTGAACCTCGTGCTGCTCAAGAGCTGTGACGTGCGCGGCGTCTTTTACGGCGCCTGGCGCGGGCGCGAGTTGGTGGAAGCGCGCAAGAACTTCGACGAATTGCTGGCATGGTACGCACAGGGCAAGCTCAAGCCGCATGTTTCCATGCGCTTTCCCCTGGAGAAAGGCGCCGACGCCATGAACGCCCTGCTGTCGCGCAAGGCGACCGGCAAAGTGGTCCTGACGGTCGCGTGAGACGACCATGGGCCGGCTAGCAGGCAAGATCGCCATTGTCACGGGCGCCGCGTCGGGGATCGGCGCGGCGTCAGCCAGACTCTTCGCCGAGGAGGGTGCGCAGGTCCTTGCGGTGGATCGGCCGGAATCGGAGATCGACGCCGTTCATGCAGGGAGCAACGCGATCGCGCCGTTCAAGGCCGACATCACGGCCGGTGACGCTCCCAAGCGCATCGTCGAGGCGGCGCTGTCGAAATTCGGTGCGCTCGACATCCTGTTCAACAATGCCGGCGTGAGCGGCCGGGCGTTCGTCGAGGAGATGACGGATGAGATGTGGGACCGCGTGAATGCTGTGAATGTACGGGGCATGTTCAGGCTTTGCCGCGAGGCCATTCCGGCATTGAAGGCCCGCGCGAGGGAGAAGGGCCGGGCACGGATCGTCAATACCGCTTCGGTGATGGCCTTCGACACCGACTACGGTCTGGCCGCCTATTGCGCCTCCAAGGCAGGCGTCGGCGGGCTCACGCGGACGCTGGCGCTGGAACTCGGCAAATTCAACATCACGGCGAACTACGTGTGCCCCGGCGCGATCTATACCGGCATGACGCGCACAAACTTTGACAACGCCGAGATCCGCGCCGTGTGGGAGAAGAAAGCGGCCTTGCGCCGGCTCGGCCAGCCGATCGACATTGCCCGTGGCGCGTTGCTCCTGGCATCCGATGAGGCCGACTTCATCACCGGCCACGAACTGGTGGTGGATGGCGGGCTGACGCTTCGCACCTGAGGTGGCCATGTCAAACACCCACTCCTTCGCCGCCGATTACAGCGAAGCCCGTGACAAGTTCCTTGCCGCCGCGCGCATCGCCGGCGCGGTGACCTCACGCTACGACAATCCCGGCAAGGGGCCGAAGGGCGAGGTGCTGTCGACCGATGTGGCACGCCTTGGCCCCGACGATGCCTCGAAGATCGTCGTCACCCTCTCGAGCACGCATGGCGTGGAAGGCTATTGCGGTTCGGGTTTCCAGGTCGATTGGCTGTCGACGGTCGGAGCTGCCGGCCTGCCAAGGGACACCGCGGTGTTGTTCGTGCACGCCATCAATCCCTATGGCTTCGCCTGGACGCGCCGGGTCACCGAAGAGGGCAACGACCTCAACCGCAACTATGTTGATCACACCAAGCCTTACCCGGTGAACGAAGGCTATCTCGAGATCGCCGACTGGCTGGTGCCGAAGGATTTCAGCGAAGCGGGTGTCAGGACGGCCGATGCCAAGCTTGCCGAATATCGCAAGAGAGTTGGAGATATAGCGTACTTTCGCGCCATCTCCGGCGGCCAGTACAGCCATTCCGACGGCATGTTCTTCGGCGGCGGCGGCCCGAGCTGGTCGAATCGCACCCTGCATGCGATCGCCGACCGGTTTCTCAAGGGTCGGAGCGATGTTGCGGTGATAGATTTCCATACTGGCCTCGGCCCTTATGGCTATGGCGAGCCGATCACACACTATGACATCGATTCTGCCGGCTCGCGCCGCGTGCGCGCCTTCTGGGGTGAGTCGGTGACCGAATCCAAACGGGGACAGACGGCTTCGCAGGCTCGCGATGGCCTTGGCCATTACGGCCTCAATCGCGTACTGACTGAACCCGAAACCCGACTCACCATGTGCACGATCGAATTCGGCACCTTCGATCGCGAACGAGGGCAGAAAGCGTTCCGCGCCGACCACTGGCTGCACAAATATGGCGATCCGCTCGGCAAGGAAGCGGAGCCGGTGCGCGCCGCCATGCGGCGCCAGTTCTACCCCGATACCGACGACTGGAAGGAAGCGGTGCTGTTTCGCGGCCATCAGGTCGTGCGCCAGGCCATCGCAGGGGTGCAACGGGGGCCGATCTGATCGGAAGCACGACCGATCGCGCTCCGGGGTTCTCGATCCACAAAATGTCGTACGTTCGCGGTGGCGCCCGTCGGCCATCCTGCTACAAAGCCTGTCATGCGTGCCTTGGCAGCGTTGCTCGCGTTCGTGGTCGTAACCGCACTCAATCTCTTGTGGTGGTGGCTGCCCAACAGGCCGGTGGAGATCGCCGGCTGGACCAATACTCCTCTCCAGAGCGTCTCCTTTGCGCCTTATCGGCCGGGCCAGAGCCCGCTGTCGCGCACGTTCCCCACGCCGGACCAGATCGAGCAGGACCTGAAACGCCTGCAGGGGAAGGTGCAGGCGGTGCGCACCTACTCGGCGGCCGAGAACCTCGAAACCGTGCCGCAACGTGCCGGCAAATACGGCCTCAAGGTCTGGGAAGGCGCTTGGCTGAACAGCAACGACAAGGAAAATCTCGAGCAGGTGAACCTGCTGATCGATCACGCCAACAGGTATCCCGACACGGTCGAGCGGGTGATCGTCGGCAATGAGGTCCTTCTACGCAAGGACCTGACAGTCAATCAGCTCCGCAGCTACATCCGCATGGTGAAGCAGCGCGTCCGCCAGCCCGTGACCTATGCCGACGTGTGGGAATTCTGGCTGCGCAACCCGACGCTCGCCGACGATGTCGATTTCATCACCATCCATATCCTGCCCTACTGGGAAGACGAGCCGATCGGTATCGACAGGCGTGAGCCGGACGGACGGCCGAGCATCGAAAAGCACATCCTCGACATCTATCACAGGGTGCAGGCACGCTTTCCCGGCAAGAAGATCGTGATCGGTGAAACCGGCTGGCCATCCGACGGTCGCATGCGATCGGACGCCCGCCCTGGCCGCGTGGAGCAAGTCCGTTTCTTCTCTATGTTCCGCGCTTTGGCCGAGCGTGAACACTTCGACTACAACTTCGTCGAGGCCTTCGACCAGTACTGGAAAGCGCGCCAGGAAGGGACTGTCGGTGCGAGCTGGGGGCTGCTCGATGCTTATCGCAACGACAAGTTCGAGCTCGGCAAACCCGTCGTTGCTGAGCCGCACTGGCGCATCCTGTTCGCCGTATCGACCCTGATATCGGGCTTTTTGCTGCTGGTCTTCACCGTGGGCCGAGAACGCGCCAAATGGCGGCAGATCGCCGTGTTCGCCCTGTTCGCCCAGTTCATTGGCACCTGCTATGTCGAATCCGTCTGGATCGACGTGTCGCGCACTTTCTACCTCGAAAAATGGTTGGGCGTGGTGTTCTGGGCGGTGCTGCTGGGCGCTTTCAGCTACGCACTGCTGCGGGGAATTGCCGATAGCCTCACCGGGCGCATGGCCGACCCCTCGCTTTACGGCGCGCGGGTACGCGAGGCCTGGCGCGCCTGGCGCGAGTTGCCGCGCTTTCGCATCCTGCAGCGCGCCGACCTGATGGCGCAGATCCTCTACCTGGTGCTGACAGTTCTCTGCATCTTCTATCTCGTGGTGATCTCGATCGACTGGTATGACGGAGTCATTCGCCTGGGCGAGACCTGGTACCGGCAGATCGCCATAGACGGCCGCTACCGGGATTTCCCGATCTGGAGTTTCGTCATTCCAAGCCTCTGCCTGATGGCCTGGAAAGTCGTCACCCTCTTCAGGACCCGGATGGGGCCGCGGCCGGCTCGACTGCTGCGGGCGCTTTCGTTCGGTCGCCTCCTGGGCTACGACACGAGCCGCGGCTACGTGCGCATGGATCGGACGCTGAGCCGGGTGAGGCCGGTGCTGCCGGAAATCATCCTGGCCGGCCTGCTGATCTTCTGGGCTGCCGTCATGGTGGTCACGGAAGGAGCCATCAAGCTCTATGACGGCGGCGTTGGCGGTTTCATCGCTTCAGATGGCGGCCGCTGGGTAATCAGGACACTTTTCTGGAACATCCAATCGGATTGGCTGGCCGGCCTGGCCGTTGTGATGGCCATCCCATACCTCGCAACCATCTACTTATCGGTCCGCGAGCCACTGGCAGAACCGCCGCCAGACTCCTATACCAGCAAATGGTAGGGCTGGCCCGAAGAGCGGAGTTACTTCATGGAAATCAAGGGCGAATATAGAATTGCGGCACCGCGGGAGAAGGTCTTCGCGGCGCTCAACGACCAGGCCATCCTGAAGGCCTGCATCCCCGGTTGTGAGTCGCTTGAGAAGTTGTCGGATACCGAGATGACCGCGAAGGTACGCCTGCGTATCGGGCCGGTGAGTGCGGCCTTCAGCGGCAAGGTCACGTTGTCCGACATCGATCCGCCGAACGGCTACAAGATTTCCGGGGAAGGGCAGGGTGGCGTCGCCGGCTTCGCCAAGGGGGGCGCCGTGGTCAAGCTTGCCGATGACGGCGGTGCCACGATCCTGACCTATGATGTCGACGCCCAGGTCGGCGGCAAGATCGCCCAGGTCGGTGCCCGCCTGATCTCGGGCACGGCCAAGAAACTCGCCGACCAGTTTTTCGGCAAGTTCGCCGAAAGCGTGGGAGCGCCGGCATCGGCGGAATAGTCGATCATGGCTCCGCCCGACGACAATCTGCCGCCGGCCCCGTCTGCCGCGGTGCAGCGCGGCTACCGACACTGGACGATCATCGGCGCAGGCGCCGCGATCCTGATCATCGTGTTCCTGCTCAGCCGCTAGGCGCGGCCTTTTGCCGACCGTTGTTCGTCATCCGTAATTCGCTTGACCGGCGTATCGCGTGCTTGCGACAGTCCAGAGAAGGCCTTGCTGCGTGTTCAGGCGCGGCGTGAACCGACATGTGAGGGAGAAGAAGAATGACCATTTCCGTCGCCATGACCGTCAACGGCAAGCCGGTCTCCGGCAAGGTCGAGGCGCGCACACTGTTGGTTCAGTTCTTGCGCGAGCATCTCGGCATGACCGGCACCCATGTCGGTTGCGACACCAGCCAGTGCGGCGCCTGCGTCGTCCATGTCGACGGTACATCGGTGAAGTCCTGCACCATGCTCGCGGTCCAGGCCGAGGGCGCCAAGGTCACGACCATCGAAGGCCTGGCCGCCAGCGCCGACAAACTCCACCCCATGCAGGAGGCGTTCCGCGACAACCATGCCCTGCAATGCGGCTTCTGCACGCCGGGCATGGTGATGAGCGCAATCGACATGGTGAAGCGCCACAACTACCAGCTCGACGAGACGACGGTGCGTCACGAACTTGAGGGCAATCTCTGCCGCTGCACCGGTTACCACAACATCGTGAAGGCTATCCTGGCCGCTGCCCCGGCCATGAAGGCGGCGGGAGTTTAGCGATGACGACCGCAACCGGGATCGGCGCCCGGGTCAAACGGAGGGAAGATGTGCGCTTCCTGACCGGCACTGGCCGCTATGTCGACGATCTGCCTCTCGCACGGGCAACGTACGCCTACTTCCTACGGTCGCCGCATGCTCACGCCAAGATCAAGGGCGTCGATCTTTCGGAAGCGGAGAAGATGCCGGGCGTGGTGGCGATCTTCACCGGCAAGGATCTGGCAGAAGCCAAGGTCGGCAGCCTGATCTGCGGATGGGTGGTGAAGGACAAGCACGGTGAGCCGCACAAGGCGCCGCCGCATCCGGTGCTGGCGGCCGATACCGTCCGCTATGTCGGCGATCCGGTTGTGATGGTCGTGGCCAACAGCCACGACGAGGCCAAGGACGCTGCTGAAAAGATCAAGGTCGATTACGAAGTGCTGCCGGCCAATGTCGATCTGGCGAAAGCTCTCGACAAGGGTACGGCGCAGGTGCATGCGGAGGCACCCGGCAACCTGATCTATGACTGGGAACTCGGCGTGAAGGCGGACGTGGATGCGGCGTTCGCCAAGGCCGCGCATGTCACCAAGATCGATATCGTCAACAACCGCCTGATCCCCAACGCGATGGAACCGCGGGCGGCGGCGGCGGAATACGACAAGGGCACGGGCCATTATACGCTCTGGTCGACTTCGCAGAACCCGCACGTGCTGCGGCTGATCCTGTCGGCATTCGTCCTCGGTATTCCCGAGCACAAGCTGCGGGTGATCGCCCCCGATGTCGGCGGCGGCTTTGGCAGCAAGATTTTTTGCTACAATGAAGAGACGGCCGTATGCTGGGCTTCGAGCCGGGTCGGCCGCCCGATCAAGTGGACGGCGGAGCGCTCGGAATCCTTCATGACCGACGCGCACGGCCGGGACCATGTGACCCATGCCGAGCTGGCGCTCGACAAGGACGGCAAGTTCCTGGCGCTCAAGGTCGAGACCATCGCCAACATGGGCGCCTATCTCTCGACCTTCTCGACCGCGGTGCCGACCTATCTCTACGCGACCTTGCTCGCCGGCCAGTACACAACACCGCTGATCTACGCCAACGTGAAGGCGGCGGTCACGCATACCGCACCGGTCGATGCCTATCGTGGCGCCGGTCGTCCCGAGGCGACGTTCGTGATCGAAAGCATTGTCTCGCAGGCGGCCAAGGACCTGAAGGTGGATCCGGCGGAGCTGCGTCGGAAGAACTTCATCCCGTCGACGGCATTCCCGTATCAGACACCGGTCGCCCTGCAATACGATTCGGGTAACTACCCGCCGATCATCGACGAGGCGATGAAGATCGCCGATTACAGGGGCTTCGAGGCCCGTCGCGCTGAGGCCAAATCGCGCGGCAAGCTGCGCGGCATCGGCTTTTCCTCCTATATCGAGGCCTGCGGGCTCGCACCGTCACAGGTAATCGGCCAGTTGGGCGGCGGCGTCGGCCAGTGGGAATCGGCGCAGCTCAAGTTCAACCCGACCGGCAATGTGCAGGTCATCACCGGGTCGCACAGCCACGGCCAGGGCCATGAGACGACCTTTGCCCAGATCGTCTCGGACAAGCTCGGCGTGCCGCTGGAGAACATCGAGGTCGTCCACGGCGATACGTCGACGACGACATTCGGCATGGGTACCTACGGCTCGCGATCGCTCGCGGTCGGCGGGTCGGCCATCATGAAGGCGGCCGACAAGATCATCGCCAAGGGCAAGAAGATCGCGGCGCATCTCATGGAGGCCTCGGTCGACGATGTCGTTTTCGAGGACGGCACCTTCAAGGTTGCCGGCACCGACAAGAACGTGCCGCTGGCGCAGGCCGTGTTCGCGGCCTACGTCCCGCACAACTATCCCCTGGCCGAGATCGAGCCGGGCATGGACGAGAACGCCTTCTACGATCCGGCGAATTTCGTCTATCCCGCCGGCACGCAGATCTGCGAGGTCGAGGTCGATCCCGACACCGGCGAGACGCAGATCGTGAACTTCACCGCGGTCGACGACTTCGGCAACATCATCAATCCGATGATCGTCGAAGGGCAGGTCCATGGCGGCATCGCGCAGGGCGTGGGCCAGGCGCTCCTCGAGCATGCGGTCTACGACAAGGAGACAGGACAGCTCGTGAGCGGTTCGTACATGGACTACACCATGCCGCGCGCGGACGACGTGCCGTCGTTCAAGCTCGGCTACAAGGTCACGCCTTGCCCGCACAATCCGCTGGGCGTGAAGGGATGCGGCGAGGCCGGGGCGATTGCCGCTCCCGCCGCCGTCATGAATGCCGTCCGCGATGCGCTGGCGCCGCTTGGCGTCACGCATGTGCCGATGCCGGCCACGCCGCTCAGTGTGTGGCAGCTCATCCATGGCGCTTCGCGCGCGGCGGCCGAGTAACGGGAGGAAAGAGATGTACGATTTCGCTTATCATCGCCCCAAGAGCCTCGCCGACGCGGCGACAGTGCTGAAGGGCAAGGACGAAGCCCGGCCGATGGCCGGTGGCATGACCCTGATCCCGACGCTGAAGCAGCGCCTGGCCCGGCCGACCGACGTTGTCGATCTCGGCGGCGTCAAGGAGCTTGCCGGCATCAAGGTCGAGGGGTCGAATCTCGTGATCGGCGCCATGACCAAACATGTGACCGTCGCGACCTCGGCCGATGTCAAGCGTATGATTCCGGCGCTGGCCGATCTCGCCGGCATGATCGGTGATCCGGCAGTCCGCAACCGCGGCACGATTGGCGGCTCGGTGGCCAATTCGGATCCGGCGGCGGATTATCCGGCGGCGGTGTTGGGATTGAACGCCACCATCACGACCAACACCGGCAAGCACGCGGCGGACAGCTTCTTCAAGGGACTGTTCGAGACAGCTCTCGGCGAAGGCGAGCTCATCACGTCCATCAGCTTCCCCAAGCCGGACAAGGCGGCTTACATGAAGTTCCGCAACCCTGCGTCGCGCTATGCGATGGTGGGCGTCTTCGTCGCCAAGACGGGCAACACCGTGCGCGTGGCGGTGACGGGGGCGGGACCGGCGGCGTTCCGCGTCAAGGCGATGGAAGATGCGCTGGCGAAGAACTTCACGTCGGAGGCGATCAAGGACATCAAGATCCCCGCGGACGGTCTCAACAGCGACATCCATGGCAGTGCCGAATATCGCGCCCATCTGGTGGGAGTCATGGCGCGCCGCGCGGTCGACGCCGCGAACAAGTAGCCATCGCTTTATGGCAGAGCTAACGTCGGGCGCCTCGCAAGGGGCGCCCTTTATGCTGGCGGAATGGACTGGATGAAGGCACTGGTGACAGGCTTCGACGCCTTCGGAGGCGACAAGGTCAATCCCTCTTCGATGGCCGTGGGGCGGCTCAAGCGTCGGATGGGCGGTCTCGTGATCCACACTGCAACCCTTCCGACCTCCTATGCCCGGTCGGCCATCGCTCTGCGCAGCGCCATTCATGACGTTCGCCCCGACATCGTGCTGTGCGTGGGCCTGGCGGGCGGCCGCAGCGAGCTCAGCCTGGAGCGCGTCGCCATCAACGTCCAGGATGCGCGCATTCGCGACAACGACGGCAAGCAACCGATCGACCGGCCGGTGGTACGTGACGGGCCGGCGGCGTATTTCGCGACGCTTCCGATCAAGGCTTGCGTGGCCGAGCTGCGCAAGGCGGGACTACCGGCGGCGGTGTCCAACAGCGCCGGCACCTTCGTCTGCAACCATGTGTTCTACGCGCTGATGGACATGGCTGGCCGGCACGATCTCGCCTTCCGCGGCGGCTTCCTGCACATCCCTTATCTGCCTGAGCAGGCCGCCGGCTTCGGGGGAGAACCCTCGATGGCAGCCGACGATATCGTCCGCGGCATCGAGATCGTGCTGTCCGTGAGCGCCGCGCGCACCCGGGACGTGCGCACGGCGGAGGCGCGACTCTCGTAAGCCAAGGAGATCATTCCGCTGCAACGGCGAGATGGGCGGGAAGGGTGTCGTTGGCCGCCGCCCTGTCGGCCGGCGGCTGCTTCACCCGGAACCATGCGGCGTAGAGCGCCGGTAGGAAGAGCAGCGTGAGGACGGTCGCGACCAGGAGGCCGCCCATCAGGGCGACCGCCATCGGGCCCCAGAAGACACTGCGCGACAGGGGGATCATGGCGAAGATCGCGGTGCCCGCCGTGAGCAGGATGGGGCGCGCTCGGCGGACCGTGGCATCGATCACCGCGTCCCACGGTGCATGGCCGGCGGCCAGGTCCTGGTCGATCTGGTCGACCAGGATCACCGAGTTGCGCATGATCATGCCGGCGAGGGCGATCGTGCCCAGGAGCGACACGAAGCCGAATGGCTGGTTGAAGGCAAGCAGGAAGAACGACACGCCGATCATGCCAAGCGGTGCGGTCAGCACCACGAGCGCAAGCTTGGAAAAGCTCCTGAGTTGCAACATCAGGAACAGCATCATCAGGAAGGCCATCACCGGCATGACCTTGAAGATGGAAGCTTGGCTCTTGGCGCTTTCCTCGCTGTCGCCGCCGACCTCGATGCGGTAGCCGGGCGGCAGCTCGGCGCGCACCGGCGCCAGCGCTTTGTCGATGCGTGCGGCGACATCCGGGCCCTGCACGCCGTTGGCGACGCTGGCCCGCACCGTCATCAGCAGGTCCTTGTTGCGGCGCCACAGGATCGGTTCCTCGAGCTCGAAATGCAGCTTGGCGAGCTGGGCAAGCGGGATCACCCCTCCGTTTGCCGTGCGCAGGTTGATCGCCTCCAGCCCGTCGAGGCTGAGGCGCTCCGACGGGATCGCACGAGCCATGACATCGATCGTCTCGGTACCTTCGCGATACTGGGTTACGACCACACCCGACAGCAGTGTCTGCAGGGTGTTGCCAAGGAGCTGCGAATCGATGCCCAGTGCGCGGGCCTTGTTCTGATCGACCTCGAGTCGCACGCTCTTGGCGAGTTCGTTCCAGTCGAAGTTGATGTCGCGGGTGTCAGGGTCGGCCTTGAAGACTTGGCGAACCTTCTCGGCAACGGCGCGCACCTGCTGCGGATCGTCGCCCAGCACCCGAAACATCACCGGATAAGCGACCGGCGGGCCGTTCTGCAGGCGCTGCACGCGGGCCCGCACGGCTTCGAAGTCGTCGGCGAACAGTCGGGTCAGGGCCGCTTCGACGCGCTCGCGCGCTTCCAACCCCTTGGTCATGACGATGACCTGGCCGAAGTTCGCGTTCTTCAGCTCCGGCACGGTCGGCAGATAGAAGCGCGGGCTGCCGGCGCCGATATAGGACGTGTAGAAGGCAACGTCCGGCTCGTTGGCGAGCCACTTCTCGAGCTTGGCGACCTCGGCATCAGTGGCGGCATAGGAAGCGCCCTGCGCCAGGCGGAGATCGACGATCAGTTCGGGCCGGTTGGCGGTAGGGAAAAACTGCTTCTGGACCAGGCCGAATGCCGCCATGGCGGCGACGAAGGCAATCCCGGTGACGGCGATGGTCGTCTTGCGCCAGGTCACGCACCAGACGACCAGACGGCGGAAGAGCACGTAGAGCTGCCCCTGATAGGGATCGGCGTGCTGCGCTTTGGGTTGCGGCAGCAGGCGATAGCCGAGCCACGGCGTGAACAGTACGGCCACAAACCAGGATACGATCAGCGACAGGCCGACCACCCAGAAGATCGAGTTGGTGTATTCACCGGCGCTCGACCGGGCGAAGCCGACTGGAACGAAGCCGGCCGCCGTAACCAGCGTGCCTGTCAACATGGGGAAGGCGGTCGATGTGTAGGCGAAGGTCGCGGCCTGCATGCGGCTAAAGCCCTGCTCGAGCTTCACCATCATCATCTCGACGGCGATGATCGCGTCGTCGACCAGCAGGCCCAGCGCGATGATCAGCGCGCCAAGCGAGATCCGCTGGAAGTCGATGCCAAGCAGCATCATGCCGATGAAAGTGATGGCAAGCACCAGCGGCACCGACAGTGCGACGATGACGCCCGTGCGCATGCCTAGGCTCACGAAGGACACGACGAGCACGATTGCCAGGGCTTCGCCCAGCGAGCGGATGAATTCGACGAAGGAGTCCTGCACGACTTCCGGCTGGTCGGCGATGCGATGGACGGTGATACCCACAGGCAGGTCGCGCTCGACCTGTGCCATCGTGGCATCCAGGGCCTTGCCAAGCGTCTGCACGTTGCCGCCCGGCGCCATGACGACTCCAAGTCCGATCACCGGCCTGCCCTTGAAACGCATGGCGCTCTGTGGCGGGTCGACATAGCCGCGATGGATATCGGCGACGTCGCCGAGGGTGAGCATATAGCCGTTGGCGCTGAAGGGCAGGGAGGTGAGATCCTGCGCATCGGCCGGCACGCCATCGACGCGCACGGCGACGCGCTCGCCCCTGGTTTCGACAGTGCCTGAGGCCACCACGGCGTTCTGCTTGCGCACCACGTCGAGGATCTGGTCGACGGGGACGCCCAGTGCCGCAAGGCGCGCATGGCTGAATTCGATATAGATCTTCTCGTCCTGCACGCCGAACAGGTCGACCTTGGTAACTTCGGGTACACGCAGTACCCGCTGCCGCACATCCTTGACGATCGCCTTCACATCGGCTGGCGAGAAGCCGTCGGCCTCGAAGGCCCAGATCAGGCTGTAAGTATCGCCGTATTCGTCGTTGAAGAAGGGCCCGACGACACCCTGCGGCAGCGTATTGCGGATGTCGCCGACCTTCTTGCGCACCTGGTACCAGAGATCGGGCACCTTTGCCGGCGGGACGTCGTCGCGCAACGAGACGTAGATCACCGTCTCGCCGGGTTTGGTATAGCTCGTGACATTGTAGAAGTAGGGTAGTTCCTGCAGCTTGGTCTCGATCTTGTCGGTGACCTGCTGCTCGACCTCGCGCGCGGTGGCGCCCGGCCACGCCGCCGAGACGACCATCTGCTTGATGGTGAAGGGCGGATCCTCGGCGCGACCGAGGCTGAAGAAGGCGTAGATGCCGGCGACCGTCAGCGCCAGCATGAAAAACACCGTGAGCGTGCTGTTGCGCAGCGCCAGCTCCGACAAGTTGGTCCGCGTCGCCATGGCGATCTCCCCGACGAAGGTCGGCTAGCGTGAAGCCTGCTGCTGCAGCGGCTTGATCTTCTGCCCCGGCTCGAGCTTGTGGACTCCGGCCGTGGCGATCATTTCGCCATCCTGGACGCCCGACGAGATCGCGGCGGTGTCGTCGGTCCAACGGGCGATCGCCACCGGGCGCAAGGAAACCGCGCCGGTCGAGCGGTCGACCACCCAGACCGCGGGCTGGGTCCCTTGCTGGAAGATCGCCGACAGCGGAACCTCGGCCACATGCAGCGCATCCGGGCGCTCGAACGAGAGGGTCGCGGTCATGCCAAGCCCGATAAAGGAGGGGCGCTCGATCACAGTGAAGCGGGCAGGGTATGTGCGCGTCGTGGGATCGGCGCTGGGCGAAAGCTCGCGCAAACGGGCGGCATAGCGATGTCCGGGATCGGACCACAGCTCGAAGGTGGCGTTGCGGGCTTGGCGTACGACCGTCAGGCGCTGTTCCGGCACCCCGACCAGGATCTCCAATTCGCCTGTCCGCGCGACGCGGACCACGCCCTGGCCTTGCGCCATCACCTGGCCGACCTCGGCCTGGACCGCTGTCACGACGCCTTCGGCATCGGCGCGCAGCTCCGTATAGCCGAGGTTGTTCTCCGCGGTGGCAAGCTGGCTCTTGGCCTGTTCGACCCGTGCCTGGGCCGTCGCCGCCGTCGCCTTGCGGGTATCGAGAGTCTGCGACATGAAGGCGGCGGTGCCGCGCAGGGCGAGATAGCGTTCATAATCGGCCTGGGCGCGCCCCGCATCCGACTCGGCCGAGACAAGCGCTGCATGTGCGTTGTCGACCGCGAGCCGATAGTCCGCTGGATCCATCTCGGCAATGAGCTGGCCTTGGATCACCGTTGCTCCGACATCGACTGCGCGCCGCACGATCTTGCCTGCGACGCGGAACCCCAATGTGGTCTCGATCCGCGGTGCCACGGTTCCGGCAAGAACCAGCGACCGGGGCATGTCGCGATATTCAACGGTCATCACCCGCGCCGGTCGGATCGCAAGGTCAGTGACTTCAGCGCGCGGGGTGGCGGCTCGAGAGGTCGCGAACACGATGCCGGCAGCCGCGAGGATAATAGCCCCGGTCACACCGGCGGCGATTCTGCGAGGGATGCGTTCCAATGGCGGGCGCATGGCGGGCCTTCTTTCCGAGAGTTACAATGAAGACGGCGTAGTCCTTAACATTGTTAACTTAACTTTGATAAGTTATCTATGTTAAGTTACAAGTCAAGGAATGGAAGGCGAATTGTCCACTGCAGCCTTGGGCACCCGGAAAAAGCGCGGCGAAGGTCATACCCGACGCGACGAGATCCTATGGGCGGCGAAGAAGCTGTTTCTGAAAGAAGGGTATGAGGCGACGACGATCCGTCGGATCGCAGATGCGGTAGGCGTATCAGCGCCGGCCCTTTACCTCTACTTCAAGGACAAGGAAGCCATCATGCTGGCGCTCTGCGACCAGACGTTCGGTGGCCTGATCGAACGGATGGGCGAGATCGAAAAGAAGGGACTGCCGCCCATCGAACGCCTGCGCCACTGCGGCGAGGCATATATCCGCTTCGGCCTGGCCAACCCGCAGGAATATTGGCTGACGTTCCTGTCGGGAAATACGCCGAAGCAGATCAAGGAGCGTGGCCACAAGCCCGAGACCATCGACCCCAACGAGCCGGGTGCGAGCGGGGCGATCGCGTTCGCCAGGCTGATGGGCATGTTCCGGGACATCGAGAATGCCGGCATGCCGCTTTACTATCCGGTCGAAACCGCGGCCGAACTGGTATGGATGAGCCTGCACGGCCTAGTGGCCGCGCTCATCCACAATCCTGAGTTCCCCTGGACCAAGCACGACACCTTGATCGCCGGCATGATCGACATGGCCGTGCGAGGCGTGGTGCGCCTGCCGTAGTGTCAGCCGTCGTTGGCGGCAGGCATGCGCACAAAGCCATGTCATCCAGAGCGCAGCGAGGAATCTCGCAGCCGATCCAAAGGGGGTGGATTTGGCGCTAGCAGGCTGTTGAAAAGGTCGGGAACTGCGGCATCGTGCGCAGAAATCAAATCGAGATCGGCACAATCCTGACTCTGACTTGCGACCCTGGCGCTGCCTTTGAATCGATATTGCCTGGACGCATGGCTTCAAAGCCCTTTTTCAACAGCCTGTCAGGTCCTTCGCTACCCTCAGGACGACAGAAAAGAGTTAAGTAGGGGAGAGCACGTGGATGATGCGGCTCGCGATGTTGTCCTTGGTCTTGGCGGCATAGGCCGCCATGTGTGGCGCTGCGGCATGCGCCTTCAGCGCATCCGTGCTTTCCCACTTTTCAACCACGACGAATGTGTCCGGTCCGAACTTGGTCTGGAACGAGCCCATGCCGTCGGCATCGACCGCGGCGCCGTATTCGATGCAGCCTTTTTCGGCTTTCACCGCCGGTACATTGGCACGGAAATGGCCGAGGATTTCGTCGCGCTTCCCGGGCTTGGCGGTGATGATGGCAATGACGTGGATCATGATCTTCTCCTGATTTGACTAGGCAGCGCGACCGTTGCGCAACAGCCGGCCAGGCAACTTGGCCGAGGCGACAAGGGCGTCCTTGCCTTCGCGGCGAATCAACTGTCCGTTCACGATGACGGCATCGATGCCGCTGGCCTCCGAAACCAGTCGGTCAGCACCGGCGGGCAGATCGTAGACCCGCTTGAGCGGCCCGGGACCGACAGTCCTGGGATCGAACACCACGACATCAGCAGGGCGGCCTTCGGCCAGGATGCCGCGGTCGCTGATGCCGAACATTTCGGCCGGTCGCTGCGTCAGATTGTGCACGGCCTGCTCCAGCGTGAAGGTCTTCTTTTCGCGCACCCAATGGCCAAGAAGATAGGTTGCGTAGCAGGCGTCGCACAACTGGGAGGCGTGGGCGCCGGCATCCGACAACGCGATGATCGTGTGGGGGTCGGTGATCAGCTCGGCCACCTCGGATTCGTCGAAGTTCATCACCGCCATTCGGAACCGTGCCTGCAGATCATTGGCGAGCGCCAGGTCGAGCGCCAGATCGACCGGATCCTTGCCCAGCTTGCGCGCGGCTTCGGCGAGCGGCTGTTCCTCCAGTTCCCTGGCCGACGGCGCCCAGGCGATGGTCGTGCGGTCCCACCAGCGCTGGAACAGAGGCGTGAGCTCGGTGGCGAGCTTGCGACGCCATGTCGGATCGGCATAGGCCCTGCGGCGCGCACCGGGCGAGCGAGCATCCTCAGCCGCAAGCTCGTTCATGAACTTAAGGACGTCGAAGATGAACGGCTCGGCGAAGGTGAATTCGAAGTTGAGCGGGCGGCAGCTCACCTGCGGAATCACCAGCGCGCCCGATTTGCGCTGTTCGGCGGCGAGATCGAGCTGCTTGCGGTGCCCGCCCGGACCGTAGAGGTAGGAGAGAAGGGCCGTCCAGGTAACGGGAATTCCGTACTTGCGGCTCACCTCTGCCATTGCCCGGGTCGAGAACTCGCGGCCGATGGTGATCTGCATCAGGCCACGCTTCATCTCACCCATCACCGAGACCAGAGCGTCCATCTCCTCGACAGTGGCCTGACGGCTCGGCACCGGCTTGCCGGCGTAGCCGTTGTGAGTGACCGACATCGAGCTGCCGAAACCAATGGCGCCGGCTTCCATCGCCTCGCGCACCAGTCTCTTCATGGTGGCGATCTCGTCGGCCGTCGCCGCGCGTTCGGTCGACTCCTCGCCCATGACATAGAGCCTGAGCGGGGTATGGCCGAACAGAGCCGCGACATTGATCGCCGAGCCCTGCTTTTCGAGGGTGTCGAGATACTGAGGAAAGGTTTCGAAGGGCCAGGCGTCGCCCAGGCCTGCCTGCAAGGCATCGAGGCTCATGCCCTCGACCTTCTCGAGTGTCTGCAGGATCAGCTTGCGGTGCGCGGCGCGCGTGGGTGCGACGCCGAACCCGCAATTGCCGATCACCGTCGTGGTGACGCCATGCCAGGGCGAGATCGAGAGCATGCGGTCCCACAGGATCTGGGCATCATAGTGGGTATGCACGTCGACGAAGCCCGGCGAGACGACCTTGTCCTTGCCGTCGATGGTCGTGGCGGCCGGTCCCTCGGCTTTGCCCATCGCGACCACCTTGCCGTCCTTGATGCCGACATCGCCCATGAAGCCAGGCTTGCCTGTGCCGTCGACGATGGTGCCGCCGGTTATCTTGAGATCGTAGGACATGGCGCTTGCTCCTGAATATGCGTGCATTATACGTCGGCAGACGCCGAGAGAGGAAACACATGGCCAAGCACAAGATCGCGCTCGTTCCGGGAGACGGAATCGGCAAGGAAGTCCTGCCGGAGGGCGTTCGCGTGCTGGAAGCGGCCGCCCGACGTTTCAATTTCCAACTGGAGTTCACCGATTTCGACTGGTCCTGCGATCGGCTGCTGAAGACCGGCAAGATGATGCCGGATGACGGCATGGAGCAACTCAAGGCGTTCGAGAGCATCTTCCTCGGCGCCGTCGGCTGGCCGGGGGTGCCCGACCATGTTTCGCTGTGGGGACTCCTGATCCCGATCCGTCGCGATTTCGACGAATACGTGAACCTTCGACCTGTCCGGCTGTTCGAGGGCGTGCCGTCGCCGCTCGCCAACCGCAAGCCCGGCGAGATCGACTTCTGGGTCGTGCGTGAGAACACCGAGGGCGAGTACAGCCAGCTCGGCGGCCGTATGTTCCAGGGGACCGAGAACGAGTTCGCGGTGCAGGAGGCGATCTTTACTCGCAAAGGCGTCGATCGCGTACTGAAGTTTGCCTTCGAGTTCGCGCGCGGCACCAAGAAAAGGCATGTGACCTCGGCCACCAAGTCCAACGGCATCATCCATACGATGCCGTTCTGGGACGAGCGCTTCGCCGAGATGAAGAAGCACTATCCCGATATCAAGGCCGACCAGTACCACATCGATATCCTGACGGCGCACTTCGTGCGCAACCCGGACTGGTTCGATGTTGTGGTGGGTTCCAACCTGTTCGGCGATATCCTCTCGGACCTGGGGCCGGCGCTGACCGGCTCGATCGGCGTCGCTCCGTCGGGGAACATCAATCCCGAACGCAAGTATCCGTCGATGTTCGAGCCTGTGCACGGTTCGGCGCCGGACATCGCCGGCAAGGGGATCGCCAATCCCATCGGCCAGATCTGGTCGGGCGCCATGATGGTGCGCCACCTCGGCTATCCCGAAGCTGCCGAGGCAATCGAGCGGGCCATCGCGGCTTCCCTGGTCGAAGGTGGGCCTCGCACCCGCGATCTCGGCGGCAACGGCGATACGAAGACCGTGGGGGCGGCCATCGCCGAGCTTGTCAAGACGGTGTGACGGCTGAAGCTGCCGTCCTTGGCAAAAAGGCGGGAGAGAGGCAAGCCGGCAGCATTTTTCGCCGATGCTGCGGCTGTTTCGGCTGACCGCGTCCCCTATATTTCACGCTGATGAAACGACGCCTGAAATACGTTATCGAGCTTGTCCTAGTGCCGATCGCTGCCGCGATCGTGTTCATCGAGCAGACGCTCATCCGCTATCTCAACATGATGATGGCGGCGTTCGCGCGCTGGCCTCCGGTGGCGCGGGTCGAGGCGTTCCTTATGCGCCTGCCGCCTTGGGCGGCCGTCCTGGCCTTCGCGGCTCCATCGGTCCTCATCCTGCCGGTGAAGCTCGCCGCCTTCTGGTTCGCTTTGCATCACCATTTCATGCTGGCGTTCGGAGCGGTTGCCTTCGGCAAGGTGCTGGCCACCGCGATCGTGGCACGGCTCTACAAGATCCTGCGGCCGACTCTGTTGTCGCTCCGTTGGTTCGCTTGGGCTGACCAAAAGTTCTTCCAGTGGCGAGACTGGGCCTATGACTTCGTGCGCAGTCTGCCGGCATGGCGCAGGACAACCGAGTTGATCGAGCGTATCCGCGCTCGGCTTGCGAAATTGGCATCCGGATTGATGGCGCGCTAGCCTCTCGTCGACGGGAGGCTGGAGGAATGCCATGGGATCGCCGCAAGTCGTTCCGCTGAAGGCAGCACTGGGCGCGCGCATCGAGGGACTGGGGCACGCCGATGCCGCCAAGCCGGAAATCGCTGCAATTCTCTGTCGCGCTCTTGCCGAGAATCTGCTCGTGGTCGTGCCGGGCAATCGGATGACACCGGAGCAGATGCGCAACTTCGCCTCTGCCTTCGGCAAGCCGAAGCCGCAGGTGCTGCGCTACAAGCGCAGCGGCGACGTGCCGGAAGTGTCGATCATGGTCAGTACCCTGATGACGGATGGCACGACCGACAAGACGGCACTGCGTTCGGAAGATTGGCATACCGACGATTCCTACATGGTCACGCCGGCCAAGGCGACGTTGCTGCATTCGATCGAGTTGCCGAGCCACGGCGGGATGACCTGGTTCTGCAACATGCATTCGGTCTATGAGGCCTTGCCGGAAGCAACGCGCCGGCGGATCGACGGCAAACGCGCCATTCATGCCTACGATACGCAGCGCGCCCGCAATCGCCCGTCCCAGCGAACCGCGCAGGAGATCGCGGAGACTCCGGATGTCGAGCACCCGCTGGTGCGCACGCATCCGGAGACGGGGCGGAGGGCGCTCTATCTCAACTTCAACCGCCTCGATCGTATTATCGGAATGGAGCGTGCCGAGAGCGACGCCCTGTTGGACGAACTCGCGGCAGAAGCGCGCAAGGACAAGCATCACTACGGCCACCCCTGGGAGCTGGGTGACGTCGTGATCTGGGACAACCGCGCCACCATGCATCGCGTCGATGTCGACTATCCGGCAGGCGAACCGCGCGTCATGCAACGCGTCCTCATCGAGGGGGACCGGCCTTATTGACGCGCCGCTCCCTCCTGCACGGCGCCGACGGCAAGAAGCTTGTCGATCTCGCCGGCGCTATAACCCGCTTCCGCCAGAATCTCGCGGGTGTGCTGGCCCAGCAACGGGGCGTGACCGTCCTGCTGGCGCGCGCCGCCAGAGAAAGTGTTGGCGAGCTTGGTGCGATGAATCTTGCCCTCGCTCGGGTGGCTCTCTTCCCTGAAGAAGCCCACATCCCTCAGATGCGGGTCGGTGAGAAGATCGTCGATCGCATTGTAGCGGGCAGCCGGAACATCGGCCTTGTCGAACAATTCGACCCACTCATCGGTCGTCTTGCTGCCCAGGCCTTCCCGCTGGACCTGGAAGTAGGCCTTTGCGTTGCGCGTGCGTGACGCGGCGCTGTCGAAGCGCGGGTCGGACTTGAGCTCGGGCCGGCCGATCGCATCGAAGAAGGCGAAGGCCTGGGCATTGGTGTTGGGGCGAACGGTGATGTAGCCATCCCTGGTCGGCAGCGGCCGATAGTCCGGACTGAGCAAGCGGCCGTCGCCGCTCGGCCCGACGGGTGGATCGAAAGTCATCGCGCCGAGATGCTCGCTGGCGACAAACGAGGCCATGTTCTCGAGCATCGGCACATCGATCGCTTCGCCTTTGCCGGTCTTCTCCCGCCGATAGAGAGCGAACCCGATGCATTGGGCGGCGATCAAGCCACTCACATGGTCGCTCATCACCATAGGCACGAAGCGCGGTTCGCCCGTCGCGCGGGCGATCGTGCCGGCAACGCCGGACAGGCTCTGCACGACCGGATCGTAGGCCGGCCGGTTGAAGTATCGGCCGCCGCGCCCGAAGGCCAGGATCGAGCAATGGATCAATCTCGGATTCTTCACGGCCAGGCTGGCGGAATCGAGTCCGGCGCGCGCCAGAGCTTCGGGGCGGACGTTGCTGACGAACACGTCGGCCTGTTCGATGAGGCGGAGCAGGGCGGCATGTCCGTCCGGCTTCTTGAGGTCGAGGCCGATCGACCGCTTGTTGCGATTGAAGTTGATGAACTTGCCCGACATCCCGGGATGGCGGCAGCCTTCAGCCATGGTGCGCAACAGGTCGCCGCCACCGGGGGCTTCGACCTTGATGACGTCGGCGCCATAGTCGGCGAGCGTGCGCGTGCAGATGGGTCCGACCACCACGGTCGTGAGATCGACGACTCGCACGCCCGCCAGCGGACCATCGTTGGTGGCCCCCGTCATTTCGCGAACTCCAGCTCCATCTCGCCGCAGAGCACGCCGTTCTTGTCGGCGGCCCAGATCTTGAGCCGGCCTTCCTTTTGTGGCTCGCCGCGGACATCGATGATGTCGCCGACCCATAGCGGGTGAACGAGCTTGGTCGTGTAGCCCGTCAACGTGCCCTTGGCGTGTTTCAAGGCTGCATCGACCATGAGGTGCATTGACAGGCCACCGTTCGAAACCAGCGCCGGATAGCCTTCTTCGCTGCGGGTATAGTCGCCGTCGTAGTGGATGCGGTGCGCGTTCCAGGTGAGCGCGGAATAGCGGAAGTTGAGGGTATTGGTGAGTTCCGTACGCTGGCTCCAGACATGATCGGTGCGGGCCTGCGTCGGTACCGTCGCTGTCGTCTTTTGTCCGGGCGGCACTGCCTGCCGGTAGATGGCGTCCATCTCGTCGACGGCAACCATCTTGCCGGCCTGCTCATAGGTATTGCGCATGGTGAGCACGAAGATGTCGCCCGAGCGGCCGCTCTTGGGGACGATGTTGGCCACCTCAGCCTTCCTGACGGCCGGTACTCCGGCACGCAGGCGGCCCGCGATCGTCACGCGCCGGCCTGCGCCCATGCGGCGCGGCATCGGGATGGGCGGCAACACCACCCCCTTCTTGGCATGGCCGTCGGGCCCGATCTCATCCTGCCGCACGGTCTCGACGCCGAAAAAAGTGAACCAGTGCGGCGGCAGTTCGCTGCCCTGCCTGAAGGAGTCGGGATCGAGATCGAAGGTGCCAGCGGCGCGCCGCACCGCCATCAGGCCGACATCATCCTCCACGGCGCGCACCCGCCCGATCCACGGGCGCAACGTTTCCATCGCCTTATCCATCCACTCCGTCATGGGCTCCGTCCCTTGATTGACAGGTGGAGAGTCGCATGGCTTGCCCGGGTCCTCCAACAAAAGAAGGGCCCGCTTGCACGGGCCCTTCCATGATCCGAAAGACGATCGACTGTGCGTCAGACCGAGTAGTACATCTTGTACTCGACCGGAGCGGGCTGGTGCTCCCAGGCGTAGACCTCTTCCCACTTCAACTCCATGTAGGCGTCGATCTGGTCGTCGGCGAACACGCCGCCCTTGGTGAGGAAGGTGCGATCCGAGTCGAGTGCATTCAGCGCCTCGCGCAGCGAGCCGGCGACGGTCGGCACCTTGGAAAGCTCCTCGGGCGGAAGGTCGTAGAGGTTCTTGTCCATCGGATCACCCGGATGGATCTTGTTCTGGATGCCGTCGATACCGGCCATCAGCATTGCCGCGAAGGCGAGATAGGGATTGGCCGACGGATCGGGGAAGCGGACCTCGACGCGCTTGCCCTTTGGCGAGGCGGAATAGGGGATGCGGCACGAGGCCGAGCGGTTGCGCGAGGAATAGGCCAGCAGCACGGGCGCTTCGAAGCCCGGGATGACGCGCTTGTAGGAGTTGGTGCTGGCGTTGCAAAAGGCGTTGAGCGCCTTGGCATGCTTGATGATGCCGCCGATGTAGTAGAGCGCCGTCTCAGAAAGGTCGGCGTAGCCCGAGCCTGCGAACAACGGCTTGTTGTCCTTCCAGATCGACTGGTGGGTGTGCATGCCCGAGCCGTTGTCGCCGTAGAGCGGCTTCGGCATGAAGGTCAGCGACTTGCCGTAGCTGTGGGCGACGTTGTGCAGGGAGTACTTGTACTTCTGCACGTTGTCGGCCGTCTTCACCAGGGTGTCGAACCTGAAGCCGAGCTCGTTCTGGCTGGGCGCCACCTCGTGATGGTGAATCTCCATGACGAGTCCCATCTCGGTCGCCACGGACATCATCTCGGCACGCAGGTCGTTCATCGAATCGACCGGTTGCACCGGAAAGTAGCCGCCTTTGACGCCCGGACGATGGCCCATATTGCCGCCCTCGAACTCCGCACCGGTGTTCCACGGCGATTCGCTCGAGTTGATCTTGAAGTAACTGCCCGACATCTGCACGTCGAACCGCACGTCGTCGAACACGAAGAACTCGAGTTCCGGCCCGAACACCGCGGTGTCGCCGACGCCGGACGACTTCAGGAATGCCTCCGCCCGTTTGGCGGTCGAGCGCGGGCAACGGGAATAGAGCTGGCCGGTCGAAGGCTCGACGACGTCGCAATTGACGATCAGCGTGGTCTGGGCCGTGAAGGGGTCGAGCACCGCGGTGGATATGTCGGGCATCAAAATCATGTCGGACTCGTTGATCGCCTTCCAACCGGCGATCGAGGAACCGTCGAACATGACACCGTCAACGAACGCGCTTTCGTCGGTGGTAGAGGCCATGCGGGCCGTATGCTGCCACTTGCCGCGAGGATCGGTGAAGCGGAAGTCGAGGAACTTCACGTCCTTCTCCTTGATCATCGCGAAAACTTGCTTGGCATCCATTTGTCGTTCGTCCCTTTCCTTTGGTTGACGTCGTGGCCCCCCAAGGGCCGTTTCTCATACGGCGGCGTCGCCACGCTCGCCAGTACGAATTCGGATGGCTTCTTCGATCTGTGACACGAAGATCTTGCCGTCGCCGATACGGCCGGTGTAGGCGGCGCCGCGGATCGCCTCGACGGCCTTCTCGACCAGCTCGTCCTCGACGACCAGTTCGATCTTCACCTTGGGCAGGAAATCGACGACGTATTCGGCGCCCCGATAGAGTTCGGTATGGCCCTTCTGGCGGCCGAAGCCCTTGGCCTCCAGGACCGTGATCCCCTTGAGGCCGACCTGGTTGAGGGCGTCCTTTACCTCGTCGAGCTTGAAGGGCTTGATGATCGCTTCGATCTTCTTCATTGGCTTGCAATACTCCACGCGCAGGCGCGGTCGCTTCGGGCGACCCTGCGCCTGCGCTGAAGCATATTTCATGCCAGAGTTTCCCACAGGATGGGAAAGGGCAGGAGGCGCAAATTGACCTGGAAATAGGCGAACTGTTCAAACGATGTTCAAAAAACTGCCTAATGTTGCGCCACGAGAAGATCGATGAAAGCCGCCAACGCCACCATCTCCAGCCTGGGCACCACCGTGTTCGAAGTCATGTCCGCCCTCGCCCGGGAGCATCAGTCGGTCAATCTGGGCCAGGGCTTCCCCGACGACAAAGGGCCCGAGGAGGTCCGTCGAGCCGCGGCGGACTATCTGCTCGACGGACATAACCAGTATCCGCCGATGATGGGCCTTCCGGAACTGCGCCAGGCCGTGGCCGAGCATGCACGGCGGTTTCAGGGCCTCGAGATCGATTGGCAGACCGAGGTGCTGGTGACATCGGGGGCCACCGAAGCGTTGAGCGACTGCCTGTTCGGATTGATCGAGCCGGGTGACGAAGTCGTGCTGATCGAACCGCTGTACGATTCTTATCTGCCGATTGTGCGCCGGGCAGGAGGGGTTCCGCGTCTCGTACGCCTGCAGCCGCCGGACTGGCGCCTGCCGCGCGAGGAGCTCGCCGCGGCATTCAGCGACCGGACCAAGCTCATCCTGTTCAATACGCCGATGAATCCCTGCTCCAAGGTGTTCGACCGCGAGGAACTCGGCGTCATCGCCGATCTTTGCCTGAAGCACGGCGCCTACGCTGTCTGTGACGAGGTCTATGAACACATTGTCTTCGACGGATTGCAGCATCTTTCGATCATGGCGCTGCCGGGCATGCGCGACCGCACCGCTCGGATCGGTTCGGCCGGCAAGAGTTTCAGCCTGACCGGCTGGAAGGTGGGCTATGTGACAGCCGCCCCCGGAATGCTGAAACCCATCGCCAAGACACATCAGTTCGTGACTTTCACGACCCCTCCGAATTTGCAGTGGGGCGCAGCAACCGGCCTGAGATTGGAGGCGGAATATTTCGAGACGCTCTCGAGCGACCTTCGGCGCAAACGCGACCGTTTGGCGAACGGCTTGACGAAAATCGGCTTCGATGTGCTTCCCTCACAAGGCACTTATTTCGTGACGACAGATTTCCGGCCATTGGGCTTCAACGGCACGGACGAGGATTTCTGCAGACACATCACGATAAAGGCTGGCGTCACGGCTGTACCGGTGAGTGCGTTCTACGACGATCCGGTCCGGGCGCCCCGGCAATTCATTCGGTTCTGCTTTTGCAAGAATGACAGCACGTTGGATACTGCAATCGAGCGATTGAACATACATTTCAAGTAGCAGGGGCATGTGTTGCAGATGTTGCATTAATTTTGGCGACGCTGGCGTCACTTTAAGGCATAGTATTACTGCATTCGTGTCGCCAGTTTCCTTTTTCCTTCGGCCGCGTCGGTGGGGAACGGGGGCGTGCTATCGGGTGCGCTGCATGTGCCAATCCGGTGGAAGTCGTGTTGTCTTCAACTGCGCCTAGGTCCCCCCGGATCGATGGCCGCCGCTTGCGAAGCGAACGGACCAAACAGCTCATCATCGAGGCATTCCTTGCGCTTGTCCGAGAGGACCCCAGGGTCCCGACCGCGGTTCAGATCGCCGAGCGCGCCGGCTACTCCGTACGCTCGGTGTTCGAGCGGTTCCCCGATCTCAATGCGCTGCGCGTCGCGGCCGCAGACTATGCGCTGGCGCAGGCTGCGGCCCTGGCGCCGGCGCGCCATGTCGATGGCGATCGGCAGACGAGGCTTCGCTCCCAGGTCGATACGCGCGCGCGCACCTGCGAACGGGGTGTCGCGCTGTGGCGCGTGCTGATGAATATGCAGGACGACTCCGATGATCTTCGGGCCCGGGTTCGGCGCGCGCGCGAGGTCACGATGGCGCGACTCGAACTCATGTACAAACCGGAGCTGTCGGTGCTGTCGGCCGACGAGAAGCGTGATCTGCTGATCGCACTCGAAGCCCTGACGGACATCGAAAGCTGGGCGCGCATGCGCGAGCAACACGGCATGTCGTTCGAGGAGGCAAGTGACGTGTGGATCTACGCGATCGACCGGCTGCTGCCGCCGGCACCGTCCGGCAGCTGACACCAACGGCCGACCGAAGAGAGCTATTTTGGAAGACAGTTCCGCCATCCCTCCTGGCCTCGCCGCCAATGCGTAAGCCGGCCCGCATCGACGGGCGTCACCTGCGCAGCGAACGGACCAAGCGACTGATCGTCGAAGCCTACATGGCGCTCGTGCGGGAGACCCATCAGATGCCGACGGCGATGCAGATCGCCGAGCGGGCCGGCTACTCCGTGCGCTCCATCTTCGAGCGGTTCCCGGATCTGCATGCGATCCGCGTGGCAGCGACCGACTATGCGATCAGCGAAGCCAAAGCCGTTGGGGGGCCGCGCGACGTCGATGCCGATCGGCAGACGCGCATCCGGTCCCAGGTCGAGGCCCGGGCGCTGGGCTGCGAACGGTGGTTGCCGTTCTGGCGGATTCTCAATGCCAACGCCACCGATTCGCCGGAGCTCCAGCAGCGCATCAAGATGATCCGACAACTGATCGTCATGCGTATGGAGGTGATGTTCGCGCCCGAGCTTGCGATGCTGGAGGAGGCTGAGCGCAGGAAGACCCTGATCACGCTCGAGTCCTTGATGGATTTTGAGAGTTGGGCGCGGATGACGGAGATGTTCAACCTGCCGCACGACCAGGCCTGCACGGTCTGGATCCGGGCCATCGAGCGGCTGTTGCCGCAGGCTCCGGTTTCTTGACGCTCCGGGCGCCGGAGCGTAGGAAAGCGCGCGCTTCACCCGAAGCGACTGACGGTGGCGGCCGTAGCTCAGTTGGTTAGAGCGCCAGATTGTGATTCTGGATGTCGCCGGTTCAAATCCGGTCGGCCGCCCCAATCATCCGCCCGCCATGACTGAGCATATCCTATCCTCGCGCGACATCGCTCCTTGCGATGAACTGGCCCTGCTTACCTGCGCAGAGATGGCTGCTGCCGACGCGGCCGCCGTAGCCGCCGGCACGCCGGTCAGAGACCTCATGGAAGCCGCCGGCAGGGCTGTCGCGAGTGCCGTCAGGGAACGCTATCGGCGCCAGCCGACGGTCGTGTTGTGCGGGCCTGGCAATAACGGTGGGGACGGCTTCGTGGCTGCCCGGCATCTGCATGCCGCTGGCTGGCCGGTGCGCCTGGCGCTGCTCGGATCGCCCGATGCGCTCAAAGGCGATGCGGCGCATGCTGCCCGGCTGTGGGCGCGACCGGTCGAGACATTCGGCTCGAACCAGGCCCCAAGCCTGCTGGAAGGCCGCCCGATGGTGATCGACGCCCTTTTTGGCGCAGGCCTCAGTCGACCTGTCGATGGAGTGGCAGCGCAGCTTCTGGCACAGGCGGACTTCTTGGGGTTGTCCGTGGTCGCCGTCGACGTTCCGAGCGGATTGCAGGGAGATACGGGGGAGGTACTGGGCCAATCGGTGAAAGCCGAACTCACGGTGACATTCTTTCGAGCAAAGCCGGGGCATTATTCACTGCAAGGTCGCGAACTTTGCGGCGAAATCGTCGTTGCCGATATCGGGATTCCGCCGGCCGTCCTGGGCGATATCAGACCGACATTGTGGAAAAACGCACCGATCCTTTGGGCGTCACGGCTTCGCCGCCGTGATCTCGACGATCATAAATACAAGCGTGGTCACCTGACGATCCTGGGCGGCGCGAGCGCCACGGGCGCAGCACGGCTGGCGGCCCTGGCGGCACGGAGGACCGGTGCCGGCCTGGTTACCATTGCCGGACCACGGGCAGCCGCCCCGATCTATCAGGGAGCAGAGCCCGGGAACCTGATTGCGGAAAGCGACAGCGATGAGTCCTTCGACCAACTGTTGGCCGACGAACGCCGTAATGCCGTGCTGATCGGGCCTGGATCGGGGCGCAATCGACGGACACGGCAGGCCGTCCTGTCGGCGCTCGCACTGCAACGGCAAGTGGTTCTCGATGCAGATGCCCTGACGGTTTTCGCCCAACGGCCCGGCGACCTTTTCGACGCGATCCGTGGCCCGGTCGTGATGACGCCCCATGCCGGCGAGTTTCGCCGGGTCTTTCCGGACCTGGCCGACATACCAGGTAAGGTGGAACGTACACGCGCTGCAGCACGGCGCAGCGGCGCCACTGTCCTGCTCAAAGGCCCGGACACGGTGATCGCAGAGCCCGATGGCCGGGCCGTGGTGAACGCCCACGCCTCCAGCGTCCTGGCGACAGCCGGCTCCGGCGACGTCCTGTCGGGGATCGTGGCCGGGCTTATGGCGCAGGGTCTTGCGCCGCTGGCCGCGGGGGCCGCAGCAGCCTGGATCCATGGTGAGTGCGGCTTCCGCTTCGGGCGGCCCGGACTGATCGCCGAGGACCTGATCGCTTGCTTGCCGGAAGCGCTTGGTGCGGCGATCAATTGACCGTCCGGCGGGCGCGGGCTAAGAGGCGCGCGATTCGGCCCTCGCGGCATCGGCCCGTTCGCTCCGGCGGGGCGCGGGGCTACGTCGGGCGGGCGTGGTGAAATTGGTAGACACGCGAGATTTAGGTTCTCGTGCCGCAAGGCGTGGGGGTTCAAGTCCCTCCGCCCGCACCAAACGGAAATGACGGAAGTAGGATTATGCAAGTCACGGAACTCTCGACCGAAGGTCTGAAGCGGCAATTCAAGATCGTCGTTCCCGCCGGCGACCTCTCGGCCAAGGTCGATGAACGGTTGGCGGAGCTTTCGCGGACGGCGCAGATGCCGGGCTTTCGCCCCGGCAAGGTGCCTGTCGGCTTGCTGAAGAAGCAGTACGGCCAGGCTCTCTACGGCGAGGCGCTGGAGCAGGCCGTCAACCAGAGCACGGCCAAGGCCATCGAAGACCGCGGCCTGCGGCCCGCTTTACAGCCCAAAGTCGATCTCAAGGAACTCGAGGAAGGCAAGGACGTCGAGTTCGAGGTCGCTGTCGAAGTGCTGCCCGAGATTGGCAAACTCGACTTTTCCGGGATCGAGCTGGAGCGGCTGAAGGCTGAAGTCCCCGAGAAGGACATCGACGAAGCGTTGCAGCGCATCGCCAAAGCCAATCGCGAACAGAAGCCGGTCGATCCGCCACGCGCGGCGCAGAAGGGCGATGCGATCAAGATCGACTTCGTCGGGTCGGTCGATGGGGTCGAGTTCCCCGGTGGCAAGGCCGACGACTATGTGCTCGAGCTGGGCTCGGGCTCGTTCATTCCGGGCTTCGAGGATCAACTCGTGGGCGCAGAGGTCGGCAAGCCAGTCGACGTGAAGGTGACCTTTCCCGCCGACTACGGGAACAACGACCTGGCGGGCAAGGATGCTGTGTTCAAGTGCGCAGTGAAGGAGGTTCTCGAGTTCGTCGACAAGCCGATCGACGACGAACTGGCCAAGAGCAGCAACTTCGAGAACATCGACGCCATGCGCAAGGCCGTGGGCGATCGGATCGGCCAGGACTACGCCCAAGTCTCTCGATCCATGATCAAGCGCCAGCTCCTCGACAAGCTCGCCGATGGTCACAAGTTCGCGGTTCCCGAAGGGCTGGTCGAAGGCGAGTTCAACGCCATCTGGCAGCGTATCGAGCAGGCCAAGAAGGATGGCGAGAAGCTTGAGGACGACGAAGACAAGCTGCGCAAGGAGTACCGTGAAATTGCCGAGCGCCGCGTACGGCTTGGCCTGCTGCTGGCCGATGTTGGTCGCTCCAACAGCATCGAGGTCACGCCGGAGGAACTGAACCAGGCGGTGATACGGGAGGCGATGCGCTACCCTGGCCAGGAGCGGCAGGTGCTGGAATTCTACAGCAAGAACGCCGAGCTCAAGGAGCAGCTCCGCGCGCCGATCTTTGAAGAGAAGACAGTCGATTTCATCCTCGAACTCGCCAAGGTGACCGAGAAGTCGGTTACCCCCGAGGAACTGATGACAGCGGCCCGCGAAACCGAGGAACAGCCTGTGGCGCCGGCCACCAATTGATCCGCGCCGCCGACCTTGAACCGCGCCCCTGGCGCTGCCACTTTTAGTCCTCAGCCCATAGGGAGTTTCGGCGATGAGCCGCGAGCGTGATCCGCTGGAAGTTTACAACAATTACTACGTGCCGATGGTCGTCGAGCAATCGGCACGGGGGGAGCGCGGCTACGACATATGGTCGAGGCTGCTGAAGGAGCGCATCATCTTCTTGAACGGCCCGATCGAGGACAATGTGGCGGGCCTCGTCTGCGCCCAGCTCCTTTATTTGGAAGCCGAGAACCCGACCAAGGACATTTCCTTTTATATCAACTCGCCAGGCGGAGTTGTGACGTCAGGTCTCGGGATCTACGATACCATGCAATATGTTCGCCCCCAGATCTCGACCCTGGTCTTCGGACAGGCCGCCTCGGCCGGATCCCTCCTGCTTATGGCAGGCGCCAAAGGCAAGCGGTTCTCGCTGCCGAACGCCCGGATCATGATCCACCAGCCGTCCGGCGGGGCCCAGGGGCAAGCGACGGATATCGAGATCCACGCCAAGGAAATCCTTCAGACCCGGGCACGGTTGAACCAGATGTACGTTCAACACACAGGCCGGACGATCGAAGAGATCGAGCGGGCGATGGAGCGCGACAAGTTCTTTTCGCCCGCAGAAGCCAAGGAATTCGGCCTGATTGACGACGTTCTGGAGAACCGGCCGATACCGATCCAGGCGGCTGCTTCCTAGGGAGCCGCGACCAATTGCTTCCTATTCGCAGGGCGACACACCATATTTTGAGGTTGTCGCTCTCTGGGAGGCGCGTTTAACATAGTCTTGTGTGCGGGCTCGCCGGCGGCGGGCCCCCCAAGCGGAGGTGCGTTACCGACATGCCAGCCGCCAAGTCCGGGGGCGATTCCCGCAATACTCTTTACTGCAGCTTCTGCGGCAAGAGCCAACATGAGGTCCGCAAGCTTATTGCCGGCCCGACCGTGTTCATCTGCGATGAATGCGTCGAACTTTGCATGGATATCATCCGGGAAGAGAGCAAGACCACCCTGGTGAAATCCAAGGACGGCGTTCCGTCGCCCAAGGAAATCCGGCAAATCCTCGATGACTATGTCATCGGTCAGGACCAGGCCAAGCGCATCTTGGCCGTTGCTGTGCACAACCATTACAAGCGGCTCAGCCACGGCGGCAAGGCCAACGAGGTCGAGATCGCCAAGTCGAACATCATGCTGATCGGTCCGACGGGCTGCGGCAAGACCTTGCTGGCGCAGACGCTGGCCAGGATGCTGGATGTACCTTTTACGATGGCCGATGCCACGACCCTCACCGAGGCGGGCTATGTGGGTGAGGACGTCGAGAACATCATCCTGAAGCTCCTGCAGGCCGCCGACTACAATGTCGAGCGGGCGCAGCGCGGCATCGTCTATATCGACGAGGTCGACAAGATCAGCCGCAAGTCCGACAACCCCTCGATCACGCGCGATGTTTCCGGCGAGGGTGTGCAGCAGGCGCTGCTCAAGATCATGGAAGGCACTGTCGCATCCGTCCCGCCGCAGGGCGGCCGCAAGCATCCACAGCAGGAGTTCCTTCAGGTCGACACGACCAATATCCTGTTCATTTGCGGCGGCGCCTTCGCCGGCCTCGACAAGATCATCTCGCAGCGACGGCAGGGCACCTCGATCGGCTTTGGCGCAGAAGTGCGGGGGCCGGATGACCGGCGTACGGGTGAGGTCCTGCGCGATCTCGAACCCGAGGATCTCCTGAAATACGGCCTGATCCCTGAATTCGTCGGCCGTCTGCCTGTGGTCGCCACGCTCGAGGATTTGGACGAGGGCGCGTTGATCGAGATCCTGACCCGTCCAAAGAACGCGCTGCTGAAACAATATCAGCGCTTGTTCGACATGGAGAACGTGAAGCTCAAGTTCTCCGACGATGCGCTGCGGGCGGTTGCCCAGAAGGCGATCCTGCGCAAGACTGGCGCGCGCGGCTTGCGGTCGATCATGGAGACCGTGCTGCTTGATACAATGTATGACTTGCCTTCACTCGACGGCGTCGATGAAGTTGTGATCAACCGTGAGGTTATCGAAGGGCGCTCACAGCCGCTTTACGTGCACGGCGAGCGCAAGGAAGGCATCGCTGCCGCGCCAGCTTGAGTTTTCCTGTGCCGGCGGCTCGGTCTGCCGCCGGCGCTCCCACCCAGGGGCCTTGAACGGATCTCCGTTCGAGCCAATCTCTGCAGTCGAGTGTGCGTTGCTTTTTGCCGCCGACCGCCCGCGTCGTGGGGGTTGCGGCCGCGGTGCGCGACAGCTCTAACAGTATATGTAGCGAGGCATTATGGACGCCCCCACTCAACAAGGCACAGTTTACCCGGTTCTGCCGTTGCGCGACATCGTCGTGTTTCCGGGCATGATCGTCCCTCTCTTCGTCGGCCGCGAGAAGAGCGTGAAGGCGCTCGAGGAAGTAATGAAGGACGACAAGCAGATCCTGCTGATCGCCCAGAAGAACGCCACACAGGACGACCCGGGTCCCGACGATATCTACAATATCGGCACGCTCGGCACCGTGCTCCAGCTCCTCAAGCTACCTGACGATACCGTCAAGGTGCTGGTCGAGGGTGGCAAGCGCGTGCGTATCGCGGGGTACACGGATCGCACCGACTTCTTCGAAGCCCGCGCGGTCGAGATGGAGGAGGCATCCGGCGACCCGGCCGAGTTGCAGGCCGCCGCGCGCACTGTGGTCTCGGAGTTCGAGAACTACGTGAAGCTCAACAAGAAAGTCCCGCCGGAGGTCGTGGTCTCGATCAACAAGATCGAGGAGCCGACCAAGCTCGCGGACACGATCTCGGCGCATCTTGCGCTCAAGGTCGCCGACAAGCAGCAGCTCCTGGAGCTCGACTCGGTGTCGAAGCGGCTGGAGCGCATCCTTGGCCTGATGGAAGGCGAGATCGGCGTCCTGCAGGTCGAGAAGAAGATCCGCAACCGCGTGAAGCGTCAGATGGAGAAGACGCAGCGCGAGTATTACCTCAACGAGCAGATGAAGGCGATCCAGAAGGAGCTCGGCGAGACCGAAGACGGTCGCGACGAGATCTCGGAGCTGGAGAAGCGAATCAAGAAGACGCGTCTCAGCAAGGAGGCGCGCGAGAAGGCCAACGGCGAGCTGAAGAAGCTGCGCACGATGAGCCCGATGTCGGCCGAGGCGACGGTGGTGCGCAACTACCTCGACTGGCTGTTGTCGATTCCGTGGCGCAAGCCGACCAAGATCATCAAGGACCTCAAGTACGCCGAGGACGTGCTCAACGCCGACCATCACGGCCTGGAGAAGGTGAAGGAGCGGATCCTCGAATATCTCGCGGTCCAGCAGCGCGTGGACAAGATGAAGGGGCCGATCCTGTGCCTCGTCGGCCCTCCGGGTGTCGGCAAGACCTCGCTTGGCAAGTCGATCGCCAAGGCGACCGGCCGCAATTTCGTGCGCATGTCGCTAGGCGGCGTGCGGGACGAGGCCGAGATCCGCGGCCATCGACGGACCTACATCGGCTCGCTGCCGGGCAAGGTCATCCAGAGCATGAAGAAGGCGAAGTCGTCGAATCCTCTCTTCCTGCTCGACGAGATCGACAAGCTCGGTGCCGATTTCCGTGGTGATCCGTCGTCGGCATTGCTCGAGGTCCTGGACCCCGAGCAGAACGCGACGTTCAACGACCACTATCTCGAGATCGACTACGACCTGTCGAATGTGATGTTCATCACCACGGCCAACTCGATGCGCATGGCGCAGCCGCTGTTGGATCGCATGGAGATCATCCGGCTTGCCGGCTACACCGAGGACGAGAAGATCGCGATCGCTCGCAAGCACCTGATCCCTAAGCAGATCGAGGCGAACGGGCTCAAGGACAACGAACTCGACATCCATGACGACGCCGTCCGCGATATCGTGCGCTACTACACGCGCGAGGCCGGTGTGCGTAATCTGGAGCGGGAGATCGCCAACCTGGCGCGCAAGGCCACCAAGGAAATCCTCATGAAGGGGACGGCCAAGGTGAAGATCTCGGCCAAGAATCTCGACAAGTATGCCGGTGTCCGCCGCTTCCGCTACGGCGAAGCCGAACTCGAGGATCTGGTGGGCATCACCACGGGCTTGGCGTGGACCGAGGTCGGCGGCGAATTGCTGCAGGTCGAGGCTGTACTGGTGCCAGGCCGCGGCCGCGTCACCGTGACCGGCAAACTGGGCGACGTCATGCAGGAGTCGGTGCAGGCGGCGAACGCCTATGTTCGCTCCCGCGCGGCGGCCTTCGGCATCAAGCAGGCCATGTTCGAGAAGCGTGACATCCATGTGCACGTGCCCGAGGGCGCCACGCCCAAGGATGGCCCGTCGGCCGGCGTCGCCATGATCACTTCAATCGTGTCGGCGCTCACCGGCAATCCGGTCCGCAAGGATGTGGCCATGACGGGCGAAATCAGCCTGCGTGGCCGGGTCCTGCCGATCGGCGGCCTCAAGGAGAAGCTGCTGGCGGCGTTGCGCGGCGGCCTCAAGACCGTGCTTATCCCCAAGGAGAACGAGCGCGACCTGCCCGAGATTCCGGACAACGTGAAGAAGGGGCTGGAGTTGGTTCCTGTCTCGACTGTGGACGAAGTCCTGGCGCGAGCCCTGGTGAAGCCGCTGGTCCCGATCGAATGGCCGGACGACCTGGAGCCGGTGGCCAAGAAGCCGGCGGAAAGCTCCGAGGCGATGGTCGCCCACTGACGATTGTTCTTGAGGATCGAAAGACCGAGGCCCTGGTGCAAACCAGGGCCTCTTCTTA
>JAFEBU010000075.1 GCA_018242505.1 Pseudomonadota bacterium
ACGGCCGGCCTTGTGAGACCCGATACAGCACCACCGATCCCCGGACCGGCGAGTGCGGACAGATCCTTGAAACCCTCAAGGGACAACCGCCAAGCGATCGCAAATTACAGAGCCACTACCTAGTCAACGCCAGATACTCTGCGCGAAATGTATCAGGCCAATCCAGTTGTTCGGCAATTTCCCAAGCGGTGCGTTGCAGGACGCGGTCGCCCAACAGGCGCAGTTTCAGCGATCGCAAATAGTCTAACTGTTCTCTTGCAGCTTTATGATCCAAATCTCCCCGCCTGACAGCCCCATAAAGGCGTGCAAGGACTTCTGACCTCAACAGCGTCGGCGCGAGCAATTTTTGTTTTTTGGGAATCACCGCCTTTGCTTTTGCCAGATGTAAAGCGACATCAGATCCAATCACAAAACGTGCCATCGCGTTCTCATCGATGTTGAAGCGATCGTATTTGCGGCGGCGTATCCGCCAGATTGAGAATCACACGCCGGTCCAATGACGGCAACGGGTCGGGTCGAGGCGGTGCATTGGTATCCGCGCCGGCCGCGGGCGCATCGCCCCTCTGGGCAGAGCGGGATGCGTCAATCCGGTCTCACGGCCCGTGCCGTCGGGACGGCCGTCATCCGCTCCGCCAACAGCCGCGCCGCCGGTTCTTCCATCAGCTGCGCGGCGAAGGCCGTTACAACGCCATCCAGATTTATCCAGGTCGTCCGTCGCGGGTTCAATGTCGCGGCGACGCTAACCGTTCGGTCGGGCCTTCCCGTCAGCGTCATCGTCACCTGCGGTCTTGTCGCCCATGTCGAAATCCTCGCCCGTGAGACAGGCCAGCCATTCACCGATCCCACGAAGCTGATCGTGCCGATGCTGGAATGCTTCGTCATTGCGGATCGCGGCGGCGCAAAGGTGCGGCGACAAAACAACCAGGAAAACGCCCCGACGCGAGGTCCTCGACATGCAGGGAGGTCGTGTCGAATAGAGGAACGTTCGGCAGGTCGGATCGACTGATCAGGAGGGAGATTTCCGTACAGCTGCCGGCGCTGCCACTCCGGTCATTGCTCCAGCCAATAGGAGACCCGACCCACCTCATCTTACGATGACCAAGTATCAAAATGGCAGGCTCCCAGCTTCCGAACAATTCTGCGCGACGTGTGCTGGCACTGGCATGGGGCGGTGTTTACTCCTCCGCATTCGGTGGACAATCAGCGCCTCTCCTGAAACTCCGGCGCCTGTGCTCTCATCCTTCGATCGCGAACTCGACACCTTGCGCCAATGGCAGCGCAGTGCCGCAGTTCACCGTGCTGGTGGCGCGCCGCATGTAGGCCTCACGCATCAGATCCTGCCTCGCGTTCACCACCGGTCTCCTCGCCGCTGAACGCGCCACCAATCTCAGCACCTGAGGGGCCAATAGTGACGTTGGCAATGCCGCAATCTGACCATCGACCGACAGAAAGTGCTCTGCCTCACGCATATCCAACCTAAAGATTGAGGACGAGAGGCCGGGACCGACGGCGTTCTGAAGTTCGATCGCCGCTGACAGCTCGGCGTAGCGCATCACATACAAGATGAGCACAAAAGTCTCGTTCAGCATCGGACCGGCCTGATCCGGCCTTTCAACCAAGGCGGGACGTACATAGTAAGCTTGTCCCAGCCCCAAGCCGTCCCGCGCCAGCCTTCCTTCCGCCAAACCCATGTCCGTTTCCCGCACCTCGACGTGACGGGGACACTCACCGACAACAACGGCGGAGCGACATATGATCGGATCCAGACTGGAAGCCGAACAGACTGCGAGAAGCCTGAGATCGGGGCATCGTCGCCCCGCTGCCGACGCTACCCATCGAGGGCCTTGATCGAGGAAGCGGAATCATCGGCACGCAAAGTCGAGGGTGGCCAGCTCGATTGCAATGTCTGTCAAATCGTGTGGCAAAGAGATTGCCGACACCCTTCGTTTAGGAAGGCGGGGCAGAGGGCTCACGGCGTCGGCCGATCCTGCGGTGTAGTCTATCTGCAAAAGTGCGATCCAATGCAGGCAGTATTTGCTCGACCAGATTCAAAGGGTCAGCCCGGTTCGGAGATAGGCTCCACTCGACCCAAATACCTTTCAGCAAAGCCAAGATCGCAAGTGTCACGACGTCCAGATCCAGATGGGCCCCCCTGTCCTTGGAGACCGCGGTTACCAAGTCCCGAACCTGCCGCTCGAAACGTCCATAGATCTCATCGTGAACGCGACGCACTGTCGGGTTTGTTTGTGCGAGGCCCCAGAATAGGAAGCGCGCTCGGACATAGTGGGAGTCCAGCGCCTGCGGATGCAGGCACGCGATGATGAAGGCGTAGAGCCGCTCTGTTGGCGTGGGGTACGGCTTCGCCATGGCGATGCTGATCTGGTCCTGCACTTTGGAGGATAGATAGCGCAGGGTGGCAGCGAGCAATTCATCTTTGCTCTGGAAATGGTGGCGCACCATGCCGAGGGAGAGACCGGCCTGCTGCGCGATTAGCCGGACGCTAAGCTCCTCCGTGCCGTAGTGGCAGATGCAATGGAAGGTAGCGTCGATCAGCTGCTGTCGCCGCACATCCGGCGTCTGCTTGGAGAAGCTGCGGATTGTCGAGCGGCGGGATGGCCGGGCGGTCTTGTGACTGGACATATGCAACCCCCTCACTACCCGACCTGACGGTTGCTACCAAGGTGCAAGTCGCCGATCCGATGCGCAGCCTGCAAAGGCTCCAACTTGACAGGTCCGCGCCAATCCTTCATCTCTTTATACACTCGTATTAAGTTGAGGCTGGAACTGGCAAGGGCTTGTCGCCGCGACAAGACGGCTGACAACGAGGGATGGAATGGATCACATGGAACTCCGCACGCGGCCTGGTGCCGATCTTGACGAGACACGGCGGGAACTGATCCGTGCGCGGCACCTTCCCGGCGGCATCTATTCGTCTCAGGCAATCTACGAGCAGGAACTGCAGCGCTATTTCTATCGCGACTGGCTCTACATGGGTCGCGCAGAGCAGTTCGCAAATCCTGGCGATTACGAGGCACGCCGCGTTCTGGGTCGCCCTGTCATCATCGCCCGCGACAAGGACAACGCACTCGGTGCCTTCTACAACATGTGCCGCCACCGGGGCGTCGAGGTCGTGGAGGGCAAGGGCAACACCCGTGTCTTCAAGTGCCCGTACCACGGCTGGACGTACGATCTGTCAGGCAAGCTGCTCGGTGCTGCCTACATGAAGGACACCGACGGGTTCGATCCGTCGACCTGCCGGCTGCCGCGCATCCATCTCCAGACCTGGCGGGGCAATATCTTCATCAGCTTTGCGAGCGAACCGCCATCCTTCGATAAAGCAATGGCGGAGTTCGAGAAGGATTTCGCTCCGCTTCATACGGAAAAATGCCGTCTGGCCGATGTGACGCGCCTCGAGCTGAACTGCAACTGGAAGTTCATGCACGAGAACCTGATGGACTTTTATCACGTCGGTGTCCTGCACGTGAAAAGCTTCGGTGCGCGCTTTTCCTGGACCACCGAGAACGTGTCGTTGAAGGACAATGGCGGTATCACGATCCGCTATGACGCCGCGCCCTCGACGCCGAGTGGCGAGGCGCTGTTCGGCAAGGCACCGTGGCTCGAAGCTGAGCCCAACAGCTTTGCCTGCACCGGCTTCATGCCGCCGAACGTGACGCTGTTCGGGCGCATCGACTGCGTCAAGATCATGGTTGGCTGGCCGATCGGTCCGGACAAGTGCGAAGTGTTCATCTATATCCTGTTCCCGGAAGAATTCTTCGCCGATCCGGACTTCGACAGGAAACTCAAGGTCTACAAGGACTATCAGGCGATCATCTACGAAGAAGACCGCTCGATGATCGAGTCCATGCAGCGTGCCATGGCGCTGCCCGTCTACGAGCCCGGCCGGATGTCGGTGATGGAGAAGCCGATCCATCACTTCCTGAACGGATACCTCGATCGCATGTTCGGACCACGCTCCTGATGCAGGCCGCGGTCGGCGAGATGCAGCTCCAGGTGATGAGTCTCCGGCGCGAGGCCGACGACGTCCTGTCTTTGCGACTCGCCGATCCCTGTGGCGCGCGGCTGCCCGCCTTCACGCCGGGCGCGCATATTGCGCTTCGCCTTGGTGAAGGGTTGGTCCGGCAGTATTCGCTGTGCAACGGCCCGGACGAAGACGGTACTTACCTGATTGCCGTGAAGCGCGAAGCGCGATCACGCGGTGGATCGGCCGCTGTTCATCGCTTGGCGCAGGGCGACGTCGTTGCCGCAACATTGCCTGTCAACGCCTTCGCGGTCGACTGGTCGGCGCCGCATCTGGTGCTGCTGGCCGGCGGCATCGGCATCACGCCGCTCTTGTCCATGGCCCTGCATGCCATGCAGCGCGGCCATTCGTTCGAGCTTCACTATTTCGCCCGATCGTCCGCGCATGCGGCCTTCCACGACCTGCTGGCCGACGCGCCGATGGCGCCGCACGTCGTGTTCCACTTTGCCATCGAGCCCGAGGCCGTGTCGTCCGTGCTCAAGGACCTGTTGTCGAGTCGTCGAGCGGGGGCGCATCTCTATGTCTGCGGGCCCGTGCCCTTCATGGACGAGGCCCGGAAGATTGCGGCCGGCTGCACCAATTTGTCCGCCGTGCACTGGGAATACTTCACGCCACCCGCGCCTGCCGAAGAGGCTCGCGCCAGCTCGGCGGTCTGCACAGTGCGGCTTGCCCGTTCAGGCAAGACGCTTGAGGTGCCGGCGAACAAGTCGATCCTGCAGGTGCTGATCGAGAACGGCGTGACGATCGATTCTTCCTGTATGGAAGGCTTGTGCGGCCTGTGCGCGACGCGCGTGCTCGAAGGCGAGCCGGATCATCGTGACGAGGTGCTGACCGACAACGACAGGCAGTACGGCAAGTTGATGACTGTCTGCGTGTCGCGGGCGCGAGAAGGGGTTCTGGTCCTGGACCTCTAGGACGCGCGGCCGCTGATCGATTTGGTGAAAAGGGAGGGAGTGATGAAGAAAGGCATTTCGCGCCGGTCGGCGCTTGGCGGCATGGCGGTGGCTGTGACGGCGCCGGCGGTGTTCGGCAATGACAGCGCCTGGGCGCAAAGCGGCAGTACGATCCGGTTCGGCGGATCGCTCGGCATGTCGGGACGATATGCGGAGACCGGCCTGAACATCCGGCAGGGTTACGAGACTGCCATCAAGTTCATCAACGAGCAGAAGGGCGGTGTCGAGATCGGCGGCAAGAAGTACCGTGTCGAGCTTGCCATCGTCGATGATGCCAGCGACCCTGCGCGCGCAACGTCGCTGATCCAGCGCCAGGTCGACGGTGATGTCAGCTTCTTTCTGGGCTCGTACGGCAGCAACATCGTGCTGCCCTGTGCCGGCATCACCGAGGCCGCCGGCAAGCTGACAGTCCAGGTCGGCGCGTCGGCCGACCAGATCTTCCAGCAGGGCTATCGCAACATCTTCGGCTTCTTCCCGCGCGCCAGTCGCGCCTGGGTGACCAGCATCGAGTTCTTCAAGTCGATCGCGCCCAAGCCCAAATCGGTGTCGATCATCGCCACCAATGACGCCTTCTCCAAGGCCAATGCCCAGGCTGCCGCTGCGGGCTGCAAGGGAATCGGCCTGGAGGTGCTCGACCTGCTGGAGCTGCCCGAGCAGGTCAGCGACGCTTCGAGTGCGCTTGCGACGATCCGGGCAAGGACTCCGGACATTCTGATCACGACGACGGTGGACCAGAATTCGCTGGTGATCGTGCGCCAGATGATCGCCACCGACACTAATGTGCCGCTGCTTTATCAGTTCCTCGGGCCGCAGCTGCCGATGTATCGTGAAAGCCTCGGCGCTAAGGCGACCGGCGTGATCATGCAACTGCCGTGGGAGGCGCGGATCGACTTCAAGGATCCGATATTCGGCAGCACCAAGGCCTATATCGACTACTACAACAAGAACAACACGCGGGCGTTGAGCTACCACACGGTCGGCGCCTCGTCGTGCATCACGACCTATGTCGAGGCGATGCGGACCGCAGGCAGCCTCGATCCGGCCAAGGTGCGCAATGCGCTGGCCGCGACCAACATCACCACGGCATTCGGTCCGGTGAAATTCTCGCCTGAAGGCGACGGCGACGCCATCGTGATGGGCGCGAAGATCGGCCAGGTGCAGAGCGGTCAGGTGCAGGTCGTCTATCCGAAGGACGTGAAGACCGCCGACCTGATCTACCCGACCCCGGTCTGGGCGAAGAAGGGTTAGCACGACCGGACGGGGGCGAACGCCATGAACGGGACACTCCTGTTCCAGACGCTGGTCGATGGCCTGATCCTTGGAGGAATCTTCTCGCTGTCGGCGGTGGGGTTCTCCCTGATCTTCGGCGTCCTGGGCGTCGTCAATCTCGCGCACGGCGTTTTCATCCTGGCTGGTGCTTATATCGGCCTCTGGCTCAAGGGGGCGCTGGGACTCGATCCACTGGCGGCGATTCCCGTGGTCTTCCTCGTCCTGGCGGTCATCGGCGGCGCGCTGCAGCGGACCTTGGTATCGGCGGCCGTCCAGCGCGGCTCACTGATGACCAGCCTGCTGATCACCTTTGGTGCCAGCCTGATCCTGCGTGACCTGCTGATCCTGGCGTTCGGGCCCGACATCCAGTCGTTGTCGTCGACATGGCTGCTCCGCACTTATCATGTCGGCGGTGTCGTGATCGATGGAGCGAGGGCAACCGGACTGCTCGCCAGCCTGGTGCTGCTTGCCATGCTGGCGATCGCGCTCCATGCGATGAAGGTGGGGCGGGCGATCCGGGCGACGGCGCAACAGAGCTTCGCGGCCGGCCTGTGCGGCGTGGATTCCAATCGGATCTATACGCTGACTTTCGGCGTTTCAGCAGGCTTTGCCGGCGCCTCGGGCATCATCATTGGCATGATCAATCCGTTCTCCCCGTTCGACGATGCCTATTGGACGCTGAACGCATTCGTCACCGTCGTGCTGGGGGGCGTCGGCAGCCCTGTCGGCGCGCTTCTGGGCGGGCTGATGCTGGGCGAAATCAGCACGCTGTCATCGCAATATATCGGCCCGCGCTTCCCCAACGTCTTCATCTTCTGCGCGCTGCTGTTGATGCTTATTGTCCGGCCCAACGGTCTGCTCGGCAACGCCTACAAGGCGTCGGTCTGATGGACGCCTTCAATGGCCGCATTCCGGCCGGTATCTGGGGGCTTTCGGCGGTGTTGCTGGCCGCTGCGGTGATGCTGCCATTCATGCTGTCGCCTTTCCAGATTCGGTTGGCGCAGCAGATCCTGCTGTTCGGTGGGATGGCGGTTGCCTGGCAGATGCTCGGCGGCTTCACCAACTATTGGAGCTTCGGCCATACCGCCTTCTTCGGACTCGGCGCCTTCGCTGCCGGCCTGCTGGCCCAGCAGCTCGATCCAAGCCTGTCGGTGGCCGTGAAGCTCGCGATCGGCACGGTCTTCGCTATTGGTCTCGCGCTTGTGGCGGCGCTGGCGATCGCCATTCCCGTCCTCAATCTGCGCGGCATCTATTTCGCGATCGCCATGCTGGCCTTTGCGGAGATCCTGGCCGAGATTACCAAGACCTTCGATGCCTTCCACGGCACGAGCGGCTTTCCGCTGCCGGCCTTGCTGGTTCCAGGCCTGACCAAGGTGCAGCTCTTCTATTTCCTCTTCCTGCTGCTGTTCCTGACGAATATCGCGGTGTTCGTATGGCTGCGGCGCTCGCGCATCGGCATGGGCCTCACGTGCATCGGTCAGGACGAGGATACGGCGGCGATGCTCGGCATCCCAACCGAGCGCTACAAGCTCGTCGCTTTCGTGCTGAGTGCCGTGCTGACTGCCATAGGCGGTGTTCTCTACGGTTACAGCCTCGGCTTCATCAGCACCGGCTCGGTCTTCCGCATCGATATAAGCCTCAACCTGATCCTTTATACCATGCTGGGCGGCATCGGCACAGTTGCCGGCCCGATCATCGGTGCGGCTCTGATGATCGTGCTGACACAGGTCGTGCTGGGCAATCTTCTTGACCTGCACATGATGCTGACGGGCGCCGTGCTGATCGCGATGGTGATTTTGGCACCCAAGGGTTTGATGGGGCTTGCACGAAAAGCCTGGGACCGTCGCCGTGGCGCAGCCGAGGGAAGGCCATGACGATCCTGTCGATCGAAGGGCTGACCAGGCAATTCAAGGGCCTGCGCGCCATACAGGATCTGTCGTTCGCGGTCGAAAGCAAGAGCATCACCAGCATCGTTGGACCCAACGGCGCGGGAAAGTCCACGCTGTTCAACATGATCTCCGGCTATCTCAAGCCGACTGCCGGCCACATCCTGTTCGAGGGACGCGAGATCACCGGCAAGGCGCCCCATCTTGTCTGCGGTATGGGCATCGCGCGCGCCTTCCAGATCGCCAAGCCGTTTCCCGAGCTGTCGGTCGAGAAGAACGTCCTGGTCGCGGCGACCTTCGGCCGGCTCGGGCCACGCGATCGGCAGGCAACAACTGAGCATGCAATTGAAGTCTGCCATCTTGCCGAGTGGCGGCATCAGCCGGCATCGGCGCTCAGCATCGGCAACCTGCGGCGGCTGGAGCTTGCCCGCGCCATCGCGGCGCGGCCGACCCTACTGCTCGCCGACGAGCCCTGCGCCGGGCTCAACGAGACCGAGACGCGTGAAGTGATCGATGTGCTGTCGACGATCCGCAAGTCGGGCGTGACCGTGCTGCTGGTCGAGCACGACATCAAGGTGGTCCGTCGGGTCTCCGACCGCGTGATCGTGATCGAGGCCGGCCGCAAGATTGCCGATGGAACGGCAAGTCAGGTCTTCTCCGAGCAAGCCGTGATCGACGCCTATCTCGGGACGGCCGGCGCATGAGCGCGCCTACGGCCGGACTGGTTCTGGAAGGCATCGATTTCGCCTATGGCGGCGCCCGCGCGCTGAACGGTGTGTCACTGTCCGTGCCGCCGGCAAGTATCGTGGCATTGCTTGGTTCGAACGGTGCAGGCAAGTCGACGACGGCGAAGGTGATCGCCGGCGCGTTGCGACCGGTAAGGGGCACAATTGTGTTCGATGGTCAGTCGATCGCCGGCCTGCCGTCGCATCAGGTGATGCGGCGTGGCGTCGTCCTTGTGCCCGAGGGCCGTCTGGTGTTCGCGCAGATGACGATCCAGGACAATCTGATGATGGGCGCCTACAAGGAGAACCGGCGCTCACGCGTGGCAGCGCTCCTGGAACAGAATTACACGACCTTCCCGCGGTTGAAGGAGCGGCGGCATCAACTCGCCGGCTCGCTGAGCGGCGGCGAGCAGCAGATGCTGGCAATCGCGCGTGGCCTGATGGCCGAACCGCGCTTGCTGGTGCTCGACGAACCCTCGCTCGGCATCATGCCCAAGCTGGTGCAGGAGATCTTCGTGCTGATCCGTCGGATTGTCGACAATGGCATGTCGATCCTCTTGATCGAACAGAATGCCCGCGCCTCGCTGGAGCTGGCCGGGTATGCCTATGTACTTGAGAAGGGCCAGATCATCCTGCAAGGCGAGGGTCGGCAGCTGCTCGCGGACGAATTCGTCCAGAATGCCTACCTTGGCACCGATACCTGAGCCCCTTCCGGATCGGAGGAGAAGCCATGTCCATGACCTCGCCGCGCCTGCACCGGGCCGCCGACACCCTGGTGACGCAGAGCTTCGCTGTCAGGGCCGGGGAGAGCGTGCTTATCACCGGCGATGACCGCACCGAGAGAGCTCTGCTCGATGCGGTGGCGACGAGCGTCAGCCGCACCGGGGCGCGGCCGCTGATCGCCGTCGCGCCGAGCCTGCCGTACCAAGGCGGCCTTTCCGATCCCTATGTCGGTGACGCGCTCAAGGCGGCCATGCTGGCGGCGGATGTCTGGTTCGACTTCTGTTTCCCCTACCACGCAGGCTCGGCCGCCCATGCAGCGGCGATGACGGCCAAACGGTGCCGGTATTGCCTGCTATCGACATCATCGGCCGAGAGCTTCGAGCGCCTTTACGGCTGCATCGACTTTTCGGCGATGCTGGATTTCAACATCGCTCTTGCCGAATATTTTGGCCAGGCGGCCGGGGAGACTGTGCGTTTCACATGTCCGCGCGGTACCGATGTTCGGCTGACCCTCGACGAGATCAAGCTCGTGCGCCAACGCGTGTGCAGCGAGCCTGGCATGCATACCGTGCCGGGTACGCAGAGCTTCTATCCGATCATGGAAAGCGTCGAAGGCCGGATCGTCATCCAGGCGCTGTTCGACGAGTACTATCGGGCCCTGCGTCAGCCGATCATCATCGAGGCGGCCGGCGGCATCCGGGGCTTCAGCGGTGGAGGTGCCGAGGACCGGCTGAGCTTCGAGCGTGCGCTGCGCCGCGCCAGCGGCACCAACGGCTACGGCAACTTCGTCCATTTCACCTTCGGCTTCCATCCGGCTGCGGCCTGGACCGGCCGACAGTTCATCGAGGATATCCGCGTTCCGGGGAGCAATGCCATCGGCATGGGGCTACCCTGGTGGGAGCCAGGTGGCGGCGAGAACCATCCCGACGGTATCGTCCTGGACCAGTCGCTTTGGATCGGTGACAGGCAGATTGTCGATGGTGGCATGTTCGTCGGCCCCGAGCCGCTCATGCGTTTGCATGCCGGCATGAAGCGCCGGCTCGATTGAGGGCTTTGCCGGCAGCCCTATGGGAGAAGCGTGCTGATGCATAAGATCGATGCCTCGCGTCGGGACCTCGCGGGCCAATTCCGAGACCGCCCCTTCGGTCCGCACGGCACCGAATTGCAGAAGATCCTCAAGATCCTGCGCTGGGATCCGATCGATGACCGCATTATCGCCGTGCAGCCGCAGCGCAACGGTCGCTGGCAACTGGCGCGCAGCACTGGCCGCAAGGGCAGCCCGATCGAGATTTTCGAAGGGCCCGGATATGCGACTCCAGCCGAGGCGCAGTGGGCGATCTTCCGTTCCCGATGGGAGCGCCACACCGGGCAGCCACTGGAACTGGAAGGCGACACGCCCTTGCTGGCCGAAGGTCGAATGGCCACCAACCTCAGTCGCCGGGCCATCCTGGGGTATAGTGATCGTTTCAGTGTGGAAGCCGGCGGACGCATTGCCTTCAAAGTCAGTGCGGAGACATCCTACCGGGTGGCGATCGAACGCCTGCGTTGTGGCGACGAGGCCGGCATCGGCCTCAAGACCACACTTGTCGATACGCCGGTCAATCGCGACTACCCCGGCCGCCGACAAGCCGTCGCCTGTGGCTCCTACGTCGAGATCGATGACGGCAAGCCCTTCGCGCTGAAGAGCTTTACGTTGCTCGCGCATGTCTGGCCGACCTTGCCGCTGTCGGGTCGACGGCAAGTGGTGATGGGCGGCCGCGGGTACGCGCTCGCGATCGATGGCAATGGCCGGCTGTCGCTGCAGATCGGTGCGAAGACGGTCGCCGTCGGCAAGGCGCTGTTGGAGCGTCATTGGTATGTGGTCGCGGCCAGCTTCGACGCCGCGACGGGCGAGGGATGGATCGGTCAGAGGCCGCTGCTTGCCTATGCCGCGGCCGGCGATACCACTGCCGAGGCACGGGCGATGCTCGACGTGCCGCCGGTAGGAGAAGGTTTTCGGATCGCCGCCGGCTTCGGGGACGGCGCCACAGCGGAGGGATATTACAACGGCAAGATCGATGGCCCCCTCGTAGCCTCCCGGGCGCTATTGCCGGCCGAGCGTGCGGCGTTTCTGGCCGACGCGGAGGTCCCGGCGTTCGGTGCCGACCTCGTGGCGGAATGGGATTTCAGCCGCGAGATATCGGGCACGCGCGTCATCGACATTGGGCCGGGGGCGCATCATGGCCACACGGTCAACCTGCCGACCCGCGCGATGAAGGGGCATGACTGGGACGGCAGCGAGTACAACTGGCAGCACAAGCCCGAGCATTACGGCGCCATCCACTTCCACGACGACGATCTGTACGACTGTGGTTGGGAAACGGATTTCACCTTCGAAGTGCCTGCCGGGCTACGGAGCGGCCTCTATTGCGCGCACCTGATCTGCGGTGCCGATGAGGACTATGTGCCGTTCGTTGTGCGCCCGCCGCGCGGCACGGTTCGCGCACCGCTGGCGCTGCTGCTGCCCACGGCCAGCTACTGGGCTTACGGCAATACGCATCATCACCTCGAATGGCGCGAGGGCGAGAATGTGCGCGGCGTCTTTACGACCGTCGATGCAACCACGCTCTTCCTGCACGAGCATCCCGAATTTGGTTGCTCGCTCTACGACCATCACCGCGACGGCAGCGGTGTCTGCTACGCGTCGCGGCTGCGGCCTGTGCTCAACATGCGGCCGCGCGAGCGGCTGTGGCAGTTTCCTGCCGATACCCACATCACCGACTGGCTGGAGGCGAAGGGTATCGCCTACGACGTCATCACCGAAGACGATCTGGAGGCCGAGGGCGAAGCACTGTTGAGTGGCTATCGCTGTGTGATGACCGGCACCCACCCCGAATATCCGTCGAAGCGCATGCTCGATGCCTTCGCGGCGTTCCAGAACAACGGCGGCCGCTTCATCTATCTCGGCGGCAACGGCTTCTACTGGCGCACCTCCTATCATGCCGACTTGCCGGGCGTGATCGAGATGCGGCGCGCCGAGGACGGCATCCGGAGCTGGGCCGCGGAAGGCGGGGAGTACTATCACGGCTTTACCGGTGAGCTGGGCGGCATGTGGCGCCGCATGGGCCGCGCACCGCAGTCGGTGGCCGGAGTTGGCATGACGGCGCAGGGCTTCGACCTCTCGACCTACTACGAGCGCACGCTGGCGAGCTTCGACCCGCGTGTGGCTTTTGCCTTCGAGGGCATCGGCAAGGACGAGCGCATCGGTGCGTTCGGCCTAATCGGTGGCGGTGCGGCAGGCTGGGAAATCGATCGCGCCGACGAGCGGCTCGGCACGCCACCGCATGCGCTGGTCGTCGCCGAGGCGACGGACTTCACAGCCTCCTATCACTGGATGAAGGAGGAGCTGACACACACCCATTCTGCGATTACTGGCGAGACCTGCCCATTGGTTCGCTGCGACATGATCTTCTACGAGACACCCGGGGGCGGTGCGGTCTTCTCGACCAGCTCGATCGCCTGGGCGGGCGCGCTTGCGCACAATGGCTACGACAACAACGTTTCGCGCCTCACGGAGAACGTGGTCCGCCGCTTCATCGATCCGACACCGTTCTGACGAGTGGAATATGTCCAGCGTACCCGGCAACGGCCCTTTGGCCGGCCTCAAGGTCATCGAGATGGGCGCTTTCATCGCCGGCCCCTTCTGCAGCCAGCTCCTGGCCGATTTGGGCGCCGAGGTGATCAAGCTGGAGCCGCCCGCCGGCGGTGATCCGATGCGCCAATGGGGCGTCGAAAGGACGGCAAGTGGCCGCGCTCTGTGGTGGTCGATCATCGGCCGCAACAAGAAGAGCCTGACCCTGGATCTGCGTCAGCCGGACGGGCAGGAGATTGCCCGCGCGTTGATCGGCCAAGCCGATGTGCTGATCGAGAACTTCCGTCCCGGCACACTCGAGCGATGGAACCTGTCGCCAGATGCCTTGCGCCAGGCGTCGCCCGATCTCATCGTCGCGCGCGTTTCCGGCTTCGGTCAGGACGGCCCCTATCGCAGCCGGCCCGGATTCGGCGCGATCGCGGAGTCGATGGCGGGCCTGCGCCATCTTACCGGCTACCCCGGCGAAGTGCCGGCACGCGTCGGCATTTCGATCGGCGATTCACTGGCCGGCCTCTACGGTTGCGTCGGTATCCTGGCGTCGCTGTGCGCACGCGGGCGCCAGACGGCGGGCGGCCAAGTGGTAGACGTCGCCATCGCCGAGAGCGTCCTCGGCGTGCTGGAGAGCGTCATCGCTGAATATGCCGCCACCGGCGCGGTGCGGCAGCGCACGGGACCGGTCTTGCCGCGTATTGCGCCGTCAAACCTCTATCCGACCCAAGACGGCCGCTTCGTGCTGATTGCAGCCAATGCCGACGGGCTATTCCGCCGGCTGGCAAACGCCATGGGGGCACCCGAGCTGGCCGACGATCCGCGCTACACCACCCATGCCGCGCGCGGGATGCGGCAGGCGGAGCTGGACGAGCGGATCGGCCGCTGGACCGAGACACTCACGGCAGAAGCGCTGCTGGGCAAGATGGAAGAGGTGGGCGTGCCGGCCGGACCAGTGAATGACGCCGCGGCGGTCGCCGCCGATCCGCATTTTCGCGCCCGCGGCGCCATCGTCGAGGTGCCTGATCCCGAGATTGGATCGGTCATGATGCAGGGCGTTTTCCCGAAGCTGTCGGAGACGCCGGGCCGCATCGCCTGGACGGGGCCTGCGCTGGGCGAGCACACCGAGGAGATTCTCCGCGAACGGCTCGGTATGACGCCGCAGCGTGTCGCGGAGCTTCGCGCTGCGGGTGTCGCCTGAACCGCCTCAGGCGGCAAGGAACTTGGTGACCAGTTCGTTGTACTGCTCCGGGTGCTCGATCATCGGGTAGTGGCCGCACTTGTCGAAGGTCACGAGGCGCGCATTCGGCATGCGCTTGATGGCGGCGGTGGCGCTTTCGAGCGAGCCGCCCTTGTCGTCGCGGCCCCACACCACCAGCGTCGGCAAGGTCAGTTGCTCGAGGCGCCCGAGGATGCGGAAGGGCCGGAAACGTTCGGCGCTGCCCATGATAGCCATCGTTTCCGCCCAGCGCGGTGCCGCCCAGGGCTGGGCATAGCAGAGCGCCGCGATCGGCAGCAGCTCGACTGGCACCTTCGACTTGTCGAAGAAGTTGTTGCCGATGCGCTCGCGCCACATCTCCGGCGTCGACCGGGTCAGGGTCGGCTCATAGAGCGCGTGCAGCTTCGCCACCTGTGAGACGAGCTGCTCCTCGGTGTTGAAGCAGGAGCCGCTGCCGTTGATGACCAGCTTCTCAACGCGTTGCTTGTTGTCGAGGAAGAAAAGCGAGGCAATCAGCGCGCCATAGGAGCTGCCGCAGAGCGACAGCTTGTCGATCCCCAGCGCATCGGCCAGGTCGCGGAGGTGGCGCACCTTGGCCAGAATGTCGACCGGCGCATCGCTGGCGGGCCTGGTGAAGCCGTGGCCCAGCATGTCGGGGGCGACGACGCGATGCGTCTTCGCCAGCGCATCGATGTTGCGCAGCCACACGTCGGCGGTCAGGGCCAGCCCGTGCAGCAGGAAGACGGCTGGCGCGTCGGGTTCGCCCGCCACAACGCAGCGGGTTCCCACTCCGGCAACATCGGTGATCTGCATCTTCATTGTCTTGTTCCTGCGTTTGTGGCTACTTTATTCGAGTGTATAAAGTAATGGCAGATGGGAAAGGCTGACAAGCATTCGACACGCTAGTTCATCGAGCGTCGGGTTTTGAGCTGCCTTTTCGGGCGAGCATGAGAAGACTGCTCTTTTCATGTGCGATGTGATCGAAGAGCGCTGATGCGGCGGCCGACAGGCTGTAGCCACGACGCTTCAGCAGGTGGATCGGGCGGGCAAGATGAGGAAGCTTGAGCGGTCGAGATGACAGTCCCGGCCGCTCGAACTGCCAGAGTGAGAGCCCGGGCACGATCGAAAGCCCCAAGCCGGCACCGACCATGCCCGCGATCGTGGCCATGTAGTGCACCTCCATGCTTGTCCGCAAAGTGAAGGGTCGCACAGCGGATTCGATGTGCTGCCGGACGCTGCTGCGGCGTGATTGCAGGATAAAGGGGTGCTTGACCAACTCCTCGGCGCTGATGTGCCGGACGCGGAGCAGGGGGTGACCGGTCGGACAGACCAGGTGGAACTGATCCGTTCCGATGGCGGTAGCCTGCAGGTCGTCAACGGTGTTCATCATGGAATTGATTGCCAAGTCGACTTGGCCCGACCGCAGCAGGTCGAGGCATACCTCCGACAGATCGTCGATCACCGACAACTCGATCCCAGGGTAGCGCGCCCGGAATTGTGCAAGGACCGTGGGCAGCCACGACGAGCAGAGCGAGGGCAGGGTGGCGATCTTGACGCTGCCCTTGCGACGGGCGGCGTGGTCCTGGAAGTTCTCGAGAACCTGGGAGAATTCCTTGTAGAGTTGCTGCGCCGAGATCTCGAAGAGCCGGCCGTCGTTCGTTAGCTCCACCGAGCGGGTCGTGCGATCGAACAGCGTCGTTCTCAGCCCGATTTCGAGCAGGCGGATGCGGGAACTGAATGCCGACTGCGACAAGTGGCACTTCGCAGCGGCGCGCGTAAAGCTCTTCTCCTCGGCCAGCGCCAGGAAAACCTGTAGATCTCGCTGTGAAATATCCATCGGACTTGTCGATTAATCACACCATATTTTCGATTTAACAGATTAGACCTTGACCGGTAAGGGTCTTCAGGACGCGCCATGCCGGGGGGCCGCGCGTCGCTCTTCGGGATAGGTCGCGATGCAGCTTGGCGTGGAGATCGGCGGGACGTTCACGGATTTGGTCTGGCTGGATCGGGACGGCATGGTGCGCACCGGCAAGGTGCCCTCGACGCCCTCCCAGATCGAGAAGGCGGTGCTCGATGCGATCGAGTCCGCCGAGGTGCCGCTCGCCGGGATCACGCACTTTTCGCACGGCTCGACCGTCGCGACGAATGCCTTGCTGACACGGCGTGGCGCCACGACGGGACTGCTCACCACCCTGGGCTTCCGTGACATCATCGAGATCGGCACGCACGACAAGGTCGGCAATATCTACACGGCCTTCTACAACAAGCCGCGCGCGCCGATTGCACGCCGCCTGGTCCGCGAGGTTGTCGAACGGATCGATGCCGCAGGCAACGTGCTGGTGCCGCTCGACAAGGAGCAGGCGTGGCGCGAGGTCGAGATCTTGCTGGCGGCCGGCGTGCAGTCTCTGGCGGTGTGCCTGCTGCACGGCTATCGCTCTCCAGTGCATGAGCGTGCGCTTCGCGACCTGATTGCCGAGCGTGCCCCGCATATCGGCGTGTTCCTGAGCCACGAAGTCTCGCCGGAGTTCCGCGAGTACGAGCGCACGGTGACAACGGTCGTGAACGCCTTCGTCGGCCCGGTCGTGAAAGGCTACGTCGATCGGCTGAAAGGCAATCTCGAGACGGCCGGCTATGCAGGCGCTCTGCGCCTGATGCAGTCGAACGGCGGCATTATGCCGTCGGTTGCGGCCGGCTCCAACGCGGTGAAGATGCTGCTGTCAGGTCCAGCCGCCGGCGTCCGCGCCGCGATCTGGTTCGCCAAACGCAACGATATCGCCGACATTCTGACGCTCGACATGGGCGGCACCAGCACCGACGTGGCGATCGCGCCGGGACTCAACGCGCGCATCGTGCCGGAGCTGGTGGTCGACGGCCTGCCGATCCGCACCACGACCATGGACATGGCGACCGTTGGCGCGGGTGGTGGCAGCATTGCTTCGATCGATCCCGGCGGCTTCCTCAATGTCGGCCCGGCCAGCGCCGGCGCCCAGCCGGGGCCGGCCTGCTACGGTCGCGGCGGCGAGTTGCCGACCGTGACCGATGCACAGGTGATCGCCGGCCTGCTGCGGCCCGCACGCTTCTTCGGCGGCCGCATGGAGCTGCGTACCGACCTGGCCGAAAAGGCAATCGCGACCCTTGGCCTGCCGGGCAGCTTGCAGGATGCAGCCGACGCGATCCTGCGCATGGTCAACAGCAACATGGCGGCCGCGGTGCGGCTCGTCTCGACCGCCCGCGGCGTCGATCCACGCGACTACACGCTGGTCGCCTATGGTGGCGGTGGCCCGGTACACGGCGCCATGGTGGCGGAGGAAGTCGGCATGCGGCGCGTACTGGTGCCGTGGGCGCCGGGTACCACCAGCGCCTTCGGCCTGCTCGTTGCCGATCTCATCGTCGACCTGGTGGTGGCCAAGATCGAGCTGTTGTCGGACGGCACACTGGACGCGGCCAGCGTGGCGCTGCTGAAGTCGCTATGCGACGAGGAGGCCAAGCGCCTCGACCTCGAGCGGGGCAGCTATGAGGTCCAGGCCGGCGTGGACCTGCGCTATGCGGGACAGGGCTTCGAGCTCACGCTTTGGCGCGATCTTGCACCGGCGACGGCAGCTGATCTCGACGTGCAGTTCCAGAAGGAGCACCTCGCGCGCTACGGCTATTCGCGCCCCAACCTCAAGACCCAAGTCGTCAACCTCAGGGCCCGTATCGTCCAGCGCAACGAGGCGAGGCTTGCCACGCCGATTGCGGAGGCCGACCCGTCGCGCGAACAGAAGACGATCGTTTTGGACGGCAAGAAGCTGGCGGCGACCTTCATGGCGCGTTCGGCCCTCAAGCCGACCGAGTCGCTGGAAGGACCTGCCGTCCTGGAGGAGATGACCTCGACCAGCTTCGTGCCCGCGGGATGGCGCGCGACTTGCCTGGCAAGCGGAGACCTCCTGATCGAAAAGATCGATGCCTGACGGATGTCTCCTGGCGATCCGGGCGAAGCACCTCGCCAATAGCGGACGAGTCGCATGATCGGCTTCGTCATCAAGCGCATCCTGGGGGCCATTCCGACCGTCCTGCTGGTTTCGATCACGGTCTTCCTTCTGATTCGCAGCATTCCGGGCGACCCTGCGGAGATCATGCTCGGCGAGGCGGCGGATCCGGCTTCCATCGCTGCGTTCCGGGCGGAGCTCGGGCTCGACAAACCCTTGCCGGTGCAGTTCGTCCTGTGGGCGAAGCACGTCCTGCATGGCGATCTCGGCCAGTCGATCTTCCTGAATCAGCCGGTGGCCTCGCTGGTGTGGCAGCGGCTGCTGCTGTCGGCGTCGATCATCCTGATCGCGGTCGGCATTGCGACTGTGATCGCCGTGGCCGCCGGTCTCTTCGCCGCGTGGCAGCAGGACAAGCTGGGCGACATCGCCGTGGTGACGGTCGCGACGTTCGGCCTCTCGCTGCCGAGCTTCTGGATCGGTCTTCTCCTGCTCCTGGTCTTCGGCATCAAGTTCGGCTGGCTGCCGGTCGTCGGCTACGTCTCCTTCTCCGACGACCCGAGCCGGGCCTGGCAGTATCTGGTCCTGCCGGTCGCGACGCTGGTGATCGTCGAGGTCGGCGTGCTGACGCGGATGGCGCGGGCCAGCGCCGTCGAAGTCCTGCGCCTCGAATACATCACTCACGCCCGCGCCAAGGGGCTCTCTGAATTCGCCGTGCTGTTCCGGCATGCTCTGCCGAACGCTTTCGCACCGACCCTGACGATGGTCGGACTCGTCATCGGTACGCTGCTGGGTGGTATCGCGGTGGTCGAGACGGTCTTCACCCTGCCTGGCCTCGGCCGCCTCATCGTCGAGGCGATCTATGCTCGCGACTACCCGGTGGTCCAGGGCTGCCTGCTGGTCATCGCCATTGCCTATGTGCTGGTGAACCTGGTCGTCGATCTTCTGTATCCGATCTTTGACCCGAGGATCGCTCTGGAATGACGGCCAGGCTCGATTCGCGTTCGCGGTTGCGCCTGCTGGCCGGCGGCCTGCTCGGGGCCATCGTTCTGGCGCTGAGCATCGTTGCGATTTTCTGGACGCCGCTCGATCCCAACCGGCTCGACGTGCTGCATCGGCTCAATGCACCCGACATCCGGAACCTGTTCGGAACGGACGAATTCGGCCGCGATGTGTTGAGTCGCGCCATGACCGGCGGGACGACCAGCCTCACGGTCGCCATCCTGACGGTCGCCGCCGCGATTGCTGTCGGCAGCACGATCGGCTTCCTGACCGGCTTCTTTCGCGGCTGGACGGACAGGCTGGTCATGATCCTGAACGATACTCTGCTGGCCTTCCCGGGGATCCTGCTGGCGCTGGGGCTGTCCGCGGTCATGGGCCCGCGGAAATACGGGACCGTGCTGGCACTCTCCGTCGCCTATACGCCCAAGGTGATGCGCGTCGTGCGCGGCACCGTGATGTCCCTGCGCGAGCGCGAATACATCGAGGCGTCACGCGCGCTGGGAAACGGGCCCGTCTATACGCTCGTGCGTCACATCGTGCCCAACGCCGTGGCGCCGATCGCCGTGCTCGCCACGGCGATGTTCGGCTGGGCGATCCTGATGGAGAGCGCGCTCAGCTTTCTCGGCCTAGGTGTGCCGCCACCCGCGGCGACTTGGGGCAACATGCTGGCGACGGCGCGTCCCTATCTGACCTCGGCGCCCTGGCTGTCGGTGATTCCCGGCATGCTGATCGCGGCGACGCTTCTGTCCGTGAATCTTCTCGGCGACAGTCTGCGCGACTGGCTCGACCCGCGGATGTGAGGCAATGACCAGCGCCCTCGCCAATCCGCCGCGCCTGTCGGTTCGCGACCTCAGCATTGGGAACCGGACGGCGTTCGTGCACCGTGTATCGTTCGACGTGAGGGCCGGCAGAATCCTCGCCATGGTCGGTGAATCCGGCAGTGGTAAGACTTTGATCGGTCGGTCGATCCTGCGCCTGCTGCCGGAGAACATCCATCAGCTCGGCGGCAGTATCCTCTATCACGGCCGCGAGCTGTCCGGTCTGTCGCGGCACGAGATCCGGCAGTTGCGTGGCGGGCGCATCGGCATGGTGTTCCAGGAGCCGCTGGTGTCGCTCAACCCGGCATTGCGCATCGGCACGCAGATGGCCGAGGGTCTCAAGCTCCACCTCAAGCTTGGCCCGGACGAAATCCGCGGACGCTGTGTGGAGATGCTGAAGCGCATCCACGTGCCCCGTCCGGAAGAGTGTCTGGCAGCCTATCCACACCAGTTCTCGGGCGGCATGCGCCAGCGGATCATGCTGGCGTCGGTCATGCTGCTGCGGCCCGACCTGTTGATTGCCGACGAGCCGACGACGGCGCTCGATACGCTGAGCCAGCGCGAGGTGATCGAGACCATGCTGGAACTCACGCGCGAGGTCGGCACGTCCGTGCTGTTGATCACGCACAATCTCGGGCTGGTGGGCAAGTACGCCGACGACGCCGTCGTCCTTGGCCGAGGGGAAATCGTGGAGAACGGCACCGCGAGCGAGGTGATCGGCCGGCCTCGACACCCCTACACGAGGCGGTTGGTCGGCTCTCTGCCGCACCGCCGGATTGCTGCCGCGGCGCCGGCCGGCGAGCCGATTCTCGTCGCCAGGGGCCTGGAGCTGAGCTTCCGAGTCACCAGCCGGTCGATCCTGCAGGCGAAGAGGATCCGTGTCCTCCGTGGCGTATCGCTGACTGTCCGCCGCGGCGAGACCGTGGCGGTCGTGGGCGGCAGCGGCTCGGGCAAGACGACGCTCGGTCGTGCGCTGCTCAGGCTGATCGACGTCGACCATGGCTCGATCGAGTATCGCTCCACTGACGTCACGCGCTGGTCCGACCGTCGGTTGCACTCGTTCCGACGGGCCTGCCAGATCGTCTTCCAGGATCCGTTCTCGTCGCTCGATCCGCGTATGAGTGTCGATGCGCTGGTCGGCGAGGCGCTGCGCCATGCCGGACCGCTCACGCCGGCCGAACGCCAGGCAAGGATCGAGACTGCCCTCTCCGAGGTCGGCCTGCCCGGCCATGCCGGCCGACTGCCGCACCAGCTCTCGGGCGGCCAGCGCCAGAGGGTCGCCCTGGCGCGCGCCATCGTCGGCGATCCGGAGCTGCTGGTCGCCGACGAGCCAATCGCTGCGCTCGACATGACCGTCCAGAAGCAGATTCTCGAGCTCTTCCAGCGCCTGCAGGCGCAACGTGGCTTCGCCTGCATCTTCATCTCGCACGACCTCGCGGCGGTCCAGCAGATCGCCCATCGCATTGTCGTCATGCACGAGGGCCGCATCGTCGAGGAAGGTCCGACGGACGCGATCTTCGAAAACCCACGTCACGAATACACCCAACGCCTGCTGGCGGCGTCGCCGCTGCTCGAGGCCGTGTCACCGTCCGCCAGTCAGGCGGCAGTCTTATCCGAGGTCGAACAATGATGCGCAATCTATTGATCACAGCTTCTGTGCTCCTGTCGCTTGCAGCGCAGGGCATGGCATCCGCCAGGGAACTGCGCGTGGCCAATGTCGGGGATATGCGCTCGATGATCCCTGCCGGCACCACCGATCCCGGCACACAGGTTCCCCAGGTCCAGATTTATGAGGGACTCGTGACCTGGCGCGAGGACGGTTCCGTCGCGCCCATGCTCGCGGCGGACCTGCCGACCGTGTCTCCCGACGGCCTCGTGTACACGTTCAAGCTGCGCGACGGCCTCACCTTTCACGACGGCACGCCGGTGACGGCACAGTCTGTGGTCAAGACCTGGGAGTATTATCTCAATCCGAAGAACAACTGGGTCTGCCGCAACTACTTCAACAGCGACACTGTCAAGATCGTCGGTGTCGAGGCCAAGTCGACGACCGAGGTCGCGTTCCGGCTGGCCAAGCCCTCGAAGGTATTGCTGACGCAGATGGCCCGCACCGATTGCCAGGAATCGGCGATCATGGCGGAATCGATGGTCTCGGGCGACCAGAAGCCCTCGCTTCCGATCGGCACCGGTCCCTTCAAAGTCGTGTCGATCCGGCCGGGCCAGGACATCACTTTGGTCAAGTTCGAGAACTACAAGGCGCGGTCCGAGAAGATGGACGGCTTTGCGGGTCGCAAGGAAGCGCTGGTTGACAAGATCGTCTTCGTGATCATCCCTGACCCTGCGGCGAGCAACGCGGCGCTACTGGCGGGAAACATCGACATTTGGAGCCGCATCGAGCTCAGCTACGCCAAAGCGCTCGCGAGCACGCCTGGTATCAAGGTCGATAGCGCCATGACGCCGTCGACTTATACGCTGGCCTTCCAGACTTCCAAGGGCCCGCTGCAGAGCGAGGCCCTGCGGCAGGCCATCAACTATGCCATCGATCGAAAAGGCATGGTCGACGCCTTGACGGAAGGGCATGCAACGCCGAGTTCGAGCATAATTCCCGCTTCGAGCCAGTTCTACGCGTCTGCGGCCAAGGGCGGTTTCGACTACGATCCTGGCAAGGCGGCGGCACTTCTAAAGCAGGCCGGCTACAAGGGCGAGCCGGTCCGCATCACGACCAACAAGAATTATCCGATGATGTTCGAGACTGGCGTCATGGTGCAGGGCTATCTCCAGGCAGTCGGCATAAACGCCCAGCTCGAGGTCAACGACTTCGCGACTCAGTTTTCGAAGTACAACACGGGCAACTACGACATGATGACCTGGAACTACAATCCCTCCTTCGTGCCGGGTCTGGTCTTTGACCGCTTCACGGGTTCAAAGAAGATGCAAGCTTCCAAGCTCTGGACCGATCCCGAGGCGCGCAGGCTCGTCGATGAGTTGCTCGACACGCCGATTAGCCAGCAGCAGCCCCTCTATGCCCAACTCCAGAAGCTTTATGTCAAGGATGCGCCGATGATCGTTTGGGCGACCGGCGAGGTGACCTCGGCCTATCGCAATAACGTCCAGGGATATGCGTCGTGGCCTGGCCGGCTGCCGCGCCTTTGGAACGTCAGTGTGAAGTGATCGAGCGATGCAGCCTATCGGGAGGCAAACCATGCATTCGGACCCTACGCGCCTGGCCATTCTGGCCAACGCCCTGCAGGCGATCACCGACGAGATGGGGGCGATCCTGACGCGCTCGGCCTTTTCGACCATCGTGCGGGAAGCGCGCGATTGCGCCTGCGCGATCCTCGACGCCGCGGGCAACGTCGTGGCCCAGGCCGAGATGATCCCGATCCACAATGGCGGCCTGAGCGAGGCCTTTCGCGCTTCCGCCCGGCAGCTCGATCTCTCCGCTGCGGACGAGAACAGCGCCATCGTGCTCAACGACCCTTACGCGGGCGGCCAACACCTCAACGACTTCATCGTCTTCCAGCCGATCATGGTCGAAGGCAGCCTGCTCGGATGGGCCGGCAACACGGCCCATCATCTCGATGTTGGCGGCGGCGGCGCAGGCATCAACATCGATGCCAGCGAGCTGATTCAGGAGGGCATCATCATTCCGCCGCTGCTGGTGGACGTGTCGCGTGATCTCAAGGGCGGCGCGGTCGACCGGCTGATCTTCGCCAATGTGCGCACGCCCGAGCTCGGCCGCGGCGATTTCTACGCCCAGCTCGCCGCCAACCGCACCGGCATCGAGCGCGTTCAGGAACTGGCGGGCCGCGCCGGGGCGGCGATGATCCGAGAGGCGATGGCCGAGACACTGAAATACGCCGAGCGCCGCATGCGGGCGGCGATCGCGACCATCCCGGACGGCACCTGGAAGGGCGAGGCCTGGACCGATGGCGACGTGCGCAGCGACGTGCCGCTCAAGGTCGCGGTGACCGTCACGGTGTCCCAGGGTTCGATCAGGCTCGACTTCACCGGCACCGCGCCGCAGGTCGCGAGCATGTTCAATTCCTCGCGCTCCTCGTCGATCGCTTCTGCCATCTCGGCAGTGCGCTGCCTGCTGGCCGACAAGACCATCCCGGCAAACGACGGCTGCAACCGGCCGATCGAGATCTTCATGCCCGAGGGCTCTTTGATCAATCCGATGCCGGGCAAGCCGGTGCGCGCCCGCATCGAGGCCTCTTATCGCGTGCTCGATGCCATCCATGCCGCGCTGGCGCAGGCCATCCCGGATCGCGTGCCGGCCCAGGGCTTCAACTCGACCACCGGCCTCTACCTGACGCAAAAGCGCGAAAACGCACCGATGCGCATCTATGGAGACGTGCTGGGCGGTGGCTATGGCGGTGCGCCGGGCTACGACGGCGCGCATGCGCTGGCGGGCGTACTGAGCTCGAGCCGCAACACGCCGATAGAATCGATCGAGCAGATCCATCCGCATATCCGCATGCGGCACTATCGTCTGGTGCCCGACAGCGGCGGCGCCGGCGAATGGCGCGGCGGTACGGGCTTCTCGCGCGCCATCGAGGTACTCGAGGACGGCGTGGTGCTCAGCTACTACTCCGACCGTTTCAAGCATCCGCCGCGAGGCAAGGCCGGCGGTGGCGACGGCGCCATGGGTTCGCTGCGGGTGTGGCGCGGCAAAGACATCCTGAACCTGCCGACCACCGATGTCGTCGCCCTGAAGAAGGGCGACGTGGTGGAGCTCTCGGTCGGCGGCGGTGCGGGCTGGGGTGATCCGTCGAAACGAGACAAGGAGCGCATCGCCGACGACCTGGCCGACGGGATCATTACGGACGACTTCGCGCGGCGGCATTACCCGCAGGTACGCTGATCAACCACCCCTCATTCCCAAGATTGGTGACTATCGGATGCTCTTCAATCCTCCCCGGTTTGCCTACCCGGTCTCCGCTGCCATCGAGATGATGCAGCGCCTGCGGTTCGGAACTGTTGTCTCGATTGATAACAATGAGCTGCAATTCTCCCATGTACCGCTCTTGGTGGATGTCGAGGACGGCAAGCTGGTCCGGCTGCGAGGACATCTCGCCCGGGCCAATCCGCACGCCAAGGCGCTGGAGCGCAATCCCGAGGCGACCATAATCTTCAACGGGCCCAACGCCTACGTGTCGGCGCAGTGGTACACTAAGGGCAATCCCGCCGCGCCGACCTGGAACTACGTGGTGATCCATGTCGAGGGCAGGGTCAGGCTGGCGCCCGACGAGGCCATGACCAGCGGCATCGTCGATGACCTCGTGCGGGTGAACGAGGCGGAGCTGCCGACGCAGTGGCCGCTTGAGAACTACAGCCCTGCCCGGCGCGCCGCGCTGCTGCCGCACATCGTGGGTTTCGAGTTCGAGGTCACGAAGCTCGAACCCAAGTTCAAGCTGACGCAACACTACGGGGATGCCGACAAGCGGGGCGCCGCTGCCGGCCTCATGACGCGAGGGACGGACGCCGCGCGCGAGATCGCCGAACTCATGCTGTCGACGTGCTCGAAGGACGGCGACAAGCCCGGCGCCGACATCACGTCCCATCTCGGAAAGAGCTGAGCCGTGTGGCGCTCTCACGCCGGGACGACTTTCGATTGCGAGAAGACTTCCGTTACGGCCTCGCGCGGCATGATTGTCACCAATCATCCGTTGGCTTCGGCAGCCGCTGCGGAAATGCTGGCATCGGGCGGCAATGCGATCGACGCGACGATTGCGGCGCTGTTCACACTGACTGTGGTCGAGCCGATGATGGTCGGCATCTTCGGTGGCGGCACGGCGCTGATCCGTCTTGCCGATGGCCGGGAGATGGTCATCGACGGGCTGTGCACGGCGCCGTCCGCGGCCAGCGCGGACAGCTTCACGCCCGTTTCGGACACATGGCCGAATTACATGGAGACCGAAGGCTGGGCCAATCGTGTCGGCCCAAAGGCCATCGCCGTGCCCGGCAACCTGAAGGCCTGGTGCGAGGTCGCCGGCCGCTTCGGACGCCTCGCCCTGCCGACCCTCATCGAGCCGGCGATCCGTCATGCGTCCCGCGGCTTCAAGGTGACGCCTTATCTCGCCACCTGTATCGCCGATACTGCCTTCGATTTGGTGAATGACGCTGCGATTGCGTCCGTTTTTCTGCCCGGCGGCAGCCCGCTCAACGCCGGCGAGCTCCTGGTCCAGAATGATTATGCGGAGACATTGCGCACCATCGCGCAGCACGGTCCGTCCTGCCTATACGGCGGTGTGCTTGGCCGTCAGATGGCGGACTATCTTCAGCGTGCCGCGCCTTCCTGCGGTTCGAGGATCTCGAGCGCTATGCGACAGTCGAGCGCGAACCGGTTCGCGGCACATATCGCGGCGTGGAGATCGTCGGCCCCCATCCACCGTGCTCGGGGGGTGTCCACACGATCCAGATCCTGAACATGTTGGAAGGCTTCGATCTCAGGAAGCTCGGCTTTGGCACGCCTGAAAGCGTTCACCTCATCCTCGAGTGCCTCAAGGTCGCCGCCGCCGACCGACGCGCGGCAACCGCAGATCCGGCGTTCGTCGACGTGCCGGTGGCGAAGCTGATTTCGAAGGCTTACGGCGATTCCCGCCGGTCCGAGATTGATCCGCGACGGGCTGGCGTCTTTGAATCGCGCGTCCTGTCGAACGAGTCGCAGAACACCACCCACGTCACGATCGCCGATGGCGAGGGCAACATCGTCACCTCGACGCAGACCATCAACAGCCTGTTCGGCGCGCGGATCATGATCCCCGGGACGGGTGTCATCCCGAACAACTACATGTTGCTGTTCGACCCTCATCCGGGCAACGCACTCTCGCTCGCTCCGGGCAAGCGCATCACCAGCGGCATCACCACCCTGATCGGCAAGAAGGACGGCAAGGCGCTCTTTGCCCTCGGCCTGCCGGGCGCTCATCGCATCCCCGCCGCTGCGATGCAGACCGTCTTGAACATCGTCGATCACGGCATGAACCTGCAGGAAGCCGTCGAGGCACCGCGGGTATTCACACAGGGACAGGATGTCGAGGTGGAGCAGGGGTTCCCCGAAGCGGTCCGTGCCCGGCTCGCTGCCATGGGACATTCGGTCGTTCCGGTGGCTCACGTCGCGGGCGGTATGTGCGCCATCGGCTTCGGCGACGACAGTGAAATGACGGGCGCTGCCTGTTGGCGCGCCGATGGCACGCCCTTGGGCCTCGGCGGTGGACTGGCACGGAAAGATACGAGTTTCTTCACCGATCCTCGCGGCCTTGCCGCCCGCGCCCATCAGAAGAGCTAGTGCGATGCGGACAATTGAACGGGCCGAGCTCGAGTTGCTGGCCACTGGCGCCTGGATCCTGGGTGCCGGCGGCGGCGGCAATCCCTATCTCTCCTATCTCAACCTTTGTAACCAGTACGAGAACGGCAACACCGTCTCGCTGCTGGATCCGGCCGACCTGGCGGATGACGACATCGTCGCCATCGTCTCGGGAATGGGGGCGCCGCTGGTCGGGCGCGAACGGCTATCCGATCCGCGCTTTGCCGCCAAGCCACTTCTCGCCATGGAGCGGTACCTGGGACGCAAGTTCCGAGCCGTCATGTCGGTCGAGATCGGTGGGACCAACGCGTTGCAGCCGCTGGTGGTCGCGTCGGTGACCGGCGTGCCGGTGGTCGATGCCGATGCGATGGGGCGGGCCTTCCCCATGGGCCAGATGACGAGCTTCGCGATTGCCGGCCTGCCGACCACACCGCTCGTCGTCTCCGACATCCGCGACAACGAGGTCATCGTCAGCCGCGGCGAGGATGCATCGTGGATGGAACGCATCGCGCGCAAGGTGGTCACTGAGCTGGGTTCGATCGCCGCCACCTGCAAGGCGCCGCGCACCGGCCTCGAGGTCAAGCGGCACGGCATCCTCTACAGCACCAGCAAGGCGATCCGCATCGGGCGCATCGTGCACGAGGCGCGGCGGCGACATGACGATCCAGTCGCCGCGCTGGTCGAGGCGGAGAAGGGCATGATCCTGTTCAAGGGCAAGATCGCCGACATCCAGCGGCGCACCACGGAAGGCTTCCTCCGCGGCAAGGCCCGCATCGACGGGCTGGACGGCGATCGCGGCTCGGTGCTCGAGCTTGCGTTTCAGAACGAGTTCGCCGCCGCCTGGCGCGACGACGAGGTGGTAGACACCACGCCCGACATCATCTGTGTCATGGACAGTGTCTCGGGTGAGGCGATCGGCACCGAGATGATTCGCTACGGCCAGCGGGTCAGCGTGATCGTGCTGCCGGCGCCCGATCTGTTCCTCACGCCGAAAGGGCTGGCCGCCACCGGTCCGCGCGCCTTCGGGTACGACTTCGACTACAAGACCGTGTTGAAGGCTGGGACATGAAGCGTATTGGCATCGATGTCGGCGGTACCAATACCGACGCGGCCCTGATCGTTGATGGCAAGGTGGTGAAGGGCGTCAAGACACCGACCACTGAAGACGTCATGAGTGGCGTGCGCAAGGCACTGGAGCTTGCCGTTGCCGACGATCGCACCGTAGCGGCTTCGCTCGACGGCGTGACGATCGGCACCACGCATTTTGTGAACGCCGTGGTGCAACGACGCGGCCTCAACGCGGTCGGCGCCCTTCGCATTGGCCTGCCTTCCGGTGCTTCGCTGCCGCCGTTCGTCGATTGGCCGAAGGACTTGCGCGGCCTGGTCTCGAGCTCGGTTCACATGGTGCGTGGCGGCCACGAGATCGACGGTCGCCCGCTGGTGCCGCTGGACCGCGACGCGATCCGCGAGGCGGCCGGCCGCATCTCCGAGGCCGGCATAAGCTCGGTCGGCGTGGCGGCGGTTTTCTCGCCGCTGACCGCCGAATGCGAGCTCGAGGCGGCCGAGATCCTTCGCCGCGAGAATCCAGACCTTCGCATTACCTTGTCGCATACGCTTGGCCGGCTGGGCTTGCTCGAGCGCGAGAATGTGACGTTGCTCAATGCCTGCCTTCAGGACCTGGCGGTGAAGACCACAGGTGCATTCGTCGATGCCTTGCGCGACAGCGGCATCCGGGCTCCGCTCTACCTGACGCAGAACGATGGCACCATCATGCGGGCTGAAGTGGCCCAATCCTTTCCCGTCTACTGCTTTGCCTCGGGACCGACCAACAGCATGCGCGGCGCAGCCTTCCTTTCCGGGTTGGAGGACGGTGCCGTCGTCGATGTCGGCGGCACGACCACCGACATCGGTTACCTCAAGGCCGGCTTTCCGCGCGAGGCCAACAACACGGTCGAGGTTGGCGGCGTGCGCACGCTGTTTCGCATGCCCGACCTGCTGTCGATCGGTCTGGGTGGTGGTACCGAGATCGCGGCCGACTCGCTCAAGATAGGGCCGGGCAGCGTCGGCTATCGCCTGCCGCAGGAGGCTTTGGTGTTCGGCGGCAACCAGCTGACGGCGACCGATATCGCCGTCGCCGCCGGCATCGCCGATATCGGCGATCGCGCCAAGCTTGTGCATCTCGACCGGGCTATGGTCGGGCAGGCGATGCGCAAGATGCACGAGATGATCGCCGAGGGCATGGACCGCATGAAGACCGAGGCCGGCGACCTGCCGTTGTTGGCGGTCGGTGGAGGCAGCTTCTTGATCCCGGACAGGATCGAGGGTGCGTCCGAGGTCGTGCGGGTCGAGCATCACGCCATCGCCAATGCGGTCGGCGCAGGCATCGCCCAGGTGAGTGGCGAGGTCGATCGCATCTTCTCCGGCATCGGCCGTGAGAAGGCGCTGGAGACGGCTGCCGAGGAAGCGCGGGCAAAAGCGGTTACCTCGGGCGCCGATGCCAAGACTCTGAAGACAGTCGAGACCGAGGACCTGCCGCTCTCTTATCTGCCGGGCGACACGCTGCGGGTTCGTGTGCGTGTCGTCGGTGATATCGCAGCCGGATCGTAAGGAGGAAAATGATGCGTCGTTTGATTGCCGCACTGTCGATCGCGTTGGCGATCGTGTCGGTCGGCGCCAGCGCACCCGCGCAGACGATCAAGGCCGTAATGGATTCGGATGTGAAGATCATCGATCCGATCTGGAGCGGCGCCTATGTCACGCGCGCCTACGGTTATATGGTCTACGACACGCTGTTCTCGATGGATGCGAAGTACGAGATCCAGCCGCAGATGGTGGACACCTGGAAGGTGAGCGAGGATGGCCTCACCTGGACCTTCGTTCTACGGGACGGGCTGGAGTGGCATGATGGCCAGCCGGTCACGGCCGAGGATTGTGTCGCCTCCCTGAAGCGCTGGTCGGCGCGCGATTCATTGGGGCAGAAGCTGGCCGCCGATCTTTCCCAGTACAAGGTCGTCGATCAAAAGACCTTCCAGATCCTGCTCAAGAAGAAATTCGGCCCGATGTTGACGGCGCTCGGCAAGCCGTCGGTTGTCGTGCCGTTCATGATGCCCAAGCGCGTGGCCGAAACCGACCCTTTCAAGCAGATCGACGAGGCGATCGGCTCGGGTCCCTTCATTCTGAAGCGCGACGAGTGGAAGCCCGGCGAGAAGATCGTGTTTGTAAAGAATCCGCGATACAAGCCACGCGCCGAACCGATGTCCGGACTGGCCGGCGGCAAGCGCGTGCTGGTCGATCGCGTCGAATGGGTTTGGATTCCCGACGCTGAAACGCAGATCAACGCCCTGTTGAACGGCGAGATCGACTGGATCCAGAGCGTCGACCACGATCATTTGCCCCTGCTCAAGAAGGCCAAGGGGATCAAGCTGCTGCCAAGCTCCGTCTGGAATCAATTCGCGTTCCGGCCGAACTGGACCCAGCCGCCGCTCGATAACGTGAAGGTTCGCCAGGCTGTCGCCTACGCTCTGGACCAGCGGGGGTTCCTCGAATCGGCCATCGGCAACGACGAGTATTACCGGACCTGCAAGGCGATGTTCACATGTGGCTCGCCGCTGGCCACCACGGTCGGAACGAACGGTATGATGGAGGGAAATATTGCCAAAGCGAAGGAGCTCCTGAAGGAGGCGAACTACGACGGCACCCCGATCGTCATGCCTCAGCCGACCGATCTCGGCGTGATGAAGAACATGGGCACTGTCGCCAAAGCGCAGCTCGAGAAGGCCGGCATCAAGGTCGAGGTGCAGCCAATGGACTGGCAGGGGATGGTCGCGCGCCTCACCACGAAGAAGGGGCCACCGTCGGCAGGTGGCTGGAATGCCTACGGCACAAGCTGGTCACAGCTCGACATCCTTGACCCGGCCATCACGCCATTCCTCAGCGCCACATGCGAGAAGGCTCGGTCAGGCTGGCCTTGCGATGCGCATCTGGAGGAGTTGCGGGATAAGTTCATCGACGCTTCGACGCCCGAAGAGCGCAAGGCTGCGGCGGAAGAGGTCCAGGCTTATGCCCTGAGGGTCGTGACCCATATCCCGCTCGGCGAATGGCGGGGAGTTGGTGCGGCACGAGACAATATGAGCTTCCCATCGCCGCTGCCGCAGATCGGCGTATTCTGGGGAGTGAGCAAGAAGTAGCGGTGGCCTGGCAGGACCCTGCGGCGCCGCTGCCCGGCCGAGCGGCTGATCGCAATGTCTTCGCCAATGCGATCAGGCGCGAGACGATGACCTGCGTTCTACGGGCCAAGCGCAATTCGCTCCGAGTTCTGGCGAGTGCGGCCTCCGAGTGCTGGCGGGTGCGGCTGTCGTGAACATCGCCGTACCCTCTCTGATCGAGGGGATCGATCTCTGATCAAAGAGATCGCCGTTGCGATCGGCTCCACGTCAGGGCAAACGCGCCATTAGGACGGAAATGTCGCTTGCCATGTCCAGCGCGTGTTCGAAATCGAGGGAGGCTGCGCGATAGAAGGTGCGTTTGGTCTGGCCGACGAACTCCGGATTCCATTTGGCGATGGTTTCCGCCATCGCCATGGCCGTCTCCAGTTGCTGACCGTCCGGCACCAAGCGATTGACGAGCCCGAGCTCATAGGCCCGCTGCGGCGTGATGTTGTCGCACAACATCAGCAGCTCGAGCGCGATTTTGCGCCCCATCACGTGCGCCGCGTGAGCGGCGACAGTGGATGCCGTCAGTCCTGCCCGGAGTTCCGGAAATCCGAAGCGTGCGCTTTCGGCGGCGACCACGAGGTCGCAACCCAAAGCCAGGTTGCAGCCTGCACCCAGGGCGTATCCATGCACTGAGGCGATGACGGGCTTTTCGAGCCGCGCCAGCAACTTGAACAGACCCACGCTTTCGTCGGCCTTCCGTACAAGATGCTTGCGGTTCTCTGCCGTCAATAGACGCGGGGCGGAGGTGTCCATGCCCGGGCAAAAGGCACGTCCGGCGCCCGCGATGATCACAACGGACACCGATTCGTCGTTCTGAGCGGCGAGCAGCGCGTCGGTCAGGGCCTTCAGGAGAGCTGCATCCAATGCATTCAGCTTCTTCGGTCGGTTCAGTGTAAGCAACCGCACAGCACCGCGCGTCTCGGTCAGCAGGACCTCTTCTTCCATGTTCAACCTCCTGGAACGCTGCTTCTTGCTTACGCTCTCTTGGATATGCCGCAGGCGAAGTCCTTTGGCGACAAAATAACCTCGGAGGAGGGAACGATGACCCTTCTTGAGCGTGTCAAAGAGCTTACGATGCCTTTCGCAGTTCCGTGGGCGTGCAGTTTGTGAAAGCGAGTCTCGACAAGGTTGTCGCCGAGACGGTCGTGCGACCGGATCTGTGCATTCGTGGCAATACGATCCATGGAGGCGCTGTGATGGCGCATGCTGATGCAGTCGGTGCCGTCGCCACGGTTTTCAATTTGCCTGAAGAGGCCGAGGGCGCCGCGACGCTTGCCAAGCAAGACTAATTTTCTGCGGGGAGTGGCCGAAGAGGTAGACGGTAACAGCGACCGCCTCACCGGTTCACAGGGCATCGTACTCAGGCGTGGCAGACTTGCATCGAGGACGACAAAGGAGCCCTGGTCGCCGTCATCACCCAGACACAACTTGTCTTGTAACGTCTGGCGGCGTGCCGTTATCGTCTTATGGCAGGTGGTGTAACGATGTCTGCCGCCTGAAAAGTCCCGCCTGGGAGGGCGCGTCGGGTAGTCGGTCTTCCAAGTCCCGATGTAGTTTGCGCCAGCTCAACGAGGGCAGACGCAGAGCGCTGACTGGAGGGGCCGGATCTGTTGAAGCACAAACAGCATCGGCGCGCCGGATCAAGCCATAGCCCGCTATTCTCGCTCTCCCTTGGGTGGCGTGTGGTTGGAGAATGGACGAGTCCGCTGGAATCGTGAGACTCTCCCCCTTGCCGACCGCGCGACTGTCCGTGGCACCCGCCGGAGGCACCGCCGTTGACAACTTCGCCATCGCCATGGTCTTCGGGATCGTGGTCGGGGCGGGTTCGTCGATCTTCATTGCCGCGCCCATCTTGCTGTTCCTTGGCGAAGGGCGCCTGCGGCCGGCGCAGGTTGGTCCGAACCGCCGGGCGGACGCCGTCGAGCTGGATGGTGCGGCATCGTGATCGGCTCGATCCGATTCACCTCATCTGGGAAGAAGCAAACGCAATGTCCGAGCATCAGACGCCCCTCATAGCCACGATCGCCGCGGGCCTGATGCTCGCCTTTGTGTTCGGACTCCTCGCGCATCGGCTGCGGGTTCAGCCGATCGTGGGCTATTTGCTGGCGGGTGTGGTCGCTGGGCCGTTCACGCCGGGCTTCACTGCCGACCTTCCGCTGGCCGCGGAGCTGGCGGAGATCGGCGTGATCCTGCTGATGTTCGGCGTCGGGCTGCACTTCTCGCTGAAGGACCTGCTGTCGGTGGCCCGCATCGCGGTCCCTGGCGCCCTTGGCCAGATCGTCGTGGCGACCGCAATGGGAGCCGGGCTCGCCCATCTGCTGGGCTGGCCGGTTCCAGCCGGGCTCGTGTTCGGGCTGGCGCTCTCGGTGGCGAGCACGGTGGTGCTGGTTCGGGCGCTGCAGGACCGGCACATGCTCGACACCGATCGCGGCCGCATCGCCGTAGGGTGGCTGGTCGTCGAGGATCTGGCGATGGTGCTCGCGCTGGTCCTGGTGCCGGCGGTGGCCGTCATCGCGTCCGGCGACGGGGTCCCGGCGAGCCGCATTGTCTTCCTGATGCTCGTGACCTTGGCCAAGGTCTCGGTCTTCATGGGCTTGATGCTGCTCGTCGGTCGTCGCCTCATCCCGTGGCTCATGCACCATGTCGCGCATACCGGCTCGCGCGAGCTCTTCCGGCTGGCCGTCTATGCCATCGCGCTCGGTGTCGCCTTCGGGGCGGCCAAGCTCTTTGACGTTTCCTTTGCGCTCGGAGCCTTCTTTGCCGGTGTGGTGATGGGAGAGAGCGAGCTCAGCCAGCGGGCGACCGAGGAGGCAATGCCGCTGCGCGATGCCTTTGCCGTCCTGTTCTTCGTATCGGTCGGCATGCTTCTCAATCCCGTCGTCTTCGTGGAGGCACCGCTGGCAGTGGCGGGCACGGTAGCCATCATTGTGCTCGGGAAGTCGGCTGCGGCTTGGCTGATCGTGCGTGCCTTCGGCCATCCCAATGCGACAGCGCTGACGATCTCCGCCAGCCTCGCGCAGATCGGCGAATTCTCGTTCATCCTGATCGGCCTCGGCATATCGCTCGCCCTCGTGCCCCCCGAGGCACGGGACCTCGTGCTGGCCGGCGCCATCGTTTCCATCGTCCTCAATCCCATAATCTTCGGGCTCGCGGAAAGGCTGAGCCCGGTGGAGCGGCCGGGGAAATCCCAGCAGATGCCGAGCATCGTGCCGACCACCCTCGCAGGACATACCGTGCTGGTGGGCTACGGGCGTGTGGGCTCGCATATCGGGGCCACCCTGGCGGGCGCCGGCGACGCCTTCGTCGTTGTCGAGACCGGCCAGCGGGCTGTCGAACAGGCGCAGCGCGATGGTGCAGAGGTGATTGTCGGCAATGCGGCGGCACCGGATGTCCTCTCCGCCGCCAATGTGGCGGCGGCACGGCGCCTCGTCGTGACCATTCCAGAGGCTTTCGAGGCCGGCCAGGTCGTCGAGCAGGCGCGTGTCGGCAATCCTTCGCTTGAGATCCTGGCGCGCGCGCACTCGGATGCGGCCGTGGCGCATCTGGATAAGCTGGGCGCCGATCTCGTCGTTTCGGGCGAGCGTGAGATCGCCGAGCGGATGCTGGATCGGATACGCGACGAGGCGCCGTAGAGTTCGAGCTGCAGGCGCGAGGCGCACTTTTTTCTACGGCGCGGCAACGATTGTCGGCCCGAGTGGTTGCGGGCCCCGCGACCACTCAAAAAGCCGTCCGGTTTCCGGGCGGCTTTTTGATTTTGGCGCACTTCGGTTGATCTGTCTGCCGGCCGCGTGTCAGCATCGTCCGAACACGGGCTGTCAGAGGAGTTCCTTCATGTGCCGCAACATCCGGAACCTCTACAACTTCGAGCCGCCGGCCACGGACGAGGAGATCCGCGCCTCGTCGCTGCAATTCGTGCGCAAGCTGAGCGGCTTCAACCGGCCGTCCAGGGCCAACGAGGAGGCCTTCGACCGCGCTGTCGATACGGTGACCAGAGCGGCGTGAGAGTTGATCGATTCGCTGGTCACGACGGCGCCGCCGCGCGATCGAGAGATCGAGGCGGAGAAAGTGCGCGCCCGCTCGGTCGAGCGGTTCGGCCGGAAGGTGGTGGCGCGTAGGCCCTGATCCGATGCCGATCAGCTGCCCGTGGAGGCGTAACGCGTCATGCCGGCACGCCAGGCGAGGAACGACAGGGCAAGGAATGCGAAACCGGCGAGCGGCGCGATCGGCAGCAGCCAGTCCGGAGCGCCGAGCGGATCCGACCGCTTCAGGATGGCGAGTACCGGATAGTAAGCCACACAGGCAAGCGGCACGCCGAAGGTGAGCAGGCGCCGAAACCAGGCCGCGTAGATGTTGAACGGATACTGTGCCGCCTGAACGCCGCCATAGGTGAGGACGTTCACGATCTCCAGGCTTTCGACGGTCCAGACGGCAAGGGTGGCCTGCAGCACCAGGATCGCGACGAACAGCGCCACGCCGCCGGCCACGGTCCACACCGCGATCGCGACCGTGGCGGGATCCCAGTCGATCGGGGCGAGCCGGCTTGCGACGATCAGTACTGCGAGGGCCTGCGCGAGCCGTCCCAGTCGCGACAGCCGGACCTCATGGCCGGCGATTTGCAGGGCGGCCGCGCGCGGTCGCAGCAGCACCCGGTCGAAGGCGCCGGTGCGCACGAAGTCGGTGCCGAACACCTCGAAGCCGCGCGTGAGCAGGTCGGCGATCGAGAACGCGATATTGACCAGCGCATAGAACACGGCCGCTTCGCCAAACGACCAGCCGCCGACCGGCCCGAAGCGATCGAACAGCGCGAACACACCCAGGATCTCGACCGCCGTGGCCGCGCAATGGCCGGCGGTCAGCATCAAGGTCGCCGCTGGATACTGGGCTTGGGCACGCAGCGAGGCGGCAACGTAACGACCGTAGAGGGCGAGCCCGTTCATCGGTCACCCACCCTGCATCTCGAGCCGGCGCATCATGCGCTCCATGGCCAGGCGGCCGAGGCCCACCAACACCAGGGTCCAGCCTGCCTGCAGGGCCAGGCCCTGCAGGGCCGCGCTGCCGTGCAGATCGGCGAAGTAGATGCGGAACGGGATATCGACGAGGCCGGCGAACGGCTGCACGTGCAGGAACGGCCGCATGGCATCGGGAAAGAAGTCGAGTGGCAGTAGCGAGCCGGAAAAGACGATCACCAGCGGTGTCAGGACGGCGTTCACCCCGCGCTCGTTGAGGCTCGCGGCCACGATGACGTTCGCCAGCATCAGGATGGCTGCCGCGAGCGCCGTCATGAGCGCGAAGGCGGGGATGAACAGCAACGCCGCCGCCAGGCCGGACGGCGGTCGCCATGCCCAGGCACCCAGGCCCACTAGCGGTAGGACAATGCCCGCGACCAATGCCATCAGGGCCGCGCGCGGCAAGGCGCGCGCGAGCATCCATCCCAGGGTGCGTGCAAACCAGTAACCGTAGGCGTCGAGCGGGCGCAGGCGGTCGTAGCCGACGCCGCCGGTGCGCACTGCCTGGCCGATCTCCGGGTCGGCCACCCATGGCAGCAGCGCCAGCAACGCCTGGCCGAGCCAGACATAGGTGACGGCGTCGGCGAGGCTGATCGGCGCCGCCGAAGCATGGACGCCATAGAAGGCGGCGAAGACCATGATCCGGATGGCGCCCCACCAGCACTGCGTGGCAAAGCCCGCCAATGCCGCGGCGCGATACTGCAGCATGAGCTGGAAGCGTGCGCGGAAGGCCGCGAGGTAAGGGCATATTTCTTGCAACGTCACGCCTCGTGCGCGTCGTGCAGGTCGTAGAAACGCGCGATCACCTCCTCGATGGCGGGCTCGTCAACATGGATGTCTTCGACAGCGTGTTTCGCGGTGATGGCGGCGATCAATTTCGGCGTCGGGATGTCTACCGGATTGAAGGCGAGTTCGAGCGCCCGATCGGTGCGCGCCCGGACCGTGACGCCGTCCATCTCGAGCGCAGGCGCAGGGCCGGCGAAGTCGATGCAGAGCCGGCGTTCGGCAAGAACGCCGGCGCGCAGGCTCGCGAACGGGCTGTCGGCCAGCAGGCGGCCCTGGCCGATGACGACGACGCGCTCGGCCAGCGCCTCGACATCGTGCATGTCGTGGGTCGTGAGCAGTACGGTCACGCCCTGCTCACGGTTGAGCCGCCGCACGAACTCGCGCACGGCGAGCTTCGATGGCGCATCGAGCCCGATCGTCGGCTCGTCGAGGAACAGGATTGCGGGATCGTGCAGCAGGGCCGCGGCGAATTCCGCCCGCATACGCTGACCGAGCGAGAGCTGGCGCACCGGCTGGTCGAGCAGCGGTTCGAGCCGCAGCATGGCGACGAGCTCGTCGCGCCGGCGCCGATAGCGAGCGGGCGCCACGCGGTAGATATCGGCCAGCAGATCGAAACCGTCGAGCACCGGCAGGTCCCACCAGAGCTGGCTGCGCTGGCCGAACACCACGCCAATGCGCGCCACGTGTTTCACGCGCTCCTCGTAGGGCACGAGGCCGCCCACCTCGACCCGGCCGCTCGTTGGCCGCAGGATGCCCGAGAGGATCTTCACGGTCGTGGACTTGCCCGCGCCGTTGGGGCCGATGAAGGCCAGCAACTCGCCGGCCTCGAGGCTGAACGAGACGTCGACCAGGGCGTGGACCTCTCGCCAGCGTCGGCGCACGAGACCGCGCACTGCACCCGCGAGGCCCGGCGCACGCTCGGCGACGCGATAGGTCTTGGCCAGCGCCTCGACGAGGATCTGGAGCATGGGGCGGCCCGTCCGCCAGTTGTCGAAAAGGGCGCGGAACCTATGCTGGATCGGCTGCCGGGTCAACCGTGCGCGACTGGGACAGGGCGCACGCCTCCATGGCGATCAATTGGCGGATTTGCGGGCGGAGCGGGGAGGCCTGCGCGACAGCTGGTTCTTCCGATGCTGGTTGGCTGTCGAGATCATCATCTCGATATGCTCGCGCGCAAGCCGCTCGACCTTGTCAGCCTCGCGGCGGCGCAGCGCGGCTGCAATCTTGGCGTGGGCCGAAACCATGCCGCTGATGACGCCGGCGTCGACGGCGATGCGATCCAGCAGGACGGCAAGCTCGTCGTTGCCCGGGTCGAGCAGCAGCTCGACGATCGCCGACAGCATGCGATTGTGCGACGCTTGGGCGAGCAGCAGATGGAAGTTGTGAGACTGCTCGATCCGGTCGCACGTCTCGAAGCAGTCCGTGTGCGTGGCGGCGACCGTCTCGAGCCGCTCGATTTCGGCATCGGTCGCCCGGATCGCCGCAAGTCGCGCCGCCTCGGCCTCGATGGCACGGCGCACATGAAGAAGATCGATGAGCTCGTCGAGGCTGCGCACATCCGCGGCTGCGGCCACCAGAGCGCTCTGCGCGTCGATCTGTTGTTGGGAGAGCAGCTGCCTCAGCCGGCGGCGGCCGGCATCGGTCAGCACCCGGCCGCGCACGCCAACGGTCTGCGTCAGTCCCATTTCGTCGAGCGAGCGCAGGTAGCGTCCTGCAGTTGCTTCCGCAACGTCGATCTTCTCGCGGCGGTAGATCTCTGCGAGGCGTCGCGCGCCCGTTGGCTCATCCGACTGCGCAAGCAAGCCAAGCGCAATCAGCTCCATGCGGGTCTTGTCGTCCGTTCTCCCCATGCGCACTCCCAACAAGAATCGCGGCGGCCGAGGCCGGAGCGGCGCCGGCTTGACACTCGATCAGGCCGCGATAGAGTCGATCATCATTGATGATGAACGACAAGTCTATCTAAGCCGGGAGCCGAGTTCAGCGCAATCGCATCATCTTGCGGCACACGGCGGCGAAGGGGGAGGGGACGGGCGATATGGCAATCGTGATACGCAACGCCACGGTCGTGACGGTCGATGCCAACGACGCCATCCACTATGACGCCGCCCTCGCGATCGAAGGCGGCTGGATCGCGGCGATCGGCCCGTCGGAGGAGGTGGTTGCGCGCTTCCCGGGCGCGGACTCCGTCGATGCCGACGGCAAGGCGGTGCTGCCGGGCTTTGCCAATATCCATACGCACTTCCCGCTGATCATCGCCAAGGGCATCTACGAGGATCTGTCGCCGCCCAATCAGCCGCCCTTCACCAGCGGGCTGTCGGCGATTCCGACGCCGGAACTCACGCCCGAGGAGAAGGCCGCTATGGTGCGGCTCGCCGCTCTCGAAGCCATCCGCAGCGGGACGACGGCCGTGCTCGAGGACGGCGGCAACGTCGACGTTTACGCCCAGGCGATCGCCGATACGGGGCTGCGCCTGCTGCTCTGCGAGCACGCCTGGGACAAGGCCAAGGGCAGCATCGGTGATCAGGGTGGCTTCGAGGTCAATGCCTCGCTCGGCGACCAGTGCGTCAAGCGCATCGAGGCGCTTCACGCCAAGTGGAACGGCGCCGCCGGCGGTCGCATCACCGTCGGTGTGTCGGCCTGGGCGCCCGACATGTGCTCGCCCGACCTGCTGCGCCGGCTGCGGGCCCTGCAGAACCGGCTGGACTGCGTCTCCACGGTGCACCTGAACCAGTTCTGGGGCGAGGTGACGGCCGTGGAAACGGTGCGTGGACGCAAGCCCACCGAATATCTTGCCGACCTGGGCTTCCTGAACGATCGGCTGATCTGTGCCCATTGCCGCTGCATGTCGCCGGAGGAAGAGGCGCTGCTCGGCAAGGCAGGCGCCGGTGTCGCATTCAACTCGACCATTGCCGCGCGCCGCGGTCTCAGCCCGCGAATCGACGACCTCGAGCGTCAAGGCGCCACCATCGGGATCGGCACCGACAACATGTCCGAAGACATGGTCGAGGCCATGCGGACGGCCCTGTTCATGGAACGGGTCCGCCGCAGCGACGGCCGCAAGCCGACGCCCGAGCAGGTCTTGCGCTGGGCGACAGCGAACGGCTACCGCCTCATGGGCATTCCCGACGGCGGCTCGCTGGAAGTCGGCAAGCGGGCGGATCTCATCATGGTCGATCTGCGCCGCGCGCCGCTCGTGCCGCACCTGCGGGTCGTGTCGACCTTCGTCCATCAGGGGCAGGCCCAGGATGTGACGGATGTCATGGTCGACGGACGCTGGCTGATGCGCGAGGACCGCGTGTTGACGATGGACGAGGCGGCGACGATCGATGAAGCGCAGCGCGTCGCCGAGGCGGCCTGGACGCGCCTCTTCGCCGAGCGGCCCGACCTCGAGCCGGAACGGCCGCGCGGCTGGCGGCCGACGGCGCGCGACCATCGAGCAGCTGCAGCATCATGAGTGCCTGTTGTCCGGCATCGCGACGAGCCGCCGGCGGCAACAACATCGGTCAGGGAGGGTAGAATGGGAAGGTTCACGCGAAGAGGTCTCATGACCTCGGCAGCCGGCGTGGCGGCCGGGGTGTCGCTGTTCAGCATCGGCCGTACCGGGCGGGCGGCCCCGTCCAGTAAGTCGGTGATCCGGTCGGTGCCGATCGGCAATCTCAAGGTCGTCGATCCGATCTGGACCACGGCCTATATCACACGCAACCACGGCTACATGGTCTGGGACACGCTGTTCTCGCTCGATGAGAAGAACCAACCCCAGCCGCAGATGGTGGATACCTGGGAGATCAGCTCCGACAAGCTCACCTATACCTTTAGCCTGCGTCCCGGCCTCAAGTGGCACGACGGCGGCAAGGTCACCTCGGCCGACTGCGTCGCGTCGATCCGGCGCTGGGCGGCGCGGGACGGCATGGGCCAGGCGCTGATGAGTTTCACGGCGTCGCTCGATACCGTCGACGAGAGGACGTTCAAGCTCGTGCTCAAGCAGCCGATCGGCTTTGTCATCGAGGCGTTGGCGAAGATCGACAGCAACGTGCCGTTCATGATGCCGGAACGTCTCGCCAAGACCGATCCGAACACGCAGATCACCGAGGTGATCGGCTCCGGGCCTTTCCGGTTCGCCGCCAAGGAATGGGTGCCCGGCAGCAAGGTCGTGTACGAAAAGTTCGAGGATTATGTGCCGCGCAAGGAGCCGGCGAGCCAGGCCGCTGGCGGCAAGGTCGTCTATGTCAATCGGGTCGAGTCGGTCTACATGCCCGACGCCGGCGTCGCGATGGCCGCGCTGGCCTCTGGCGAGATCGACCTGCACGAGTCACCTGCGACCGATCTGCTCAAGATGGTCGAGGGCAACCCGGACGTCGTGATCACGCCCAACGATCCCCATGGATACGTGCTCTTCATGGTGTTGAACCATTTGCATCCTCCCTTTGACAAGAAGGAGGTGCGCGAGGCGCTGCTGTGGGGAACCAAGCAGGAAGAATATCTCGCGACGATGGCCGGCGACAAAAAGCGGTACGAGACCTGCGCCGCGATGTTCGGTTGCGGGCTTCCGAACGAATCCAAGGCAGGCACCGAGCCGCTGCTCAACCCGAACATCGAGAAAGCCAAGGCGATGATCAAGGCCGCCGGCGCGGAGGGAGCCAAGGTCGTCCTGATGGACCCGACCGACAACGACCTGCACAAAGCGGCCCTGATCGGTGCGCAGACGCTGCGGCGGCTGGGCTTCAACGTCGAGGTCCAGGCGATGGACTGGTCGACGCTGGTGCAGAGACGCGCCTCGAAGGCGCCGCCGGCGCAAGGCGGCTGGAACACCTTCATCACCAACGCAACGAGTACCGGCATCGCCAACCCGCTGGTCAACAATTTCGCGAAGAACTGCGAGCAGGCGTGGTACGGCTGGCCCTGCGACCAGCGCGTGGTCGATCTCGGCCGGCAATGGGCGCTCGAAACCGATCCCAAGAAACAGCATGAGCTGATCGACAAGCTGCAGGCCGTTCACTTGGAGAGCGTGACCTATGTGCCGCTCGGGATGTATCGGCCGGCCATCATCTACCGCAAGGAATTGTCCGGCATCATTCGGGGACCCGCGCTGTTCTACTGGAACATCCAGAAGAAGGCGTGACCATGAGCGCGCGGGATGCGCGCGGTCCAGGGGAGGCGAGTCTTCCGGATCGTGCACGTCCCACGCGCCTCATCGTGCGAGAGGACCATGTGGACCCTCATCATCCGACGCATGCTTGCGACCGCTCCGGTGCTCGCCACCGTGGCCGTGGTCGTGTTTGCGATCCTGCATGTGGCGCCCGGTGATCCGGCGGCGGTGATCGCCGGCGACCAGGCCACTCCGCAGCAGATCCTGGACATCCGGGCCAAGCTCGGTCTCGACCTGCCGTTTCGCGACCAGTTCGTGCTCTGGCTTACCAACACGCTGCACGGCAATTTCGGCACTTCCATCTTCTCGAACCAGCCGGTCGGACAGCTGATCCTGCAGCGGCTGCAGCCGACGGTCGCGCTCACGATCACGACCACGATCGTCACGGTCGCGCTGGCCGTGCCTATCGGCGTTCTCGCAGCCTGGCGCGCCGGATCGTGGATCGACCGAATGCTCATGAGCTTCGCGGTCCTGGGCTTCTCCTTTCCCGTCTTCGTCGTCGGCTACATCCTCATCTATTTGTTTGCGGTCGATCTCAAGATATTGCCTATTCAGGGATATAGGCCGCTCGAGGACGGCTTCTGGCCGTTCCTGCGCCACCTCGTCCTGCCAAGCCTTGCCCTTGGCATGAGCTTCATGGCGCTGATCGCGCGGATCACGCGGGCGAGCGTGCTCGAAGTGCTGAGCCAGGATCACATCCGCACGGCGCGCGCCAAGGGCCTGTCTGTCCGCCAGCTCCTGTTCAGTCACGCGCTTCCCAACGCCGCAGTGCCGATCGTGACGATCATCGGCGCCGGCGTGGCGATCCTGCTGGGCGGCGTCGTCGTGACGGAGAGCGTCTTTGCCATCCCGGGGCTCGGCCGGCTGGTGGTCGATGCGATCCTTCAGCGCGACTACCCCGTGATCCAGGCCGTGCTCCTGATCTTCTCCGTCACCTACGTGTTCGTGAACCTCGCCATCGACCTCCTCTACGTGGTCGTCGATCCGCGCATTCGTTATTGAGACGCCCGCCATGACCGATACTGTCGCAGCATCAGGACAAGGAACGCACCTCTCCAGGCATCGTGGTCTGTTGTGGCATGCGCGCCGCAACCCGAGCATGACGCTCGGGCTTGTCATCCTGGCGCTCGTCGTCCTTGGCACGGTGTTTGCCCCGCGGCTTACACACTACGATCCGATCCTCATCGATCCGCTCGCCCGCCTGAAGCCGCCGTCCGTGGCGCATGCCCTGGGGACCGATGTGGTCGGGCGCGACCTCTGGAGCCGCACGATCTATGGCGGCCGCATCTCGCTGCTGATTGGCATCACCGTGGCGCTGCTGACGACGTCGATCGGGCTGCTGATCGGCCTCGTGAGCGGCTACAATCGCGCTGCCGACGCTATCCTCATGCGCGTCATGGACGGGTTGATGTCGATCCCCGCCATCCTGCTCGCTATTGCCTTCATGGCGTTCATGCCGGCAAGCATCATGACCGTCGTCGCTGCGATCTCGATTGTCGAGATTCCGCGCGTTGTACGCCTGGTGCGCGGCGTCGTGCTGTCGATCCGCGAACAGGCCTATATCGAGGCGGCGGTCGTCTCGGGCAGCCGCGTCGGCCGGATCCTGTTCCGCCACATCCTGCCCAACACCCTTGCGCCCCTGTCGGTGCAGGCGACCTATGTCTGCGCCGCAGCCATCCTGTTCGAATCGCTCCTGTCGTTCCTGGGTGCAGGGACCCCGCCGGAGATTCCAAGCTGGGGCAACATCATGGCCGAGGGACGTGCCTACTTCGTGCTGGCGCCGTGGATCATCCTGGCGCCAGGCTTCATGCTGTCCCTGACCGTGCTCGCCATCAACCTCCTGGGCGACAGTCTGCGGGATCTGCTCGATCCCCGCTTCGCGCGGCGACTATGACCGAACCTCTGCTCGCCATCGAAGGGCTGCGCACGTCCTTCCGTACGCTGGATGGCGCCATTAACGCCGTCGACGGCGTTAGCTGGACTCTCGACAAGGGCGAGATCCTGGGCATCGTGGGCGAGTCGGGTTGCGGCAAGAGCATGACGGCGCTCTCGATCATGGGCCTGGTGCCGAACCCGCCGGGGCAGGTCGAGGGCAGCGTCCGGCTGGGCGGGCGAGAACTCGTGGGCCTGCCGGAGAAGGAGATGCGCTCCGTTCGCGGCAACGACATCTCGATGGTGTTCCAGGAGCCGATGACCTCGCTCGATCCGGTGATGCGCGTCGTCAAGCAGATCGCCGAGCCCCTGATCCTGCACCAGGGCCTTTCGCGCAGGGCAGCGCACGCGCGGGCTGTCGAGCTGTTGGGCCATGTGCGCATCCCGGAGCCCGAACGGCGGGCCCAGGAATATCCGCATCAGCTCTCGGGCGGCATGCGTCAGCGGGTCATGATCGCGATGGCGCTCGCGTGCCGGCCCGCCGTGCTTGTGGCCGACGAGCCGACGACAGCGCTCGACGTCACCATCCAGGCGCAGATCCTGAGTCTGCTGCTCGATCTGCGGCGCGAATTCGGCACCTCGATCATCATGATCACGCACGATCTCGGCGTCATCGCCCAGACGGCCGACCGGGTGATCGTCATGTATGCCGGCCGCAAGGTCGAAGAGGCGCCGGTCGCGCGTATTTTCGCGCATCCCCAGCATCCCTATACAGTCGGGTTGCTGGGTTCCGTGCCCCGCATCGACCGGACAGGGACGGTGCCGCACCAGCGTCTTGCCGAGATCGAAGGTGTCGTTCCCGTCCTCGATCAGGCGATCGTCGGCTGCAGGTTCGCGCCGCGTTGCCCGCTTGCCAGCGACCGCTGCCGCCGGGAAGACCCGCCGCTCGAAGCCAAGCAATCCGACCATCTCGCGGCCTGCTGGCATTCCGACCGCGCCCGGGAGGCGGCCCGTGGCTAGTGAAAGCGCGAGGAGCATGCCGGACTCGGAGAAGCCGTTGCTTCGGGTCGAGAAGCTGGTCAAGCGCTTTCCGGTCCGCGGTGGCGTGCTCGGGCGTGCCAAGGCGTTCGTGCACGCCGTCGATGGTGTCTCGTTTACGCTCCGCGCCGGCGAGACGCTGGGCATCGTGGGCGAGTCTGGCTGTGGAAAGTCGACACTGGCCCGCATGATTGTCGGCCTGATCCGGCCCGATACGGGAACGATCCATCTTCGCGACAGAAAGGTCTCGGGTCTGTCGCCCCGTCAGATGCGGCCGTTCCGGCGCGAGATCCAGTTCGTCTTCCAGGACCCGTATGCGTCGCTCAATCCGCGGCTGCGGGCGGGGACCATCGTCGGCGAGGCGCTGGAGAATTTCGCCGGCCTGCGCGGACGCGAGCTCGCCGACCGCGTGGCGACGCTGTTCGCGCGCGTCGGCCTGCATTCTGCCCAGATGGACAAGTACCCGCACGAATTCTCGGGTGGCCAGCGCCAGCGGCTGGGGATCGCGCGCGGGCTCGCCGTCGGGCCGAGCCTGATCGTTGCCGACGAGCCCGTCTCGGCGCTCGACGTGTCGGTGCAGGCGCAGGTCATCAACCTGATGATGGATTTGCAGCAAGAGTTCGGTCTTGCCTATCTCTTCATCGCCCACGACCTCGCCGTGGTGCAGCACATTAGCCATCGCGTCGCGGTGATGTATCTCGGGCGCATCGTCGAGCTGGCGCCGCAACGCTCTCTCTTCAGCGCGCCATTGCACCCCTATACCGAGGCCCTGCTCAATTCGGTGCCGCTGCCCGATCCCGCCGCCCGCAGCGGCACGGAGGTTCTCGCCGGCGAAGTGCCGAGCCCGATGCGGCCGCCGCCGGGATGCCATTTCCATAGCCGCTGCCCGCTCGCCGAGGCACGCTGCCGGGTCGAGGCGCCGCCCATGGTCGAGGCCCGGCCCGGCCATTTCGTCGCCTGCCACGTCCGCGCGCCGGTGAATTCCCCGCTTTCTGAAAAGAGGCCGCAATGAGCACCACTTTGATCAAGAACGCCGACTGGATCGTTGCCTGGGACGCCGCCGGCAAACAGCACGGCTATCGACGCAACGTGGATCTGGCCTTTACAGACGATTCGATCGTCCACGCCGGCCCGGATTTTCGTGGCAAGGCCGACACCGTCATCGACGGCAAGGGCCTTCTGGTGATGCCCGGGCTCGTCGACATCCATTCGCATCCCGGCCATGAGCCGGCCTACCGCGGCATCCGCGAGGAGCACGGCGTCTCCAACATGTATATGAGCGGGCTCTACGAGCGCAGCCAGGCATTCGACACGTCCGATCCCGAGCTGCAGCAAGCCTGCCTCGAAGTCGCCTTGTGCGAGCTCCTGAAGAGCGGCGTGACATCTCTTTGCGACATCTCGGGAATCTATCCCGGCTGGGTCGATATCTTCGCCAAGAGCGGCATGCGCGGCTTCCTCGCGCCGGGCTTTGCGTCGGCGCGGTGGAAGCTCGAGAACGATCACCAGCTGGGCTTCAACTGGGACGAGGCGCGCGGCAAGAAGGGCCTCGAGGGCGCGCTCGCTTTCATCGACAAGCTGTCCAGCCATCCGTCGAAGCGGCTGTCGGGCGTCGTCTCGCCGATGCAGATCGAGAACTGTTCGGACGAACTTCTGCGCGACAGCTACGCGGCGGCGAAGGACCGCGCCATTCCCTTCACGCTCCATACCTCGCAGGGCGTGATGGAAGTCCACGAGATGATTCGCCGGCACGGCACGACGCCGATCCGCCATGCCAGGGATATCGGCATCCTCGGGCCCAACACGATCCTCGGCCATGCGCTCTTCCTCGACACCCATTCCTGGATTCGCTGGTGGACCAAGGACGATCTCTCGATCCTCGCCGAGAGCGGCTGCTCGGTGGCGCATTGTCCGACGCCGTTCGCGCGCTATGGCCACATCATGGAGAGCTTCGGCGACTATGTGCGTGCCGGGGTGAACATGGGCCTCGGCACCGACACGACGCCGCACAACATGCTGGAGGAGATTCGCAAGGCCGGCACCTTTGCCCGCATCGCCTCGCGCAACCTGAACGACGTTTCGACGGGCATGCTCTTCCATGCTGCGACGGTTGGCGGCGCCAAGGCGTTGATGCGCGACGACATTGGTCGCCTTGCGCCCGGCGCCAGGGCCGATATCGTGCTGGTGGACCTGCATCATCCCGACATGATGCCGGCACGCGATCCACTGCGTTCGCTGATCTTCCATGCCGCCGATCGCGCCGTGAAGGACGTCTTCGTTGCCGGTCGGCAGGTCGTCGCCGATGGCAAGGTGACGACGCTCGACCACCGCGCCGCCGGCGAGCGGCTGACCGAACGCCAGAAGGGCATGATGGCCACGTCGCCTGGCCGCGACTATCGCAAGCGGACGGCCGACGAACTGGTGCCGCTCAGCCTCCCGATCATGGGGTGACGTGACGCGGCGCGCGGATCAGACCGACCGAGTCGATCTGATCTGCGAGCCGGAGAGCCGCAGTGCAGCCGCTCTGCTGATTATTGTTGAAAAGGGAAATATTTCAGAATAAACCATTGAAGTTGATGGTGTTTTCGGATCGCCAAGCGATATCCGGAAGCGCGGTTTTGGACTTGAGAGGAGGTTGGCATGTCGCAAGCGGGCCTGCACGACCTGGAGCTCATGGAGCTCGGTCGCCGACTTCATGCAAAAGAGATCTCGTCCGTCGAAGCGACCCGTGCGCAGCTCGACCGGATCGCGGCGTTGGATCGACGCCTGTGCAGCTATGCTCTGGTGACGGCCGATCTGGCATTGGAGCAAGCGCGTGCCGCGGAAGCGGAAATCCTCAAGGGCAATATCAGAGGACCGCTTCATGGTGTGCCGATCGCGGTGAAGGATTTGTGTTGGACCAAGGGCATTCCCACTGCGGCCGGCATGACGATCTATCGCGACTTTCGCCCCAAAGAGGATGCGACAGTGGTTCGTCGGTTGCGTGATGCCGGCGCCGTGCTTCTGGGCAAGCTGCAGCTGACGGAGGCGGCATACGCCGATCACCATCCGAAGATCACGCCGCCGGTGAATCCCTGGAATGCCGATCACTGGTCTGGTGCATCGTCGAGCGGTTCGGGTGTCGCGACTGCGGCCGGGCTTTGCTACGGCTCGCTGGGTTCGGACACCGGCGGTTCGATCCGCTTTCCTTCGGCGGCGAACGGTGTGACAGGGCTGAAGCCGACATGGGGGCGCGTCAGTCGTTACGGCGTCTTCGAACTGGCGGCCACCCTCGACCATATTGGCCCGATGGCACGCAGCGCTGCGGACTGTGCCGCTCTGCTTGGCGCTATTGCCGGCCCCGACGACAACGATCCAACGGCCAGCCAGGAATTGGTCCCCAACTATCTGGCCGGCATCCGGCGCGGCCTGAAAGGTGTACGAGTCGGCGTCGACGCTGACTGGAATGCCAAGAGCAGCGATGCTGCCGTCGTGCGCTCGGTCGACGCGGCGTTGAAGGTCATCGAAGGACTGGGCGCTGACGTTCGGCCGGTGCGCTTCCCCGATGCGGAGCAGATCATCGTGGACTGGATTCCCAACTGCGCGGTGGAAACCGCCATCGCGCATCTGGCGACCTATCCTCAGCGCAAATCCGAATATGGGCCGGCGCTGGCCGGGCTCATCGATACCGGCCGCGCCCTGTCAGGGCTCGACTATCAGCAGATCATACTGCGCCGGAACGATTTCCGCGGCCGCGTTGCCAAGCTTTTCGAGTCGATCGACCTGCTTGTCGTGCCGGCGCAACCCTTCGCGTCGCCGACCAACGCGATGATGGCGCGGCTGGGGGAAGACCCATCGCTTGTGCAGGCGCTGTTGCGCTTCACCTGTCCGTTCGACATGACAGGCAGTCCGACCATCACGCTGCCCTGCGCTTTCACCGAACATGGCACGCCGCTTGCCTTCCAGTTCGTCTCGGCCCATTTCGCCGAGGAGATGCTGTGCCGCGCCGGCCACGCCTATCAACAGGCAACCGACTGGCATCGGAGGCACCCCGCTCTCAATTGATGCCGCCGGTTCGGTTGCCGAAGCGAAAACGAGGAGGGACTTCACATGAAGAGGCGAACACTTTTGGCCGGAGCGGCGGCGCTGCCGCTGTTCAACATTATCGACAGCGAGCGGGCCCACGCCGACACCAAGCCGATCAAGATCGGGCTGCTCGAGGATATCTCGGGCGATCTTGCCGTCTTCGGCATCCCGAAGCTGCACGGCTCGCAGCTTGCTGTTGAGGAAATCAACGGCAAGGGCGGCATCCTGGGGCGGCAGATCGAGCTGATGCAACTCGATCCGCAGGGCGACAATGCCCGTTACCAGGAATTCGCCCGTCGAATGCTGCAGAAGGAGAAGGTCGATCTGCTCATCGGCGGCATCACCTCGGCCTCGCGCGAAGCAATACGGCCGATCGTCGATCGCACCAACACGCTTTACATATACACCAACCAGTACGAAGGCGGCGTGTGTGACGCCAGCATGATCAGCGTCGGTGCAGTGCCCGAGCAGCAGCTCTCGACCCTGATCCCGTGGATGGTCGAGAAGTTCGGCAAGCGCGTCTATACCGTGGCGGCTGACTATAATTTCGGCCATCTCTCGGCCGAGTGGGGCCGCACGCTGCTGAAGCCCCTGGGCGGTCAGGTCGTGGGCGAGGAGTTCATCCCGCTCGGCGTCTCGCAATTCGCCCAGACGATCCAGAATATCCAGAAGGCCAAGCCCGACTGGCTCTACATGCTGAATGTCGGTGCTGCCCAGAACTCGTTCTTCCCGCAGGCGTCCGCGGCGCATCTCGACATTCCGATGGGCAGCCCGATCAAGATCATGCTCGGCTTCGAGCACAAGCAGTTTCCGGCGCCGGTGATGGCCAACATGTATGCGGCCGCGAACTGGTTCGAGGAGCTCGATACGCCGGCTGCCGAGGACTTCAAGAAGCGCTGGCGCGCCAAGTTCCCCAAAGAGACCTACATCAACGACATGGGCTACAACGCCTATGTCGCCCTTTACATGTACAAGATGCTGGCCGAGCGGGCCAAGTCGTTGAACAAGGACGATATCCGCAAAGTGATCGCCAAGGGCGATGCCGGCATCGACGCACCCGAGGGCCATATCGTCATCGATCCGAAGAGCCAGCACACGTCGCATCACATGCGCTTGCTCTCGGTCGACAAGGAGAACAAGGTCCATATCGTGAAGGACTTCGGCGTCATCCAGCCCTACTGGCTGGGGCAGGTCGGTTGCGACCTGACGAAGTCCAATCCCAAGGAGCAATACACGCCGGACCACCTGCCGCCCAAGCGGTGATCTCCGGCCGACACGAGGATCGTCATGGTCGCGGACTTGTTTTCGGATTTCTATCAGTTCGCGGACGTGTTCGCTTTCTTGATCCTCTCCGCGGCGGGGCTTGCCATCATCTTCGGTATGATGGGCGTCATCAACCTCGCACATGGCGAGTTCATCATGTGCGGCGTCTATGTGACGTCCGCGGCGTATCATGCCGGCCTGCCGCTGCCGCTGGCGCAAGCCTGTGGCGCGGTCGTTGCCGGTCTGATCGGCATGCTGCTCGAGGTGACGATCATCCGTCCCCTCTACAGCCGGCCGCTCGATTCGCTGCTGGTGACCTGGGGCATCAGCCTGGTCGCCACCCAGGGAACCCTGATCGCGCTCGGGTCGACGTTCCCGGGAATCGATACGCCGGGGCACAGCTTCTCCGTCGGCGAGTATTCCTTCTCCAGCTACCGCATGGTCCTGTTCGCGGCATCATTGTGTGTGCTCGGGTTCGTCTACGTGCTCTTCATGCGCACCCGCTTCGGCGTCCATGCGCGCGCGACGATGCAGAATCCCGGGATGGCGCAGGCCCTCGGGGTCCGCAAAGGCATCATTTATGCCGTGAGCTTCGGCATCGGCACCGGCCTTGCCGGGCTGTGCGGCGCCCTCTATGCGCCGACCATGAATCTGATCCCGACGATGGGCGCAAGCTTCCTGGTCGAGGCCTTCGTCACCGTCGTGGTGGGCGGCGCCAACGTGTTGCTGGGAACCGGGCCGGCGGCAATCGCGCTCGGCGTCATCCGCGCCGGATTGAATGCCTGGTATGGGCAGGTGGTCGGCGAGATCGGCTTGCTGATTGCGGTGGTCCTGATCATCCGCGTGCTTCCCGACGGATTCTCGGGCTGGCTGACCAGGCGTACGAGCTGACATCCTCATGACCAACCTGCTCAACGGTCCGCAAACGCTCGGTCGAGGACGCGCCTTCTGGTCGGCCGCCGCCGCCGTGCTTGTGGTAGCGCTCGTCTACCCGCTGTTCGTCGATTCCTACGACGTGGGCAGCACCGCATATTTCCTGTGCTGGGTTTTCATGGCGCTCGGGCTCTGTCTGATGTGGGGCTACAACGGCATGATGTCGTTCGGCCAGACGTTCTTCTTCGGTGTGGGTGGCTACGCCTACGGTGTGATCGAGATCAATCTCGGCGTCGCCAACGGTGGCGCGATGGCGTCGCTGGTGGCTGCCCTGGCGGTGACGGCCGTGGCCGCGGCATTGCTCGGCTACTTCATGATCTACGGTCGGATCGGCGGCATGTTCTTCGGCATCGTGACATTTGCCGTCACATTGGCGTTGGCCTTCTTCCTCAATCAGACGGCCGGGCCCGAATGGCATATCGGCACCGCCCGCCTCAACGGCTTCAACGGCATGCAAGGCATGGATCCGCTGGCGCTGCCCTGGTTCGGCGGCGACATCGATCTCGAGGGAACGGCCTTCTACTACTTCGTCCTGGTGTTGCTGATCGTCGTCTACCTGCTGTTGCGCCTGCTGGTGAACTCCCGCTTCGGCAATGTCCTGGTGGCGATCCGGGAAGACCCGCTGCGCGCAGAATTGCTGGGCTATGACGTCCGCAGATACTCGCTCGTCACTTTCGTCATCGGCAGCGTCCTCGGCGGGCTGAGCGGCGCCCTCTATTGCTCCTGGGGCCAGTTCATCTCGCCGTCCAGCGTCGGCCTGCCGGCCGCGGCGATGCCGGTCGTCTGGGTGGCGTTCTCGGGACGCTCGGATGTGACGGCGACGTTGATCGGGACCCTGCTGCTGATTGCCGGCTTCCAGGCGCTGACAATCTACAGCGAACAGTGGGCGCTGATCCTGATGGGGGTTCTTCTGGCGGGCACGGTCCTGATCGCGCCCGACGGCCTTATCGTTTCGCTGGCCAACGTGGTAGCCCGCCGGCGTGCGCGCGGCGGGGCGGCCCTGAAGCCGTCACTCCAGGAGCGCTGACCGATGGCGGCCCTGGTCCAGACGCGCGGCGTCTCCAAGAGTTTCGGCGGCCTGTTTGCCGTGAAGGACGTCGACCTCGCGATCGAGGACCGGGAAATCCATTGCCTGATCGGCCCGAACGGCGCCGGCAAGAGCACGCTGTTCAAGTTGATCGTTGGCACCTATGCGCCGAGCGCCGGCTCGATCCTGTTCGCGGGTGCCGACGTCACGAAAATGCCGGCCTTTGCCCGCGTGGCCCGGGGCATGAGCATCAAGATGCAGGCGCCCAGTGTGTTCCGGGCGCTGTCGGTCCGGCAGAACCTGCACATCGCATTGCAATATCATGTCGAGGCGCATCGCATCCCGGCGGAGGAAGAGCGTCTTCTGTCGCTGCTTGGACTCGAGGTCGATGCGTCAAGGCCCGCCGGCGAGTTGGCGCACGGCCAGCAGCAATGGCTGGAGATCGGCATGGCCCTGGCCTTGCGCCCGCGGCTGCTGCTGCTCGATGAACCGACCGCCGGCCTCTCGCCCGATGAGACGTTCCGCACCGGCGAACTGATCCAGCGCCTGAACGCCGATGGCGCGACGGTGCTGGTCGTGGAGCACGACATGGCGTTCGTCCGCCAGATCGCCACCAGCGTGACGGTGCTGCATCTCGGTCAGGTGTTCGCACGCGGCACGATCGAGGACATCATCTCCAATCGCGGTGTCGAGGAGATCTACCTCGGGAGCGCGCATGATGCTTGAGGTCTCTGGCCTGTCGGCGCGGTATGGCGCGACGCCGGTCCTGCGCGGCATCGATCTTGCGGTGGGCGAGCGCGAGATCGTTGCCGTGATCGGGCGTAACGGAGTCGGCAAGACCACCACGATGCGTTGCCTGATCGGCCTCCTGCGCGCCTCGGCCGGAAGCATTCGCTATCGCGGACGGGACATCACGCAGCTTTCGCCCGACGACCGTGCGCGTCTTGGCATCGGTTATATCCCGCAGGGCCGCGATGTGTTCCCCCGCATGACGGTGCAGGAGAACCTCGTGGTCGGTGAGCTGATCGGGGCGTCCCGGCGGCAATCGCGGCTCGACCTGGTGTTCGAATACTTCCCGATCCTGAAGGAGCGTCGTCGACAAATGGCTGGCACCCTTTCGGGCGGCGAGCAGCAGCAGCTCGCGATCGGCCGTGTTCTGATCGGCGGTCCCGACCTCATCCTGCTCGACGAGCCGTCGGAAGGCGTGCAGCCGTCGATCGTGAAATTGATCTGCCGTGTGCTGCGCACGATTCGGGACGATCTCGGCACGACGGTGATATTCGTCGAGCAGAACCTCGACACCATCCTGGCGCTGGCAGAGCGCTGCTATGTCATGGAAAAGGGCGAGATCGCCCAGGAGCTTCCAAAGGGAACGGTCTCCCGCGAGAGCGTCCGCAATCACCTGAGGATCTGACGGCCGGAGAGTACGGCGGTCGACATTGCATCCGGCGCGACCAGCGCTAAGGTGGACCAGGAGCAGAAAGAGGAGACGCGCCGCCAATGTCCGGCCGGTTGGTGAACGCATTGGGTGCGGCGGCGGCGACGGCCGAAGCCTTCTCCGATACCGCCACGCTTCGTCACATGTTGCGCTTCGAAGCCGCGCTGGCGCATGCCGTGGCGGGCGCCGGTCTGATCCCGAAGAAATACGCGCCGGTCATCGAGAGGGCTTGCGATCCCGCGCTCTACGATCCGGCGGCGTTGGCCGAGGTCGCGCGGCGCAATCTCACCCTGACCGTGGCTGTCGTGAGGGCGTTGACCGCCGAAGTCAGGAAGCGCGATGCGAAGGCGGCGGCTTACGTGCATTGGGGGGCGACCAGCCAGGACGTCCTCGACACCGCCATGGTCCTGCAGCTGGGCGAGGCCATGCCGCCGGTGGTGAAGAGCCTGCGCGGCATCGTCACCGCCTTCGCCGCGCTCGCCCGCAGGCATCGTGCGACGCCGATGATGGGCCGCACGCTTCTGCAGCCGGCGACGCCGCTGGCGCTTGGCCAGAAGATTGCCGGCTGGGCGTCCGATATCGATCGTGCGACACGACGTCTGGCCGCAAGCTTCGCCGAGACGCAGATCCTGCAGTTCGGCGGTGCCTCGGGATCGCTGTCGGCGCTCGGCAAGAAGGCCGGGCCGGTGATGAAGGCGCTGGCGCGACGCCTCGATCTCGCACTGCCGCCGGCCCCCTGGTTCGCGCAGCGCGTCAGGGTGGCGGCGCTTGCCCAGGATATGGCGCTCACCGTGGGCGCACTGGGCAAGGCGGCGCGCGATATCGCCCTCATGATGCAGCTCGAACTTTCAGAGATGGCCGAGCCGTCGGGGCCGGGAAGAGGTAGCTCCTCCACCATGCCGCACAAGCGCAATCCGGTCGGTGCAGGCCTCGTGCTCACCGCGGCCAGCCGCGCGCCGCAACTGGCCGCGACCATCGTCGCCGCCATGCCGCAGGAACATGAGCGCGCGCTGGGTGGCTGGCAGGCCGAATGGCCGTCGCTTGCGGCCCTGACCGAGGCGCTGGGCTCGGCAGTCGAAGGGATGGCCGAAGTGGCATCGGGCCTCACCATCGACGTTGCCCGCCTCAAGGCCAATCTCGACGCGACCGAAGGGACGGTCCTGGCCGAGCGCGCGACCTTCCTGCTGGCCGAAAGGATGGGCAAGCAAAAGGCCGGAGCGCTGGTGGAGAAGGCGCTGGCGCAGGGCGGATCGTTCGTCGAGGCACTGGGGCAATTCCAAGCCGAGCTCGGCGACGAGGCGGCGTTGCTCGGCTATTCACCGCAATTCGTCGACCGGCTTTTGGTCGACCTCAAGCGCCGATAGCGGCGAGCGGAGCCAACGTCGGGTCGCGCCGCCCGGGTATCTCCTCACGTCCGGGAAACAGGCAGATGCGCTTTTTCCAGCAGCGCACGCAGGTCATCGCGCAACAGCTTTTCTGTCGCTTTATTTGTACATGTATATTTACAAATGGAAGTCGCAACGATACGGTCGCGTCCGGCATCGCGGAGGGAAAATGGCGGGCAAGCGGCGAAAGGCGGCGCAGGAGCGACTGCACCTTCACATCGAGAATCTGAGTGCGCTCGGCGAGGTCTTCGAGGCGAGCCGCGCGCGCGTGCAGGCCGCCCTGGCCGAGTATCCGCGGCTCAAGGGCAGGGTGCGGGTGACGATCGGCTACGATGGGAAGACTTTTGCCAGAAACATGCGCACTGCCGATGCCCTGTTCGGTTGGCGCTTCGATCGCGAACGCCTGGCGGAAACGGCGCCGCGGCTCAAATGGGTCCATGCTCACGGCGCGGGTGTCAATCACCTGATGCCGCTCGACTGGCTGCCCCGCGGCGCGGTGCTCACAAACAGCCGCGGCGTGCATGGCGAGAAGGCCGACGAGTACACGCTGATGGCTCTCCTGATGCTCAACAATCATCTGCCGAGGATCGCCGCGAACCAGCGCAAGGCGAAGTGGGAGAAGCTTTACAGCACCTCCATCGCCGGCAAGATGCTCCTGGTCGTTGGGGTCGGGCATATCGGCGGCGGCGCGGCGAAATGGGCCAAGCGGCTCGGCATGCGCGTCGTCGGCATCCGTCGCACAGGGAAGCCGCACCGCCATGTCGATGAGATGTACCAGCCGCACGCGCTGGGCCGGTTGCTGCCCAAGGCCGATTTCGTGCTCGTATCGGCGCCGCACACGAGCTCCAGTCATCACATGATCGGCGCCGCCGAACTCGACCTGATGAAAGACGGCGCCGGCCTGATCAACTACAGCCGCGCCAATCTCGTCGACTATGCAGCACTGCGCCGGCATTTGCGACGGGGCCGCCTCAGCGCCGTGCTCGACGTGTTCGATCCCGAGCCGCTGCCGGCCGATTCGCCGCTCTGGAATACGCCGAACCTGATCGTGACACCGCATTGCTCGTCGGACGATCGCGAACTCTATACGCCGCGGACGCTGGATCTCGTGTTCAGAAACGCCGAACGCCTGATCGACGGCAAGCCGCTGCTCAATCGCGTCAATCCCACCATCGAGTACTGAGCTCCGGAGGATGTCGACACGGAGCCCCGGTCGCGGAGGCGATCGACCTTAATTGCCTATGTTACTTTACAAATAGATCGACGCATCCTAGCCTTTCGCCCGGATGTGTCGGTGAGAGATCCATCGTCATGGAGACTAAGCAATGAGTGCACAAATCATCCTCGAACCGAACCTCTATCAAGGTGTGCGCAAGCCCGTCGATGAAGCGGAGACCTTGCCAACAACGTCCTATTACTCGGAGGAGTTCTACAAGGCCGAGGTCGACAAGCTGTTCATGAAGGTCTGGAACTTCGTCGGCCGCGACGATTGCGTGCCCAAGCCGGGCGATTATTTCACCATCGACTTCGCCGGTGTTCCGATCATCCTGACGCGCGACCAAAGCAACCGCGTGCGGGCGTTCGCGAACACCTGCCGGCACCGCGGTTGCCAGATCGTCGAAGGTTCGGGCAACAGCAAGGCGCTGGTCTGCCCCTATCACGGCTGGACCTATGGGCTGAGCGGCGAATTGTTGGCGGCGCCGGAAATGCAGCTCACCAAGAATTTCGACCGCGGCGACTACGGTCTGAAGCCGATCCGACTCGAGACCTGGGAAGGCTTCCTCTTCGTCAACTTCGATCCCGCTGCCGGCAGCCTCATGGAGTATCTCGGCGATCTGCCGGAACGGCTCCGCTCCTATAACTTCGCCGACATGAAGATGACTCGCCGCAAGGAATACATGCTGGCGTGCAACTGGAAGATCTACGTGGAAAACGCCATGGAGGCCTATCACGTGCCCATGGTGCACATGAAGACGCTCCATAAGCAGAGGCGGGAGACGCCGCCGCCCGTCCCCTCGAAGGGCAACTGGGTCGGCCTTTACGTGAAGCACAAGGGCAGCCGCGCGCTTCTCGACGGCGACGTCGGTTTTCCGCCGATCAAGACCCTGGAAGGTATGGCCGCGGAGGGCAGCCATTATCCCTTGATCTATCCCAGCACGATGTTCGGCTGCACCACCGACTGCATGTGGTGGCTGGAGCTTCACCCGCAGGGCCCGGAAAAGACCAAGCTGATCGTCGGCTCCTGCTTCCCGAAGGAAACGGTTGCCCGCGACGATTTCGACGAGGTCGTCGAGCGCTACTACAAGCGCTGGGACATTTCGATCCCGGAAGACAATGCGATCTCGGAGCTGCAGCAGAAGGGCATTCGTTCGCCGCTGGCTTCGGCCGGAAGGCTGTCGCACATGGAGCCCCTTGTGCACAGCATCGCGAACTGGACCTTGGACAAGGTTCTCGGCGGACGTTGACTGAAATCAAATCAGACAAGGGAGGGTAAAATGTTTGGAATGCGGTCTCTTGGAAGACGAACAGCGCTGCTGGCCGCAGTGCTCGCTCTGGCGATGCCGGCGGTCGATGCCCATGCCAGGGATGGGAGCACGCTCGATACGATGCTCAAGAACAAGGTGCTTCGTGTCGGCTGGATCATCAACCCGCCGGGCTCGTCCAAGAACCTGAAGACGGGCGAAATCGAGGGCTTCTATATCGACATCATCAAGTTCATCCTCGCCCAGGTGAACGTCACGCCGCAATATGTCGAGACCAAGTGGTCGACTTTCCCGGCCGGCCTGCAGTCGAATCAGTTCGACATCCTGGTCGGTGGCACCTATTCGACGATCCCCCGTTCGGCGGCGCTCGCGTTCACCAGGCCGATCTTCTTTTCGGGCTACACTGCCGCAGTCCGGCAGGGCGACGACCGGTTCCGCTCCCTTGCAGACATAGACAAGCCCGGCGTCACCGTGGCCGTCGTCCAGGGGAGTGGCGGCCACGAGTTCGTGAAGCGGACCTTCAAGAACGCCAAGATCAACGCGCTCGATTCGGCCGATTTGGCAGCCGACCTGAACGAGGTGCAGATGAAGCGCGCCGATGTCGCCATCGAGGACACCTTCACGACGCAGCGCTACATGGCCGCGCATCCCGGCCTGGTGAACCTCTTTGGCGACAAGCCGTTCAACATGTCGCCCATCGCCTGGGGCATGCGTCATGGCGACTACGACCTGCGCGAGTTCATCGACAAGTCGCTCGAATGGATGAGCGTGAACGGCAAGATTGACGAGATCATCAACAACTATCCGGGCGCCAGCCGCTACGTCGTCGACGTGAAGTACCGGGAAATCAAGCCGGCCCAGTGATCCCGGCAGCCGGTGGGCAAATTGAGGCTGCCGGACGAGTTGGGTCGTGCTAACGAACGACAACCGCGGGCCGGTGAGAAGAGTGGACCGGCCCGGATGGTGTGTCCCGATGTCTGGGCGTCAGGGCGAGCGTGACCGACGGCGGTAGGAGAACGCGTGAGAAGAAGGATGATCAGTGAGGCCGCCAAGGCGCGCAACTACCATCCGTTTCCGAAATACCTGCAGATACGCGATGTTATTCTTCGGTGGCTGGCGTCCCAGGAGATCGGAGGACGGCTGCCGACGGAGATGGCCCTTTCCGACCAGTTCGGCGTAAGTCGGGAGACCATCCGGAAGTCGCTGAAGCGGCTCGAGCAGCGCGGCATCATCCGGCGGCGTCCGCGAGCCGGCACCTTCCTGGTGAAGCGGCCGGCGACGAGCTTCGATCTCCGACTGACCGGTCCGATCGAGGAATTCGAGGACCTGGGCACAGCGACGACGACCAAGCTCGTGGGCCAGCGGTCGGTCGATGCACCTGCCGATGTCGCAAGTGCGCTCGGGCTTGTCGAGGGCGAGCAGGTTCACGAGCTTCAGCGGATCCGCTTCCTGCGCGGCGAACCTCTGCTCCTGCTCGACGCTTTCTTTCCGTTGGCGATCGGCCGGAAAATGGCGCGTCTCGACATACGCGAGGATCTTATCGTTCCCACGCTGCGTGGGATCCTCAAGATGCCGCTGCAGGAGGAATACCAGCAGGTCGATGCCATCGTGGCGACCGGCGCGCTGGCCAAGCATCTCGGCGTAGCGGTGGGCGCTCCGGTGCTGACGGTGAAGCGGCTGTATATCGATTCGCGGGAGAACCCTGCCGTCTTCTTCCGCGAGCACTTCCGTTCCGATCGGTACTTCTACACGATAAACCTGTCGCGCGGGCGCAGGCCCTGACGGCGAGGCGCCGTGCCGCTTCGGAAGCGATGCCGCTTTATTTGTCTATCATACTTTACAAATAAACGTTGCACTTTTACTGTGCGCCTCGGGCTCTGAAAGCGGATGCATGGGTCGGAATGCCGTACAGCGTGAAGGTCGGGGCGCATGGAGTGCCTTCCTGCGTCAGGCAGGGCGAGACGGTGCTCGAAGCGCTTCTTCGCGATGGCGTCGACTATCCGCACGGCTGCACCACCGGCGTCTGCGGGCTCTGCAAGTCGCGCGTGATCGCAGGCGAGGTCGAACTCGCCCAGTACTATCCGTCCGTTCTCACTGACGAGGAGCGGGCTGCGGGCCTCACGTTGGTCTGCTGCGCAACGCCACTGTCGAACTGTACGATCTCGCCGGTACAGACCGACGTGCTCTTGCCGTCGGTGACCTCGATCTGTGCCCGGATCAACTGCATCGAGCGGCTGACCCACGACATTCTCCGCATCGGCGTCAGTCCGCAGGACGACACAGCCTTCCGGTTCCTGGCAGGACAGTACGCATCGCTGTCGACGGAGAAGATGCCGGCGCGCGAGTTCTCCATGGCAAACCGGCCGGGCAGCCCGGAGCTGGAATTCTTTATCCGGCGCGTACCTGGCGGGGCGTTCACCGGCTTCCTCTTCGAGCAGGCCGCAGTCGGCCAGGTGCTGACGGTCGCCGGACCGTTTGGCCTGGCCTTCCTGCGCGAGGGCCACATCGGTCCCATGCTGGCGGTGGCCGGCGGTTCCGGTCTCGCGCCCGTGCTGTCGATCATCCGGACGGCGCTCGCCCATGGGATGGCGCAGCCGATCCGCTTGTTCATCGGCGTCCGTGCCGAGCGCGACGTCTATATGGAGCGCGAGCTCCTCGACTTGCAGGCCGCTCATCCGAACCTCTCGTCGACCTTTGTCCTCTCCGATCCGGAGGAGGGGTCGTGCCGGCCGGCCGGCCTGATCCACGAGGTGCTTGCGAGGGAGCTGGCGGGCGATGCGCTGGGAAACGCGCGCGCCTATGTGGCGGGGCCGCCGGTGATGGTGGAGGCGGTGTCGAAGGTGCTGATCGGCCTCGGGCTGCCGGCGACGGCCTGTCACGCGGACCCGTTTCTCACATCCGCCGACAAGATCAGTAGGGGGAGGAGGGCGGAATGACATATTCCTGGCATCTCGAGATGATCTGGGACTATCGGCAGGTTTTCGCGCGCGGCGTGGTCGTCACGCTTCAACTGACGATCATTGCACTCGCCTGCGGGGTCGTGCTCGGCCTCGTCTTCGGGTTGATGCGTGGAGCGCGGAACTGGCTGCTGTCGATGCCGGCGATGATCTACATCGAGACCTTCCGCAGCACGCCGACCCTCGTCCAGCTCGTCTGGATCTACTACGCCCTGCCGATGCTGACCGGCGTGCAGCTCAGCGCCTTCAACTCCGTTGCCCTCGGCCTCGGGCTGCATACCGCCGCCTACCTGGCGGAGATCTTCCGCGCCGGCGTCAATTCGATCGACCGCGGGCAGATGATGGCCGCCAAGGCGATCGGCATGACGTATTTTCAGGCGATGCGGCGGATCATCCTGCCGCAAGCGACGCGCCGAATGGTGCCGCCGTTCATCAACGAGTTCGCGACCCTGATCAAGCTCACCTCGCTCGGATCGGTGGTGGCAGTGCCTGAAATCCTGCACGAGGCGAACAACGTCATCTCTGCCACGTTCCGGCCGCTTGAAGTCTATACCGCCGTGGCCGTGGTGTTCGCATTGATCGCCTGCCCGATGATCTTCGTTGCGCGGCTCCTCGAACGAATGCTGACGGCGAGGTCGTGATCATGTCCGCCGAGCCCGTCATCCAGATCAGGAATCTGCACAAATCCTTCGGCGAACTCACCGTCTTGCACGGGATCGATTTGTCGGTCGCCAAGGGCGAGGTCCTGGCGATCATCGGTCCGAGCGGCTCGGGCAAGAGCACGCTGCTGCGCTGCATCAACCGGCTCGAGGACTACCAGGAAGGCACGATCGAATTCCTCGGCCAGTCGATGGGCTATGACATTTCCGGCGGCCGGCGGCGGCCGTTGCCGGAGGCCGTCATCGCCAAGCGCCGGGCGCGGCTCGGCATGGTGTTCCAGAACTTCAACCTGTTTCCGCACAAGACCGTGATGGAGAACCTGATAGAGGGGCCCATCATCGTGAAACGCGAGGCGCGCGAACAGGCCCGCAAGCGGGCCATGACGCTGCTGTCGAAGGTCGGGCTTGCGGAGAAGGCCGATATCTATCCCAACAGGCTCTCAGGCGGACAGCAGCAGCGCGCCGCGATCGCACGCGCCCTGGCGATGGAGCCGGAGGCGATGCTGTTCGACGAGCCGACCTCGTCACTCGATCCGGAGCTGGTCGGCGAGGTGCTGGAAGTCATGAAGGCGCTGGCCCGGGAAGGCATGACGATGGTCGTCGTCACTCACGAGATGGGATTTGCCCGCGAGGTCGCACACCAGGTCGTGATGATGGATCGGGGCGTGATCGTGGAAAGCGGCGTTCCGGCGGATTTCTTTTCGCGGCCCAAGGAACAGCGGACGCGTGATTTCCTCAGCAAGGTTCTCTAGCGGAAACAGGAGCGGAATATGGGTGAACTCACATCGATCCCGGCACGGCGCGGCAAGGGCGCCTTCGTCGATCGCGGCGGCAGTATCAGGCTCGTCAACACTTTCGGCTATCAGGTGGTCGACGTCTGGGCCTTCAACAGGCACGACCTGCACGAATTCATGTCGATGGAACATTGTCGTGCGTCGTTGATGTCGCTCGCGCCCAGGGTCGGCGAGAGCCTGGTCACTAACAAGCGGCGGCCGATCCTGACGCTCGTCGAGGATCTCACGGAAGGGGTCCATGACATGCTGTTCGCGGCCTGCGATCGCTACCGCTACGAGTCCCTCGGCTGCAAGGAGTACCACGACAATTGCACCGACAACCTGGCGAGTGTCTTCAAGGAGCTCAAGCTCGACCTGCCCGAAGTGCCGTGTCCGTTCAATGCCTTCCAGAATTCAGTTCCGGCCGACGGTTCGAAGATCACGTTCAAGCCTCCGGTCGCGGCCCCCGGGCAGCATATAACGCTGCGGGCGGAGATGGATGCGCTGGTCGTCTTCTCGTGCTGCCCGCAGGACCTCGTGCCGGTGAACGGTCCAGGCGGCGGCGAGCCCCGCGGTGCGCATTTCCAGGTGATGCCGTAACGAGTCCGGCTGGTGTCATGGCCGCGGAGGCGCCGCTCCGTCGGCGACAGGACCTCCCGCAGCGCTGGACAATACGCATCGTCCCTGATTCGCACCGCCGGCAGGGCTGCACCGGTTTGAACTGCCGAGGCGCTGTGGCGCAGGCGGGGGGACACGGCCTACGATAGAAGGCCCTATGGAAGTCTCCGACGGTCTGCCGATACCGCGACGGTATTGGGCGATGCTGACGATTGCGCTCGGCCTCATCATGGCGGTGCTGGACGGCGCGATCGCCAACGTTGCCCTGCCGACGATCGCATCGGATGTGCAGGCAAGCCCGGCAAACGCGATCTGGGTGGTGAATGCCTACCAGCTCGTCATCACGATCTCGCTGCTGCCCTGCGCCTCGCTCGGCGAACATTACGGCTACCGCCGGGTCTATATGGTTGGGCTCGCCATCTTCACCGTGGGGTCGCTCGCCTGCGCACTGTCGAGCTCGCTTGTCACGCTGACGGCGGCGCGCGTGGTGCAGGGCTTCGGCGCCGCCGGCGTCATGAGCGTGAATGGCGCACTCGTGCGCTACATCTACCCGCGCCGCCAGCTCGGGCGCGGCATCGGGATCAATGCGCTGCTGGTCGGCGTCTCCTCCGCCGTCGGACCGACGGTGGCGGCGGCCATCCTCTCGGTGGCGTCGTGGCCATGGCTGTTCGCGGTGAATGTTCCTTTCGGCCTGCTGGCGCTGGCGATCGCCACGCGCTCCCTGCCCGTCAATCCGCGAACGGGGCAACGCTTCGATGTCTTGAGCGCCACGCTGAACGCCCTGACCTTTGGACTGCTGATCATCGGCATCGACGGGTTGGGGCATGGTGAAAGCCGCACCCTCGAGGTCGCGGAGCTCGTCGTGGCGCTGCTCGCCGGCATCTGGCTGCTGCGCCGGCAGCTTGCGCTCCCATCGCCGTTGCTGCCGGTCGATCTGCTGCGCATCCCGGTCTTCCGATTGTCGATCCTGACCTCGGTCTGCTCGTTCGGGGCGCAGATGCTCGCCTATGTGGCGCTGCCGTTCTACTTCCAGGGCACGCTTGGGCGAAGCGAGGTGGCGACCGGCCTCCTGATGACGCCGTGGCCGCTCACCACGGCGGTGATCGCGCCGTTCGCGGGGTGGCTCTCCGACCGCTATCCCTCGGGCGTTCTGGGCGGCATCGGCCTGCTGATCATGGCCGCGGGCCTCGCCCTCCTGGCGGGACTGCCGGCTCACCCGTCGGACCTCGATATCGTCTGGCGCATGGCGGTCTGCGGCTTCGGCTTCGGCCTCTTCCAGTCGCCCAACAATCGCACCATGCTGTCGTCGGCGCCGCGCGAGCGTTCGGGCGGCGCGAGCGGAATGCTGGCGACGGCACGGCTGCTGGGCCAGACCACGGGCGCGGCCATGGTGTCGCTGCTGTTCGGCTTCTACCACATGCAGGCGGTTACGATCGCGATCGCGGCGGGAGCCGGCGTCGCCGGTGTCGCGGCACTGGTGAGCGTGCTGCGCGTCCGTCACCAGACGTGACGTCTCAGAGCATCAGTGCCACGGCCAGCGACAGCAGCAGCGCCGGCGGCATCACCAGCATGCCCACCTTCAGGAAGGCGAGCGCGCCGACGCGCAGGCCTTCCCGGCGCAAGGCGGCAAGCCAGAGGATGGTCGCAAGCGATCCGGTGACCGAGAGGTTCGGCCCGAGATCGACGCCGATCAACGCCGCGCGCGTCACCTGATCGGGAACGGTGGCGATCTGCAGGGCGCTGCTGGCGATCAGGCCGGCGGGCAGATTGTTGATCAGGTTGCCGCCAACGGCGACGCCCACGCCCGTGGCCCAGCTCGTCGCAATCGCCGATTGACCTGCCGCATGACGGATGGCGTCGGCCAGAAGGCGGATCAGGCCGCTCCGGTTGAGCGCCTCGACCAGCACGAACAGGCCGGCGACCAGGGGCAGCACGCTCCAGGAGATGTCCTTGACCGTACTCCATGGTCCCTTGCGCTCGACGATCAGCACGATGATCGTGGTGACGGCGCCTGCGATCGCGGTCGGCAGGCCGAGCTGGATGTCGAACGCAGAGGAGACGATCAGGACGATTGCCGTTGCCGCAATGCCGGCTGCCGCCACCTTGCCGCTGTGGGAGAGATGCGGCACGGGCACGTCGGTCGCGATCGGCCGGCGGAGCGCCTTGCGCTGCGTCCAGCGCAGGACGAGATAGGTCACGACGATCGACACGACGGAAGCGGGAAGATAGCGCGGCAGCCACTCGAGCAGAGGCGGCATCTGGCTGCCATACAGGACGAGGTTCGCCGGATTGGAGATCGGCAGCACGAATGACGCTGCATTGGCGATGAAGGCGCAGATCAGGAGATAGGGCAGCGGTTGTTCGGTCTTGGCGGTCCGGGCGGCCGCCGCGACGGCCGGCGTCAGCACCACCGCCGTCGCATCGTTCGACAGGAAGATCGTCACGATCGTGCCGACGAGGTAGATCATCGTGAACATGCGGCCGGCCGAGCCGTTCGCCCGCCGTGTCGCATGGGCGGCGGCCCAGTCGAACAGGCCTTCGGCCCGTGCCGTCTCGGCCAGCAGCATCATGCCGAACAGGAAGAGATAGACGTCCGTGCCCTTGCCGATGCCGGTCAGCGCATCCCGGGGAGCAAGCAGGCCGGTGACAACCAGGATCGCGGCGCCGGTGACCGCCCAGATGGCTTCCGGCGCGCCGAACGGCCGCACGATCACGCCAATGGTCGCAACGGCGGCTATCGCCCAGATCGTAGACTGGATCAGCATGCTATCGATTCACGGTCTTGCACCGTGCGTAGCATCGCGGACATCTGAAACGCAAACCGATCCGCGAGAGCCGGCGAAGGCGATCCGAAGAACGATTGACACAAGAACGAAGCTGCCGGCACGAGGAATGTCGGACTGCAGCCCATTGTCCGGGCAAACCAGGGCCAGGCTTCACCGTGCCGCCGAAGTCCAAGGTCTGCAGAGGCCATATCTGGTCTGGCCTGTACGGGGCGGATGCAACGGCGGTCGACCTGCATTTACAGTGTGGATGAGGGACGCCTGCCAACGGGTGCAGGCGGCGAAGGTTGCCTGCCGGTCAGCAGCTCACAGCCAGGGCATGTCGCGGCGCTGGCCGTCCTCGAACCGGGCGATGTCCTGCTGGTAGCCCAGGGTGAAATCGATCGAATCGGTACCCTTCAGCAACATGTCCTTGCGGAAGGAATCGATGTCGAACTTGTCGGTCTGGCCGTCCGGCCCGACGACCGTCTGTGCGGCAAGATCGATCGCGAGCTTGGCGCCCGGCAGCTCGTGCAGGATCACCCTGAGGCGCGCCACGCGCTCGGTCGGCAGCCGGATCGGCAGGGCGCCGTTCTGGAAGCAGTTGTTGAAGAAGATGTCGCCGAAGCTCGGGGCGACGAACGCGCGGAAGCCGTTGTCGACCATCGTCGTCACGGCGTTCTCGCGCGAGGAGCCGCAGGCGAAGTTGTGGTTGCCAACGATGATCTGCGCGCCCTTGTAGGCCGGATCGTTGAGCGTCACGCCCTCGCGCGGCCGGCCGTTGAGGTCGAGCCGCATGTCGTGGAAGAAGCCTTCGACCTGCTGCTCGCGCGACCGGCCGAGATAGCGCGCCGGGATGATCTGGTCGGTATCGACATTGGCCTGGTCGATCGGCACGGCGATGGCGGTGAGTTTGGTGAACGGTTCCACGGGAAGCTCCTAGCCCAGCATCTTGCGCACGTCGGTGAAGCGGCCGGTCACGGCCGCTGCCGCCGCCATCGCCGGGCTCACGAGGTGCGTGCGCACACCGCGGCCCTGCCGGCCGACGAAGTTGCGGTTCGAGGTCGAGGCGATGCGCTGGCCCGGCACGCCGGTATCGCCGTTGACGCCGATGCACATCGAGCATCCGGGCTCGCGCCATTCGAAGCCGGCCTCGCGGAAGACCTTGTCGAGACCCTCGGCCTCGGCCTGCTGCTTGATCAGGCCCGATCCCGCGACCACCCAGGTCGGCACCTGGGCCTTGCGGCCCCTGGCGATCCTCGCCGCCATGCGCAGATCCTCGATGCGGCTGTTGGTGCAGGAGCCGATGAACACGCGATCCACCGGGATCTGCTCCACCGGCGTGCCGGGCTTCAGATCCATGTAATCGAGCGCGCGCTGCATGCTTTCCCGTCTGGTCTGGTCGGCTGCCGAGGCGGGATCGGGCACGCGGCCGGTCACCGACAGCGCATCCTCCGGGCTGGTGCCCCAGGTGACCATGGGCGCGATGTCGGAGCCGTTGAGCGTCACTTCATGATCGAAGGTCGCGCCTGGATCGGTCGGCAGGCCCTTCCAGAACGCCATCGCCGTGTCCCACATCGCACCCTTGGGCGCATAGGGCTTGTCCTTCAGATAGGCGAAGGTCGTGTCGTCGGGCGCCACCATGCCGGCGCGGCCGCCGGCCTCGATCGACATGTTGCAGAGCGTGAGGCGGCCTTCCATGGAGAGCGCGCGGATGGCGCTGCCGGTATACTCCATCACGTGGCCGACGGCGCCGGCGGCGCCGATCTTGCCGATGATGGCGAGGATGATGTCCTTGCCGGTGATGCCGTCGCCCAGGCGGCCCTCGACATTGATGCGCATCGCCTTGGGCTTGCGCTGCCACAGGCATTGCGTCGCCATCACGTGCGTCACTTCCGACGAGCCGATGCCGAAAGCGAGCGCGCCCAGCGCGCCATGGGTCGAGGTGTGCGAATCGCCGCACACCATCAGCAAGCCGGGCTGCGTGAGGCCCTGCTCGGGGCCGACGACATGGATGATGCCCTGGCGCGGGTCGCCGGCGGCGAAGACGGTGACCCCGTGGGCGTCGCAGTTTTCCTTGATGACCTCGACCAGATGCCGCTGCTGCGGATCGGCGATGTCCTGCGGGCGATGGCTGCTGGTCAGGATGTAGTGGTCGGGCGTGGCGAAGCTGCGATCGGGCCGGCGGACTTTCATATCCCGCTCCTTCAGCCGCGCAAATGCCGCCGCCGAGCCGTCATGCATCAGATGCCGGTCGATATAGAGCAGCGTGTAGCCGTCGTCGCGGTCGACGACGACGTGACGCTGCCAGATCTTCTCGAACATGGTCCGTGGCTCGGCCATCGGGTCCACCCTTTCCTTTCGTCGGGCGGGACTTTACAGCCGCGTCAGGCGCTTGCCGAGTCGCGCAATCGCGAGCGGTCGCGTTGCAAAACGCCTGCTAAGTCGCCGTCGCGGCCGACGCCGCCTTCACATTTACGGGATGAATCGGGGGAAGCCGACGGCGAAGCGGTTCCAGGTATTGATGGTCGTCACAGGAGCGCGAGCTTCGCCAGCTCCTCTTCCGGGAATGCGGTCCGCGCCTGCTTTTGGACATCGTCGGGCACATCGGTCTGGCTCGCCAGGGTGACGACCTCGGTCCGGGCAAGCGCCGCCCGCGCGCACGCCGCATAGAGCGGCGATTCGCCCAGGCGATGGGCGTCGAGATGGAGGAGCGCAGCCGCCGCGCGGCGTAGTCATATCTCTTCCGGACCGCGAGCCTCCGGCTCGCTCAGGGTCAAAAGCGAGTCGCGCGGCGTAACCGCCGCGCTGGGACGCTGGCGGTCCGGAAGATTCATGTTTTCTTGTTCAGCACCCCGAACCGGTCCTTGGGCGCCTTCTCGCGCGCCGCGGGTCCGTAGGTGCCGAGCTCGATGCGGTGCGGGATGGTGAGCATGTAGTTCTTGAAGGCGCCTTCCATCGCCTGCCGCCAGCCCTGCGCGTCCTGCATCTCGTTGACCGAGGCCTTGGCGAACTTCAGCGCGAAGGGATCGCGCTCGGCGATCCGCTGGGCGAGCGCCATCGTCTCTTCCTCGAGCTCGGCCCGCGGCACGACCCGGTTCACGAGTCCCGCCTTCTCCGCCTGCACCGCGGTGATGAAGTCGCCGGTGAAGAGATATTCCTTGGCCTTGCGCGGGCCGAGGTCCCACGGCATCGAGAAATACTGCACATGCGCACCGCCCCATTTCACCGCGCGGTCGGCGAACAGCGCGTCGTCGCTCGCAATGATGAGATCGCAGGCCGAGGCGATCATCATGCCGCCCATGATGCAATAACCCTGGACCTGGGCGATGGTTGGCTTGGGCAGGTCGCGCCAGCGCATCGTGTTCTCGAAGAAGCGTTCCCACAGGCGCCGGTACTCGCCCTTGAAGCCCGGCTCGAGCAGGGTCTGCTTCTGGTCCTCCATCTCCTGCGGGCTGCCGAGATCGTGGCCGGCCGAGAAGTGCTTGCCGGCGCCCGCCAGGATGATAACCCGGACCGCGTCATTGTCGATCGCCGCCTTGAAGGCATCGTCCAGCTCCTCGAGCAGGATCCGGCTTTGCGCGTTCAGCACCTCGGGCCGGTTGGTGGTGATCTTGAGGACCGCGCCGGTGCGTTCGGTCAAAAGCGTCGCATAGTTCTTCATGCCGCCACTCGCAGTTCCGGCGCGAGGCCCGCGCCCATGAGATCGACGAAGTTGTCGCAATAGAAGCGCTGTTTCTGCGCTTCGCCGATGCCGGCTTTCTCCATCGATGCCTCGAAGCGCTTGATCGGGTGGCGCCCGCCCTCGACATGCGGATAGTCCGACGAAAAGAGGCAGACCCCATCGCCCGAGTTGGCGATGATCCAGCCCGCATCCTCGTGCGGATAGGGCGTGACGCGCACCTGGCGCTGCACGTACTCGCTGGGCTTGAGCGCCATCTTCTGCAGCCGCTCCTCGTTCTTGTAGAAGGCGTTGTGCGCCGAATCCATGTTGCGCATCCAGCCCGGCACCCACGAGGCGCCCTGCTCGATGACGCCGAACTTCAACCGCGGGAAGCGGTCCAGGACGCGGTCGACAATCAGCGCCGTCATCGTCTTCATCGGCGGATAGGCGATCGCCATGTAGTCGATCGACTTGAAATTGTCGTCGCCGCCGTGGAAGTCGGGCACGGGCGGCAGACCGTTGTTGAAATAGGCATCCTCCAGAAGCTTCCCGCCGCCACCGACATGCAGCACGATCGGCAGGCCCGCCTCCTGGGCGATCGCCCACAGCGGATCGAAGCCGATATGGCTCGGCGAATGATTGTCGGGACAGCGCGACGGGATCAACAGCGCCTTGGCGCCAAGCTCGATCGCCTCGCGTGCCGCCGTGGCCGTGCGTCCGAAATCGAGCAGCGGCACGTAGCCGGTCGGCAGGAGCCGGCGGTCGACCGCGCAGAACTCGACCATGTGGCGCGTATGGGCGCGCGCGACGGCGTAGGCGAGATCGTGGTCGCGGCCGCTCTCCAGCACGGTGGAATAGTTGAGCAGCGCCGTCGTGAACATGAGCTGGCTGGCGAAGCCCAGAAGGTCGATCGAGCGCGTACGGTCCTGCTTGCGGAAGGAACCAAGTGCGTCCCAGTTCTTGGCGAGCATGATTTGCGATTCGTCGAATGCCTCGGACGCGCCGCCGAGATGCGCATCGGTGAGGTGGCTGTGAAAGCCCTCGCGTCGCGGAAACAGGACGGCGTCGGTGACGACGGCGCGATATTTCGCCTCGAGATGGCGTTCGAGGAAGCCCGGCACCTCCATGATGTGCGCGTCGGCATCGTGAATGACGCGGCCGCTCGCGTAAGGCATGTTCCCTCCGACCTTGTTGGTCTTGACCGGAGCTTAGCATGACGCCCGACATTTCCCACGCTGTCCGCCTGCTCCTTGACGCGCACCGGTCAGGCCAGCAGGTCGTACCGCCCTTTGCGCTGCCGGACCGCGGTGCGGTCCATGCCATCCAGGACGGCGTCGCCGAGGCGACAGGGCCGGTGTCGGGCTGGAAGGTCGGAGCGCGTACGCCGACGGCCGAACCCAACGCCGCGCCGCTGCTCGCGGGAGCGCTGGTGAAATCGCCGGCCAGGTTCGACGGCAAGGCGATGCACATGATCGGCGTCGAGATCGAGATCTCGTTCCACATCATGCGCGACATTCCCGCGCGCAAAGCAGCGGTCGGCCGCGACGAAGCGCTCGACGCGATAGGCGATGCATTCGTCGGCATGGAAGTGGTCGACACACGGATTGCCGATTTCCGGAACGCCGATCCCGAATGGCTCCTCGCCGACAACCAGATGAATCATGCACTGGTGATCGGCGACAACATCAGGAACTGGCGTTCGCTCGACTGGCCGAGCCTGCAGGTGAAGCTCGCGATCGACGGCAGCGTTGAAGTCGACCAGAGGGGCGGGCTGGGCGCCGTCGATCCGGTACGGCCGCTCGCCTGGATGATCGATCATGCCGTTCGCTTGCGTGGCGGCCTTCGCAAAGGGCAGGCGATCACGACCGGGTCGTGGACCGGCCTGCGCTATTATCCGCCCGGCACGACGGCACGCGGAGAGTTCGTCGGCCTCGGTCGCGTCGAAGCGAGCTTCTGACGCTTCGACGACGGCCGTAACCTTCGCAAAGGGCGGGCGATCACGACCGGGTCGTGGACCGGCCTGCGCTATTATCCACCCGGCACGACGGCACGCGGAGAGTTCGTCGGCCTCGGTCGCGTCGAAGCGAGCTTCTGACGCTTCGACGACGGCCGTAACCTGGAGCGCATGGCGGGCGGCACTATCCGCCCATGCAAAACGTCCTTCGCTTTTCCATCTCCGCGGTCGAGCCGTGCACCGCGCGCGCCTGGCCATCCGTCATCTCGACACTGGCGCTGTGGTGCGAACGCAATCGCTCGCGCCGCGCGCTCGCCCTGCTCGACGATCGCGTGCTGGCCGATATCGGGATCAGCCGTGCCGAGCAATGGCGGGAAAGCCGCAAGCGCTTCTGGCAGGCCTGACCGTCAGCGGCCGCTCCACTTCGGCGGCCGCTTTTCCAGGAACGCGCTCATGCCCTCGCGGAAGTCGGCGCTGCCGTAGGTGCGGCGGATCAGATCGTCGATATCCTCGTCGCCGATCTTCGCCTGCAGTCGGCGCAGCGCCTCCTTGGTCGATTGCATGGTGATGGGCGCGTGCCCGGCGAGCGTTTTCGCCAGATCCCCGGCACGGGCATGCAGGGCGGCCGTGTCCGGCAGCACCTCGCTCACCAGGCCGATCTGCAAGGCGGTCGGCGCGTCGACCAGCTTGGCGAGCAGGATCATCTCCTTCACGCGTTGCGGCCCGATGAGGCTGGCAAGCCGGGCGTAATTGGCCATCGACAGGCAGTTGCCGAGCGTGCGCGCGATCGGGAAGCCGAACTGTGCCGATGCGGAGGCGATGCGAAAATCGCACACCGCGGCAATTGCAGCACCGCCGCCGGTGCAGAAGCCGCCGACCGCGGCGATGGTCGGCACCGGACAGCGCTCGATCGTGTCGAGGATGCGGTCCATCTTGCGCTCGTAGGCGATGCCGTCCTCGCCGTCCTTGAACGATTTGAATTGGGCGATGTCGGTGCCGGCAGCGAAGGCCTTGTCTCCGGCGCCGGTGATCACCAGCACCTTGGCCTCGTGCGTCCCGGCGACGCGGCCACAAATCTCGGCCAATCCTTCATACATGGCGAAGGTGAGCGCGTTGCGCGCCTGCGGCCGGTTGAAGGTGATCCAGCCGATATCCTCGCGCTTGTCGTACAGCAGTTCCTGAGTCATGTCCTCTTTCCATGAAGTGGCCATATGGTAGGCGAGACATCATGCCGTTTGAACGACTTCTGAAGGGCTTTGCGGATTTCCGCCTGGGGTACTATCGCGAGCATCCCGATCTTTTCGAGAGGCTCGCCACGGAAGGCCAGTCGCCGGAAGTTTTGGTCATCGGCTGTTCCGACGCACGTGTCGATCCCGGCATCCTGACGCAGACCCGGCCGGGCGACATCTTCACCATACGCAACATCTCCGCGATAGTGCCACCGGCGCAGATCCCGCCGGACGAGCGCCAGCACGGCACGTCGGCGGCGATCGAGTTCGCGGTGCGCGGCCTCGAGGTCAAGCATATCGCCGTGCTGGGGCACGCCCTCTGCGGCGGCATCGCCGCCCTGGTCGACGGCGAACGATCGAGCGCCTATGCGAGCTACGACTATCTGTCGACCTGGACCGCCGTCGCGCAGGAGGTGCGCAACCTCGCGGTGCGCGAACTCGCCGGCAGGCCGCGCGAGCAGATCAGCCGCGCCGTCGAGCAGGCGGCGGTGCTGAACAGCATCGTCAACCTGATGAGCTTTCCCTGGATCGCCGAACGCGTGGCGTCGGGCGCGCTGCGCCTGCATGCCTGGTGGTTCAATCTCGTCGAGGGCCAGCTCTACGCCTTCAATCCGGCGACGGCACAGTTCGAGCCGGTGGAAGGGGTGACCGTGACGCCGACGGTCGCCAAGGGCACGTCGCTGTCGGCGATCAAGCCCGAACGCCTGATCGCCGTCGCCGCAGGAAAGCCGGCGTTCTAGGGCCGGTCCCCAGCGATTCGATGGCGGTATCGACGCCGCCTTTCGCGAAGGCATGTCGCTGTCGGCGATAAAGCCTGGACGTCTGATCGCCGCCGCCGCGGGAAGGCCGGCGTTCTAGGCCCGGCCTCCAGCGATTCGATGACGGCATCGACGCCGCCTTTCGCCAGGGGCACATCGCTGTCGGCGATCAAGCCCGAACGCCTGATCGCCGTCGCCGCAGGAAAGCCGGCGTTCTAGGCCCGGCCCGCCAGCGATTCGATGGCAGCATCGACGCCGCCTTCGCGAAGGCATGTCGCTGTCGGCGATAAAGCCTGGACGTCTGATCGCCGCCGCCGCGGGAAGGCCGGCGTTCTAGGCCCGGCCCGCCAGCGATTCGATAGCGGTATCGACGCCGCCTTTCGCGAAGGCATGTCGCTGTCGGCGATCAAGCCTGGACGCCTGATCGCCGTCGCCGCGGGAAGGCCGGCGTTCTAGGCCCGGCCCGCCAGCGATTCGATGGCGGCATCGACGCCGCCTTTCGCGAAGGGCACGCCCGCGGTCGTCATCGCAAGCTCGGTCGTCGCGAGGCAGCCCAGCAGCATCGGCTCGTTGAGGTCGCCCAGATGGCCGATGCGGAACACCTTGCCCATCAACGGCCCGAGGCCGCCGCCCAGCGACAGGTTGTAGCGTTCGAGCGCGGCCTTGCGCAGGCCGTCCGAGCTCACGCCTTCGGGCATCAACACCGTCGTCACCGAATTGGAGAGGCGATCCGGCGTCTGGCCGTAGAGCGTCGGCCCCTTGCCGTTGGCGCCCCAGGCGCGCACCGCCGCACGCGTCGCCTCCGCGAGCCGCGCATGGCGTGCGAACACCGCGTCGAGGCCTTCCTCCTCCAGCATCGTGATCGACTCGTGCAGGCCGAAGAAGAAATGCACCGGCACGGTGCCGATGAAGCGCTGCGGCTTGCGCGCGTTCATCAGTTCCCAGTTGAAGTAGTACTTCGGCATCTTCGAGGTGCGCGACGCTTCCATCGCCTTGTCGCTGACGCCGGTGAGCGCCATGCCCGTGGGCATCATCAGGCCCTTCTGGCTGCCGCCGACAGTGACGTCGACGCCCCAGGCATCCATCTTGTAGTCCATGCTGCCGAGCGAGGAGATCGTGTCCGAGAGCAGCAGCGCCGGATGCCGGGCCTCGTCGATCGCGCGCCGGACCTCCGCCAGGGGCAATACCATTCCGGTCGCCGTTTCGTTGTGCACGGCGAACACGGCCTTGATCTCGTGCGCCTTGTCCTTGGCGAGACGCTCGGCGAGCTTTGAGATGTCGACACCCTTGCGCCAGTCGGCCGGCAGGGTCTCGACCTTGAGCCCCAGCGTTTCGCCCATCTCCTTCCAGCCCAGCGAGAAATAGCCGGTCTCGACCACCAGCACGGTCTCGCCAGGCGAGAAGAGGTTCGCAACCGCGGCCTCCCAGGCGCCATGGCCGGTCGAGGCGTGGATGAACAGGTTCTGGTCGGTCTTCAGGATGCGCTTCACACCAGCCATGCAGGCGCGCTGGATCTCCAGGAACTCGGGCGCCAGGAAATCCATCACCGGCCGATCCATCGCGCGCAGGATGCGGTCGGGAATGTTGGTCGGGCCAGGGTTGTTGAAGAATTGCCGTCCGCGCGGCTTCACGTTCACAGGGGCGTTCACTGAGGGCTCCGGTCTGCGACAGATCGGCGACGATAGGGCGGTGCCCCTTGGCGAGACAAGCGAGGCTTGCGATGTTCGGTCATTAGCTGAGTTGAGGGCAAGTATGAGCGCGCAACAGAAAGATTCATCGCAGACAAACTCCGCCGTGGTCGCCGATTACAAGGCCCGCACCGGCGGTTCCGCCGCCCTCTTCGAAAGGGCGCGCAAGGTTCTGCCGAGCGGCATCACGCACGATGCGCGCTATCTCGATCCCTATTCGATCCACGCCGCGCGCGCCAAGGGCGCGCGCAAGTGGGACGTCGACGACAACGAATACGTCGATTACTTCGGCGGCCACGGCGCGTTGCTGCTGGGCCATTCGCATCCCGCGATCGTCGAGGCGGTGAAGCGGCAGATGGAGCTCGGCACGCATTACGGCTCCAGCCACGAGCTCGAAGTGCGCTGGGCCGAGCTGGTCTGCGAGCTGGTGCCCTCGGCGGAGAAGGTGCGCTTCACGGCGTCCGGCACCGAGGCCTCGCACATGGCGATCCGTCTCGCACGCGCCTACACCGGCAAGGAAAGGATCGTGCGCTTCGTCGGCCACTTCCACGGCTGGCACGACACCGTCGCCGCAGGCGCGACCTCGCACTATGACGGCACGACCACGCCCGGCGTGCCGCAGAGCGCCGCCGATCTCACGATCCTGATGCCCGCCGACGACGTGAAGCCGGTCGTGAAGCTGCTCGAGGAGCGCGACGATATCGCGGCCGTGATGTTCGAGCCGTCCGGCGCCTCGTGGGGCCAGGTGCCGCTGCCGCCGGGCTTCGCCCAGGCGATCCGCGAGGTGACGGCGCGCCGTGGCATCGTGATGCTGATGGACGAGGTGATCACCGGCTTCCGCTGGTCCTCGGGCGGCGCGCAGAAGGCGCAGGGTGTCACGCCCGATCTCTGCATCCTCGCCAAGATCGTGGCCGGCGGGCTGCCGGGCGGCGCGGTCGCGGGCAAGCGAGAGATCCTCGATCGCATCGACCATGCGGCGACGGCGGCGAAGGGCCAGGAGAAGATCGCCCATCCCGGCACCTACAACGCCAACCCGTTGTCGGCCGCCGCGGCGGTGGCGGCGCTGTCGCTGGTGCGCGACGAGGACCTGGCGGAGAAGGCGAACAAGACGGCGGCCGAGCTGCGCGCGGCGCTGCGCCAGGTGCTGATCGAGGAGAGCGTGCCGTGGGGCATCTACGGCCAGTCCTCGACCTTCCTGATCTATCCCAATCCGACCGGCGAGGCGGTCGATCCCGCGACCTTCGATCCGCTGAAGCTGGGCTTCGCCAAGCTGAAGGGCGCGCGTTCGGGTCCGCTCACCGGCAAGATCCGCATGGGGCTGATGACCCACGGCGTCGATGTCATGGGCGCGCCGGGCGGCTTCGTCTCGGCCTTCCATGGCGGCGCCGAGATCGAGAAGACCGTGCATGCGCTGCGCCAGACCGTGCGTGCGCTGAAGGCCGAACGCGAAGTGAAGGCAGCCTAGCTGCGCGCGCCGCTTCAGCGCGCTTTAACCTGCGCGCTGAAGCGGCGGGTCTCCTGCCTTTGATGAGGCGGCCTGATCCGATGAGGCGATCTCAAGGTGACCATGCCGTCGGCCGGCAAGCCGATGTTCTCGCGTGCCGGGCCCTTTTTCTCAAAAATTCTCACCGGGGTGAGAAGCCTTCGATGCCGATGGCATCGGCATTTTCGGGCGATTTTCTCATTTTTCGCGCCAGCCGGCCGTGGGGTAATAGGCTACCGCGGTCCCTTGCCGATATGGGCGACTGCGTTGATCTCGACCAGGATTTCGGGCGTGGCGAGGGACCTCACCTCGACCAGGGTCGAGGTCGGGAAGTTTCCGGTGAAGAATTCGCGCCGCGCCGCCCAGACCTTGGTGTTGTTCTTGATGTTGGTGACGAACACCGTGATCGCGACCACGTCGGCCATCGCGCCGCCCGCCGCTTCGAGCATGCCCTTGATCTTGCCGAAGATCAGCTTGGCCTGTTCGTACTCGTCCAATCCGGCCAGCACCTTGGGATCGGTGCCGCGCGCGGTCATGCCTGAGACATAGGCGATACCGTCGCACACCAGGCAGTTGGACCAGCGCTCCGGCGGCGGTTCGGGTACGGAAGGCGAAGTCACGCGACGAATGGTCATGAGCGTCTCCCCAATTTCCACGGATGAGTATACTTCGGCCATGACCGATCCAAAGACCCTGTTCGCCGCTCTCTTCGAACCCAGGCGCATCGCCCTGATCGGCGCGTCCGCCGACGAGAAGAAGACCACATCCCGCCCGCAGCGCTTCCTGAAGAAGCACGGCTTCCGTGGCGAGATCCTGCCGGTCAATCCCGGCCGCAGCGAGGTCCTGGGCGAGAAGGCCTACAAGAACCTCGACGCGATCGAGGGCAAGATCGATCACGCCTATATCCTGCTGAACGGCAAGGATGCGGTCGCAGCCCTCGAGGCGTGCGGCCGGCGCGGCGTCACGGCCGCCTCGATCCTGGCCGGCGGCTTCGCGGACGGCGGCGCGGCCGGCGCATCGATGCAGGACGACCTTTCGCGCATCGTGCGCGAGACCGGCATCCGCCTGGTCGGTCCCAACAGCATCGGCACCGTCAGCACCGATCCCGCCGTCGCGCTCACCGCCAATGCCGCCTTCGCCATCGACACGTTGCGTGCCGGCGACTGGGCGCTGGTGAGCCAGAGCGGCAGCCTGATCGGCGCGCTGCTGTCGCGCGCCGACGCGCGCGGCATCGGCTTCTCGCGCCTGATCTCGGTCGGCAACGAAGTCGACCTCGCCGTGGGCGAGATCGCCGACCTCCTGGTCGACGACCCGAAGACCCGGGCGATCGTGCTGTTCATGGAGACGCTGCGCGACGGCGATCGGCTGGCGCGGGCGGCACGCCGCGCCCGGGCCGCCGGCAAGCCGATGGTCGTCTACAAGCTCGGCCGTTCCGATGTCGGCCAGGAGCTGGCCAAGTCGCACACCGGCGCCATCGCCGGGTCGGATGCGACCTTCGATGCGTTCTGCCGCCGTCACGGCATCGCCCGCGTATCGATGTTCGAATCGCTGATCGATGTCCCGGCGCTGCTCGTGGATCGGCCGCCCGCGAAGGGCAGGCGCGTCGCGGTCGCCACCACGACAGGCGGCGGCGCGGCCATGGTGGTCGACAACATGGCGATGGCGGGACTCGACATCGTCGGCCCGCCCCAGGCGCTGGTGGACTGGCTGAAGCCGCTCGGCATCGCGGCCGGCGAGGGCAAGCTCGTGGATCTGACGCTCGCCGGCGCCAAGCCCGAGATCGTGTCGGGAACGATCGAGCGGCTGCTGGCGGACAACAACAACGATGCCGTGATCTTCGTCGTCGGTTCGTCAGCGCAGTTCAATCCCGAGCTGGCGGTCGAGCCGCTGCTGCGCTTCGCCGGGTCGGAAAAGCCATTTGCCGTATCGCTCACACCGGCGGCCGAGAAATCGCTCGCGCTGTTGACCGCGGCCGGCGTGCCGGCCTTCCGTCATCCCGAGTCGTGCGCCGAGGCGATGACGCTTTGCCTGTTGAACCCCGCACCGCGCGCCGAGCCGAAACCCGAGGCGCCGGCGCGTGCGGCGATCGAAGCTCTGGAGGCCGGCCGCACGTCGGGCTTCGACGAGCGCCGGGCCGCCGCGTTGTTCGCGGCCCTGGGTGTGCCGATGGCCAAGGCCCTGGCGGTGCTGGACGCGCGGCGTGTCGCGTCCGCGGTCGATGAGGTCGGCAGCCCGGTCGCGCTCAAGATCCTGTCCGCCGACATCGCCCACAAGACCGAGGCCGGCGGCGTCGCGCTCGGCCTGCCGGACGGCCCGTCGGCGGCAATGGCGGCGCGCGAGATCGAGAAGCGCGTGAAGGCTCATGCGCCCGATGCCCGGCTCGACGGCTTCCTGGTGCAGAAGATGGAACGGGGCCTCGCCGAGGTGATCCTGGGTTTTCGCCGCGATCCCCTGGTCGGGCCCACGGTCACGGTCGGCCTGGGCGGCGTGCTGGCGGAAATCTACAAGGATGCATCAACGCGCATCGCACCGGTCGACGAGGCCGAGGCGCTCGAGATGATCGGCGAGGTCAAGGGGTTGGCGACCATCCGCGGCTACCGCAATCTGCCGAAGGGCGATGTCGCGGCGTTGGCCAGGGCGATCGCCGCCTTCTCGATGCTCGCGCATTCGGACTTTGGCGAGGTGTCTGAGGCGGAGATCAATCCGCTGCTGGTGAAGCGTGAGGGCGAGGGCGTCGTCGCGGTCGACGGCCTGGTGGTGCTGAAGCCTCAGGCCAGCCGGGTCTGAGCGGCTTCGAAAAGCTGCCTGAAGTCGTCGAGCACGAAATAGGTGTTCTGCAGCCTGTCGATCTCGTAGGGCCGGCGCATCACGCGCGCGGCCTCGAACGGCAGGCGCTCGACGCCGTCGTCCTCGATCGCGTGCCGCACCTCGCGCGCCGAGGAGAGGATGCCGGCGCCGTAGATCTTGAGGCCCTGCGGCGTGCGGATCAGGCCGAACTCGACCGTGTACCAGTAGAGCCGCGCCAGCAGGTCGATCTGCGGCCCGGCCTCGATGCCGCGCTGGCCGTAGAGCTGCATGTAGTCGGCGAACACCGGATTGCCGAGCAGCGGCACATGGCCGAAGAAGTCATGGAACAGGTCCGGTTCGACGAGATAGTCGATCTCGGAGCGCTTGCGGATCCAGACCGTGACCGGAAATCGCCGATGGGCGAGGTGATCGTAGAAGGCCTGGTCGGGAATGAGGCCCGGAACGCCCACGACGCGCCAGCCCGTCAGCGGTTCGAGCCGCCGGTTCACTTCGACAAAATCGGGAATCGCCTCGCTGATTCCGAGTGTGCGCAGTCCCTGGATGAACTCCGGGCAGGCATGGCATTCGGCCAGCCGCGTCTGCCGCTCGGCGAGCAGGCGCCACACCGCCTGATCCTCGGTCGTATAGGAGTCGAGATCCTGCGGCACCGTCCAGTCGGCCGCCATCGCGTGGTAGTCGCCACGCAGCGTGTCCAGAGGGGCCACAGGTCGAGAGGCATGGGTTTCCATGGCTGGAATATGGGGGCGAGGGGCGGAGTGAATCCCGGCAAATCGAGTCGCGATTCGACCGCTCCCTGGTGATATCCTCTAGGAACAATATCTGTTCGGGTGAAAACCACCATGATCGAGCTCGATGACATCGACAAGCGTATCGTCGCCGCCCTGCAGGCCGAGGGCCGGCTGTCGATCGTCGATCTTGCCGATCGCGTCGGCCTTTCCGCCACGCCGTGTCAGCGTCGCGTGAAGCGGCTGGAAGAGGAGGGGGTGATCGGCCGCTATGCGGCATTGGTGTCGCCGACGGCCGCGGGCTTCAACCTGCAGGCGCTGGTCGAGGTCACGCTCGACGACCATTCGGAGAAGACGGTCGAGGCTTTCGAAGCGGCGATCCGCGGCCGGCCCGAGGTCGTGGCCTGCTACGCGGTGACCGGCGACATGGATTTCCTGGTCCATGTCTTCGCCACCGACCTCGCCCAGTTCAGCGACTTTGCCATGAAGGCGCTGTTGCGCATGCCGGGCGTGAAGGGCACGCGCTCGTCCTTCATCATGCAGCAGATCAAGAACGATCTGGCCTGGGCGCCACTGCCGGCGAAAACTCCGATACAAAAGCGTGTGAGGTAGCAGCTCGGCGATATGGCGCGGCCGGCAGCGTTCTGCCTAAGATGCGCCCCTTTTTCACGCTGGAGTTGTTTGATGCCCGTCCTGCCGCGTGCCCTGGAGATCCAGGGCGAGATCGCTGCGATCCGCCGAGACATCCACGCCCATCCCGAACTCGCCTACGAAGAAAACCGGACCTCCGACATCGTCGCGGCCAAGCTGCAGGAGTGGGGACTCGAAGTCACCCGCGGGCTCGGCAAGACCGGCCTGGTCGGGACGCTGCGCAAGGGCAACGCCACGAAGTCGATCGGCCTGCGCGCCGACATGGACGCGCTGCCGATGGACGAGACCAACGACTTCGCCCACCGCTCGCAGAACGCCGGCCGCATGCATGCCTGCGGCCACGACGGCCACACCGCCATGCTGCTGGGCGCCGCCAAAATGCTGAGCGAGACCCGCGATTTCGAGGGCGCGGTGCACTTCATCTTCCAGCCGGCCGAGGAGGGCGGCGGCGGCGCCCGGTCCATGATCGAGGACGGGCTGTTCGAGAAGTTCCCCTGCGACGCGGTGTTCGCGATCCACAACAAGCCGGGCATCCCGCTTGGCCACATCGTGACCAAGGCCGGGCCCCTGCTGGCCGCGGCCGATCGCTGGGACATCCGCATCACCGGCAAGGGCGGTCATGCCGCGCATCCGCACGCCACTCTCGATCCGGTGGTGGTGGGCGCCAGCATCGTGATGTCGCTGCAGACCATCGTCAGCCGCAACATCGATCCGATCGATTCGACGGTCGTGACGGTGGGCTTCTTCAAGGCGGGCTCGGCCTACAACGTCATCCCGGGCGAGGTCCATATCGGCGGCACGACGCGCACCACGACGCCCGCGAACCGGGCGCTGGCGAAACGGCGCATCGACGAGATCTGCGAGGGCGCGGCGAAGATGTACGGCGTCGAGATCGCCGTCGAGCACAAGCCGGGTTATCCGCCGACGGTCAACAACGCGGCCCGCGCGCGCTTTGCCATCGACGTGGCGGCCGGCGTCTGCGGCGAGGGCAACGTGCGCGACAACACGCGGCCCAGCATGGGCGCAGAGGACTTCTCCTACATGCTGGAGGAGGTGCCGGGCGCGATGGTGTGGCTGGGCAACGGCGGCGACAAGGATGCCGTCAGCCTCCACAACTCGCGCTACGACTTCAACGACATGGCGATCCCGTTCGGCGTCAGCTTCTTCGTGCGCACCGTCGAGCGCTTCCTGAGCGAGCAACCGTCGGCCTGAAGCCGGGTAGCTGCCTCCGTCGCCCCGAGCGGATCGGAGCGAGGTCGAGGGGCATTGTTTCGACAATGGGTCGCAAATCGTCGATACAAGGTCCCCTGCGCTTCGCTCGGCAAAGCGCGCAGGGCCACCGCGCGCGAATCGGGGCGATGGATGGAATAAGCACCGCGTTCCATCGCGAACAACACCGAAACGAACAACACCGAAACACAGTGCAATGACATTTCGCTGCGGCATGTCCTGAATGGAATTCTTCCGGGTCTACGGCCGTGTCCTCGGGTTGCTGCGCGACGAGCGACGGCTTGCCATCACGCTCGCCGTCGCCAACGTCGCTGTGGCGGCGCTGCAGTTCTACGAGCCGGTGCTGTTCGGCAAGGTCGTGGACCTGCTCTCGAATGCCCGCAACGAGACCACGGCCACGCTCTGGGACAATGCCAGGAGGCTCCTGATCCTGTGGGCGGCCGTCGGCCTGGGCGGGATCGTGGCCAACATCGTGGTCTCGCTGCAGGCCGACCGCATGGCCCACCGCCGGCGGCTGGGCGCCATGGCGCTCTACTTCGAGCGCGTGCTGGTGCTGCCGTTCGCCTTCCACAACGCGCAGCACTCCGGGCGGCTCCTGAAGGTGATGCTGACCGGCGTCGACCACCTGTTCGGCATCTGGCTCAGCTTCTTCCGCGAGAACCTCGCCACCTTCGTCGCGCTGTTCATCATGTTGCCGCTCAGCCTGTTCATGAACTGGCGGCTGGGGCTGCTGCTGATCGTGCTGATCCTCTTCTTCGCCGCCGCCAACGCCTGGGTGGTCGGCAAGACCGACAAGCTGCAGGCCGAAGTCGAGGAGCATCACAGCGAGCTCGCGAGCCGCGCCGGCGATGCGCTGGGCAACATCCACCTGATCCAGAGCTTCGTGCGGCTGGCCGCCGAGACGCGGGAGCTGAACCGCATCATCGGCGAGACGCTGGCCGTGCAGTATCCGGTGCTGAACTGGTGGGCGCTGCTGTCGGTGCTGACCCGCGCCGCCTCGACCGTCACCGTGATCCTGATCTTCGTGCTCGGCACCTGGCTCTACACCCGGGGCGAGGCGACCGTCGGCCAGATCGTGAGCTTCATGGGCTTCGCCGCCATGCTGATCGGCCGCATGGACCAGGCCTCGGGCTTCGTGAGCCGCGTCTTCTTCCAGATGCCGGCGATGGCCGACTTCTTCCGCGTGATCGACCACCAGACCACGGTGCCGGACCGGCCGGACGGCATCGATCTCGGCCGCGCCAAGGGCAACGTCGATTTCGATGATGTGAGCTTCTCCTACGACGGGCTGCGGCCGGCGCTGCAGCATTTCTCGCTCGACGTGCCGGCCGGAACGACGGTCGCGCTGGTCGGCCCGACCGGCGCCGGCAAGAGCACGGCGCTTTCGCTGCTCCATCGCATGTGGGATCCACAGTCGGGAACGATCCGCGTCGACGGCATCGACCATCGCGAGATCAGGCTCGACTCGCTTCGCCGCAACATCGGCGTGGTGTTCCAGGATTCGACGATGTTCTACCGCTCGATCGCGGACAACCTGCGCATCGGCAAGCCGGATGCCACGCAGGCGGAGCTGGAGGCGGCGGCCCGGCTCGCCGAGGCGCACGACTTCATCCTGCGCCAGCCGCAGGGCTACGACACGCTGGTCGGCGAGCGCGGCGTCACGCTGTCGGGCGGCGAGCGCCAGCGGCTCGCCATCGCGCGGGCGCTGCTGAAGGATCCGCCGATCCTGATCCTCGACGAGGCCACCAGCGCACTCGATTCGGTCACCGAGGCGCGTATCCAGAAGGCGCTCAAGGTCCTGATGAAGGGGCGCACCACCTTCGTCATCGCCCATCGCCTCTCGACCATCCGCGACGCCGACCAGGTGGTGGTCCTGGAGCAGGGACGGATGGTCGAGCGCGGCGGCTATCGCGAGCTCATGGAGAAAGGCGGCGTCTTCGCCAATCTCGTCGCCACCCAGCAGGTCGGCACGGAATCTGCCTGATATCCCCTTGGCGGATCGGTGCGGCCCGCCTAAGAGTCGGCCGGACGCAGTCGAGGGGGGGCTTGCATGACCAAAGGAATGAAGGGGCTGGGGATCGCCGTCGCGATGGCGGCCCTGCTGGCGGCCGCGCCTGTTTCGGCGCAGACATCGATCAAATTCACCCTGGACTGGGTGTTCCAGGGGCCGACCTCGCCGTTCCTGGTGGCGCTGGAGAAGGGCTACTACAAGGCCGAGGGGCTCGACGTCACCATGGATCCCGGCCAGGGCTCGGCCGGCGCCGTGCAGCGCGTCGCGACCGGCGCCTACCAGATCGGCTTCGCCGACGTGAACTCGACCATCGAGTACAACGCCAAGAACCCGGGCAAGGAAGTGCTGTGCGTGTTCATGGCCTACGACTTCGCGCCGTTCGGCGTCTATGCGCTGAAGAAGAGCGGCATCAAGGTGCCGAAGGATCTCGAGGGCAAGCGGCTCGGCGCGCCGGTGTTCGACGCCTCCTACCGTCTGTTCCCGGCCTTCGCCAAGAAGAACGGCATCACCAAGTGGGACTATGTGAACCTGACGCCGCAGTTGCGCGAGCAGAGCCTGGTGCAGGGGTCGGTCGATTTCATCTCCGGCCATTACTTCTCCTCGATGCTCGACCTCAAGGCGCGCGGCGTGAAGTTCGATGACATCGTCGCCATGCGCTACGTCGACTACGGCCTCGACGTCTACGGCAACGGTATCGTGGTCTCGCAGGAGATCGCCAAGAACGAGAAGGCCGTGAAGGGCTTCGTCGCCGCCACCATCAAGGGCTGGCGGGACGTGATCAAGGACAACAAGCTCGGCGTCGCCGCCGCCAAGAAGCGCGACCCGCTGATCGACGAGGCGCTCGAGCTGGAGCGCCTGCAGCTTTCGCTGCAGACCAACGTCCTGACGCCCTACGTCAAGGCGAACGGCATGGGTGATGTCGAGCCCGAGCGCTTCGCGCGCTCGGTCAAGCTGGTCTCCGACGCCTTCGGCCTGCCGCAGGCGCCGGCGCCGGACAAGGTCTTCACCGACAAGTTCCTGCCGCCGAAGGCCGACCGGATGGTCACGCAGTGAGGTCTTCGCATCGCCTCTTCGCGCGAAATCACCCTTCGGATTCCTCTGCCCCGACCGTGGAAGAGACCCGGTGAGAAGGCTTCAAAGGCCGTGCGCAACTCCCTCACCCAATCTCTCCCACGGTCGGGGGAGAGGAACGTGACACCGACTTGAAATGACATTCGTCGATCTCAAGGGCGTCAGCCTCACCTATCGGCTGGGCAAGGAGACGACGCTGGCGCTGGCCGATGCGACGATGGCGGTCGACAAGGGCGAGTTCGTCGCCGTCGTCGGACCGTCGGGCTGCGGCAAGTCGACGATCATGAAGCTGGTGACGGGCCTCCTGCCGCCGACGGGCGGCGAGGTGCGGGTGGCCGGGCAGCGCGTGACCGGGCCGATCAAGGGCGTCGGCATGGCGTTCCAGAATCCGACCCTGATGCCGTGGCGCACGACGATGGCGAACATCCTCCTGCCCATGGAGGTGGTCGAGCCGCACAAGCGCCGCTTCCGGCGGAACCGCGGCGAGTACGAGGCGCGGGCGATGAGGCTTCTGGGCACGGTCGGGCTCGCCGACTTCGCCCAGAAGTTCCCGTGGCAGCTCTCGGGCGGCATGCAGCAGCGCTCCAATCTCTGCCGGGCGCTGATCCACGAACCCGAGCTCCTGATGCTGGACGAGCCGTTCGGCGCGCTCGACGCCTTCACGCGCGAGGAGCTGTGGGGCGTGATGCAGGCGCTGTGGCTGGAGAAGCGCTTCACCGGCGTGCTGGTCACGCACGACCTGCGCGAGGCGGTCTATCTCGCCGACACCGTCCATGTCATGAGCCGGCGTCCGGGCCGCATCGTGTTCACGCGCCGGATCGACCTCCCGCGGCCGCGCACGCTGGCCACCACCTTCGAGCCGCAGTTCGTCGAGATCGTCCACGAGCTGCGCGACCGCATCCACCAGGAGCACGCCGCATGAGCGATTGGCGTCGCAACGCGCTCAGGATCGCCATGCCATGGCTCGCCATCGCGGTCCTGCTCGTCCTGTGGGAAATCGCCTGCATCGTCTTCGACCTGCCCGAGATCCTGCTGCCGCGTCCGACCAAGGTCTTCGAGGTCTTCATCGCACGCTTCGACATCCTGTTGATCTTCTGCTGGCAGACGCTCTGGACCTCGCTCATCGGCTTCCTGATCGCCATCGCCGGCGGCCTGCTGCTGGGACTGGCGATCGGCGCCTCGCCGTTCGTCTATTCGGGCCTCTATCCGCTCCTGATCGCATTCAACGCCGTGCCGAAGGTGGCGCTGGTGCCGATCCTGATGATCTGGGTCGGCGTCGGCGCCTTGCCGGCGGTGGTGACCGCGTTCGTGATCAGCTTCTTCCCCATCGTGGTCAATGTCGCGACCGGGCTCGCCACCATCGAGCCCGAGATGCGCGACGTCCTGCGCTCGCTCGGCGCCACCCACCTCGAGATCCTGACCAAGGTCGGCATCCCGCGCGCCATGCCCTACCTCTTCGCCAGCCTCAAGGTCGCGATCACGCTCGCCTTCATCGGCTCGGTGATCTCCGAGACGGTCGGCGGCAATCGCGGCATCGGCTTCCTGATGCTGTCGGCCGGCGCGCGCAACGATGCGCCCACCACCTTCGCCGGCCTGTTCGCCATCGCCATCATGGGCGTGCTGATGTACGCCATCTGCGCCCTGGTCGAGAAACGCATGACCCGCTGGGCCTTCCGCGGCGAGCTCGTGAGTTAGGGTCGATCAATTCTCCCCTGGCAAGGCCGGGCGCCCGCGTCTTCGCGGGCGGAGGGGCATGGGTTCGGCAATATCGCGATGACCCCATCGTCGGCATAGGACGCCGACACCTCCCCTTTGCGGGCTCCGCAAAGGGGAAGGAAGGACGTCACTACGGGAGCCCGCAAAGGGGAAGGAAGGACGTCACTACGGGAGCCCGCAAAGGGGACGGAAGGACGTCATTGCGGGAGCCCGCAATGGGAAAGGAAGGACGACGTCACTACGGGAGCCCGCAAAGGGGAGGAAAGACGTCATTGCTTTCGTAGGGCAGCCAGCAGCGGCAGTCCCTCGGAGGCGAAGCGCTCGATCTGGCGGTCGCGCTCCTCGTAGGGGCCGACGAAGTCGAGGATGACGTGGCGCACGCCCGCTTCATGGAAGCGCAGGATGCTCTCGACCACCTGCTGCGGCGGGCCGAGGGCGCAGTAGCGCTGGGCGGCCTTGCGGAAGTCCATGGCGTAGCGCTGGCTGAGCGAGACGGTCGCGGCGTCGAGCGCTTTGTCGTAGGTGTCGGCAACGCAGGTGAACAGGAGGTGGGCGGTCCCGAAGCCGCGCTCGAAGACCCGTCCGGCCTCGCCTGCAGCCGCCGCGATCCTGTCCAGGCCCTGGCGGAACATGTCGGGCGTGACGACATAGGACATCCAGCCGTCGGTCAGGCGTCCGACCCGCCGCAGCGCCGCGTCGGAGCGGCCGCCGCACCAGATCGGCGGACCGCCGGCCTGGCGCGGCGGCGGTTGCATCGGCACGTCCTTGAACGGGAAGAAACGGCCGTCGTGCGACGCCGGCTTGCCGCTCCAGAGCTTGCGCAGCACGGCGAGACTCTCGGAGAGGCGCGCGCCGCGCTCGTTGATCGGCACGCCGCAGGCCTCGTACTCCCTGGGGAATTCGCCGCCGACCCCGACGCCGAAGATGAACCGTCCTTCGGTCAGGTGATCGAGGGTCGAGACCTGCTTGGCCACCGGCGTCGGATGGCGCAGCGGCAGCAGATAGACCGCGGTGCCGAACTGCAGGCGCGGGCTCACCACGGCGGCCTGCGCGAGCTGCAGGAAGGGATCGAGGATCGCGAGCGGGAACGAGATGTGATCGCCGACCCAGAGCGAATCGTAGCCGCATCGGTCGATCAGCCCGACCAGCGTGCGCATCTCGTCGATCGTCGGCAGCCACGGGCCGGTGGCCGGCTCGGTGCGCCGATGGATGGTCTGCACGCCGATGCGCAGGCGATCGTCGAGGGGCAGCGCCATGTCGTCACCTTTCCGTCTTGAAGCCGCGGAATGCCAGCGGGATGCGGTGGATCTCGGCCAGCATCTCGCGCACCGGCCCGGGCTCCCAGCCCGGCGAGAGCGGGATGGTGATTGAATCGGCCGCGCCGCCGAAGCGCCGCTCGATCTCGCCCGGGATCTCGGCATAGGTGCCGCAGGCGGCGAAGAGGCGCAGCGTGTCGTCGGAGATCTCGCGCGCCATGTCCTTCCACCGGCCCTGCACCGACATCTCGTGCAGCTTGTGGCCGAGATCCTCCAGCCCGTGCAGCGCCAGGATCGGCATGTAGGTGCGGGTCGAACCGTAGAAGGCGACGCGGAAGCGCGCCGCTTCCATCGCCTTGCGCACCGTGGCGTCGTCGGCGCCGGTGCAGACGAAGCCGCCGCCATGGATGTCGAAGTGCTCGCGGCTGCGGCCGGTGCGCTTCATGCCCTCGAGCATGGCGGGCAGGCAGACCTCCTCGAGGTAGCGGCGGCTGCAGATCGGATGGAGCCGCACGCCGTCGCACAGCTCGCCGGCCAGCCGCAGCATCGCCGGGCCCACGGCCGAGATCGTCACCGGCACCATCGGCAGGCCGGTGCGCTCGGGCGAGAAGTCCGGCGTCATCAGCGTCAGCGCATAGTGCTTGCCGCGGTAATCGAGCTTCTCGCCATTCTCCCAGCACCGCCAGACGGCGCGCAGCGCCTCGATATATTCGCGCAGGCGCGGCGCGGGCGGGCTCCACGGGATGCCGAACCGGCGCTCGTTGTGGCCCTTGACCTGCGGGCCGAGCCCAAGCACGAACCGCCCGCGCGAATTCGCCTGCAGGTCCCAGGCCTGCGAGGCGAGCACGGTCGGGCTGCGCGGGAAGGCGACGAGGATCGAGGGCGTGAGTTCCACGCGTTCGGTGGCGACCGCCGCGAAGGCGAGCGGCGCCAGTGCATCGTGGGCGAGCTCGGTCGTCATCAGGGCGTCGAAGCCGGCGTCCTCTGCCGCCTTCGCCGCCGGTCCCACGCTGCGCCAGTCGGCCGGCGGCACTTCCGTGAACACGCGCATGGCATCCTCCCGAAATCGTTGTCGCTACACTATCCCAGCCGATGCGGCTCAGGCGACCAGAACGCCGTCGCGCGCCAGGACGCGGCCGGCCTTCACGACCAGCTTGCGCTGCGGCCGCGCGGCCACCGCCTCGGCGATGGAGCCGGCCTCGACGGCGACGAAATCGGCCGGTCCGCCGACGCGCAAGCCATAGTCGGCCAAACCGAGGGCGCGCGCGGCGGCCGACGTCACCATGTCGTAGGCCACCGACAGTTCGTGATCGTGCCGGAAGTTGGCGCGGTAGCCGATCATCATGGCGCGGTCGAGCATGTCGCCGTTGCCGAACGGCGACCAGGCATCGCGGATATTGTCCGAGCCGCCGAACACCGTGACGCCATGCTCGCGCAACAGGAGGAGGGGCGGGATGGTCGCCGCTCCCGGCCCGTGGCTCATGATCGCGACGCCTGCGTCGGCGAGCGCATCGGCCGCCTCGGCCGCACGCGCCGTCGGGACCGATCCCAGCGCGAAGGCATGGCTGACGGCGACTTTTCCGCCGAGGCCGGCGGCCTTCGTGCGCGCGGCGATGGCAAGAAGCTCGGCGATCCCGCCTTCGCCGCCGTCATGGAGGTGGATGTCGAGGCCGACGCCGCGCTTTCCGGCGATGCCGAAGAGCACATCGAGATGGCCGTCGAGATTGCCGTCGATGCCGACAGGATCGAGGCCGCCCAGAAGGTCGGCGCCTTCGGCGATGGCGGCCTCCAGGAGGTCGGCCGTGCCGGGCGAGCGCAGGATGCCGCTTTGCGGGAAGGCCACGATCTCGATGGTGACGAGATCGCGGAAGCGCTCGCGCACCTTCAGGATCTCATGGAGGTTGCGCAGTCCGAGCCGGTTGTCGATGTCGACATGGCTGCGCATGTGCAGCGTGCCGCTGGCCAGCACCTGGCGTACGAGGTTGGCGCCGGTTTCCGACTCCGGAACGCTGCGCGCCGCACGGACCTTGCGCTCCGCCTCGATGCGATCGGCAACCTGGCTGCCGGTCGCCCGATTGGGCACCCAGGGAAGACCGAGCAGCGTCTTGTCGAGATGGATGTGGCCATCGACCAGCGGCGGCAGGACCAGGGCGCCGCCGAGATCGAGGTCGCTGCCCGATATGGCGCTCGATGAAGAGGGGGAAAGGGCGGTGATCCGCCCGTCCTTGGCGTCGATGTCGCGTCGGCTGCCGTCGGGCAGCGTGGCGTTGGCGAAGCGCACCGCCTATCTGTCCGCTACGGCACCGGCTTCCTTGCGGGTCTGGTTGACGGCGGCGCGGGCCGCCTGCGCCATCAGGCCCGAATCGTTGGCGATGGTGACGAACCGGAAGCCCTTGCCGATCATCTTGGCGGCATAGCCCGCGGTGCCGTTGTGGATGCCGGCAAAGAGATTGCGCTTCTTCACCGCCGCCAGGAGCTTGTCGTAGATCGCGAGCACCTGCGGCTCCTCGCGGTCGAGCTTGGGCGCGAGCCCCAGCGAAAGGCCGAGATCGGAGGGGCCGATATAGATGCCGCTCACGCCCGGCACATCGAGGATGGCGTCGATATTGTCGATCGCCTCTTGCGTCTCGATCATGGGGATGATCAGCACCTCGTCATTGGCGGTCGCCTGGTAGGGCGTCGCCTCACCGTAGGCGCCGGCACGGATCGGGCCGTTGCTGCGCTTTCCCTTGGGCGGATAGAGGCTGTAGGAGACCAGCGCCTTCGCTTCGGCGGGTGTGTTCACCATCGGGCAGATCACGCCCCAGGCACCGCCGTCGAGCACCTTGCCGACGATGCCGGGCTCGTTCCATGGCACGCGCACCAGCGGCGTCACCGGATGCTTGTCCATCGCCTGGAAGCAGGTGACCATCGACTGGTAGTCCTGCACGCCGTGCTGCATGTCGACGGTGACGCTGTCCCAGCCGCACTGCGCCATGGTCTCGGCCGAGAAGCCGTTGGGGATGGCGAGCCACCCATTGACGCAGGCCTTGCCGGCCTGCAGGCGCTTCTTCAGCATGTTCGACGACATGGCGGGGGTTCCCTCGTTCAGGTTGAGACTGCCGCAGTCTACACAGCGGCAGAAAGAGTGGTGACGGATTTGTTGTTGCAGGCCGGCCGTCTGGCTGTCGAACTTGCTCCCCAGGCCGGTGGCGCCATCGCGCGGTTCCGCGTGGGCGAGACCGATCTGCTGCGGCCCATGACCGCCGCCGACGAGGCATCCGGGCACGGCGACAACGCCGCTGCCTATCCCCTGGTCCCGTTTTCCAACCGCATCGCGAACGGCCGCCTCGATTTCGAGGGCGAGACCTTCCAGTTGAAACCCAACTGGCCCGGCGTCGCCCATCCGATGCACGGCGATGGCTGGTCGCACAGCTGGGACATCGTGCAGGCTGACGGGCGTTCGGCCGAGATCGCCTACCTGCATGAGCGGGCCGGGGCGCAGGGCGGCTGGCCATTCCGCTATCGCGCGCGGCAGAGCTATCGGCTCGAGCCGGATCGGCTGATCGTGACGATGGCGATCGACAATCTCGAGGACAGGGTGGTGCCGGCCGGCCTCGGCCTGCATCCCTTCTTCCTGCGCGAGCGGAATACCGAGCTTGCCTGCAGCACACAGGCGGTATGGCTGGCCGATGCCGAGGTCCTGCCGGTCAAGCGGGTGGCCGTGCCGGCCGAGTGGAATTTCAGCAAGCCCCGGCGCGTCGATGAGGTCGTGCTGGACAATTGCTTCGACGGCTGGACCGGCGTCGCGACTCTTACGTGGCCGAGCCGGCGTCTGCGGCTCGATCTCGAGGCCAGCGAACCGTTCCGCCATGTCGTGATCTACGTTCCGCCCGGCCAGCCTTATTTCTGCGTCGAACCGGTGAGCCATGCCAATGGCCAGGTCGGTGTCCTGCCGCTGGGACCGGGCGCGACGCGCCGCGGGCAAATCGTCTTCCGCCTCTCCGACCTGTGAGGGATCAATGCCGTCATTCGCTTCCTATCCCAGCCTCGAGGGCCGCACCGTATTCGTCTCGGGCGGCGGCTCGGGCATCGGCGCCTCGATCGTCGAGCATTTCGCCGGGCAGGGCGCGAAGGTGGGCTTCGTCGATATCGACGAGCCGGCGTCTGCAGCGCTGGTGAAGAAGATCGCGGCGGCGGGCCACGCCGCGCCGGTGTTCCTGAAGACCGATGTGCGCGACGTGAAGGCGTATCAGGCGGCACTGGCGGAGGTGGCGGCGAGGCTCGGCACGATCACGGTCCTGATCAACAACGCCGCGCGCGACGACCGGCACGGCCTCGCCGACGTCACGCCGGAATTCTGGGACGAGCGTATTGCCGTCAACCTGCGCCACCAGTTCTTCGCCATCCAGGCCGTGGCGCCGGGCATGAAGGCGGCGGGCGGCGGCTCGATCGTGAACTTCAGCTCGGTCAGCTACCACACCATGGCTGCGCGGCTCTCGGTCTACCAGGCGGCGAAGGCGGCGGTGATCGGCCTGACGCGCGGCCTCGCCCGCGATCTCGGGCCCGACAGGATCCGGCTGAATGCGATCACGCCGGGCTGGATCATGACCCAGCGGCAGATCGACCTCTGGCTCACGCCCGAGGCGGAGGCCGACCTGATGAAGGCGCAATGCCTCAAGGAGAAGGTCTACCCGCCCGACATCGCCCGCATGGCGCTGTTCCTGGCATCGGATGACAGCCGCCTGATCACGGCGCAGAACTTCGTCGTCGACGGCGGGCGGATGTGAGCGAGGCCCGGCGCCGGCGCTACTTTCGGTCCTTGTAGGGCGGAACCGGAGAGACGGCCTTGGCGGTGGCGATGTCGGGCGGGGTCTGCATCGCAGCGCAGACGTTTCATTTGAACGGCTTGCCCATCGCATCGATCACGATGTGATGGAATGCAATTCAACTTCCTTCGGGAACGCCGGCCAAACGGGCTCCCTCGATGTATCGATCGAACGCCTTCCGGTTGCGCTGCAGCGGCATCTGCAGGAAAGCCTTCATCCAGGCAACGGTAGTGGTCGGCTGTTTGGCGAGCATCTGGGCTGTCGCGGCTCGCGCCTCCTCGGCTTTGCCGAGCAAGGCGCAGGTGACGGCCTTGAGACGCAAGCCGGGTGGATAGTCCGGCTGGACACGCAAAGTGCGCTCGGCGGCATCCGCAGCCTCCTCGTCGCGGCCGGCACCGAGATATGCCCATGCGACCGTGTTCCAATGCAGATGCTGCGACATATCCAGGGGATTGAGCCGCCGCGCGCGCTGGAAATGGTCGATCGCCATGTCGGTGTTTCCGAGATAGCTCTCCAGAAGGCAACTGGCGATCCAGGCGTTCGCCGAGTTGGGGTTGAGTGTAAGGGACCTCTCGATTAGGGCGTGGGCAAAATCTAGCTCGCCAGAAAGGTGCGCCAGCGCGAGAGCAGCCATCCATAGAGCTTCGGGGTCGTTACGGCCTGTATCGGCTGCCTCATGGCCACGGCGGATGCCGATCGCGAAGCCGGGGTCGCCGGGCGAGCGCCAGTCGAACATGAGCTGGAACTGGTAGCAGCGCGCCGCCAGCGCCTGCGCCGATGCATAGAATGGATCAAGCGCGATCGCTCGGTCGAGAAGCGCCAGGGCTTCTTCATTGTCTTTCTTGCTGGTGCGGAAACGCGGCAGCGCGCGCAGATAGAGATCGAACGCCGTCAGGCTGCTCGTAGGCTTGTGAAGGGCCCGCTCCACCTCGACTGACATTAGAGCCGGTGCGATGGCCGCAGCAACCTTGGTGGCCAGCCGATCTTGCAAGGCAAACAGGTTGTCCATCTGGTCCTGGAACCGACCCGACCAGGCGTGGGTGCCGCGTGCAGCATCAATAAGCTGAACAACAACCAGGAGCTGTCCGTGGTCCAGGCGAATGCTGCCCTTCAGGATGTACTGCACACCGAGTTTCGCGGCGGCCAGGCGATAATCGAACCTGCTGTCATCGAAAGTGTGCGCCGATGAGCCAGCGCTCACGAACAGCCATCTCTCCCGACCCAAGGCGACCGCAAGGTCGTCGACAAGACCACGTACGAAATAGTCCTGTGAGGCGTCTCCGCTCAGATTGGCGAAGGGGACGATCGCGACCGACGGCTTCTCGGGCAGAGGGGGGCCGGTGAGTGCAGACTCCGGTGAAACCGATGCGGAAATGGCCGCGCCCTCCGGCTCCGTGGGCGGGCTCGGTGGCGGGATGTGCGTATCCTGTTGGAGGATACCGAGCCGGATTGCCTCGGCCAGGTTCACGGTCTCCTGGTCAGGCTCCACGCCCAACTCGTCTCTCACGATCTCAACGCACCGCTCGTATTGCAGGAGCGCGCTACCGCGGTTGCCGGCGTTGGATAGCACGGTCATCAGCAGCCGGTGGCCCTCTTCACGCAGGGGATCGAATGCAAGCAGCTGCCGGCAGGCCGCAGTTGCTGCTGCCGTGTCGCCGACCGCCGCGTGATCCCTGGCCATCCGGAACAGCAGGTCGAGATGCTCGGAATCGAAGCGCTGGCGCTCGATCGCGAGCCAGCGCTCGAACGGCTCGACCGAGATATGCATGCCGGCAAGAAGTTCATCGCGCCACAGCGCATCCGCTTTCTGCAAGACCGGCAGATCCTCCGAGCGTGACCAGGCGAGGAAATCCGCGGCATCGACCTCCAGGCTGGCCGCATCGGCGAGCTTGAGGGTCGCCGTGTCCGAGACCAGCAATTCCGCCTGCGCTCCGAGTGCTGTCCGAAGCGCGGCCAGACACTGGCGCAAGCTGGCGCGCGCCTGCTCGGTGCCGGAACGGCCCCACAGCAGCGTGGCGAGCGTATCCTTTGGAACGGGCTTGTTACGATTTATCGCGAGATAGGCGAGCAACGCCTGCGCTTTCCTGGGCAGTCGGACCGTCACCTCGCCATGACGTAGCTCGAATGGCCCCAACATACGGACGCGAAACCTCGCGGCCGTCTCGCCGCCGCGATCGTTCTTCGGTGTGGCGAGCGGGTGCCCGGGCGCCGATCTGCGCGCAACATCTCCGTTGCGGATCACCACAAGCCTTGCTTCATCGGGCCAGGCAACGGTTGAAAGCCGCCCAGATCCACAACTTTCACACTCTTTTCACGCTGATTTTCCATCACGCTGTGCTTTTCGCGAGGGCCGCATCTCGGCTTTCACGCCATCTTGCCGCCCACCATCATAGCTTCGACCCGATCAGATCACTCGTTCGCGGTCCGAGGAGCTTACCATGGTCCCCATGCACTCTCCACGCTCAATCCCGACCACTCCCGGCTCGCTTTTGGTGCGGCTTGCATGCCCGCCGCCACGCGAAGGTGCGATCGGTATCTTGCGATCCCTTGAAAACAGCGCTGGGCGAAGCCGCCTAAATCGCCTCGAGATTGCTTCCCAACCATTCTGTTGCATCAGGGAGGATAGCCATGAGCAAACTTGATTTCGTCGGCTACGCAGCCAGTGGACTCGTGTTTGCGACCTTTTATATGCGCAGCATGGTGATGTTGCGCGTGGTTGGTCTTTGCGCAAACGCCGCGTTCCTGACCTACGGCATCGGCCTCGATCTCGTTCCGGTTGCACTTTTGCACATCGGGCTCGTCCCGGTGAATTGCTGGCGCCTTCGCGAGATCCTGCGGCAACGCACACTCGCAGCTGCCGGCGCTGGCCATGGCGAATGCGGATACATTCACCGCCTTCTGGCCAGATAAGCAAGGATCGACAGTCGGCATTAATGAAGGCGGCTGCGGTCCGTCGGCGCAGACCGTTCACGAGACGGTCCAATCCCACCAACCGGTACTCGTCTCATATTGCGGAAACATTCGAATGAACACGCGAAGGAGAGCACTATGTCTTGGTCCTGTCTTGCCGGAGTTGCGCGCACCTCTTTCCCGCACCTACATCGCCTTGTCGCCGTGGGTAAAGCGGCGTTCTTGGCGGCATCGCTCATGATGTCAGGTGGATTGGTGCTGACGGCATCCGGGAGCGACGCCCACGCTCAGGCGGCGTATCCGGTCAAGCCCGTGGTGATCCTTGTTGGCTTCCCGGCCGGGACGGCGCCCGACACGTTGGCGCGCCTGGTGGCCGACCGTCTTCGTGAGACGCTTGGCCAGCCCGTGATTGTCGAGAACGCGCCCGGCGCCAGTGGCAACATCGCAGCGGACCGCGCGGCCAAGGCGGCGCCCGACGGCTACACATTGTTGATGGCCGGCAACGCGACGCTCGTGGTGAACCAAAGCCTCTACGAGAAGCTGCCATTCAATCCCAAGGACTTCGTCCCCATCACCCAGGTCGCCATCACGCCCAACGTGCTGGTCGTACACCGTGACGTACCCGCCACGTCGGTGAAAGAACTCGTGGACCTGGCGCGTGCCCGGCCCGACGAGTTGACTTACGCTCATGTGGGGCTCGGAACCTCGCAGCATTTGGCCGCGGAGCTGTTCAAGCAGATGGCGGGCATAAAAATGCGTGGCGTATCCTACCGCGGCGGCAACACCGAGCTTCTGGACCTGGTCAGTGGCCGCGTACAGATCTGCTTCTGCAATATCGCCACATCGTTGCCGCTCGTGCATGACGGCAAGCTCAAAGCGCTCGCCATCACGTCGGTCAAGCGTTCACCGGCAGCGTCCGATATCCCGACGATGGAGGAAGCCGGCTTCAAGGGCTTTCAGTCCGATGCGTGGTTCGGGCTGGTCGCACCCGCGGGGACGCCCCCCTCAGTCGTCGCCCGACTGCATGGGGAGGTTGCCAAGCTCCTCGCCGAGCCTGCCCTGATCAAGACCTTGGAGGAGCTTGGCATGGTTGTCGTCGGAAACTCTTCCGAGCAGTTCGCGACCATCATTTCCAACGAGTCTCGATATTGGGGCAATGTGATCAGGAAGATCGGATTGAAGATCCAATAGCAAGTACCCTGCATACGCTGCGGCGTGCCTGACCACTCCACGATGAACGCCGTCGATATCCTTAGCGCCGTCCGCCGTTGTGATCTGCCGGACGGCTATCGGGTGTGGTCGGGGAATCTCGCAGACCGCTATTTCGCAGGCGATGCGCTTCGCTCATGGCGGCCAAGGTGCGCCGAAATGGCGGACGCCGGAAAGCCGATGGCGGGAAATTTCCGGGCGCGTGGCTCCATTGCCGCGGCATCGCAGCCTTCGAGGAGGACTGTCGTTGCAATGCAACGAGTCTGGACTACATGCAGCAGGTTCGAGGTCCGAACAGGAGGAGGTTTGTCATGGCAGAGCATCTCCCGAAGCCTTTCACGTCCGGTTCGCTGATGCCGTTCGGCGGCGACATGGAGCAGTTCTTCAATCGCATGATGCGGGGCTGGCCGTTCGGCTGGCTCGACGCAATGGGCGCCAGCCCGTCGCCGGCGCTGCGAGCCTTCGAGTCGTCGCCCAGGGTCGAGGTGAAAGAAAATGACAATGCCTACACGCTGTGCGTCGAACTGCCCGGCCTCGACCAGAACGACGTCAAGGTGCATGTCGACGATGGCGTCCTGACGATCTCGGGCGAGAAGAAGATCGAGCGCACCGACGAGAAGACCCATTATTCCGAGCGCAGTTACGGCAGCTTCACCCGTTCGTTCCATTTGCCGTCCGATGCGCAGGCGGACGGTATCTCGGCCCGCTACGGCAAGGGCGTCCTGACCCTCGAGATCCCCAAGGCCGTCGATCGCAAGTCGTCGGCGAAGGACATCGAGATCAAGCCGTCCTGACGGGCGACAGCACGTCGCGCTCGACCCAGTCGGCCAGCAGCGCCGCCAGTTCCCGCGGGCGCTCGAGCGGCGCCATGTGGCCGCAGTCCTCGATCACCGCGAAGCGCGCATGGGGCAGGCAGTGGGCCATGCGCTCGGTTTCGGCGAAGGTGCGGAGCCGGTCCTGCCGGCAGGCGACGACCAGCGCGGGGCAGGCGATGCGGGCGAGGTCGGCATAGCCGTCGTTGCGCACCAGGGCCGCCTGACGCTCCCGCACCTCGGGGCCCAGGCGGCGCTGCATGCCGCGCAGCCGATCGAGCAACACGGGATCGCGCTCGCGATCGGGATGCAGGCCGGCCGCGACGCCGTTGGTCCTGGGCGGCCGGTTGCCGGGCTGCCAGCCGGACTGCCGTCGCGCCCGCTCCTCGGCCGAGTAGCCGCGCGCCGACGAGGCGACGAAGGCGACACCGTTCACGCGCTGCGGCGCCATCAGCGTCAGCACGCGCGCCACGAAGCCGCCCATCGAGAAGCCGACGAGGACGAACCTGTCCGGCGATTCGTCGAGCACACGCCGCGCCATGCCCTCGAGCGTGTCGTCCTGATAGACATTGCCGTAATGGATGCGGCCGACGCGCGCGAGAGCGGGCTGCATGTCGGTCCAGAGATCGGCGTCGCACATGAAGCCGGGAAGCAAGACAAGATCGGTCATTGGCGTGCGCAGCTTGCGCGGACCCCGTCCGTTTATCAACATCACCGAGCCAGCAAGAGGACCTGCCGATGGCCGTTCGCAAGGAATCAGACAGCATGGGCGAGATCGAGGTGCCCGTCGACAAGCTGTGGGGCGCGCAGACCCAGCGCTCGCTCACCTATTTCAGCATCGGCAAGGATCTGATGCCGCGCGAGATGATCGGCGCCTATGCGATGCTGAAGAAGGCCTGCGCCAACGCCAACTTTGCCGGCAAACGGCTGGCGCCGGACCTGCATCGCCTGATCGTGCAGGCGTGCGACGAAATCCTCGCCGGCCAGCATCACGACATGTTCCCGCTGCACGTCTGGATGACGGGCTCGGGCACGCAATTCAACATGAACGTGAACGAGGTGATCTCCAACCGCTGCTGCCAGCTTGCCGGCACGCCGCTCGGCTCCAAGAAGCCGGTGCACCCCAACGACCATGTCAACATGTCGCAATCGTCGAACGACAATTTTCCGTCGGCGATGTACATCGCCGCGGCGTTGGGCGTGACGCAGAAGCTCCTGCCCGCGGTGAGGGCGCTGCACGACGCGATCGACGCCAAGGCGCGCGAATGGGCCGATATCGTCAAGATCGGCCGCACGCACCTGCAGGATGCGACACCCATCACGCTCGGCCAGGAATGGTCCGGCTATGCGGTGATGCTGATGGAAGACGTCGTGCGCCTCGACCAGGCGCTGAGGGACGTCTATCGCCTCGCCCTGGGGGGCACCGCCGTGGGCACCGGCATCAACGCCGCCCCCGGTTTCGCCGAGGCGGCGGCGGCCGAGATCGCGGCGCTGACCGGCCTGACGTTCGTGTCGGCGCCCAACAAGTTCGCGGTCCAGGGTGCGCACGATGCGCTGGTGCAGCTCTCCGGCACGCTGCGCACGCTCGCCGGCTCGCTCTACAAGATCGCCAACGACATCCGCCTCACGGCCTGCGGGCCGCGAGCAGGGCTTGCCGAGCTGATCCTGCCGGAGAACGAGCCCGGCTCATCGATCATGCCGGGCAAGGTCAACCCGACCCAGGCCGAGGCCCTCACCATGATCGCGGTCCAGGTCATGGCCAACGACGTGGCGGTCGGCATGGGCGGGGCGGCCGGCATGCTGGAGATGAACGTCTACAAGCCGCTCATGATCTTCAATCTCATGAACTCGATCGTGCTGCTGGCCGACGGCTGCACCAACTTCCGCAAGTTCATGATCGAAGGCACGAAGCCCAACCTCAAGAAGATCAAGGAGCACGTCGAGCGTTCCCTGATGCTGGTGACCGCGCTCGCGCCGGTGATCGGCTACGACAAGGCCTCGGAGATCGCCCATTACGCCAGCGAGCACGACCTCACCCTCAGGCACGCCGCGCTCCGGCTGGGCTATGTCGGCGAAGCCGAGTTCGACCGTATCGTCGACCCGGCCAAGATGGTCCGGCCCTACGTCGCGAGCGAGCCGTAAGCTCTCACGCGTCGTAGGTTTCGTGCACGGCGCTTGCCCCGCGCTTCCAATAGGCTGCGGCCCTGACGCGGGTCTTGGCGAGGCCGCGTTCCTCGACCAGGTGCCGGCGCAGCGCCTTGGCCGCATCGGCTTCCGCCGCCACCCAGGCATAGCCGCTGCCGCGCGGCAGGGCGATATCGGCAACCGCCTTCACCAGCCGGGAAGCCGCGCCCGGCGGGCTGCCGTTGCGATGCAGCCACAGCGCGTCGATCCCGGCCCGGCTTTCGAAGCACTGCTCTTCCCCGGCATCCGCGACCTCGATCACGGCAAGGGCGTGTGCGCCGGCCGGCAACTCCTCCAGCCGGCGGCCGATTGCGGGCAGGGCGGTCTCGTCGCCAGCGAGCAGGTACCAGTCGAAATCATCGGGCACCACGAACGAGCCGCGCGGGCCGCCGACGCCCAGGACATGTCCGGGCCGTGCCTGCTCCGCCCAGCGCGTCGCCACCCCCTCGCCATGCAAGGCGAAGTCGATCGTGAGCGCATGGGCGGCGGCGTCGTAGCGGCGGGGCGTGTAATCGCGCGCGGCCGGCCGCGGCACGCCGTCGGCGAAAACCAGGCCCTGCGGGCCCACAGTCGGCATGACAGGCTTTTCCTGGCCCGGCGACGGGAAGAACAGCTTGACGTGATCGTCATGGGCGGCGCTGGTGAAGCCGGCCAGTTCAGCTCCGCCCAGCGTGACGCGCGTCATGCCGGGCGTCAGCCGCTCGACCGTCCGGACCTCGAGCAAACGAAACTTGAGGTCATGGCGGACACGGCGCGCCACACGCTCGATCGCTGTCATGAGCGGTCCCCGGGAGGCGTTCCATCGCCGAGAATCTCCGCTGCGGCACGCCTCAGGACCCCGGCGATGCGCCGGATTTCCTCGGGCGGGGCGTGGTGCTTGCTGTGCAGCGCCATCCGAAGCGCGCGGCGGGCGGCATGGACCTCTTCCGACAGGCGCGGGTCGAGGTCGCTGTCCTCGCCCGGCGCTTCCTCGCCGGAGAAGACGCGCCGGACGCGCTCCATCTTGCTGCCGATGCGGGCGAGTTCGCTCAGCATCGCATCGACCGCGGCGCGATTCTCGGCGAGATGCTGCCGGCCGGAGTCGGTGAGGCGATAGAGCTTCTTGGCTCCATCGGCTTCGACCGTTGCGTGGCCGATCTCCTCGAGAAAGGTCAGCGCCGGATAGATCATGCCCGGGCTCGGGCTGTAGAAGCCGCCCGACCGGTCTTCCAGTGCCTTGATCAGTTCGTAGCCGTGGCTGGGCTTCTCCTCAAGCAGCGCGAGGATCAGAAGCTGCAGATCTGCGGCGGAAAGCTTGCGGCCGGTGCGGAAGCCGGAGCCGCCGCGCCCGCCCATGAAACCGGCGGCGAAATGGCCGTGGCCTCGGCCGCGGTGATGTCGGCCCGCCCAGTGATGGAACGGGCCGTGCTTGTAGATGTGATGTTCGTAAAACATATCTTAAGATATGTCTTTTGTCTTTCCATGGCAAGCGGGAAATGAATCGCCGGATTCGAGGACAGACGACCGCCAAGGTGCGACGCAGCGAGCAACGCCTGAAGACCTGTGGCGAGCCAGCCGACGGATAATGGCGCCGGTCGCGCCGGTCGGTTCAGAAAGCGGCCGCCCGTGCCGCGGTCTCTTGCCCGGCGGGAAAGGCCGCGGCGGGCGATAGCGCCGGCAGCAGGATCTCGAACCGTGCGCCGCCCTGCGGGCGGTTGCCGGCGGCGATGCTGCCGCCCATCTCTTCGATGATGCGGCGGCAGACGCGCAGCCCAAGGCCCGTTCCCTTGCCGCGCGGCTTGCCGGTGACGAAGGACTGGAACAGGTGCGGCAATACCCCGGCAGGAATGCCGTTGCCGGAATCCTCGACCGCGATGCGCACGAACGGGCGATCGTCCTGCCGGACCGTATCGGCGACGATCTCGATCTGACGGCCGTCGGCATCCCGTGCATTGTTGAGGAGGTTGACCAGCACCTGCTCCAGCCGGCCGGTATCGCCGACGACCCACGGCAGATCCGGCTGGACGGTCTCATGCAACAGCGTCCTTGCCTCGCGCATGCTGTGCGCGGTGAGGTTGACGGCGTTGCGGATTGCGCCGGCCGGACTGAAGGGCTGGAGCCGTTCCGAGCCGGTCCCGCGCACGAATGCCCGCAAGTCGCCGACGATGCGGCTCGCCGTCTCGACCTGCTGGGCGATGCGATCGAGCTTCATCTGCACATACTCCTGGTCCGGCTGGAGCCCCTGGTCGATCGCATCGGAAAGCTCGTCACGGGCCGATGCACAGGCGAGATTGATGACCTGCAGCGGCTGGCTGATCTCGTGCGCCATCGCCCCCGCCATCTCGCCGATCGTTGCGAAGCGATCGGCGTCGCGCAGGGCGCCCTCGGCATCGTGGCGCTCGGTTTCGTCGACGCCCACGAGAACGATGTTGCCGACGCCCTCGTCCGCGACGTGCACCGGGGTGGCTGTCACCGCGACGAAACGTGTTTGGCCGTCCCGGCCGGGAAGCGTGACCGCGAAGTTGGCCGGCCGGTCGAGCGTGCCGTCGATCGACACATCCAGGACGTCGCGCAGGGGCCGGCCGATGGCCGCGCTGGATTCGAGGCCGGTCAGGGCGGTGAAGCCCAGGTTGACCATGACCACGTCGAGGTTGCGGTCGGTCAGCACGATCAGGGCGCCACTCGACTCGACAATCGAGCGCAGCCGCTCGGTCTCGCGTTGCAGCCGCCGCTCGAGCTGGACGCGCCGCTCGACGTCGCGGATGACGCCGGTGACGATGCGCCGGCCGTTCTCGCCGATCCGGTGGCGCGCCCGCGCCTCGACATGCCGCATGCTGCCGTCGGCGGCGCGCATGCGGAAGCGGGTGAGCTTGGACCGTCCCGAGGCGGCGGCCTCGGTATGGGTCAGCCGCTCGAGGGTCGAATGGTATTCGGGGTCGACGCGGTCGAGGAAATGCGTGCCGACGATCTGCTCGATCGGCGCGCCGAAGAAGTCCGCGGCGGCCGCATTGGCGAAGGTGATTCGTCCGGTCTCGACGTCGACATTGTAGACAAGGTCCGACAGCGAATTGACCAGCGACTGGTACTCGCCGCGGGCACGCTCCAATGCGACGACCTGCTCCTCGATCCGCCGCTCGAGGCGCTCGCGCTCCTCGACATCGCGGATCAATCCCGTGCTGACCACGCGGCCCCGCTCGTCGATCCGCCGCCGCGCCCGCACCTCGACGTGCCGGATCTCGCCACCCTTGGCGATCATGCAGAAACGCGACAATGTGCCCGGATCGGTCGGGTCGTAGGTCCGGCTGGTCGTGCGCGAGACGAAGTCCCGCGATTCGGGCGCAATGATATCGAGATAGTGCGTGCCGACCATCGCCTCGGGCGACTTGCCGAAGAATTCCGCCGCCGAGGCGCTGACGAAGGTGAAGAGGCCGGTCTCGACGTCGAGCGTATAGGCGACATCGGCCAAGGCGTCGACCAGCGACTGGTATTCGAGCCGCGCCCGCTCGAGCGCGCTGATATCGCGGATCACGCCGATCTGGACGTCGAATTTGTCCTCCCGCGCCGACTTGCGGTAGCGCAGCTCCACCGGCCGTATCGTGCCGTTGGCCGCCTTCATGCGGAATTTCATCTGCCGTGTCTCGCGGTTGGGCGAGCGGTGGAAATCGCGGCCGGCCTCGATCACTTTCTCGACGTCCTCGGCAACGACCCAGTCGCGGAAGCGGGTTCCGATCAGCACGTCCGGCGGCACGCCCAGCAACTCGGTCGCGCCCGGGCTTGCATAGGTGAAGATGCCTTTCTCGTTGGTCGCGTAGACCATGTCGGTGAGGGAATCGACCAGCGAATGGTAGCGCGCCCCGGCGCGTTCGAGCTCCAGTTCCTTGTTCTTGATCTCGGTGACATCGACACGCAGACCGACGGTCCGGCCCGACGGAGTCGCACGTTCCGACCATTCGAACCAGCGGCCATCGGGCGCCTGGCGCGTGCGCTGCGCGTCCTTGCGCCGGAAGCGCGCCACCCATTCGTCGACGGGCTGGGGACCATGGCCGGCGGCCTCCAGTCGCTGCGCGGTCTCCCGCGCCACCGTCGCGTAGGTCCTGCCGATGCAGTCCGGCTCCCAGAGGCCGGGGTTCACGCCCGCCGCAGCGGCATTGAAGGCCACGAGCCGCTCGTCGGCGTCGTAGATGACCACGCCGGCCGGCAGCACTTCGAGCGCCTCCTCCAACAGGCCGACCAATTCGTCGAGCCTGCGCGTGCGGGCACGCTCTCGGACAAGGGCCCGGGCGAGCAGCGCGACCACGACGAGGGCGGCGGCCGCGAAGCCTGCGATGCCGCCTGCGAGCACGAGGATCGCCGGATCGACAGCCGCCGCATGATCGCGCATGAGCGACAGCATGGCCCCGCACGTGACGGCAAGGCACGCGGTGGCGCACAATGCCGCCAAGGTTGCACGCCGCCCGGTGACCGTGTCGCGCCATACCGGGCCGGGCCGGCCGAGCCGAACCTGCTCCATGACCGTTCTCACCGTCGTCTGCCTAGTGGCGTGTCCCTCCGACACCTGCGGCCAGCCAGCCCCTCGGGCGCTGATCGGGACGTTGCACCACGTCGCCGCGGGCGAGCTTAAGTACTGCCTGGCGCAACGGTCCAAGCGGCAGCGGCTTGTTCAAGAACACCGTGATGCCGAGCTCGCTCAGCGTCTGCTCCGACAGGCCGTCGATGCGTCCCGACATCATCAGGATCGCCAGCGACGGCAGAAGGGCGCGCAACTGCTCCGCCAGTTCCACGCCGGTCATGTCCGGCAAATTGAAATCCAGCAGCACCACCCGGGGCTGCTGCATCGCGGCCTTGCGCAGGCCGGCGGCCGCATTGTGGGCGGTTTCGACGGCAAGACCGGCGCGGCCGAGGAAGCTCGCCATCTCCTCGCACTGGATGACGTCGTCCTCGACAACGAGGACGTCGCAGCTCGATCCGTTGCCCATCGCAGACTCCAAAGTTCTTTCCCATCGCGGCAAGGAAATTGCCATAGGGGTGCGGAAATGTCGTCGACGATCCGGTCCGTTATGGAGAGGCTTCCGTGCAGGCGCGTGGTGCCGGTTCATTAAGTCGTTGAACCACGGGGCGGATTCGCATCGAGGCCGCCACTGTCAGAAAGCTTTTTTCGGATCGAGCGAAACTTATTGGATGGTTCGGCTGCGTCTGGCGAGCAGGATCATGGCGATGAGCGAGATCATGGCGAACGCGAAGGTGAGTCCGAGGGCGCCCAGGGCGCCGAAGCGGTCGAGGACGGCGGCGAGGACGGTCGGCGAGATCGCCGACAGGATGCCCTGCGGCAGGGCGAGGCGGCCCATATAGGCGCCGAACTGGCTGCGTCCGAACAAGGCAAGCGGCAGCGTGGCGCGTTGCACGGCTTTCAGGCCGTTGGAGATGCCGTAGGCCAGGATGCAGACGATGACGATCGCGGCGTTGTTGCCGTCGATCAGCATCAGGCAAAGGCCGAACGGCAACATCGCCGATCCCATCACGGCCGAGGTCATGAACGAATAGCGATGGCCGAACACGAGCTCGATGACGCGGATGCCGACCTGGGCGGGGCCGATCAGCGAGGCGAAGAACAGCGCCGACGCCGGCGGATGGCCAAGCCCGCGCAGGATCTCGATGACATGGACGATGAAGCCGGTGAAGACGAAGGCGCCGAACGAGAGCGAGATATTGAGCAGCAGGAAAGCGTAGGGCCTTTCTTCCGTCGGCAGACCGCCGGACGCGGCGTGGGCCGCCGTGGGGTTCGGCGGCGGCGGCGGGGTTTTGGGCAGGGCGGCGAAATGGATCGGCGTACAGATCAGCAGATGCATCGCGGCATAGGTCAGCACCGTGCCGCGCCAGCCGAAGAGGGCGACGAGGGCACCGCCCAACGGCCAGAAGATCGTCGAAGCGAAGCCGCCGATGATGGCAAGGACGGCGATCGCCTGCCGCGCGCGGGGACCGGCGATCTGCGCAAGTGCGATGCTCGCCGGCGTGTTGAGCGCCAGCGTCGAGGCGGCGCCCATGCCGATCCAGGCGAGGAAATAGACGACCGGCCCCTGGCAAAACGCCAGGATCGTGAGCGACAACGCATAGAGAAGCGAACCGGCGGTCATGATGAGGCGGGCACCGGTATGGTCCATCAATCGGCCGATGCGCGGCGCGAACAGGGCGCCGACGCCGAACATCACGGTGATGCCGGCGAACACCAGCTCGCTCGGCAGGCCGAGTTCGTCCTGGATCTGACGGCCGAGCACCGACGGCATCAGGAATGTCGTGCCCCACGCGATGATCTGGGTGATGCCCAGTCCCAGCGAGGCGCGACCGACCGGTGCGAAGATCGTGGCGCCGCCCAAGGCGCGTATCATCGGTCGCTCATGCCGCCTTGGCCTGTTCGGGATAGAGCGAAAGGAGGCCCGCGTCGCTGGCGGGACAGACGCCGCGCTCGGTGATCAGGGCGGTGACGAGGCGGGCCGGTGTGACGTCGAAGGCCGGATTCGCCGCCGGGCTGCCCGCGGGCAGGATGTCGACGCTCACGACCTCGCCATTCCCGCCGCGCCCGAAGATGCGCGACAGCTCGGCGGCGTTGCGCTCCTCGATCGGGATGTCGCGATGGCCGTCCTCGATCGTCCAGTCGATGCTGGGATAGGGCAGGCCGACATAGAATGGCACGCTGTTGTCGTGGGCCGCCAGCGCCTTGAGATAGGTGCCGATCTTGTTGCAGACGTCGCCGCGCCGCGTCGTGCGGTCGGTGCCGACGATGCAGAAGTCGACCTTGCCCTGCTGCATCAGGTGGCCGCCGGCATTGTCGGCGATCACGGTGTGCGGCACGCCGTGCTTGCCGAGTTCCCACGCCGTCAGGCTGGCGCCCTGGTTGCGCGGCCGGGTCTCGTCGACCCAGACGTGGATCGGAATGCCCGAATCGTGCGCCTGGTAGATCGGCGCCAGCGCCGTGCCCCAGTCGACGGTCGCAAGCCAGCCGGCATTGCAATGGGTGAGCGCATTCAGCCGCCCGCTGCGCGGCGTGAGGCGCCTGATCTCGGCCAGGCCGTGCTCGCCGATGCGCCGGCAGATCTCGACATCCTCGTCGCAGATCTCCGCGGCGCGGCGATAGGCCGATTCGCGCCGATCGGCCGGCGGCACGGCCGAGAGCCGCATGCGCAGGTCGTCGAGCGCCCAGCGGAGATTGACCGCCGTCGGCCGCGACGCCAGCAGGACCTCGTAGGTACGGGCGAGAGCCGGGTCGGAGGGATCGGCCGCCATGGCGAGTGCGACGCCATAGGCCGCCGTGGCGCCGATCAGCGGCGCGCCGCGTACGATCATGGTGCGGATGGCGCGTTCGGCATCCTCCATCGAGCGAAGATCGCGAACCACGAAGCGATGCGGCAGCAGCGTCTGGTCGATCACCTGCACGGTCGCGCCGTCGGCGCCGAGCCAGATGGTGCGATAGGGCTTGCCGTCGACCTTCATGCCGGCACCTTCGCCGGCTCGCGCTGCACGGCGCGCGCGGTGTCGTTGACGGCCTTGATATCGGTGAAGCCCGCGCCGTCGACCATCAGGGCGCGTGCGAGGCGGAGCGCCCGCGTCTCGCAGGCGGCGCGCCGATCGGGATCGGCGATGCTCTCCATGTCCTCGACATGCGCGAGCCCCAGGATGCGGCGTGTCATCTTGCAGCCGCCGAAACCCAGCGAATCGACGAACAGGCGGCGCATGTAGGCTTCCTGCGCCGATGTGAAAGCGGCCTGCTCGGGACCGGCGGCGAACAGTGCCGGCATGAAGGTGTCGCCGGCATGGGCCTTGGTCCAGAGCGCGCGGAAGCGCTGGTCGAACAGGGTCCAGACGGCCTCGATCGTCTGCAGGATCCAGTTGCGATAGCCGTCACGATCGCCGGGCGTCGCCTCGTGTCCGCTCTGCGAGAAATAGGCGAGGTAGAGATTGCCGATCAATGCGCCGACATCGAAGCCTATGGGACCGTAGAAGGCGAACTCGGGATCGATGGCGCGGGTCTCGTCCGCGGTCACCATGATCGAGCCGGAATGAAGGTCGCCGTGGATCAGCGCCTGCGCCTCGCCCAGGAACTTGAGCTTGAATTCCTGGGCAGCGCGCTTCCACGGGCCGTCGGTGCGGACGGCGACGGCGGTGGCGTCGAGCTGCGGGCTGGTCCAGCGATTGCCGTCGGCGACCCGCCAGGGATCGGTGAAGACGAGATCCTCGGTGATGCGGCAGAGCTCGATATTGTCGCAGAAGACGGCCATCTGCTTCTTCTTCGCGGCCGCGGGCTGGCCGAGATCGGAGGTCGAGAACAGCGTCTCGGCCATGAAGGTCGCCATGTGATCGGCGAGCCTGGGGTAGACGATGCCGCGGATCAGGCCCTTGCGCAGGATGATATGCGGGCTGAGGTAGGCCATCACCGTGAGCGCCAGCGTGTCGTCGAAATGGAACACCTCGGGCACGTGCTGCGGCACCACCCTGGCCTGCGTGACCAGCGCCTGATGCTCGAAGAAGGCGCGCCGCAGCGGCAGCGGCCAGCTCTCGCCGACCAGCCGCAGATAGGGCAGGGCCTGCTTCAGCACGATGCCGCCCGTCGGACCCTCGGCCACGAAGATGAAGTTGAGGTTGCCGTCGCCGACTTCGCGGATCTTCCATTCTGCGGCTCTGCCGCCGAGCCGGGCGGCAACCGTCGGAATGCCGGCCAGATAGGCCGGTATATCGGCCTCCTTGAGCGCCCGATAGCCGGGCGGAACGTCGAATGCCATGACGCCCGGAAATTCGGACCTCACGGCCCGGAAATCAAGGAATATGCGACCTGCGCGATATTGGTCTATGACCTGTCCCGTGACCATCTATGTCGCTTTGCTGCGCGCCGTTAACGTCGGAGGCACGGGCAACCTCCCAATGGACGAGCTGAAGACCATTTGCCGGTCGGCAGGCTTCACCGCGATCGAGACCTATATCGCGAGCGGCAATATCGTCTTCGAATGCGATGCTCCGGCGGCTCGGATAAAGGCCGAGCTCGAGAAGCGGCTGCAGAAGAAGATGGGAAAACCCGTCGGTGTTGCGCTGCGGACAGGAGCCGAACTGTCCGCCGTCCTGAAGGCCAATCCCTTTCCCGGCGCTCCACCGAACTACACCGTTGCCGTCTTTCTCGACGGAAAGCCTCCCGCGGATGCGCTCGATCATGCCGCCGGCGTTGTCGACGAGGAGATGCGGCTTGGCCGGCGCGAGATCTACGTCCACTACCCGAAGGGTCAGGGCCGGTCCAAGCTGCGGATTCCGGCGGCCAGGAACGGCACGGCGCGCAACATGAATACGGTCGCGGCGCTGGTCGAGAAGGCATCGAAACGGAAACCGCGGCCGAGATGATCAGGAGATGGCGCGCGCCACCGCGTCGATGATGGCCGCCGCGTCGAGCTTGTAGGTGCGGTAGAGATCGGGGATATCGCCCGACTGGCCGAAGGTTTCGATGCCGAGCGGCACGACGCGCTGGCCGCGCACGGAGCCCAGCCAGGACAGCGCCAGCGGATGGCCGTCGAGCACGGTCACGAGTCGCGCGTCCCGCGACAGGGGCGCCAGCAGGCGTTCGATCGGACTCGGCTGGCGATCGACGATCCCCGCCGTGCGGCCGCGCTGGCGCTGGGCGGCAAGCCAGTCGCCATGCAGGCGGTCGGGCGAGGTGAGCACCAGAAGGCCGGCGCCGGCAAAGTCGCGCACGATGCTCTCGTGCGCCGCGATCGCTTCAGGCGTGACGGCGCCCAGGGCGACGATGGCCACGTCGGCCTCGGCCCCGGGCCGCGCATGCCAGTAGCCGCCCGACACGATGTCGGCCTGCTGCTCGGCCGACAGCGTCCGTTCGGGCTGCGGCAGGCTGCGGGTCGAGAGCCGCAGATAGATCGACGAGCCCTTGGGCTGTTGCATGTGCTCGAGGCCAAAGCGCATCAGCACGGCGAGCTCGTCGACGAACGCGGGCTCGTAGGACAGGAGGCCCGGCTGGCCGATGCCGATCAGCGGCGTGTGTATGCTCTGATGGGCGCCGCCCTCGGGCGCCAGCGTCACGCCCGACGGCGTCGCCACCACCATGAAACGCGCATCCTGGTAGCAGGCGTAGTTCAGCGCATCGAGGCCGCGGGCGATGAACGGATCGTAGAGCGTGCCGATCGGCAGCAGGCGCGTGTCGAACAACTGGTGGCTGAGGCCGAGCGCCGCCAGCTGGATGAAGAGGTTGTTCTCGGCAATGCCGAGCTCGATGTGCTGGCCGCGCGGCGTCTTGCGCCAGAGCTGGGCCGAGACGACCTTGAGCTCGCGGAACACGTCCTCCGCCTCGGTGTGGCCGAACAGGCCGCGCCGGTTGATCCAGGCGCCGAGATTGGTCGAGACGGAGACGTCGGGCGAGGTCGTCACGATGCGACGCGCAAGCTCGCTGTCCTCGGCCGCGATCGCATTCAGGATCTTGCCGAAGCCTTCCTGGGTGCTGGCCTTCCGGTCGCTCGGCCGGGGCAAAGCCGGCGGTATGGCAACGATGGGCGCTTCGGTCCGCCGCCGCCCTTCGGCATTGAAAGGCGCCTCGGCGACGAAGGCCTCGAGTTCGACCGGCGAAGCGGAAAGGCCGGCGAACTTCTGCCATTCCTGGCCGTCCTCGATACCCATGCCCTTCTTGAAGCTGGCCATCTGGTCGAGCGTCATGAGGCCGGAGTGATTGTCCTTGTGGCCGGCGAAGGGCAGGCCCTGGCCCTTGATCGTATAGGCGATGAAGCAGGTCGGCCGATCGTCGTCGACGCCCTCGAAGGCATCGAGCACGGCCTGCATGTCGTGGCCGGCGAGGTTGGTCATCAGCCGATGCAGGGCCTGGTCGTCATGCTGCTCGAGGATGCGGCGGACGCCGGGATATTGGTTGAGGTCGCGCGTCAGCGCCTCGCGCCAACCCGCGCCGCCCTTGAACACCAGCGCCGAGTAGAGCGAGTTGGGGCAGGCGTCGATCCATTGCCGCAGCTGCTCGCCGTCGGGCTGGGCGAAGGCGGCTTCCAGGAGCTTGCCGTATTTCAACGTGACGACGCGCCAGCCCACCAGCTCGAACATCTCGCCGATACGGCCGAACAGGCGGTCGTTCACCACGCCGTCGAGGCTCTGGCGGTTGTAGTCGATCACCCACCAGAGATTGCGCACGTCGTGCTTCCAGCCTTCGAGCAGCGCCTCGAAGACGTTGCCTTCGTCGAGCTCCGCATCGCCGACCAGCGCCACCATGCGGCCGGGCCGGCGCTCGGCCGGCGCCAGCTTCTTCAGCCGCACATAGTCCTGCACGATCGAGGAGAAGAGCGTCATGGCGACGCCCAATCCCACCGAGCCGGTCGAGAAATCGACGTCGTCCGCATCCTTGGTGCGCGACGGGTAGGACTGCGCGCCGCCCAGGCCGCGGAAGTGCTCGAGCTTGTCCTGGGTCTGGTGGCCGAACAGGTACTGGATGGCGTGGAACACCGGCGAGGCGTGCGGCTTTACCGCCACGCGATCCTCGGGCTTCAGCACCGCGAAATAAAGCGCGGTCATCACGGTGGCGAGCGAGGCGCAGGAGGCCTGGTGGCCGCCGACCTTCAGCCCGTCGCGGTTGGGCCTGATGTGATTGGCGTGGTGAATGGTCCAGGCGGACAGCCACAGGACCTTGCGCTCCAGCTCGCGCAGAAACGTCAGGCGCTGGACGGGGGCCATCGAGGTCATATCGCCCTCCGGGATACGCCCGGTCCGGGGGAATATCCTTGCGTTTGGACCTGTTTCGCCGCTGTATAGGGTAAAATTGCGCCAAATCTGGGAAATTTGAGCAATGATCTCCCTCGATGCCATCGATCGCCGCATTCTGGAGCGGCTGCAGCAGGAGGGCCGGCTCAGCAACGCCGAGCTGGCCGACAAGGTGGGGCTCTCCTCCTCGCCCTGCTGGCGGCGCGTCAAGGCGCTGGAGGAAGCCGGCGTGATCCGGGGCTACGCGGCCCTGCTGGACGCCAGGACGGTGGGCCTCTCGGTCAACGTCTTCATGAGCGTCTCGCTCTCCACCCAGAATGAGAAGTCGCTGAAGGAATTCGAACGCGCCGCGGCGGCGCGGCCGGAGGTGATGGAGTGCTACCTGATGACCGGCGACAGCGACTACCTGCTGCGCGTCGTCGTGCCCGACCTCGAAGCCTACGAGCGCTTCGTCATGGATTTCACCAAGATCCCCGGCATCGCCCAGATCAGGAGCTCGTTCGCGTTGCGTCCGGTGAAGCAGGGAACGGCCTTGCCGCTCGGCTGACGTACCCGGTCGACATAGTCGGCATAGTCGGCTGACATACAAGAAGCGTTCTCTTTGATAAACTCCCGCGCGCTGGGAGGAACAGCGCCATGTCGACCCCGATCGTCTTCGATCCTGCCATCGGCCGCGACTTCGTGAAATATGCGCGGCTGCTGGCCGGGCGCGGCTACGTCCACAACACGCTGGGCAACATCGTGATGCGGGTCGCCCATCCGGATCATCCGCACGGCCTCGCCTACACCAAGCATGCCGAGGTCTCGCTCGAGGAGATGGAGGCGGAGAACATCGTCGTCACCGACATCCCGACCAGCCGGATCCTGTGGGGCGGGCGCATGACCTCGGTCGGCCACAATCTCAGCCGCGAGATCCTGCGGCTGCGGCCGGACATCGGCGCCACCATCCATGTGCATGACGACGCCACGATCGCGCTCCTGGGAGCGTCGGGCGCAGCCAATGCACCCGAGTTCAAGGTGCTGTCCCTCGATCCGCCGTTCGTGCTCGGCAAGCCCGTGCACTTCGTCCCCGCCCATATCGATGTCGAGGCCGATGTGAGCTCGGTCGCGGGCTTCATCCAGGGCACCAATTCGGTGGTGCTGGTCGGCCACGGCATCACGACGCTGGGCCGCTCGCTGTCGGAGGCCTACCATCGCCTCAACACCCTCACCGCCGAGATCCGCCGCTGCATCGTCGCCGAGCAGGTCGCCGCCCTCAAGGGAACGCGGCCAGCCTACCGCTCCCAGCGCGAGATCGAGGAGATGTACCGCTTCGCCGAGCGCATCATCTATCCGACCCGGCCCGATAACGTAATGCGGGACGAGGCCGCGCAGTAGCGTTGCCGGTCGCAGGCCGGTCACGCGCAGCCACCACGAAAGAACACCGACCAAAGTTGGAAGCCCGGCTCACAACGGCCGCCCATCTCTGCTAGGGTCGGCGCGCTGGAGAGACCGTGCCTATACAGTGCCCATGTTGACGATAGACCATCGGCCCCGGCCGCCGGTCGGCACCTTCATCCTGCTCGGCGTGGCGGGCCTGCTTTACGTGCTGATGCTCGCCAACCTGATCGATACCGGCAGCACCGATCCGGCCGGACGCGGCCTCGATCGTGCTTTTGCCGCGCTGACCGGCCTTCTTCTCTGGATCGTGCTCGCGATCCTGCTGGTGGTCGGCGGCGTCAAGGGGTACATGCCGCTGCTGGCCGCAATGGCGGCCGCCATCCTGCTGCCGGCCTCGGCCGTCGCGGCGATCGCGGCGGCGGAACTCTATGAGCAACAGGGCGGCTGGCCGATCCTCGTGCCGGCGCTGCTGCCGCCCATATTCGCGTTCTATGCGCTGTGGGCGCGGATGCCGCAGCTTCACAAGTCCTTCCCGGTGCCGTCGACCAGCGTCTATGCCGGGCTCGCAATCATCGTGATGACGGCCGGGCCGCTCGCCGCGAAATGGTACGCCGACTGGCCCGATCCCGTGCGCAAGGCCCGGCAGGCGGCGGAGGAGCGGGCGCGCCAGGAAGAGCAGCAGCGACAGGCCGAACAGGTGCAGGCCCGCAAGGCGGCGGCGTTTGCGCGGCTCGGTCCGCAATCGTCGCTCGCCGACTATCTTCCCTACCTGCAGGGCGAGCACGGCCATGCGGCGCTGCTGGGCATCAGGCTGGTGAAGAGCCGACAGGCCGATGCGATCAGCTTGCTGGAGCAGGGGCGGATCGGCGATCTGACCGAACTGCGGGAATTCAACGTCGAGCCGACGCCGGAGCTGTGCCAGGCCTACGGCAAGGCGCTCACGGCCGCGGCGGCCCAGGTATCGCCGCATCAGCGGTCGGACTATCTCTCCGCCGCCATGGAGCTCGAGCGGCAGCTCCCCAACATCAAATGGCTGGTGGGCACGCGGTGCGATCTCGGCGAGGCGCTGTCGCTGCTCGAGACCAATGTGCGCGCCGTGGCCGACTCGCCGCGCCTCGCTCAATTCGCCGACACGCTGGGCAAGCTGCGCACCATCCGGTGAGCTACAGCTCGATCGTCCCGCGCATCATCGGCACGCAACGCCCGCCGATATAAGTCGCGGTCACCGTGCCGGCCTTCTTCTCGGCGCAGGCCTGCAGGAGGCTGGGCCGGCCCATGTCGAAGCCCTGGCCGATGGCGCGGGCGAGGGCGGCGATGTCCGCGCGTGCGTCGAGATGGGCCAGCAGACCGATCAACGCCACGTTGGCGCTGCCGGTCGCCGGATCCTCCGGCACGCCATAGAGCGGCGCGAACATGCGGCTCTGGATGTCGAGATCGCCGTCCTTGGCCGGGACATAGAGGTGAATGCCGACGGCCCGCTCCATCGGCAGGTGCCGGACGAAGGCATCCGCACGGACCTGCGCCGCAGCGAGGGCCGCCCGCGAGGCCAGCTCGACCATGACGAATCCCACGCCGCAGGAGGCGACGATCGGCCGGTGCGCGCGGGTCACGATCTGGTCGGGCGCGAGCGAACACGCCTCCGCGACGATCTCGATCGCGATCTCGTCGCCCAGGGTCAAAGGCTGCGGCGCCGCCAGGCGGCTTGCGATCACGGCGCCGTTGTCGCGGACGACATCGAGCGGCACGAGGCCGGCCTTTTCCTCGAACACCAGCCGGTCTCCTGCGGCCTTGCGCCCCAGGCACTCGCCGGTGCTCGCCAGCACGAAGGCGGTGCCGACATTGGGATGGCCGGCGAACGGCAGCTCGGCCTTGGGCGTGAAGATCCGCACCTCGGCGGTATGCGCCGGGTCCCCGGGCGGCAGGACGAAGGTCGTCTCGGCCAGATTGAACTCGGCGGCGATGGCCTGCATCTGCCCGTCCGACAGTCCGCGGGCGTCGGTGACCACGGCCAGCGGATTGCCGCCGAACTTGCGGTCGGTGAAGACATCGACGGTCGTGAAGGGAACCTGCATGGCCGCGGACCCTACCGACTTGCCGAAGGGCCCCCGAACGAGATTAACTTGGGATCGGGAGGAAAAACACTCGGCCATGACCCAGATTTCGACTCAGATTTCCTACGACCACGGCGTTTCCCTGAAGAAGCTGATCGGCGAGACGATCGGCGCTTTCTTCGACCGCACCGTCGAGACCCATCGCGATCGCGAAGCACTGGTCGTGAAGCACCAGAACGTACGCTGGAGCTGGGGCGAACTTGGCCGCCGTGTCGACGATCTGGCCGCGGGCCTGCTGTCGCTGGGGCTGGAGCGCGGCGATCGCGTGGGCATCTGGGCGCCCAATACCTCCGAATGGACCCTGACGCAGTTCGCGACGGCCAAGGCCGGCTTGGTGCTGGTCAATGTCAATCCGGCCTATCGCCGGGCCGAGCTCGAGTACGCGATGAACAAGGTCGAGTGCAAGGCGCTGGTCCTGGCGCCGGCGCTCAAGACCTCGAACTACCTCGAGATCGTGGCCGACCTGGTGAAGGACAGGAAGCTGCCGCATCTCAAGCACATCATCCGCCTCGGCAGCGAGAAGACGCCGGGCATGCTGAACTTCGACGATGTCGCCAAGGCCGGCGGCAATGCCGAGCGCGTGAAGCTCGCCGAGATCGGCCCCAAGCTGCAGTTCGACGACGCCATCAACATCCAGTTCACCTCGGGCACGACCGGCTTCCCCAAGGGCGCGACGCTCAGCCACCACAACATCCTGAACAACGGCTACTTCGTCGCCGAGGGGCTGAAGCTTACGCCCGAGGACCGGCTCTGCATCCCGGTGCCGCTCTATCACTGCTTCGGCATGGTGATGGGCAATCTCGGCTGCCTGACGCACGGCTCGACCATGATCTACCCGGCCGAAGCGTTCGATCCGCTGGCGACCCTGCAGACCGTGGCCGAGGAACGCTGCACGGCGCTCTACGGCGTGCCGACCATGTTCATCGCCCAGCTCGATCATCCCGAGTTCGACAAGTTCGACCTCAAGAGCCTGCGCACCGGCATCATGGCCGGCTCGCCCTGCCCGATCGAGGTGATGAAGCGCGTGCAGAGCAAGATGAACATGCACGAGGTCACCATCGCCTACGGCATGACCGAGACCTCGCCTGTCTCCACCCAGTGCGCGACCGACGATCCCGTGGAGCGCCGGGTCTCGACGGTGGGGCAGGTGCTGCCGCATATCGAGATCAAGATCGTCGATCCCGAAGGCAAGGCGGTGCCGCGCGGCGAGACCGGCGAGTTCTGCACCCGCGGCTACTCGGTGATGAAGGGCTACTGGAACGACGAGGAGAAGACGGCCGAGGCGATCGACGACGGCGGCTGGATGCACACCGGCGACCTCGCCACCATGGACGGCGAGGGCTACGTCAACATCGTGGGCCGGCTCAAGGACATGGTGATCCGCGGCGGCGAGAACGTCTATCCGCGCGAGATCGAGGAGTTCCTGTACCGGCACCCTAAGGTGCAGGACGTGCAGGTGATCGGCGTGCCCGACCAGAAATACGGCGAGGAGATCTGCGCCTGGGTCAAGCTGCGCGAGGGCGAGAAGGCGACCGCCGAGGAGATCCGCGAGTTCTGCAAGGGCCAGATCGCCCACTACAAGATTCCGCGCTACATCGAGTTCGTGCCGGACTTCCCGATGACCATCACCGGCAAGATCCAGAAATTCGTCATGCGCGAGCAGACGATCAGCAAGCTCGGTCTGAAGACGCAGAAGACGGCGTGAGCCATCGCCGTTCGCGGAACAAGTAGTGTAGTATCGGCATATGGCCGAATCACAGATCGAATGGACTGACGCCACGTGGAACCCTGTTGCAGGATGCTCCATCGTCACAGCCGGCTGCACCAACTGTTACGCAATGACACTTGCAGCCCGCCTGGATGCTATGGGCATGACTAAATATGCCGGCCTTACGCGCAGGAGCGGCAGGAGGTCAGTCTGGAATGGAAAGGTGCGCGAGGATTATGCCTCGCTGGATGCTCCTCGCAGATGGAAGAAGCCACGCAAGATTTTTGTCAATTCAATGAGCGACCTATTCCACGAGAAGGTCAGCTCGGCATTCATTGTCTCGGTATGGAAGGTGATGCGTGAGACACCACACCATCATTACCAAATCTTGACGAAACGGCCTGATCGGATGGCAGAGATCATCTCGACGCGCATTCCAGACGTCCTGCCGAATGTGTGGCTCGGAACGAGCGTCGAGAATGCCCAGGTCATCGACCGGATCGATGAGTTGCGCAAGGTGCCGGCGGCCATTCGTTTCATTTCGTTTGAGCCCCTGATCGGCGCGGTCGGAGAGGTAGATCTCACGGGTATCCAGTGGGCAATCGTCGGTGGAGAGAGTGGTAACATCGCTAGGCCCATCCGCGAGGAATGGATCGATGAGATATATGCGCAGTGCGGGCGCCAGGGTACGGCTTTCTTCTTCAAGCAATGGGGAACTTGGGGCAGCGACAACAAGAAACGATCTAAGAAGGCCAACGGCCGGAAGTACAGAGGGCGGCATTGGGACGAGATGCCGTCGCACGACCCGGTGTGGCCATGATTGCGAGGCTAATGTATGGTGCTAAAGGCTTATACGTGGGGAGCCGGCGCACCGCTTGAGGATCACACACGC
>JAFEBU010000076.1 GCA_018242505.1 Pseudomonadota bacterium
CGACCGCGCGGCGTCAGGCGGGCATTCTCATGGATGTCCATTCGGCTCCTCCAAGGACAGTTGACGTCTCGACAACATCAGCTTCCTCGGCAGGCGTCGGATGGACAACCTAGTGAAAGCTCACACCTAGAGCGCCGAGCGTTTAATCGGGGGCATAGCGAGCGTCTTTGAGATAGTTCCAGCATTCCTGCTCGGAGTAGAGTGCGCAGACGCTGCCGATGGCATCGCAGAGTGCGTCGATCGTGCGGGCGCCGATGCGTCGGAGGTGGGCCTTAAGCTTGGCGAACGCCATTTCGATCGGATTGAGGTCTGGACTATAGGGCGGCAGGAAGAGGAACCAGGCGCCGCGCTGCTTGAGGATGGCCTGGGCCTTTGCGCTCTTGTGGCTGGGCAGGTTGTCGAGGATCACCACGTCATCCTGCTGGAGTGTCGGAGCGAGCTGGGTCTCGACATAGGTGTCGAAGGTCTCACGGTTCATGGGATGGTCGATCACCCACGGCGCCGTCAGGCCATCGCACCGCAGCCCGGCGATGAGGGTTTGGGTTGTCCAATGTCCGAACGGCGCATTGGCTTTCAATCGGCGGCCTCGCCGAGCCCTGCCGCGGAGCCGGGTCGGCGTCCAGCCGCGCGACTTCCTCGGCGGTCGGGCCGATGCTGCGAATGTCCGCAAGGCCGAGATGCGCACGCAGCCGGTCGCGATACTCGAGCGTTTCAGCGAAATGCCGGCCGGTGTCGATGAACAGCACCGGCGTCGCGCGATCGATCGAAGCCACCATCTGCAGCAGCACGGCCGACTCGGCGCCGAACGAGGAGACGACGGCGACGCGACCGGGAAAGATCTCTCGCAGGGCGGCCGCCAGCAGGGTGGCGGGAGGCGCGAAGCCCAGGCGTCGCTGCAGGTCGGTGGCGACCGTCATGACGGGAACAGCCGGGGTGTCAGCAGGCGCAGATGCACCGCCTGGCCCTTGCGGGCGGTACGGCCCGCGGACAGTTCGATCTCCACGGTCGGCAGGCCGTCGCCGAGCGAGAGTTCGACACGGCGCGCCGGGCCGCGGCGGCGCACCGAGACCACGGTCCCGGTCAGCAGGTTGCGGCCGATCGGCTCGGCCAGCGTGAGATCGCTCGGGCGAATGAACAGGGCGGCCGCGCCCGCCGGGAGGCCGTGCTCGATCACGATGGCCTGCTCGCCGATGCGTAGGGTGCGCTCAGCCAGCTCGACCGGCAGACGCACCGCCTCGCCGATGAAGCCAGCGACGAAGGCCGTCGCCGGCTGGTCCAGCACCTCGTCGGGCGTGCCGATCTGCTCGATGCGCCCCTTGCTCAGGATGGCGACACGGTCGGCGAGCTCGAGCGCTTCTTCCTGGTCGTGAGTGACGAACAGCGTGGTATGGCCGGTGCGGTCGTGCAGGTCGCGCAGCCAACGGCGCAGGTCGCGCCGCACCTGCGCGTCCAGAGCACCGAACGGCTCGTCGAGCAGCAGGACGCGCGGCTCGACCGCGAGGGCGCGGGCGAGGGCGACGCGCTGGCGCTGACCGCCCGACAGCTGTGCAGGCAGGCGGCGGGCGAGGCCCGAGAGCTGCACCAGCTCGAGCAGCTCAGCGACACGACGGCGGATTTCCGTGCTGGACGGCCGCGAACGGCGGGGCCGGACGCGCAGGCCGTAGGCGATGTTGTCGGCGACGTCGAAATGCTTGAACAGCGCGTAGTGCTGGAAGACGAAGCCGACCCGCCGCTCTCTTACGGGCAAATGCGTGGCGTCTTCGCCGTCGAATAGCAGGCGCCCGCCCGTCGGGATCTCGAGGCCCGCTACCAGACGCAGCAAGGTGGTCTTGCCCGAGCCGGACGGCCCGAGCAGCGCCAGCAGCTCGCCCGGTGCGACCTCGAGATCCAGGTCATCGACCGCGACGGTGGCGCCGAAGGCCTTGCCCAGCCGCTCGGCGCGGATGGCGACGGCTTGCGCCGCAGGACTAGGGCCGCCGGACGGCGGAGAGCCCGTCTCCGTATCGCCATTCGAGGAAGGACTTGCCGACCAAGGTGAGGAGAGCGAGCCCTGCCAGGAGCGAGGCGACGGCGAAAGCAGCGACGAAGTTGTACTCATTGTAAAGGATCTCCACCTGCAGCGGCATGGTGTTGGTGAGGCCGCGGATGTGGCCGGAGACGACCGACACCGCGCCGAATTCGCCCATTGCGCGGGCGTTGCAGAGCAGCACGCCGTAGAGCAGCGCCCATCGGACATTGGGCAGGGTGACGGTGAGGAAGGTGCGCCAGCCCGACGCGCCGAGCGTCAGCGCCGCCTCTTCCTCCGACGTTCCCTGCTCCTGCATCAGCGGGATCAGCTCGCGGGCGATGAAGGGAAAGGTGACGAAGACGGTCGCCAGCACGACGCCAGGGACGGCGAAGATGATCTTGAAGTCCCAGTCGCTGAGCGAGGGGCCGAGCAGGCCCTTGGCGCCGAACAACAGCACGTAGACTAGGCCCGACACGACCGGCGAGACCGAGAAGGGCAGATCGATCAGGCTGGTCAGCAGGCTCTTGCCGGGGAAATCGAACTTGGCGATCGACCAGGCGGCGCACACGCCGAATACGAGATTCAACGGCACGGCTATCGCGGCGATCAGCAGGGTGAGGCCGATCGACGACTGCGTGTCAGGGTCGTTGAACGAGGCAAGATAGGCGTCGAAGCCCTTGCGTAGTGCCTCGCTGAAGACAGCCAGCAGCGGCAGGGCTAGGAACAGGCCGAGGAAGGCGACGGCGATCGCGATCAGAGCCCAGCGGGCGAGGGTGCCTTCGGCTGTTGCGCTGTCACGCATCGCCCAGCCTCCGCCGGCTCAATGCCTGCAGTAGGTTGATGGCAAGCAGGGCGGCGAAGGAGATCGCCAGCATGACAGTCGCGATCGCCGAGGCGCCGGCATAGTCGTACTCTTCGAGCTTCGCGACGATCAGCAGCGGCGCGATCTCCGACTTGAACGGCATGTTGCCCGCGATGAAGATCACCGAGCCGTACTCGCCGACCGCGCGCGCGAAGGCGAGCGCAATGCCGGTCAGCAGCGCAGGCGACAGAGCGGGCAGCACGACGCGGAGGAACGTCTGCCGGCGCGTGGCGCCCAGCGTTGCCGAGGCCTCCTCGATCTCGCGGTCGAAGTCTTGCAGCACCGGCTGCACCGTGCGCACCACAAAAGGGAGACCGATGAACACCAAGGCAATGAATATGCCCAGCGGCGTGTAGGCGATCCTGATGCCCCAGGGCTGGAACAGCGCGCCGATCCAGCCATTCGGCGCATAGAGTGCCGCGAGCGCGATTCCGGCGACAGCGGTCGGCAGGGCGAAGGGCAGGTCGACGGCGGCGTCGAGCACCTGGCGGCCGGGAAAGCGGTAGCGGGTCAGCACCCAGGCGACGATCATGCCGAACACGGCGTTGACCAGCGCGGCCAGCGCGGAGGTCACGAAACTGACCTCGAGGGCGGCGAGAACGCGCGGCGTCGTCGCCACCCGCCAAATCCCGTCGAACCCGAGCCCGCTCGCGCGTGCCACTAGAACGGCGAGAGGGATCAGCACAATCAGCGACAGGTAGGTGAGGGCGAAGCCGAAGGTGATCCCGAAGCCCGGCATGGCGCTGGGTTTCGGGATGGCCAGGGTCCACGGCAGGCCTCTTGACGGGACCGCGACGCTCATCGCGTCGCCGTTCCGCCCGGCTTGTAGAGGCGGTCGAACACGCCGCCGTCGGCGAAGTGGGTGGCCTGCGCCTTGGTCCAGCCGCCGAACATCTGGTCGATGGTGACCAGCCGGATCTTCGGGAAGCGGGCGAGGTCCTTCGGATCGGCCTGCTCCGGCTTGAACGGCCGGTAGAAGTTGGCGGCGATGATCTTCTGCGCCGACGGCGAGTAGAGGTAGTTGAGGTAGGCCTCGGCGACCTTGCGCGTCCCGCGCTTGTCGACCACTGCATCCACTAGCGACACCGGCGGTTCGGCCAGGATCGAAAAAGGCGGCACGACGATCTCGAACTTGTCGGCGCCGAACTCCTTCAGGATCAGGAACGCCTCGTTCTCCCACGAGATGAAGACGTCGCCGACACCCCGCTGGGAAAAAGTCGTGGTCGCGCCGCGCGCTCCGGAATCGAGAACCGACACGTTGCGGTAGATCGCCCCGACGAACTTCTCTGCCGCGGCCTGGTCCCCCTTTGTGCGATCAAGCTCATAGGCCCAGGCAGCGAGGTAGTTCCAGCGAGCGCCGCCCGAGGTCTTGGGATTGGGCGTGACGACCGAGACACCGGACTTGGCCAGATCCGGCCAGTCCTTGATCCCCTTGGGGTTGCCCTTGCGCACCACGAAGACGATGGTCGAGGTGTAAGGCGAGGAATTGTTGGGCAGGCGCTTCTGCCAGTCGGGTGAGATGCGCTTGGACTGGCGGGCAATGGCGTCGATGTCCGCGGCTAGCGCCAGCGTCACGACGTCCGCCTCGAGCCCGTCGATCACCGAGCGGGCCTGCTTGCCCGAGCCGCCGTGCGAGGTGCGGATAGTGACCTTCTGGCCGGCGCTGGCGAGCCAGCTCTTGGCAAAGTCGGCGTCGATCGCGCGATAGAGCTCGCGGGTAGGATCGTATGAGACATTGGTCAACGTCACTGCGGGCGGCGTCTGCGCGTGCGCCCTCGACGCGAGGCCAAGGGCACCGGCGGCCGCGAGCACGAAGCGGCGAGAATAGGGGATGGGCATGACTTCACTCCTGCCGGCGCTCGGGCCGGCCTCCGATTTCAGTTGAGGCAATCGACGATCAGGCGGTACTTGCCGCGTCAACAGCTCGAGCGAATGGAACCGAAGTGATGCATCATATTGAAATGCCCGTGTTCGCAAGGCGTCTCAATAATCCAGGTTGCCAAAGTTTGACCCGTCTGCAGCAAAAGCTTCGAGTGGTGTGCGGCGCAGCAGTAAGATCGTATTCCCGACGATTGTGGCGCCGCTGAAGTTGGAATCATTTTTGCTAGGCCCCTCCCAGAAGGCGACCTTCGCGTAGTTGGACAACTTTTGGTTTTGAGCTTCTTCAACGAGCTGGCGCATAGCCGGAGACGGGTGACGGAGGTTCTGAGTGCAGTTCATCGCAGCATCGAGCGAAGGGCTCGGTTCGGCGAAGGCAAACCTCCATCGGACGGCGTTTGGGCGCTATGAGCGGGTGGGTCCGCGCCATGCTGCTAGCTGGCATCGAATCCGTCACCGAGCGTCGACGACCGCTGCCGGCTGCTTCGTAGCTGAGCTCTTCGGGCGTTGAATAGACAAGGAAAGAGCGCACACAGGCGAGATACGTCGTCGCGCTGCAGGGCTCTTCGATTCAGGCGTGTGATGGCGCATCCGTAGTGGAATTATTCGGCGCTACCGACATTGATCTGAACGTCTCGTCATGGGCACGTGAGGCAGAAGGGACTTTCCCTCCACAGCACAACTTTGGTTTTCTCAAATATTTACCTCGCGCATCAACTCCGACGATGCTGAGCCCACGATGAACCAGCGAGTCGTTCCGACTTCGATGTGTTGCTGTCGCCACTGATTGCGGCGCCGGTGCGTTCTGACGCACCTTCATCCCTTCCCTCGTTCTAGAACCTATCTCGAAATGGTTTGACGTTTGCGCGGCCGGTTCTGACAATCGCGGGCATGCTGCGGCTGAGCGATGAGCACTGGGATCGGATCAGGGGCCACTTTCCCGAAGAGAACGTCCCCGACAGCCGGCCCGGCCGCAAGCCGATCCCGACGCGCCGTGTGCTTGAGGCAGTTCTGTGGATCCTCAACACGGGCGCGCAGTGGTACATGCTGCCGCAGGGTTACCCCAATTACAAAACAGTGCATCGACGCTTCCAGCAGTGGTGCGAGAAGGATGTGCTGCGCCAAGTGCTGACTGATCTGGCCAACGCCCTGCGCGATCAAGGCGAGATCGACGAGTGGGAGGCGTTTATCGATGCGACCTTTGCCTCGGCCAAGGGAGGCGGCGATGCTATCGGCCCGACACGTCGAGGCAAGGGTGTGAAGATCATGGCCATCGTGGATCGGCACGGCCTGCCGCTGTCGGTGAGCACGCACGCCGCCAACCACCATGAGGTCACGTTGGTGCAACTGAGCTTCGACTTCTACATGATCGAGGCCAAACCTGAGCGCCTTATCGGCGACAAGGCTTACGACAGCGACGAGTTGGATGCGCGGCTCGAACAGCAGGGCGTGGAGATGATCGCACCGCACCAATCGAAAGCTCAAGACACAGGATGGCCGACCGCTGCGCCGTTACGCTCGACGCTGGCTGGTCGAACGCTTCTTCGCCTGGCTGCAATGGAAACGGCGGCTACTCGTGCGCTGGGAGTACTACGCCGCAAACTTCCTCGGCTTTGTCCAGCTCGCATCCATCTCCATGATGCTTAAACGATTTTGAGATAGGTTCTAAGCTGTTCTCCTATGAGAAGGCGAGTCAGGCACCGGGCTGGATGCATGAGATGCGTGGCATCCATACGCCTGAGACTGAAACTTACGGCTTCTGGAGCTTCGTCTACAAATCGCGTCGGCCGTTCCATCCGATGCGCCTTCACGCGCTCCTCAATGGTCGGTGGGACGGCGTGATCCGCTCCAAGGGCTTCTTCTGGCTGGCGTCGCGCATGAACCTTGCGGGTTCGGTCAGCCAGGCCGGGGGCATGTTGCGCCATGAGGCGGCCGGTGCCTGGTGGGCCGCGGTCAAGCGCGAGGAATGGCCTCAGGATGCCGCCTGGCGTGCGAGCGTGCGCAATTCCGTCAAGAGCCCTTATGGAGATCGTCGGCAGGAAATCGTGTTCATCGGCACGAAGGGCATGGACAAGAAGGAGCTGACCAGGCGGCTTGATGCCTGCCTGCTCAACGACGCCGAAATGGCGACGGGCCCGGCTGTCTGGGCAAGATTTCAGGACCCATTCCCAGTGTGGAAGATGCCGGGGCAGTAGTGAGTCTATCCGCATCTAGGCACGTCAAGGAACCTCCGCGATGACCCTGAGACCGCAATTGTCGAAGTGCATGCTTCGGATGTCGCCACGGCCCAAGTCCTGCTGAAGCATGCCATCGCCAAGGCCCGCGATCAGTGGATTCCCGCCGATGCCATCGTCGATGCCCTGATCCAGGAGCTGATCTCCTTCGCCGCGAAGAGTGGTTCTCCAGCGCGCGCCTCGGCGTATCTGCGCGGTGTGGCCGCCCTGATCGAAAGGTCGAGCGCACCTCTCAGATCCAACTGATCCACGGCATCGACAAATGACCATTCTTTCGTATCTCACGACTACGCATTTCGACTTCGGCGTCGTCAAAGTGTTGCCTAAGGAGCTGCTGCAGCTGGGATTGTTGCGACCGCTCATCACGATTGACAAGGGTATCCGTGCGGCGGGATTGCTGGAGCGGGTTCTTGATGCGGTTCCAAACGGGAAGACGCTGCCGGTTTTCGATGAAACGCCTTCGAATCCGACCGAACAGGCAGCCCTGTCAGCCTTGAGCGTTTATCGAGCGCAAGGTTGCGACGGCGTGATCGGCCTCGGCGGCGGATCGTCCATGGACCTCGGCAAGGCTGTGGCGTTGCTGGCCGGGAGCGGTGGACCGCTCGACCGTTACGAGCCCCTGGCTGGCGGTTCTCGTCTTATCGACCGCGTTGCGCCGATCGTGGCCATCCCGACCACCGCCGGCACCGGCAGTGAGGTGTCAGTCGGTTTCGTGATCATCATGGACGGCGGACGGAAGTTAACTTTCGCAAGTCCCAAGATGATTCCAAGCATCGCGATCTTCGATCCCGAACTAACCCTCGGCTTGCCTGGGCAGCTTACCGCTGCCACCGGAATGGATGCCGTGACCCATTGCATCGAGGCGATCCTGTCTCCTGTCGTCAATCCGCCCGCCGAGGGCATCGGTTACGATGGTCTTCGGCGGGCGTGGCGTCATATCCAGACGGCGGTCAGCGACGGAACCGATCGCGAGGCGCGCTGGAACATGATGATGGCCTCGACGGAGGGCGCGTTGGCTTTCGTCACTCACATGGTGAAACGCGTCTGCAGCGATCGAGCATGGGGCGGCTTTTACAAATGATCGTTACCGGTCCCACCGGGTCGCTTTTCGGGCGTCTAACAGGTAAGAAGTGGCGTTAATGATATGCCCGTGACGGAGAGGCATGCCAGACCAAAGCAAATATTCGTTAAATGAACAGGCATTGAGATGGCTTGTTATCCTGCGCGACCCGTCCGCTGACGAAAACGATCGACTAGCATTTGAACGATGGCGCCAAGCTGACGCAGACCATGAGGCAGCTTGGAAGCGTGCGCAAGCCGTGTGGTCAAAAGCCGATATACTTAAGCTAGGCCTTGCCCAAAGTAGCGCCAAGAACGCCGTTCCTCTCAGCCTCACGGATTCTAGATCTCGGATCGGTCGCCGCCGGTGGCTGCAGGCGGCGGGGGGCGCCGTTATGGCAAGCTCCGCTGCTTTCCTGGCAACCCGGCCAGCCTTATGGCCTGACTATCGCACGTCGCCTGGGGAACGCCGTACTGTGACTCTGCTCGACGGCTCCATTGTCGAACTAGGCGGTGCTTCGGCGCTCTCGGTTTCGTTCAGCGGTGTGAGCCGTAGGCTCGAGCTGTTGGCCGGCGAAGCCTTTTTCTCAGTGGCAAGGGATACAGCGCGTCCTTTCATTGTCGAGGCTGTCCAGGGCCGCACACGGGCAATCGGGACCGCCTTCAATATCAAGCGGATTGATGATTCGATCATCGTGACGGTTGTTGAGCGTCAAGTTGAGGTGTCGACGGACCTGGATGCCAGGATCGAGAAGGTCACACAGGGCCAGCAGGTTCGGTACAGGGCGGGGCATTTGAAGGCGCCCCAGCCAGCGGACCTGCTTTCGGTCGAAGGATGGCGCCATGGTCGGCTGGTGTTTCAAGATGCCCCACTTGGGGAGGTTGTCGCTGATCTGGAACGTTGCCTCGGCGGCCGAATCATATTCGCCAATTCACGCCTGCGTGCGTTGCCTGTCACTGCAGTGTTCGATGCCAATCAGGCCGGCGCCGCTCTTGGAACGATTGCCAGGACCCTTCCGATACAACTCCACCACCTAACCAAATGGTTCGTGGTCCTGTCGCCCAAAAGCTAATCGGTTCCAAAAAAATTGGAAGACGTTCTCATGACCTCGTCGGCCTCGCTCGTCTTACGGATAGAGATGGCGTGTGTCGGGGAGAGGCCTTATGCGATCGGTCAACAAAGCAGCGTGGGCATTGGCTGTAGGTCTGGTTCTGCTGGTCGAGATTCTAGTGGCGGCCCAACCAGCTGAAGCCCAATCTTCATCTCCCACCAGTCAAGCTTTTGACATTGCCACCCAGCCCTTGGGTTCGGCATTGATCCGCTTCAGCCAGGCAACGGGCGTTCAGCTTTTCTATGATGCCTCCCTCACGCGTGGCATCCAGTCACCCGGAGTTACCGGTACTTTTTCGCCATCCGATGCACTCACCCGTTTGTTGGCGGGATCAGGACTGATGTTCAGATTTATAAACCCGACGACTATAACCCTGGAAAAGGATCCGTCTTCCGCAGCGGCAAACGGCCGAACAATGGAGCCGGTCACTGTTGTTGGCGCTCGTGAAACCGCTACGGGTCCCGTCAACGGTTTTGTAGCCCATCAAAGTGCGACGGCAACCAAGACCGACACGCCGTTGCTTGAGACGCCGCAGGCCGTGACTGTCGTCGGCCGCGATCAGATGCAGACGCAGAACAGCCAATCAGTCACCGATGCGTTGCATTATTCGCCCGGCGTCCAAATAAATGGCGGCACGGTCGACACGCGCTTTGATAGCATCCGCATACGTGGCTTTCTTGCGCCACTTTATCTCGACGGCATGCTTTTGCCATCTGGCACCTCGCAATTCGGGCGCATCCGACCTGATCCATTTGGCCTCGAGCGGGTCGAGATTCTACGTGGCCCATCGTCGGCTCTATATGGACAAATCCCGCCAGGCGGCATGGTCAATCTAGTAAGTTTGCGGCCGACAGCGGATCCAGTCCATACGGTGGAACTGCAGGGCACAAATTTTGGCCAACTCCAGGGTGCTTTCGACCTCGCTGGCAAGCTGACCGACGACGGTCAATTTCTCTACCGTCTCACCGGCCTTGCTCATGAAGGCCATACGCAAGTCGATCACGTCGACGACAACCGGCTGATGATTCAGCCGGCCTTCACTTGGCATCCGGACATTGATACCACCTTCACCGTCCTCGGGCAGTTTCAGCGCGACGTGAACGGTGTGGCGACTCAATTCCTGCCGATTCAGGGATCCCTGCTGCCCAACATGAATGGTCAGCTGCCTTCAAGCGTCTTCCTCGGCGATCCCAACTACAATAGCTTTCTGCGCAGCCAAGGCTGGATTGGCTATGAGTTCGAGCATCGCTTCAGCTCCGCGCTTACGTTTCGGCAAAAGCTTCGATACGCCGCGGTCGACACTAACCTGTCTGCCGTCATCGGTTCGGCGTTGGCACCCAACCAGTATACGCTGAGCCGCGTGGCATACAGCGTACCAGAGGCGGCACAAAACGTGACAGTCGATACCGAGGCGCTGGCTAAATTTTCCACGGGTCCCATAGCCCACACGCTGCTGTTCGGGTTCGACTACATGTATGCAGGCAGCCAGACCAAGCAGGGCATCGGGTCGGCGCCGTCGATTAATATGTTCGCTCCCACCTACTGGCAAACGATTATCCCACCCACCATCACGACGAATACCGCGCAGAAGCAGAATCAGTACGGCGTCTATATGCAGGATCAGCTCTCGTTCGATCGTTGGCGGCTGACGCTGAGCGGCCGCAACGACTGGGTCGACACCAACACCCAGAACTTCATGACCAATACGGCGGGCTCTCAGTCCGTCAGCGCGCTTTCCGGCCGCGTGGGCCTGAACTACATGTTCGACTTTGGTCTCTCGCCGTACATCTCCTACGCGAGCTCGTTCCAGCCGACAATCGGGACAGACGCGAACGGCACACCCTTCCAGCCGACGCGCGGCGTGCAGTACGAGCTTGGCGTCAAATTCCAACCCAAGGACTCCGCCATTTCCGCCAACCTAGCGGCTTACAAGGTGGTGCAGCAAAATGCGCTCACCAATGACCCAGCGCATCCGGGCTTCAGCACGCAAACCGGCGAAGTGACGGCCCGGGGGGTTGAATTCGATGTCGCTGCGACCTTAGCGGAAGGCTTCAACATCGTGGGTTCATATACCTATACTGACGCCAAAATAACGAAAAGCAATGGCGCCGATCTTGGCAGCGAGGTTGCGACAGTGCCGCAGCATCAGGGGTCGCTTTGGGCAGACCACACGATCCAGAAAGGCAGCATGCGCGGACTCAGCTTTGGCGCTGGCTTTCGCTACATCGGGCCATCGTGGGGGAATACGCCCAACACTATCCTAATACCGGGTTACGTACTTGTTGATGCCATGCTGAGCTACGACCTTGAAAACCTTAATCCACGGATGCGCGGTGCCAAGCTTGCGCTGAACGCGAACAACTTGATGAACACACAATACGTTACGACCTGCTCGACCGCAGTGGGCTGTTTCTATGGTCAGTCGCGGTTGGTGACACTGTCGTTACGCTACGATTGGTGACATGTCGGTGAAGCTAAAACTTTAGCCGCAGGCGTTCGATCATGGGACGCGGCGTTCGCGGACGTCGAGGGCGGCGCGGCCATTTGTGTCGCTGCGAGGTACCAGCCAACAGCGGTCTATTGGTGGTCGGCGCAAGACGGTTGGGTCGTCACCACAGACAAGGGCAAGACTGGCGTCAATATCCTCGTCTCTACCAGGGAAGAGCGGCGCAAGCGTCGGAAACGGCGCCTGGTCCATTAGTCTGTCGGCGATCGACTGGCTCAGTTGCTGGGTCAATCCGAGAGCCATGACGAAGGCTCATCGCTAGGTTGAGAACTCATACAAACTATTGATGTGATGATGTAATTTCCAGCGTCTGGTGAGTTTGGTCAGGAGCGGTGATGGCGCGACATCTATTTTGGCTTTCGATGAGGCCTGGGCGGCGATCGATCCGCATCTTCCGCGCGGTAAGCCAGGCAAGCCGCGGGTTGATGATCGCACGGTGATCTCAGGCATCTTGCATGTGCTGAAGACCGGCTGTCGATGGCGTGA
>JAFEBU010000077.1 GCA_018242505.1 Pseudomonadota bacterium
AACCCGACACTCCACGGCGAAATTGTCTGCATGAACAACTACGTCGCCCGCTATGGCAATCAGGGGTGGGAGGCCCTGGTACTCTATACGACGTGCGAACCCTGCCCCATGTGCATGACGGCGCTGGTCTTCGCCGGCATCGGCGGCGTGGTGTTCGCGACATCGAACACCGACGGCCTGCGCAAGGCCGGCCTGGATCCGATTGCCATATCGGCGAAGGACGTCGTCGACGCCGCACCGTTCTACAAGGGCCATCTGCTGCTGGGAGGCGTGCTCGCTGCCGAGACCGATCGCATGTTCCTTGAGCGCAAGCGGTAGCCGGCGCGACGCCTCACACCTTCAGTGGAAGGTGCGACCCGAATCGATCACCAGCGTCTGGCCGGTCATGGTGTTGGTGCGGCACATGGTAACGACCTGGTCGGCGACGTCATCCTTGTCGGCGGCCTTGCCGAGCAGCGACTGCCGGCGGCCATTCTCGATCTGCTCCGGGCGCAGGTTGGCGGTCGCGCGCGTACCCTCGAGCAGGCCGGGAGCCACGCAGTTCACCAGCACCTCGGGTGCCAGCGCCACCGCCATGCACTTGGTGAGATGGATCAACCCCGCCTTGGAGACGGCATAGGCGATCGACGAGCCCGTCGGACCGAGCCCGGCCACCGAGGAGATGTTGACGATCCGCCCGCTCCCCTGCCGCTTCATCACCGGCGCCACCGCCTTGGTCATCAGCATGGGGCCGGTGAGGTTGATGTCGATGATTCTGGTCCACTCCTCGTAGGTAAGGCCGTCGAGGTCGGTGAAAGGGATCGCCTTGTTGTAGGCGGCGTCGTTCACCAGGATATCAAGCCGGCCGAAGCGTTTCGATACGTCGTCGGTCAGGCGCTGCACCTGATCGCGCTGGGTGACATCGCAGGCGAAGGCGGCAGCGCTCACCTGATGCTTTTCCAACTCGCGCGCAACCTCTGCCGCCTGCTTCTCGCTTTTCGCGCAGACGACGGCAATGTGACAGCCCTCGGCCGCGAGCGCGTGGCAGATGCGTTGCCCCAGCCCGCCATTGCCGCCGGTGATGACGGCGACCTTGCCCTTCAAGTCCATGTGTTTCCTCCGACGATCGCGCTGGTTGCCGAGCCCCCGACGATATGCGTCTGACAGCGTCTCGACCAGATTCGCGCGCGCTCCACTGCCTGGTTCGCCGCTGCCGCCTGCGGCAAGGACTGCCTCCGTCAAACCTCCGAAATGCCCGCAAACGGTCATCATCTCTTTCGTACCCCGAGGATTGACGCCGGAGGAGATCAAAATGACGATTCACGCGAAGAGACAGGACCACATGGGAAATGCCGCCGGGTGGACCGAAGCGGACATCCCTCCTGCCCTCTTTGCGGCACGCCTGATGGCCCTCGCGAACGCCTTCGAGGAGCACGGCCGGGACATCTTGTGGAACCTGCGCCAGGACGGTCCGGTAAAGCTCTGGTTCTTCGTCTCCGGGTTTCTGGACTGCGAGGACGCGATCGATCTCGGATGGGAGCCGTCGGACGATGATCTGGATCGACTGCTCGAGCGCATCGTGGCCGCGCTGCGGGCCGGGACGCCGGACGACGGCAAGTGCAGGCACTGACCTGAGAGTCGCCGGCAAGGAAGCGGCGCGCTCAGCCGCCCTTGCTGTCGTCGATCATGTCGAGGAAGTCCTCCTCGACCCGGACCTCCCAAGTCTCGACGATGAATAGCGCTGCAGCTCCGGCCATGTTGACAGCCAGCTGGGCATGCCGCGCCGACGGCTTCACGCGCGGTTCCCGATCGCCACGGGCATCACCGATCCTGCTACGCCGGGCGCCAAGCCCGTCGATGACACTGGCGGCATCCCAGAGCATACGCCGGAGCGCGGCCTGGACATGCCGGGTGGGCGCGACATCGAGCTGCTCAGCCGTCATCTTCATGAGGGCCGGCAAGTCCAATGTCTTCGTGTAGGTGACGCCCCTCTCGTCGAGGACATGCCTGCACACCGTCTCCAGAAGCAGGCGCGCGCTGGCAATCGCCCCCTCGGGATCCGTGTGCCGGCGCTCCAGCGCCTTTTGCCAGAGCGCATAGACGGCTGCCGTTTCGACGCCCTGCAGCCTGTCGCCGGTGCTCGAGTCGGCGGGGTTGGCACCGGCAGTCGCGTCCAGACGGTCGAACAGCGGCGTCATGGTGGTCCGGACGTGCTGCCGCCGCAGCTCCCCTTTCGGACCGACCTCTTTCAGATAAGGCCAGAGATGCCCAAGGTCGCGATGCTCCTGCACGTATGTCGGCAGCAGCGGCTTGAGCGCCAGATCGCGCATCATCGCCTGTCGCAGTTCGACATAGACGGCGTCATCGGCCGGTGTGCGATGGCCTTCGCAGGCCTTGAGCAGCACCGCCTGCAGGAGCCGCGCGCGGTCGCCGGCATTCTTGGGAACAAATTCGTTCAGGTCGATGCCATCGGACATGGAAGCGCACTCCGGTCGACAACACCCAGGGCGGTTCAAGTACGCTCCCATCCTTCCCTTCTCCCGCGCCCACGGCAAGAGAGATGGCGACGAATTTCACCAGGAGTGCTGTTCCGGCCGCGAATCCCATCGGCTTCCGGCCCACGACTCCAATCAATCGTCAATCAATCGCCGGTAGTTTCGCATCCGGCACGACCCGGAAATGCTCTGAATCGGTCGCATAGGCGACATTGTAGATCGTGTGTTGTCCCTCCAGCTCGCGTTCCGTCGAGCGCGCGTTGGCCTTCTTGATATGGCCGACGTCATCCGCCGGCTAATAGAAGGTGTTGGTCGAGCCTTCGACGTGTGTCGGGCGACTCGGCGCGTGCTCGAGCCTCTTCCAGGCTCCGAACGCGATCAGCGCAACGATCGCCGCCCCGAGATTCACCGCCGCTGACAGCCCCCAATGCCGCAGACGCCGCCTATAATCTGCTCTTGGTCTTCGGCCGCGACGGGTCAGCAATCACGCAGGTCCGCTGCGGTCGCCGCGCCGATGACCGCCCATCAGGCCACAGGTGCCGAAGACGAGCAGGTCCGGGTTTTGAGCTTGCTGATCATAGAGCTCTCCCTGATAGAGCCCTCCTTGGCGGCTGCGTCGACCAGCAACGCAGGCGCTACAGGCTCGTTGCGGTCCTATCGTGTTGCACTGCGCCGGTAGAGCGCCATCCAGTCAGCCGCCAATGGGCATACGGCGCGCGCATTGGAGCGACGATCTCCGAGGCGTGGCTCCAGCCCGACTTTCTCACGGTTTCTCTCGAATTTCTCATCAGGGTGAGAAGCCTCCGATGCCCATGGCATCGGCATTTCAGGCCAGTTTCTCATTTTCTCGCCACACCCCCGTATGGGGTAATAGGATACCGTCGACCATCCTGATTGAGGCGCGTTTGGGCGATGGCGAACTTGCTTTCAACGCCGCTTCGCTGGTGGCGGCCTTGATCCTTCTAGGGCTGATGTTCGTTCATCCACCCCCTTTCTTCTCTTCTTCTCTTCTTCTCTTCTTCTCTTCTTCTCTTCTTCTCTTCTTCTCTTCTTCTCTTCTTCCTTTTGCCTTATCTCCTCTTCTTCTTTTTCTTTGCGCGTTTCGGGTGCCCTCATTTCCCCGAAGCGCGGTCCAGGCTGGACGATCGCGTTTTCTAAGCCGCCGCCTTGTCGTTTCCTTCGCCGACGCGGGCCGCAAGAGAGGCCGCCATGAATTCGTCGAGGTCGCCGTCGAGCACCTTCTGCGGGTCGGAGCGTTCGACGTTGGTCCTGAGGTCCTTCACCATCTGGTAGGGCTGCAGCACGTAGGAGCGGATCTGGTGGCCCCAGCCGATGTCGGTCTTGTTGGCTTCCGCCTCCAGCCGCTCGGCCTCGCGCTTCTGCAACTCGACCTCGTAGAGGCGCGCCTTCAGCATCTGCATCGCCTTGGCGCGATTCTGATGCTGGCTGCGTTCCTGCTGGACCGCGACCGCGATGCCGGTCGGGATGTGGGTGATGCGCACCGCCGAATCGGTCTTGTTGACATGCTGGCCGCCGGCGCCCGACGCGCGATAGGTGTCGACGCGCAGGTCCTTGTCCAGGATATCGATCTCGATGTTGTCATCGACCTCGGGATAGACCCAGACCGAGGCGAAGGAAGTCTGGCGGCGCGCATTGCCGTCGAACGGCGAGATGCGCACCAGGCGATGCACGCCCGACTCGGTCTTCAGCCAGCCGTAGGCGTTGTGGCCCTCGACCTTGAAGGCGCAGGATTTGATGCCCGCCTCCTCGCCTGCACTCTCCTCGAGCCAGGAGACCTTGTAGCCACGCCGCTCGGCCCAGCGCGTGTACATGCGCGCCAGCATCTCGGCCCAGTCCTGGGCCTCGGTGCCGCCCGCACCCGAATTGATCTCGACATAGGCGTTGTTGGGATCGGCCTCGCCAGAGAGCAGCGTCTCGAGCCGGGCCGTCGCCGCCACCTCGCGCGCCTCGGCGAGCGACCGCTCGGCGTCGGCGATCATGGCTTCGTCCTTCTCGGCCTCGGCCATCTCGATCAGGCCGACATTGTCGTCGATCGCCGAACGCAGCCGCCTGATGGTGGAGATCGCGCCTTCGAGCCGCGTGCGCTCGCGCATCACGGCCTGGGCCTCTGCAGGGTTGTTCCACAGCGCCGAATCCTCGGCGCGCGCGTTCAGCTCATCCAGACGTACGACCGCGCGGTCGTAGTCAAAGACGCCTCCTCAGGAGCGCCAGCGACTCCTCGATCTCGTTCACCATGGCCTGAGCTTCGGCGCGCATAGGTGCTCCTCGACTTCCGCTTCCTTCTCCTCCCCAGTCTGCTGGAGGTGGCGCCGTCCTGCGGCGACGGAGGGGCATGGGCCGCGCTTCAGCGCTTCTGTCCCTTCCGCCCGCTTTGCGGGCACCTCCCCATACGGAGTGGGGAAGAAGTCTCTCGACTAGAACTAATACGTCTCGCCGGTCCCGCTCATCGAGCCGCGCGGCAGGCCGCTGCCGGACGACATCGGGCCGCCGCTTTCGGACGGGTCTATAGCCGAAAGGGAGGCGGAGCCGTCAAGCACCTGCTGTTGATTGTCGCCGTAGGGCTCGGTGCCGGGCTTGAAGAACTCGTCGATGACGTTGGAATCGCCCGGCCACGCGGGTTGGCCGGTGTCGTGATCGACGCGCACCAGGCGCAGCCCCGGCGGCACGCGGAACGGCGTCGGCGGCTTGTCCTTGTAGACGACCTTGGCGATGCGTTCGTAGATCGGCGCGGCCGTGCCGCTGCCCGCCTCCATGCGACCGAGCGTGCGCGGATCGTCGAAGCCGACATAGACGCCGATCGTGAAGTCGGGCGTGGAGCCGAAGAACCAGGTGTCCTTCGAGTCGTTGGTGGTGCCGGTCTTTCCGGCGATCGGCCGTTTCAGCGCGGCGAGCTGGGCCGCGGTGCCGCGCGTGGTGACGCCCAGCATCATGTTCACCACCTGGTAGACCGAAGCGGGATCGTGGAACGGCTGGCGCGGATCGACGATGCGCGGCGGCTTGGGCTTCTGACCGTTGGCGGCCGGCCCGCAGCCCTCGCAGATACGGGGCTCGTGACGGTAGATCGTCTTGCCGTCGCGATCCTGCACGCGGTCGATCAGGCTCGGCGTGATGCGGCGCGCCCCGTTGGCGAGCTGGGCATGCGCCATGGTCATACGCAGGAGCGTGGTGTCGACGGCGCCCAGCGCCATCGGCAGGTAGGCGCCCATGTTGTCGGCGATGCCGAACTCCTTCGCCACCTCGACCACGCGCTTCATGCCGATCTGCTGCGCCATGCGCACAGTCATGAGGTTGCGCGAGAGCTCCAGACCGCGACGCACCGTGGCCGGACCGAGATCGGCCTCGTGCTGGTAGTTGCCCGGCCGCCAGATCGGCTGGCCGTAACCCGGGTTGTATTCGAACGGCGCATCGAGCACGAGGGTGGAGGGCGTGAGGCCGGCATCCATCGCCGCGAGATAGACGAACGGCTTGAAGGAGGAGCCGGGCTGGCGCTGGGCCTGGACGGCGCGGTTGAACTGGCTCATCCCGTAGGACCAGCCGCCCGACATCGCGAGGATGCGGCCGGTCTGCGGATCCATCACGATGACCGCGCCGTTCACGTTGGGCACCTGGCGCAGCGCGTAGGTGTTGGCCGGATAGGGCTTGTGGTTGGCGTCGGTCGCAGCCTTCTCGACCACGATCACGTCACCGACATTGACGACGTTGGCCGGCCGGCCGGGACAGGCGCCGACCGTCTGTTCGGGAGCGGTCTTGCAGGCCCAGCGCATCTCGGCAAAGGGCACGGTGCCGGTGCCGTTGTCGGGCAAGCCACCGATGATGGCGGCCTGTGGTTCGACCTTGGTGACGACCGCGAGCTGCCAGGTGGGTGGACCGTAGAGCGGTCGGCGCTGCTGAACGCGCGCGAACTCCTCCTGCCAGTTTGTGCTCATATCGGCGATCTTGGCATAGGGCCCGCGCCAGCCGTGGCGGCGGTCATAGGCGATGAGACCGGCCTGCAAGGCCTTGTCCGCCGTCTCCTGGATCTCGGGATCGAGCGAGGTCATGACAGTGAGGCCCCCCTCATAGAGGCCCTTGTCACCATAGGCGGCCAAAAGGTTGCGCCGCGCCTCCTCGGCGAAATAGTCGGCGGTCACGATCTCGGTCGGACCGCGTCGACGGTACTGCAGCTTCTCGGCCTTGGCGGCCTTCTCCTCCGCCGCGGTGATATAGCCGTCCTCGCGCATGCGCCCCAGCACATAGTCCCGCCGTGCATAGGCTTCCCGCGAGTTGCGCACGATGTTGTAGCGGTTGGGCGCCTTGGGCAGCGCCGCGAGATAGGCCATCTCCGACAGGCTGAGCTCGCCCAGCGACCGGTCGAAATAGTTCAGCGCTGCGGAGGCGACGCCGTAATTGCCGCCGCCGAGATAGATCTCGTTGAGATAGAGCTCGAGGATGTGGTCCTTGGAATAGGTCTGCTCGATCCGGAAGGCGAGGATGGCCTCACGGATCTTGCGCGACAGCGTGGCCTGGTTGGAGAGCAGGAAGTTCTTGGCCACCTGCTGGGTGATGCCCGAGGCGCCCTCGGGCCGCTTCCCCGGATTGGCGAGATCGGTGATCGCGGCCCGCGCCATGCCGATGAAATCGACGCCAGGGTGGGTATAGAAGCGCTGGTCCTCGGCCGACACGAAGGCCTCGAGCAAGCGCTTGGGCATGGCCGCCACGGGCACGAAGATGCGTTTCTCACGCGCATACTCCGCCAGCAACCGGCCGTCGGCGGCATAGAGACGCGACACGGTGGGCGGCTGGTAGTCGGCCAGCTGCTTGTGGTCGGGCAGGCCATGGCTGAAATGCCAGAACAGGCCCGCAACGGTGCCGATACCGACGATCAGGCCGGCCAGGCAGAAGGCCAGCAGCACTTTGACGAAGCGGATCACGGTCACCTTCTACGCGAGCCCTGCAGGGAGCGGCAACCAGTCGATGCCAGTCCCTCCGAGGCCAATGTTCACAAAGTGATAGCGACTTACGCCTTTCTTGTGGCAGATCCGGCGCCGAAATAAGCATCGACCGAGGCTCGGAGGGCCCTCCCAAGCGCGACCTGATGCTGCGGCACGGTCAGGAGCTTCTCGTCATAGCGGTTGGAGAGATAGCCCAGTTCCACCAGCGCCGCCGGAATGTCGGGCGAGGTCAGCACGGCGAAGCCGGCCTCGCGATGGCTGCGCGGCAGCAAGCGGACGCCGCTGCGGCCGAAGGTCTCGACGATCGTGTCGGCGAAGCGGCGCGAAGCGTTGCCCGTGCCGCGCTGGGACATCGCGACCAGCGTCTTGGCGACGGTGTCGGAATGGCGGCTGAGATCCAGGGTTGCGAGGCCGCTGGCATTCTCGCGGGCGGCCAGTGCCGCCGCCTCCCGGTCGCTGGCTTCCTCCGACAGCGTGTAGACCGAAGCCCCACGCACCCCCGGATCTGGATGCGAATCGGCATGGATCGACAGAAACAGGTCGGCCTTCGCCTCTTCCGCCCGCGCCACCCGTTCGCGCAAGGGGATGAAGGTGTCGCCGCTACGGGTGAGCACGACGCGATAGCGGCCTCCGACCTTGAGTTGCTGCTGCAGGTCGCGCGCAACGCGGATGACGACGTTCTTCTCCTGGGTACCGCGCAGTCCGAGCGCCCCCGGATCCTTGCCTCCATGCCCCGGATCGAGAACGATCAGCTTGGGCTTGGGCGCAACCGGCTTCAGCTTCCTGATCGCCGGCGCGGGCAGCTTCTTGGCCGATCGCGCATATGCCGAGGAACTGCCAGCAACCAAGGTTCCCAGCACCAGCAAAGCGGCGGTCACATCGCGACGGCGAACGTCCATTATTGCCAGCGCCCGTCGATAGAGGGGTTCAGTTCTTATGAAGATTTCTTCAAGTAAAACATGAAGACCCATGTAAATTTAATGTATTTCAGTTGCTTATGCGACGATTTGCATTGTCGCAATGTTTGGGGTTGTCGGTCTTCCCCGAACCCCGTATTTTGAGATTTGCGAGCAGTCGCCGTCGTTCGAAGCGCCCTCCCGCGGAGGCCGCGCTCCGACGGCAGCCCTGCCGGGCCGCCTTTTCTGAGGCAAGGTCCGCGGGATTGTCAGGCAGGCGGTGGCTATCAGGAACCCTCGAGGTGGCAGGACCCGTACGGTCCGGCGGCGCGATGCTTCCCCGTCTTGGCCTGTTGTTGGGCCGTTCGACGGGTCGATGACGCCCCGTCCCCCTCGCGCCAAGGAGGCGGCAAGGTCGCTGGTTGCTCGCGCCGGTCGGATCCGAACGCCTCGGGAGCGAGCCCATGGCACGGCGTATGCTCATTGATGCCAGCCATCCGGAGGAAACCCGGGTGGTGGTCGTCGACGGAACTCGTCTGGAAGAATTCGATTTCGAGACCGCGTCTCGAAAGCCTCTCAAAGGCAACATCTATCTCGCCAAGGTGATCCGCATCGAACCGTCGCTGCAGGCGGCGTTCGTTGAATATGGCGGCAACCGCCACGGCTTTCTGGCCTTCTCGGAAATTCATCCCGACTACTATCAAATCCCGGTCGCCGACCGCGAGCGGCTGATCGCCGAGCAGCAGCGCCTGCACGAGGAAGCCGAGGACGAGCCGGAGCCGCACTCCAACAGGATCGACCGCACCGACATCGAGGAAGTCCGCGCCGAGCGGGCCGAAGCGATCGCTGCATCCGAAGGACTGCAGGCCGAGACGCCGCACGCCGACGGCGCGAGCGAAGGCACCGCCGAAGAGACCACGGTCGAAGCCTTCGCCGCCGAGTCCTCCGTCGTGGAAACGGCCGCCATCGCCGAACCTGCCGTGGCATCCGAGTCGCCGGTCGAGGCGCCCCACGAACCGGTATCGACGCCGATCGAAACCGTCGAGCGTGCGCAGCCGGAGGCGATCGCCGGTGAGCGCATCGACGGACCGTTCGAAAGCGCGCCGGCGGACGAGATCCGCGAAGCGGCACCTGAGTCTTCTGAAGCGGTGCCTGAGTCTTCCGAGGCACCGGTCGCGATCGCCGAGACCCTCTCGGCCAACGAGAATGCCCCGGCCGAAGCGACGACCGATCTCGCCGAGGCGCCGCAACCCGAGGTCGCGGTCGAGACGCTGGGCGGCGACGATGTGGCCGGGGAAGAACGCGAGACGCGCGAGCGCCGCCGCCGCCATCCAGTCCGCACCTACAAGATCCAGGAAGTGATCAAGCGGCGCCAGATCCTGCTGGTGCAGGTCGTGAAGGAGGAGCGCGGCAACAAGGGCGCGGCCGTCACGACCTACCTCTCGCTTGCCGGACGCTACTGCGTGCTGATGCCCAATGCCGGCCGCGGCGGCGGGATCTCGCGCAAGATCTCCAACCCCACCGACCGCAAGCGCATGAAGGAGATGCTGGCCCAGCTCGAAGTGCCGCAGGGCATGGGCGTGATCCTGCGCACCGCCGGGCTGGAGCGCTCCAACATCGATATCAAGCGCGACTACGAATACCTGTCTCGGCTCTGGGACTCGATCCGCGAACTCACCATGCGCTCGACGGCGCCGGCGCTGATCTACGAGGAAGGCGACCTCATCAAGCGCTCGCTGCGCGACGTCTACGACACCGACATCGCCCAGGTGCTGGTCGAAGGCGAAGCGGGCTTTCAGGCGGCATCGGAATTCATGCGCCAGCTCGTGCCGCACCAGGCGAACAAGGTCGAGCAGTACAACGAGCCGATCCCCCTCTTCCACCGCTACCAGGTCGAAAACCAGTTCGACGCCATGCACTCGCCGGTAGTGCAGTTGCGCAGCGGCGGCTACATCGTCATCAATCCGACCGAGGCGCTGGTCGCGATCGACGTCAACTCGGGGCGCTCGACCAAGGAACGCAATATCGAGGAGACGGCGCTCAGGACCAACATCGAGGCGGCCGAGGAAGTGGCCCGGCAGGTGCGCCTGCGCGACCTCGCCGGCCTGATCGTGATCGACTTCATCGACATGGAGGAGACGCGGCACCAGCGCCAGGTCGAGCACAAGGTCAAGGACGCGATGCGCAACGACCGCGCGCGCATCCAGATCGGCCGCATCTCCGCCTTCGGCCTGCTCGAAATGTCGCGTCAGCGGCTGCGGCCCTCGCTGCTCGAGCATTCGACCGAGATCTGCCCGCATTGTGCCGGCACCGGCCGCGTGCGCTCGATCGAATCGGCGGCGCTGCACGCGCTGCGCGCCATCGAAGAGGAAGGCGTGCGCCGGCGTTCGAGCGAGATCGCCGTCAGCGTGCCGCCCAACGTGGCGCTCTACCTGCTCAACCAGAAACGCCACACGCTTTCGGAGATCGAGAAGCGCTACGGCTTTACCGTCACTGTCGAGGCCGACGAGGAGATGCACGCCGCCGACTGCGAGATCGAGCGCGTACGCTCGCGCCGCGGCGACGACCAGCGCCCCGCCCCCGAACTCGCGCGCGCTAGCTACGATGCGGTCGAGGGCGAAGCCCCCGGTACGGACGGCGAAGACACCGAGGCCGGTGGCGAACGTGCCGCCAGCGAAGAGGACGGCGAGGGTGGCGGCCGCGGTCGCCGGCGCCGTCGACGTCGCCGGCGCAGCGGTCGGCGGGACGAGCAGGATCTTGCGCCAGGTGAAGCCGAGGACGAACAGCCGCACGCCGCCGCAAACGGCGCCGGCGAGCCCGACGCCGGCGACGAGCCGGTGGCCCACGAGGACGACGCCGACGGCGACGAAGCTGGCGCTCAGGCCGCCAACGATCGCGCCGAGGATGACCGTGCCGATGGCGACCGTGCCGACGGCGACCGCCGCCGCCGCCGCGGCCGCCGTGGCGGCCGACGGCGTCGCCGCGAGAATGGCGAAGGCGACGTGAGCGACCACGCTGACGACCATCCGACCGCCGATGCGCAGCTTTCGGCCGATCAGCCCCCGTCACCACCGGCATCGATGAATGGTCAACCTGTTGACCAGATGGATGGCGGTCACATGCCGGTTGAGCATCCACCCTTCGAGCCGTCAGCCGAAGCAGTGGCCGAGAGTGTGGCCCCGCCACCGCCGCTTGCGCCGCCGCCGGAACCCATCGTTGCCGCAGCGCCGCAGCCGGTAGAGCCTCCGGCCGAGCCACTGCCCCCCGCGGTGGTCATTCCGACGATCTCGACCGACACACCTCCCGAGAAACCCAAGCGCGGCTGGTGGCGTCGCTGATCTGACGGCCTTCAGGAGAAGCCCACGGACGAGAGCCGGCTCGGTGTCGCTCTGATCGCGGGCGTCCTGCCATCGCCTGCCGGGCGCCCTGCCCATCGCCTACGAGGGCTGGCGGACCGAAGCCGCCGCCGCCGGCGGCAAAGACTGCGGCGTCGACTCCAGAGCCAGCTCCTTGCCGTGCGTCTCGACGCTGATGGCGTCGCTGATCTGACGGCCTTCACGAGGAGCCCACGGACGAGAGCCGGCTCGGTGTCGCCCTGATCGCGGGCGTCCTGCCATCGCCTGCCGGGCGCCCTGCCCATCGCCTACAAGGGCTGGCGAACCGAAGCCGCCGCCGCTGGCGGCAAAGACTGCGGCGTCGACTCCAGAGCCAGCTCCTTGCCGTGCGTCTCGACGCCGAGAAAGGTGAAGGCGAGACCAATTGCGAGCCCACACCCGCCCAGGAACAGGAATGCCGGCATCACCGCCTCGATCGTCGCCTTGGGCGAGATGAGGTTCGACGTGCCGGCGATCAATGCAAGGCAGAGCGGTCCCGCGATCTTGCCGATCCCGTTCGCTGCCTGCGCCAGGCCAACACCGCGCGCACTCAGTCGCACCGGAAAGATCTCGGCCGAATAAGGCGCAAGGTTGGAGAAGCCGCCGTCGAAGAACAGCGCGGCCGGGATCAGCAAAACGATGAATGCAGGATAACCCGCGATTGTGCGGTCGAAGAACAGTCCCGCGGCGCCAAGACTGATCGCAATGCCGTATCCCATGATCTCGCCGCAGCGCCGGCGCCCGAGCCACTGCGGCAGCAGCGAGAAGGCGGTGCGACCCACGATGCCGGTAAGGCTGATGACGACGAAAAGCTGCGCCACGTCCTTCGGCGAAACGCCCATCAGCAGCGCCACGATCGTCGGTCCCCACAGGAAAACGCCGTAGTTCGCCGTGCTGGCGCCAAACCAGACGATAACGGTCAGCCAGAAGAGCCGCGGCTCAGCCAGAAGATCCGAGAAGCTCACGCTCGATGCCGCAGAACGATTCGCGGCACCCGAACCGGAGGGGCCGGGCAGGCTCGACGGCGAAACGCCGAGCGTGCGTCCGGCGATCGTGCGTGCCTCGTCGTGGCGGCCGCGCGTCACCAGCCAGCGTACCGATTCGGGCATGACGAGCGCGATCAGCACCGCCGGCAGCAGCGGGATGAAGCCCAGCATCGCGAGGCCACGCCAACCGATCTCGTTCAGCATGATCGCAGACGTGAGCGACGCCGCGAGGATACCGAGCGACACCGGGATCACGATCGCGCTGGTGAGAACGGTGCGATAGCGAGTGGGCGTGTACTCGACGATCAACGGAACGGCGACCGAAGCGGCCGCGCCGACGCCGAAGCCGACGATGAAACGCAACATCGCGAACAAAATCCAAGCGTTGTCAGGGACAAAGGACACCGAACCCGATCCGAGGGCGCAGAGCGCGATCCCGGCCGCCAGCAGCATCTTGCGGCCAAAGCGATCGGCGAGCGCGCCCCAGACAAGCGCCCCGACGATGGCGCCGACTCCCGCGCTCAGGAGCATCACCGAGGTCTGGCCGAAGGTCAGATGCCATTGCGGCGCCAGCACTGCGACCAGGAAGCCGACGATGTAGAAATCGAAATAGTCGAAGACGCTGGCCGTCACCGCCAGCGCCATGCTGACCCAATAACGCGGATTGAGCGGCGCCTTATCGTAGAGCGCGACGAGATCCTCCTGCGGTCCGGTCATGATTGTTTCCTCCGGTGGTTTTCGTTTCTTTTGCAGTTCTGTCTTCCAGGAACGGCAGTACCGTTGCCGCAACGGCCGTCGGGTCCTGCAGCGTGGCGACGTGGCCGACCTCGGGAATCACGGCGGTCCTGGCGTTCGGGATCTCGTCGGCAAGGGCAAGCGAGTGCGCTGGCGGGATAAGCCGGTCCTCGGCACCAACGACGACGAGCGTGGGCGCCGTGATCGCGGCAAGGTCGACCCGAGCCGGCTGGGCAAGGATCGCGCCTCGCCGCTGTTTCTGCGCCTCGTTGCGGCTGTTGCCAGCGAAGATCCGTACGACTTCGGGATGAGCCGCGATATGGGCGGGCGGAAAGAAATACGTCGCAATCTCGCCAGCCGTACCGGGCAAACCGGTTCGCAAGGCGGCGAGCCTTGGAAAGACCTCGGGGTTGATCGAGAGCGGTGGCACGCCGATGCGGAAGGTGCTCGACAGCACCAGACGATCGACACGTTGTGGATGACGGACCGCCAGCGACTGCGCAATCGCACCGCCGAGCGATGTGCCGAACACATGCGCACGCTCGTAGCCCATGGCCGCGATCAGGTGCGCCGCATCGTCTGCGAGTTCATTGAGACCATAGAGGTCGGCTGGATTACGGGTTCCACCCGAGTCGCGCTGATCGTAGGCGATGACGGTGAAGTGCTCCGCCAGCAGCGCACCAAAGGCATCGAACATCGAATGATCGGCCTCGGCGCCATGCATCAGGATCAGCGGCGGCCCGCTGCCGGTTTGCTTGAAGGCGATGGAAGTGCCGTTGGCGTCGACGGTTCGCTTGGCCATCCGTGTTCTCAATGCAGCAGTGCGCCAACGGCGCCCGCCAGCTCGCGCGCCGGCTCGGTTGGCAGATAGGGCATGCGCCAGGCGACGTGGCCGTCGGGACGCACCAGCACAGCGCCGCGCATGCCCATCTGGATGCCGTCGGCCGGATGGGCATTGGGCAGTTGCCTCAGGCTCATGGGCAGGCCGAGCTTCTGTGATACCTCGCGGCCGGCCTCGAGCCACGCATCGCCCAGCGGCCCTGCGACCACGGTGAACTCCTGGTCGAACCAGTCGAGCGTCGAATGCTTGCGTGCCATGTCGAGCCAGAGATGCGGGAAGCGTCCGCCCGGACGATCGGTCGGTGTGTAGACTCGCGTGAGATGGCCGCCGCGCGGCGTGCCGTCGGGGATCACGGCGCCTTCCTCGTAGGAGAAGCCCAGTGCCTGGCCGATGCTGTGCAGATGGTTGTCGAGGTCGTTGACCCAGAAGCGGATATGATCCTCGTTGCCCGATCGGACCGCCTGGTCGATGCGCAGGAAGCGGGTGCGGTTGCCGAAGCTGAAATCGGCATTCGACTGCGCCACCGGACGACGTTCGACGTCGTAGCTGTCGAGCAACCGCTCCGATGCCCAACCGCGCAGCACATAGACAAGCTTCCAGGCGAGGTTGTGGGCGTCCTGCACACCTGAATTGAGGCCGAAACCGCCCGTCGGCGGAAAGCGATGGGCCGCGTCGCCGACCAGGAACACACGCTTGTGTCGGAAGGTCGCCGCCACCTGGCGGCTCATGCGCCAGATCGAACGGTTGAGCAGCGTCACCTCGAGATCGGGCACGCCGACATGGGCGCGGATGATCTCGATCATCTCGGCATCGGTCCATGGCCGCGGCCGCTCGTCCTTCGCCTCGCCGATCTGGATGATGCTGAGCCAACGATCGCGGCCGTTGGTGTTGAGGATGCCGGCGCGCGGCACGTCTCGCGTCTTTGGATAGACCTGATAGCCCGCCGCCTCGCGCGCGAGTGGAAAGCGCGAGAGGTCGCCGCGCCAATATTCGTTCAAGAGCACCGCGAGCGTCGCCGGCCCTACCATCTCGATGCCCGCCGCGCGGCGCGTCTGACTGCCCGCGCCGTCGCACGCCAGCAGGTACCGGGCATGCCAACGCTCGCTCTGTCCACTCTCGACCGAGCGGATCTCGCAGATCACGCCGTCCTCGACCTCTTCGAAGCCGACGAACTCGGTCGAGAAGAGCATCTGCACCTGGTTCGAATGCTCGATGACCTTGTAGATCTCCTCCTCGACCGCATCCTGCGCCACCAGGCACTTCCAGGCCGGTGTCTGGCCGAGGTTGGGTTCCGGCCGGGAACGACCGATCTCGCGACCGGCGATGCTCTCGACCTGCACGAAGATATCGGAATTGTCCTGCAGCCCGCGGTCGCGGATCGCCTGCTCGATCCCCCATTGGCGGAAGATTTCCATGGTCCGCACCCAGCAGCCGCGCGACTTGGGATGGTCTGTCGTGGTCGGGCTCTTCTCGACGATCACGGCATCGATGCCGAACCGGTCGAGCAACAGCCCCATGGCCAGTCCCACCGGACCGCCGCCGACGATGAAGACGGACGTGCGGCGTGGTGCGTCCAGGGCATCGCCCATGCTGGGTCTCCTCCTATTCGTTGACCGGAGGGTTGCTTGCCTCTCTTCATCTCACAAGAATATGTTTGATATGTATCTGATCTCGAATTGAGATGGTGCCCATGGATCTGCGCCAGCTTCGCTATTTCGTAGCGGTCGCCGAACGCGGCGGTTTCGGTGCGGCGGCAAGCGCGCTCAACGTCGCGCAGTCGGCGCTCAGCCGTCACATCAAGCTTTTGGAGCACGAACTGGGCGGCGCCCTTTTCGAGCGCGGCGCGCGCGGCGTTGTCCTGACCGAGCCGGGCAAGGTGCTATTGGCGCGCGGCCGCTGGCTGCTCGGCGCGGTCGAGGATATCCGGGCCGAGGTGAGCACCGAGAACCGCGAACCTGGCGGCACGGTGCGGCTCGGTGCCCCGTCGACCCTGGCGGATATCTTCTTTGCGCCGCTGGCGCGGCTGTTCGCCGAACGCTTTCCCCGCGTGCACCTCGAGCTGAGCGAAGGGCTGACCGAAGAGATGACCGATCGTCTGTTGCGCGCCGAACTCGATATCGCCATCGTCACGGTCCCGCAGCCCAACGACCATCTCGACTACTCGACCTTGGTGATCGAGCAGGTGTTCGTGATCGGGCCGGCCAACGATCCGCGACTGAAGCGCGGGACACTGACGCGCAAGGAATTCGATCGGCTGCCGGCGGCAATCCGGCCGCTGAGCCGCACGCCTTTCCCGCCCAGCGTCCCCTCCTCGCTTCGGGTCGAAAGCATGACCCCGCTGAAGCAGATGGTCGCCTTGGGGTTGGGCTATGGAATGCTCCCCTTCTCCGGCATCCATCAGGAAGTAGCGGCAGGCACGTTGTCTGCGGCGCGCCTGCCCTGGCTCCAAGCCGATCGGGTGCTCGCCCTTCCTCGCGGCCGTCCCACCAGCCGTGCGACCCGTGAGACCGCGGCCGCCCTGATGGAAGTGTGCCGGCACCTCATCCAGGACGGGAAGATCCTGGTATCAAAAAACACATGATAATCATGTTGAAATTAAAATTCATTTATTTCTGCATATTTATATGATATTCTTCATGTAATACTTAAAATAGGATGCGCTCATGGGAGTTGTCTCTTTCCTGAAATCCCGTTTGAGCCGACCGCCTGAACTATCGGCGGGCTGCGTTTTCGCCTTGGGTGGTGCACTGGAGCAGGATTTGTGGCGGGTCTGCCGGATCCAGCCCTATGTCGGCATCCCCCACGCCCGCATCGAGCAACTGGCAACCGGCCTTACCAAGACGATCGCAGTGTCGGCCCTGCTGGGGGATCGGACCTTCAAGGTCGTTCGCACGACCGGCGCCTGAAACGCCCCGATCGGCTGTTGAAAAGGATTTTGAGCCAGGTGGCCAGGCAATATCGCTTCAAGGACAGCGCCGAGATCGCTCGTTAGACGCAAGATTGCACCGATCTCGATTCGGTTGCTGCACGCCCTGTCGTGGTTCCCGACTTTTTCAGCAGCCTGTTGAAGCTTCCATCTTCCACCGGCGGCTAGCATGAGTTGGCCCCCGCTGATATATCAGTGACATATAACGCGGGTGTCACTGTTGGACCAACTCCGGACTGCAAGATCGAAGGTCGCCAAGCGTAGCGTACGTCAGGCAGTTCCTCCTATCGACCCGCAGGAAAGCTCCCTCACCGAGCGCGCCTGGCGTGCCTTGGAAGAAGAGATTGTCACCCTGCGCATCGCACCGGGCAGCGTCGTGAGCGAAGCTGGCCTCAGTGCGCGACTCGGTCTTGGCCGCACACCGGTGCGCGAGGCGTTGCAGCGACTGGCCAACGAAGGCCTTGTCCAGATCCTGCCCCGCCGCGGCATCATCGTGACCGACATCGATATTGCAGCCCAGTTGCGGCTCCTCGAGGTCCGCCGCGAGATCGAGCGGCTGCTCGCCCGTTCTGCGGCGCAGCGCAGTTCGCGCGAGATGCGCGATCGCTTCGAAGCGATCGCCGACGAGATGGAGGTGGCGGCGAAGCGCGAGGACGACGTGGCGTTCATGCGCCTCGACCGCGCCTTCAACCTGCTGCTGCTCGAGGCGGCGGCCAACGAGTTTGCGACAGCGGCGATGCGCGTGATGAACGGGCTCGCTCGCCGCTTCTGGTATGCGCACTACAAGCTGGTCGCCGACATGCCGCTCACGGCGCGGCTGCACGCCGCCGTCGCGCGCGCTGTCGCTTCAGGCGAACCCGGTGTGGCCGCGATCGCGTCGGACCGGCTGATCGACTACATCCAGGACTTCTCACGCAGATCGATCGGGTGAGCAGCCCCATGCAATTCCGCGCCGCCATCCTCCACGAACCCCGCACGGCACTCACGATCGAGACGATCGAAGCCGTCGACCTGCAGCCCAGCGACGTGCTGGTCCGGGTCGCCTCCGCCGGCCTCTGCCATACCGATCTCGAGGTGATCGAGGGACAGCTCGTCTATCCGATGCCGATCGTGCTCGGGCACGAGATCGCCGGCGTCATCGAGGCGGTCGGCAGCGCGGTCAGCCCCAGGCGGCGCGGTGAACGCGTCGTGCTTTCGTGGAACCCGTATTGCGGCCACTGCTTCCACTGCGAGCGCAATCAGCCGATCCTGTGCGAGACCTACATCGCGAACGGCCCGCAGGCGGTCCAGTTCGACGGCACGAGCCGTCTCAAGTTGAACGGCGCGCTGTTGCGCACCATGTTCTACATCGCGGGTTTCGCCGAATATGCGATCGTCACCGACCCCTGCGCCATCGCCATTCCAACCGACATGCCGTTGGATCGTGCCTGCCTGATCGGCTGTGGCGTGATGACGGGCGTGGGCGCCGCGATCAACGTCGCGAGGCTCGGCTATGGCGAGACGGTCATGGTGATCGGCTGTGGCGCGGTCGGACTCTCGGCCGTGCAGGGTGCGCGCCTCGCCGGCGCCACCACCATCCTCGCTGTCGACCGCAACCACGAGCGGCTCGCGCTCGCGCAAAGGGTCGGCGCGACCCACGTGGCCGCGGTGCCCGATGAGGATGCGTTGGCCGTCGCCCGTCGCCTGACCGGCGGACGCGGGGTCGACTGCGTACTGGAGTCTGCCGGCAACGCCCCCGCCTTCCGCCTCTCCGCCGAGGCCTGTCGCGCCGGCGGCCGGATCGTGTGGCTGGGCAAGACCGGCGTGAACGAGGACGTCGCCTTCCGCTGGGGATCGCTGATGGGCGAGAAGCAGATCGTGCGCAGCAGCTACGGCGGTGCCCGGCCGGCGCGGGATTTCCCGCGCCTGGCAAGGGCTTACCTCGACGGTGCGCTGCAGCTCGATCCCTATGTGACCCGCCATCTCAAGCTCGAGGAGATCAATGCCGGGTTCGATGACCTCAGGGCCGGCCTCGGCATCCGCTCGGTGATCCAGTTCGGCTAACGATGGAAACGGCTTTTGACCTCATGACATACAACTGATATATCAGACGCAAAGCCGGAGGAGACGACCATGGAACTGGTTTCGAGCCCGATGTCCGAACGGCAGAGGCAATATCGCGCCAACTACCGGCACCGCGTGTCCGGCTGGTACAACGGCTACCTCCACATCGCGATCATCTACATCATCGGCTTCACGGCGCTCTACATCTACCTCGCGAACCTCGACCACGTGACGCCGCTGGAGTGGCTCACGGTGCCGCTCACCTTCCTGTTCTGCAATTTCTTCGAATGGTGGCTGCATCGCTACGTGATGCACCGGCCGTCGCAGAATCCGGTGTTCCGCGCCGTCTACAACCGCCACACGCTGATGCATCACCAGTTCTTCACCGACAGCGAGATGCGCTTCGCCAACCATCTCGATTACCGCGTGACCTTCTTCCCGCCCTACGCCCTCTCCACGTTCACGTTGATGTCCATTCCGGGCGCCATCGTATTGGGCCTGCTGTTCGGCACCAATGTCGGCTGGCTGTTCATTGCCACCACGACCTCGGTCTACCTGATCTACGAGTTCATGCATTTCTGCTGCCATGTCGACGAGAATGCGTTCGTGCGCTGGATGCCGTTCGTGAACACGCTGCGCCGGCATCACATCGCCCATCATGCGCAATCGATCATGATGGAGCGGAACATGAATCTCACCTTCCCCATCATGGACTGGGCGTTCGGCACGTCCGACCTCAATCGCGGCCTGCTGGGCACGCTGTTCAACGGCTACAACACCGCCTACGTGAAGACCGACATGCGCAAGACCGCGCGCACGCCGCGGCTCCGCCAGGCCGGGTTGCGGCCGGCGGAATAGCGCGGGAGAAAGGCCATGCCCTTTCGGGTCAAATTCCCGCTCACCCTGATGGTCGCCCTCGCCGCGATCGCCGGCTGGTTCTACATGGGCTATCTCGGCCAGACCGGCCCGCAATGGGCGGTCGCCTTTCTCGGGCCGTTCACGGTGATCTCGCTGTGGATATTCCCCGAGGTCACGCGTCATCCGTCCGACGTGAAGGCGCAGAAGAAAGCGCCATGAAGACCTATACCGGCGACCGCACGATCGACGGCATCCAGGTGCTGGTCGATGGCCGGCCGCTCGATCCGCGCACCGACCTCAAGCCCCTGTCGAAGAACGGCTTCGAATGGAGCTACGAGGGTCCGGAGCCGGCACAGCTCGCCTTCGCCATCCTTGTCGATCACCTCGACGACCCACAACGCGCCGAGGCCCTGCACGAGGCCTTCATGCGCGAGATCGTGGCCAACTTCGACAATACCTGGGAACTCACTTCCGCCGACATCGACGCCAACCTCCCGGCGCTCGCGCGATAATCTGCGGCGGCGTGCCGTCCCTCCTTGGAAGGCCCTATTCCTCCAGGTCGCCGGCCACGATCGGCTTCACGTCCTTGAGGTTCATCCGCCCGTCGTAGATCGGCCGCGCACCGGTTGTCGGTCCCGGATACTGGACGAACAGCACCGTACCGCCGGTCTCCGTGTACATTTCATATTCGAAATGCGGATCGGCCATGTAAGCGATGGTGCCGGGGCCATGGATCGAACCGTTGATCTTGAATTCGCCTTCGATGATGTACCAGATCTGGGCAAAGTTGTGCTTGTGCAGCGGGAAACCCGCCGTCGGCTCGTAGCGCAGGAAGCCGGCGTTCGGTTCGTTGGGATCCTCGGGCCGGGGATGGAACAGGAACTTGGTCTTGTTCTTGAACCGCCCCATCTCCCATTCCATGTCGTCGGGATGCCTGAACTGAGGCGCATGATGGGTTCTCGTGACGAGCGGCTCCTTGTCCGTCTGGTCCTTGCCGGCCGGCTCCCTGATCGTGGACATGGGCTCTCCTGTGGCGGGCGGTGCAAGCTTTCCGAGCATCGCCCTTGTCCACGCCGTCACGCAAGCCCGATCAACTCGCGGTCAACGTGTTGCTCCAATGCGACAAAGGTCGCCATGCACACCGCAGCGACCGATGAACCGCTCACTTACGCCGCGTACCGGCTCGCGCTCAGCGCAGACCACAAGGCCTGCGGACCGGCTTTGGCGTAGGCTGTCCCGATCTTCTCTCCCCAGAATGTCTCGCTGCCGAAATCGCGCCGCCATACCCAGAGCCGGCGCGTATAGTGATGCAGGATGTGCTCGTGCGTGAAGCCCATGGCGCCCATCGACTGATGGGCGATGGCGGCAATGCGTTGGGCGAAGTCCGATGCCTGGCTCTTGGCCGCAGCGATGGAGAAGCTTCCGCCATCGGCCAACCCGCCCTCGTCGGCATCGCGCGCCGCCGCCTCGGCCGAGGCGATGGTGGCGGCGACACAGCTCGCGAGTTCCGCCAGCATCTGCTGGATCGCCTGGAAGGTCGAGATCGGACGGCCGAACTGGGCTCGTTGCTTGCAGTATTCGACCACGGTGGCCAGCACCTTGTCGGCGGCACCGGCCATCTGCATCGCCCGCATGAGGGCTCCGAGTTCATAGGCGCGCTCGACGCCGACCGGCGACGCCCCCACGAATTCGCATGTCGCATTGTCGAAACTGACCGTGCCACAGGGCTCGCCTGCATGACTCGGCGTATTCGTGATCGTGGCATTGCCCGCCGCGACGACGACGACCTTCGGTCCATCGGGCGCCGTCGCGACCGTGACGAACCGCTGGACCACCGACGCAAAGGGCACACGAGCGACCGTGCCGCCCAGGCGATTGCCCGCGAGGGTCGTCGCACCAAGTGCCACCGTGCCGGGACCTGCCGCCGCGCTGCCGCCTGCCGCCGAGACCAGCAGATTCGCGAGCGCCGTCTCGGCAAGTGGCACCGGCACCGCATGGGCGCCGGCAAGGCGCAATATGGCCAGCATGTCGGCCAGAGTGCCACCGGCACCGCCCCTTTCCTCGGCGACGGCGATCAGCGGCAGGCCCATCTCCTCGATTTCCATCCAGAAATCGGCAGGCCAGACGCCTTTCTCCACGCCGTTCACTACGTCACGGCCGCAGCGCTCGGTGAAGAAGCGATCGGCGGTCTCGAGCAGCATATCGCGCGTTTCACGATCCATGGTCATCTCCTCCTCACCGCAGTCCAAGCCCGCGCGCGACGATGCCGCGCAGGACCTGGGTCGTGCCGCCCTGGATGGTATAGGAGGGCGCCATCATGGTGGCGTACTGGGCGATATCGAGAAAATCGGCCAGGTCGTCCTCGGTCGTCGCATCCGATTCAGCCAGCACGCGGGCGATCTCGGGCAGATCCTGCTGATAGATCGTGCCGAGATCTTTCACCAGCGACGCTTCGATCGCAGGCGACTTGCCGCCCTGCATCATGCCGGCAACCGCGACCGACATCTGCCTCAAGGTCCAGAGCCGCGCGATCAGCCGGCCGAGAACGGAGGCGGCCCGCTTGGCGGGTTGGCGGCCCAGCACACGCACGAGTTCCCGCAGCACGTAGAAATTCTGCAGGAAACGTTCGGGGCCGGAGCGCTCGAAGGCAAGTTCGCTCGTCACCTGCAGCCAGCCGTCACCTTCGTTGCCGATCAGGCAGCTCTCGGGAATGAAGGCGTCGCTGAAGGTCACCTCGTTCCAGTCATGCCGGCCGGCAAGGTTGATGATCGGCCGGATGGTGACTCCCGGCGTCTTGAGATCGACCAGGATCTGGCTCAGCCCCTTGTGACGGTCGCCGTGCTGGCCCGACGTGCGCACCAGCGCGATGCAGTAGTGGTTGCGATGGGCGCCCGACGTCCAGACCTTGGTGCCGTTGACCCGGAAGCCGCCGGGTACCGGCTCGGCACGCGTACGCACGGAGGCAAGGTCGGAACCCGAATCGGGCTCGCTCATGCCGATGCTGAAATAGCATTCGCCCTTGGTGATACGCGGCAAGACAGCCTGGCGCTGCTCTTCGCTGCCGAAGCGCAGCAGGAGTGGACCTGATTGGCGATCGGCGACCCAGTGGGAGCCGGCCGGCGCGCTGTTGCCCAAGAGCTCCTCGGTGACGACGTAGCGGTCGAGGAAGCTCCTTTCCGAACCACCGTACCGCTTGGGCCAGGTAATGCCGATCCAGCCCCGCTTGCCGAGTGCGCGGCTGAAGTCCGGCGACGGGGTATTCCAGCTCGCGAACCGGTCCTCCGTCTTGATGCCGGGCAATGTTGCCTTGAGGAAACCGCGCACTTCCTCGCGCAGCGCCTCGGCCTCGGGCGGCAAATGGAAGGGCGGGAATTCGAGCTTGGGGATGGACATCGTCGTTCTCGACAGTTGGATGGCCCTTCTCTGTCGGCTAATCCTAGACCGCGCAACCATGGAGTTTCGAAGATCGAATGCCGCGCCGAACGCCCCGCCTGCCGCCGCTCCTGGCGGAATTCGACGACGAGGAGCGCGAGGCCGTTCTGGCCGCCAACCGCGCCTTCTATCGTGCCTTCAGCGACCGTGACTACGAGGCGATGGACCACCTCTGGGCACCGACCGGTTCGATGGTCTGCCTGCATCCAGGGCAAGCGCCGTTGCTCGACCGCAGCGAGATCATGGCAAGCTGGCGCGCCATCCTGCGTCATCCCGGAGCACCGCGCGTGCGCTGCACGGACGAATGGGTGCTGGGCCGCAGCGGCCTCGCCCTGGTCGTCTGCCGCGAGATCCTGAGCAACGGCCAACTCATGGCGACCAATACCTTCGTCCGCCTGAGCGACGGCTGGCATATCCTCGGCCATCATTCCGGGCCGGTGCCGACCGTCGAGCAAACCCGGGCAAACGCTGCATCGGCGACACCGCCGATGCGCGATCGGCGCAAGCTCCACTGACGATCGCTAGCGCAGGCTCCCCAACGGGCCGTCCTTGGCCAGAAGCGGCTTCAGGGTGGCGTAGGGTATGTCGACGGTGAACGGGCCGGCCGCATAGGGACCGACGACATAGGCATCGAAGATCAGTTCCAACTTGTCGCGGCGGTAATAATAGTGATCGGACTCGCGCAGGAGCTTCGCGAGCTTGCCGGGCTCGATCGCATCGTCGAAGCCAGGCTTGCCGTCGCTGAACTGCTTCTTGAGGTTGGCATGCACCAGCGGCACGAGCGTCTTGAGCCAGGCGTCGCCCTTGGCAAAGACGGCGCTGGGGGGCACGGCCTGCCCGTTGCGCAAATCGACCAGATAGGCGGTGGTCCCGCTCATGCCATGGGCGCCGCCGGTGTAGCCGTAGAACTTGATCGCCACGGCGACGGCATCGGCGGAAGGCCGCTGCACGGTAAAGTTCTGATCGTACGTCCAGGTCTGGTCGAATGGCGCATCCCTGCCCGACTCGCGGTCGGGAATCGCCTCGTCGCCCGCCTTGCGCGACAAATCGGCGAAGTGGCGGTTCAAAAGCGAGAAGTCCGCCGTCGTCCCGTCGAACTGCGGCCAGGTCGCATCGATGCTGTAGCCGACCTTGCCGACCTTGCCCTCCTTGAACAGCGTCTGCTCACTGACGAAGGGATAGGAGTCGTGCCCGAAGGTCCCGAGATTTTCCAGGCGCGCCTCGTAACGTTGCCTGAGGCAACGCGCGATTTCCTCGGCGCCGCCAGTGCAGGCCTTGTTGCGCGACGCGATCCAGCGCGCCTGGTCCTTCACCAGATGATCCTTGGCCGCACCGGTCAGCCTGCCGACAAGGGCGGTGTAGGCTGCCCCCATTGCCCGATCGGCCTTGGCGAGTTCGGGCCGCGCGCAGATCGCTTTCTCGATGGCTGTCGACGCCTTGGAGCAGTCGAAACTCGGCCCTGTCTGGGCCCAGGCCGGCGCGGCCATGGACGATGCAAGCAGCACAAGGATCGCAATCCTCATTTTTTCCTCCAGACACTGAGGCGGCGCACCGCTTCTTCCATTTCCAACGGCGAGCCGGCAAAGGAGATGCGCAAGGTCCCGGCTCCCCGCGCACGGTCGAAATCGACGCCCGGCGTCGTCGCCACGCCCGCTTCCTGGAGCATGCGCTTGCAGAAGTCACGGCTGTCGTTGGTGAGGTGCGAGACGTCGGCATAGAGATAAAATGCACCCTGTGCCGGCGTCAGCCGATCGAAGCCTGCCGCCGGCAACCCCGCGATCAGGAGATCGCGATTGGCGCGATAGCGGCGCACATGACCGTCCAGTTCCTCGCCACATTCGAGAGCTGCAAGCGCAACGTGCTGGCTGAGCGTCGGCACGGAGATGAAGAAGTTCTGCGACAGCCGCTCGATCGGCCGGACCAGTTCCGGCGGCACGACCAGCCAGCCAACGCGCCAGCCGGTCATCGAGAAATACTTGGAGAAGCTGTTCACCACGATCGCCTGCTCTGAAACCTCGACCGCCGAGGCCGTTTCGCCCTCGTAGACGATGCCGTGATAGATCTCGTCGGAGATCAGGCGCACGTCATGCGCCTCGCACCATCGCGCCAGTTGCGCCAGTTCGGCGCGTGTCACCATCGTACCGGTGGGATTGGACGGGCTCGCGACGATCAGGCCGGCGATCGGCCCCGCCTTCTCCAGCGCCGCGACGGTCGGCTGGAACCGATCGGCGGCGGAGGTCGGCAGGTCGACCGCCTCGAGGTTGAGCGCTGCGAGGATGTTGCGATAGGCCGGATAGCCAGGCGCGGCCAGGGCCACGCGATCGCCAGCGTCGAAGCTTGCCAGGAACGCCAGCGGAAAGCCGCCCGACGAGCCGGTCGTGACGATCACCCGCTCCGGCGACACCTCACAGCCATAGGCGTCGCGATAATGGCGCGCAATGCGCTCGCGCAACGCCGGCAAACCCAGCGCCGCGACATAACCGATCCGGTCGCGATCAAGTACGGCGTGCGCCGCAACGAGGGCGCCTTTCGGCGCCGGTGTGCTGGGCTGGCCGACTTCGAGATGGATAACGGTGTCGCCTGCCGCCTCCTTCTCCGCGGCTGCGGCCATGACATCCATAACGATGAACGGATCGACAGCGCCTGAACGGCGCGATGCTGGACGGGACATCGGAAGGTTCAGCGCACAGTCGCCAGAAGAGCCGCCCCCAGCCCTGCCGGATCCAATCCTGTCTGGCAGGTCCCGCCGCCGCTGCGAATACCATAAGGGCAGGCGATCGCGTTCACATAGCCGCCACGGCCACCATTGCGGGTCAGCACCGTCTGGACGGGAAGCCTCTCGTCGACAGTGGCGCGGGCGACCGCCCCTGTCGCATAGCTTGCCGTCGACGCCCCGCCGCCCGCACCGGCGAAACGGACCTCGCCATTGTTGGGATTGCCGATGACGACGGGGCTCACCGCGGTACTGTCAGCCGTCGGCGCCCCCAGCAGCATGCCGGTTCCAGGCACCATCAGGCGTGCGCCGAAGAGCTGGCCCATGGACAGGCTGCAGGCGGCGGCGTTGCCCTTTTCGTCGATCGCCGCGAAGCCGGAGAAGCCGCCGGAATCGGTCGGTGTCGTCATCGACGGTGCGGCCTGACCGTTCCAGCCAGCCAGTGCGCTCGCGCCCGCCATCGGCGGCGGCGCGACATAGACGCGGTAGCCGCCATCGCTTTCGGACACTGGCGGTCCGGACCGGGGCACGGCATTGCGCAGCGCCTCGACGGGAAGGCTGCCGCCGAGCTGAGCGACCTGATCGGACAGGCGGCGCGCGAAGTTGCCCTGGAAGAAATCCACGCCACCGCCACGGCGAACCGCACCAAGCGTCGCGGCAAGATCGGTTTGGACGAGGGTGTCGCCTTGCCGGAGCATGGTGCCGTTTCGACTGAAAACGCGACGCGCCTCATCGTTCAGCGAAGCGCCGGCGGCCGAGAGATCGCGCGCCAATGCTCCCGACACCGTCATGCCGAAACTCGCGAGCTTCTCGGCCGGGGCGATATCGAACTCCCAGCGCGCCTGACCGTGCCGGATCTGCATCAGGGCAAGCGCACGCACGGCCGCGGGAACGGTGAAGGACGTGCCTTTGATGGGGCCAGGCGCGGCGGTCGGCGCGAAAACAAAGGCCTCCGCCGCCCGCGTCTTCGCGTCGTGCACGACACAGGCGCCCGACGCACCGAGACCCGCGGCCGAGGGCAGCGTCACGGTCATGACGAAATACATGGCGACTGCGGCATCCGTGGCGTTGCCTCCGCTTTGCAGGACGGACCGGCCGGCTTCCGCCGCCTGCCCTTCGTCCGCCGAGACCGCCGAGAACTTTTCGGTACCACCGAAGATGTCGTTGTAACCCGCCTTGATGGGGGACGCTCCCGAAGGATTGATTGCGTTGCGCGGATCCGTCTCATTTCCGCCACAAGCCGACAGCAAAAGCAGCGCCCACAATGCCAGGCTGCGCAATTGACGATTTGATCCCGTGTTCCTAGCCTGCGCGCAACGCGTGCCACCCGTGCTTAGACGCATCTTCACCCTCTTCTCTCTCGCGCTGTTCGCGCTCGCGCCGCTTCGTGCCGCGAGCGCGCAGCAAGGTCAACGTCTCAATCTCGTACGTGACGCCGAGATCGAGAACACCATCCGCACGTTCCTGACGCCGATCTGGCGGGTCGCCGGCCTCGACCCGGAAGCGGTGCAGATCATGATCGTCCAGGATAACAGCCTCAACGCCTTCGTCGCCGGTGGGCAGAGGATTTTCATCAACACCGGCCTCCTGATGCGCACCGAGACGCCCAATCAATTGATCGGAGTGCTGGCCCACGAGACCGGTCATATCGCGGGCGGCCATCTGGCGCGCCAACAGGAAGAGTTGAGCAAGCTTAGCACGATCCAGATCCTGGAAATGCTGCTCGGTGGCGCGGCGATGGCCGGCAGTGCGGCTGCCGGCGGCGGCATGGGCCGCGGCGGCCCGACCGGACCGGGCGGTCCGCCCATTCCGGGGTCGCTCTACTCCATGCTGCAGTATTCCCAGACGCAGGAAGCGGCAGCCGACCAGGCCGCCATCACTTATCTGGAGCGTACCCATCAGTCGCCCAAGGGCGCGGTGCAATTCCTGCGCATCCTGGAACATCAGGAGCGGCTGCAGATCGGACGGCGCGACGCCTATCTGACCGACCATCCGCTCACGCCCGACCGCATCGACACTTTCGAGCGGGCGGCCGCGCGCTCTCCCTATGCCAACGTGCCCGACTCGCCGCAGTTCGTCGAGATGCATGCGCGGATGGTGGCGAAGCTTTTCGGCTTCACGGCGCCGAATGCCGCCCTGAGCCGCTACCGCGAAGGCGATCGGTCGGTACCGGCGCGCTACGCCCGGGCGATCGCGCTCTATCGCACCGGAGCACTGGGCTCGGCGTTGCTCACCATCGACGGATTGCTGAAGGAACATCCCAACGACCCCTACTTCAACGAACTCAAGGGGCAAATGCTGTACGAGAACGGTCACGTCTCCGAAGCGGTGCCGGCCTACCGAAGGGCTGTCCAACTCCTGCCGAGCGCGGGCATCCTGAAGGTCGAGTTCGCCGCGGCCCTGCTGGAGACCAACAATCTTACAAACGACCAGGAAGCGGTCCGCAACCTCGAGATCGCACGGCAAAGCGAAGGCGATTCGTTCGAGCTCTGGCGGCTGATGTCGATCGGCTATGCACGGCTGAACAATCGTGGCATGACCTCTCTGGCCCGGGCCGAAATGGCCGTCCTGCGCGGACAACGGGCCGAGGCGCAGGCGATGGCCGACAGTGCCTCCCGCGAACTGAAACCGGGCACGCCTGCCTGGCAACGTGCCCAGGACATCAAGGCCTATATCGATTCGCGACCGCGCAGGCGCTGACAGGCGTCGATCCAATTCCTCCCTACAGGAGCACCGAAATGCGCCTTCCTCTTCTTCTTGTATGCGGCATCCTGATCGCTGCCGGCGGGTTCGTCGCCGCCCGAGCGACAGCGCCTGACTTTCCCAACGCCTCACAGCCCGTTTCGACCGGCAGCACCGTCGACGAAGGCGCCATGGGCAGGATCATCCACGATTATCTGGTGAATCATCCCGAGGTTCTCGTCGAGTCCATGAACGCCCTGGAGCGCAAACAGAACCAGGAACGCGACGCGACGGCCCTGAAGGCCATCCAGCAGCATGCCAAGGAGTTGACCAACGATCCGGACAGCCCGGTCTCCGGCAACCCCAACGGCGACGTCACCATTGTCGAGTTCAGCGACTATCAGTGCCCCTACTGCAAGCGCGCCTTCCCGGCCGTCAAGTCGGTCGTCGCCGCCGACGGCAAGGTGAGGCTGGTCCACAAGGATCTGCCGATCCTGGGCGAGGCCTCGCACATCGCCGCCCTGGCGGCCCTCGCTGCCCGCAACCAGAACAAGCATGACGCCCTCCACGACGCCCTGATGTCCTTCAACGGCAAGCTCGACCGCGACCGGATCCTCCAGATCGCCTCTTCGGTCGGCATCGACGTCGACCGCCTGCAGCAGGACATGAAGGACCCGAAGCTGGAAGCCATCCTCCAGCGCAACGAGGCCCTTGCCAGGGAGCTCGACGTGCGCGGAACCCCCGCCTTCGTAGTCGGTCGCCAGTTCATCCCCGGTGCCGTCGATGCCAGCACGCTGAAGCAATTGATCGCCGCAGCCCGCAAGGGTTAGCGAGACAGCGCGGCGGAAAGCCCCAGCAGGTTCACGAGATCGGGGCCGGCGATGCTCAGCCGGCGCGCCGCGGCGAGATCGAGCGGCGGATCAGGCTTGGCCTCAATGGTGAGCGTCCCACCGCGTTCGACGAACCGGGCCACAGTATCGAGTAGCTTCGTCAGATCCTCGGTGATGAGTATGTCCGGCGGCTGGTAGGTTCGGATATCGCGGGCGATATTGGCGCGCGTGACGGTCGGCGCCTGGTTCGTGGCCATGGCCAGCGCCCGCGCCGAACGCTCGATCAGGCCCTTGTCCACCAGCACCAGCCGGGCCGAAGCAAGCGCGACCGAGGACCGCGACAAGATTCGCGCATCGCCCTCGTCGATGGCCCGCCAAAAGGTCTCGTCCGCGCCGACGAAAGCGGCGGCAAGCGACAGCTCTCCCAAGTCGGCAGCGGCAAGCATGCATCGATCGATGGCCAGCTCCCCCTTGCTGCGACGCTCGATGCCGGTGCAATCGACGCCAAGCTTCAACTCGGAAAGGCCCATGGCCTGCAATATCATCCGCAACCGCGCGCCTTCGGGGTTTTCGCCCGGTCGCAGTACCAGATCGTCGATGCGCAGCCGCGAATGGCTCGAATCGACGGTCTCGTGCACCGTCTCGAGCGAGACGCCCTCCAGTGTAACGCCACTGCGCGAGAACAAGGTGCCGCCAAAGCCCGACGCGTTTACCGAGGCGACGGCGATACGAGGGACAGGACGCCCGGGTTCCCAGGAGCTGTCCGCGAGCTGCGCCAGCACGCGCTCCAGGTCGAGGTCTTTTGCCTTTATGTCGCCGATGCTGATGGCCGCCTCGTTCGAGCCACGGGGCATCGCATCGAGATCGGCGATAGCGAGGGTAGCGATCCGGCCCCGATCGAAACGGTCGACGGACGTGCGGCGCGCGGCGACGGCATCGTCCGTCCCCGCAAGCGTGTAGGAGACGTCCTTTTCCTCGACATGCCGCAGCTTGAGGGCCTTGGCGATTCGCGCCGCAAGAATGACGTGACGATAAGGGCCGGCCACGTTGGCATCATAGGGCGCCAGATCGAGGCCCTCGGCCGTGAGCGATCCGATGCTCCAGGCCGTGCCATCCGAAGGGTTGGTGAAGCGGGCATCGACCAGTTCAAGGTGGTCGACCCGCAGGGGATCGCCGAGCTTGAAGTCGGAGAGCGGCGTGCGGCCTTCAAGCAGGTCGCCGAGCGATTCGGCCAGCCCGCGTGCCTCCCACCGCCGCGCCGTCAGACCGCCGAAGGCGCTTGAGTGAAAATCAGTCAAGGTCACGCGGCGATCGAGCAGTCCGACTTCGACCGTTCCGACGGATGCCTGGCCGTCGCGCTCGATCCCGGCCTTGATCTGGCCCGCGGCATAGCGCTCTGCGACCGGGATCGCTATCGCACCGAGTGCCGCCAACGCTGCGACGACGATGGCGGCGACGACGATCTTCCTCATGTTTCGGCGTCGGGCTGCTTCACAGGCTGAGCGGCATCGAAGGCCGGCAGCGTCATGCAACGATCGAAGATGCGCTTCAGCGTCGGATATTTCGCCATATCGACCTTGAAGCGGCCGGCATTGAACACCTGCGGCACCAGGCAAAGATCGGCCATGGACGGCTGATCGCCATGACTGAAAGCACCGGTACCGCGATCGTTCGCCACCGACGCCTCGTAGGCCTCGAAACCCAGCTCGATCCAGTGCCGCGACCAGGCGAACGCCGCCTCCTCCGACTGATCGTATTTCTGGCGCAGGTAAGCCATCACCCGCAGGTTCTGGATGGGATGAATATCCGCAGCCACGATCAGCGCCAGCGCGCGCACTCTGGCGCGCCCAACCGGGTCCTTCGGCAACAGGGGCGGCTCGGGATGCGTTTCCTCGAGATATTCCAGGATCGCGAGCGACTGGGTCAGCGGCTCGCCCGAATCCAGCACGAGCGTCGGCACCAGCTTCTGCGGATTGAGCGCGGCATAGTCAGGCGTGCTCTGTTCGCCCTTGCGCAAATGGCGAAAGGCATGGTCGACCGTGATACCCTTGAGATTGAGCGCGATGCGCACGCGAAATGCGGCCGACGAACGAAAATATCCGATGAGCTTCATGGAGCCTCCCGGCGCGACCCTAGCACGGCTCAGCCGGGAGGAGTGTAGCGGACCACCTTATGGTCGATGGCGCCGAAGATCGACCGGCCGGCGCGGTCGAGCATTTCGATGCGGACATGGTCGCCGAACTTCATGAAGGGCGTGCTTGGCTTGCCGGTGTCGATCGTCTCGCGAACCCGCCGCTCGGCAATACAGGAGCAGCCGACCGACGGATCGCGGTTGGCAACCGTGCCGGAGCCGATCACCGTCCCAGCCTCGAGATGCCGCGAGCGGGCGGCATGGGCGATCAACTGGCCGAAGTCGAACGTAAGGTCGGTCGCCGCGTTGGGATGGCCGAATTCCTTGCCGTTGAGGGTCGAGATCAATGGCAGGTCGAGCTTGGCGCCGTCCCAGGCGTCGCCCAGCTCATCCGGCGTCACCGCCACCGGAGCGAAGGCCGTCGCCGGCTTGCCATGGAAGAAGCCGAACCCTTTGGTCAGCTCCGTCACGATCACGTTGCGCAGGGAGACATCGTTCAGGATGGTCACGAGCTTGATGTGCTGGCGCGCGTCCGCCGCCGACATCCCCATCGGCACGTCGTCCACGATCACGCCGATCTCGCCTTCGAAATCGATCCCCCAGGCCTCGTCCTCCAGCTCGATCTGGTCCCTGGGGCCGATGAAGGAATCGGAGCCGCCCTGATACATCAGCGGATCGGTCCAGAAGGAGGGCGGCATCTCGACACCGCGCGCCTTGCGCACCAACTCGACATGGACGACGTAGGCCGATCCGTCCGCCCACTGATAGGCCCGAGGCAGCGGAGCGGCGAGCGCCGCCATATCGAGCTCGAACGCGCCCGGCGCCTTGTCATTGCGCAATTGCTCCGACAGTGCGGCGAGCCGGGGCGATACGGCGTCCCAGTCTTCGATCGCCTTCTGCAGCGTGGGCGCAACGCCTGTCGCACGGACGGCCCTCGTCAGCTCGCGATTGACCACGATCAGCGTACCGTCGCGGCCACCTTCCTTCAGTGTTCCAAGCTTCATCGACCGGACCCTACTCCGCCGCCTGCTTCAGTTCGGCCGGACGCCAGGACCCGACATATCCCTCGAATTCGACGCCGGCCGGCATGGCCGCGATATCGACCGCGTCGCGGGTATCGATCATCACCGCCACCTCGTCGGTCTCGGTCTTGCCGCCCTTGGTTGCAGCCTGGAACGCCTTGGGATGTGGACCATGGGTGAAGCCCGAGGGGTGGATCGTCATCATGCCGGGATGGATGTTGTCGCGGCTGAAGAAGCTTCCCTTGTGATAGAAGATGATCTCGTCGAAGTCGTCGTTGTTGTGGAAGAAAGGCAGCCGCAGCGCTTCGGGATCGCTTTCCAGCGGCCGTGGGACGAAGGTACAGACGACGAACCGGCCCGCCATGAAGGTGGTATGCGCCGACGGCGGCAGGTGGGCGCGGTGACTCATCAATGGCCGCAGGTCGCGCCAGTTGATGCGCACGACGCTGAGATCACCGTGCCAACCGACGGCATCCAGGGGATTGAACGGGAAGGTGACCGTCGAGATCGCATTGCGCCGCTTCACCGAGACCGACCAACTCCGCTCGTCCTGCTGCGCCTTGAAGGCGTCGTCGATATGCGGCGTGTCCAGCATCGCCGGATCGAAGATCGCATGGCGGCCGACCAGGCCCTTCTCCGGCAGCGTGAAATGGTCGTTCGTGGCCTCGATCATGAGCGAGGTCGTCGGCTTTCCCGGGGCGAGGCGCCACATCGTGCCGCGTGGGATCACGATATAATCGCCGTCCCGATATTCGAGGTGACCGTAGTCGCAGAACAGGTCGCCCTCACCCTCGTGCACGAACAGGAGCTGGTCCCCGTCGCTGTTGCGCGCCAGCTCTGTCATTGCCTTTTCGATCTTCCAGATCCGCATCTGCAGATGCGGATTGCCCATGACCAGTTCCGCCTGCCACGGACTCGCCTGGGGCTTCGCGAGCTTGATCATGTCGAGCGCCCGCGGCCGGATCGGTCCCTCGAAGGCCACCCAGTCGGTCGGCTTGTGCCTGTGGTGGAACTGCGCCGACGGCCCGAAGAAGCCTTCCTTGCTGATCTCGCGCTCGTAGGTGCCTTCGGGCAGCCGGACATGGGCCTGACGCGATGCCGTGCCTTCGACCTGGCGCAACGGGATCCAGTTCCTGGACATGCTTTCCTCCTTGGTCTTATGCCTTGAGCACGCCGCGTCGGATCTGGTCGAGCTCGATCGACTCGAACAGGGCGCGGAAGTTGCCTTCGCCGAAGCCCTCGTTGCCGCGACGCTGGATGATCTCGAAAAAGATCGGCCCGATCACCGTCTGGGTGAAGATCTGCAGCAGCAGCCCCCCGCCCTCGGTCGGCGCACCGTCGATCAGAATGCGGCCGGCCGCCAGCCGGCCCAGGTCTTCGCCATGGCCTGGCACACGCTGATCGACCTGTTCATAATAGGTATCGGGAACGGTCTGGAAGGGCACGCCCCTGGCTCTGAGCGCCTCGACCGTACGGTAGATGTCCCCGGTCCCGAGGGCGATATGCTGAATACCCTCGCCATGATAGGCCGCAAGATATTCCTGGATCTGCGACTTGTCGTCGGTGCTCTCGTTGATCGGGATGCGGATCTTGCCGCACGGGCTGGTCATCGCCCTCGACTTGAGGCCGGTGAGTTTGCCTTCGATGTCGAAATAGCGGATCTCGCGGAAATTGAAGAGACGCTCGTAGAACTCTGCCCATTCGTTCAGGCGGCCGCGGTGCACGTTGTGGGTCAGATGGTCGATGTAGGTGATGCCGACGCCCGCCGGATGCGGCTCGACGCCGGGCAGGAACTCGAAGTCGACGTCGTAAATGCTGCTCTTTTCACCGTAGCGGTCGACCAGATAGATCAGCGAATCGCCGATCCCCTTGATGGCGGGGATGTTGAGCTCCATCGGCCCCACCTTGTTCTCGACCCCCCAGGCGCCGAGCGAGAGGGCGCGTTTGTAGGCACGGGCAGCATCCTTCACCCGGAAAGCGATCGCGCAGACGCTGGGGCCGTGAACGCGGGCAAAGCCCTGGGCGAAGCTTTCCTTCTCGCCATTGACGATGAAATTCACATCGCCCTGCCGGAACAGCGACACATCCTTCGAGCGATGGCGGGCAACGCGCACGAAGCCCATGCTCTCGAACAGGCTTCCCAGCGCCTCGGGGTCGGGCGCGGTGTATTCCACGAATTCGAACCCGTCGGTTCCCATCGGGTTGACGGGATCGATCTCGAGCTCGCCGATGCTGGCCATGTCGTCCTCCCGAATTGACCGAACGCATAATTGGTTTCATATGTAACTATTATGGCGAACGTTCCGCAAGCCCTCGAACTTGAAAATTTCCTGCCCTACAGGCTCTCCGTCCTGGCGCAGATCGTGAGCGAATCGCTGCACGATCTTTATGCCGGGCCTTTCCAGTTGACCGTGACGCAGTGGCGGGTGATGGCCGCGCTGGGCCGGTTCGCGCCCCTCACCGCATCGGATGTGGGGCAGCGCATCGTGATGGACAAGGTCGCGGTCAGCCGGGCGGTCGCAGGCCTCCTGCAGCGCGGACTGGTCGAACGGGCAACCGACCGCAGCGACCGGCGGCGCGCCTCGCTGAGGCTGTCGGCGCGCGGCCGCGCCATGCATGCCCGGATCGTGCCCATCGCGCTCGCCTACGAGAAAAGGCTCTACGATACCCTGACCGGCCATGAGCGACGGCTGTTCGACACACTGGCCCAGCGGCTTCTTGACCATGCCAAGGCCCTGCGAAGCGCCCCCTAACTGTCCCCGGCCCGCTTCTTGTGGCCGAGTCTCACCATGCTATAAACCCGCGACTTGTAAGGATGGGGGAGGAAGGTTTGGCCGCCAAGGCCGCCCGACGCTCGCCGGCGGTGAAACCGGTGCTGGTGCTCAATGGGCCCAATCTCAACATGCTGGGCAAGCGGCAGCCGCAGATCTACGGCCGCGAGACCCTGGCGGACGTCGAGAAGGCGTGCCGGGTCGAGGCCACGCGCCTCGGCCTCGAGATTGAATTCGCTCAGAGCAACCATGAAGGCGTCCTCGTCGATCTCATTCAGGCAGCGCGCGAAAAGAACAGCGGCATCGTGATCAATGCCGGCGCCTACAGCCACACCTCAGTGGCTCTGCTCGATGCCCTGAATGCCGCCGAGGTGCCCACCATCGAGGTACACATCTCGAACATCTACAAGCGTGAAAGCTTTCGCCACCGCTCATATATAAGCCCAGCGGCGGTCGGCGTGATCGCCGGCCTCGGCAGCCAGGGCTATCTCCTCGCCCTGCAGGCGCTGGCGCGCCTGCTCGGCCGCTGACACTTTCCAGGAGCGTTCTTCATGGCCAAGTTCGAGATGGATACCGAGTTCGTCCGCAAGCTGGCGGAACTCCTGGAGGAGACCCATCTCGGCGAGATCGAACTGGCGGACGGCGAGCGGCGCATCCGCGTCGCCCGCCCCCAGGTGACCATGGCGGCCACGGCCCCCGTTGCCTTCGCCGCTCCGGCAGCCCTTGCCGCCGCGGGAAGCGCCGGCTCGTCGGCACTTGCCAATGGCGGCGATCTCGACGCCCATCCCGGGGCAGTGAAATCGCCCATGGTTGGCACCGCCTACCTGGCACCCGAGCCTGGCAAGCCGGCCTTCGTGAATGTCGGCGACAAGATCGCGGCCGGGCAGACGCTCCTGATCATCGAGGCGATGAAGACGTTCAATCCGATCAAGGCGCCCAAAGCCGGCACGGTGACCCAGATCCTGGTCGAGAATGCCCAGCCGGTGGAGTTTGGACAGCCGCTGATGATCGTTGAATAACGGCCGTCTGTCGCAATGTTCGAGAAGGTCCTGATTGCCAATCGCGGTGAGATCGCGCTCCGCATCCACCGTGCTTGCCGCGAGATGGGCATCCAGACCGTCGCAGTGCACTCGACGGCCGACAGCGATGCCATGCATGTGCGGCTGGCCGACCAGTCGGTCTGCATTGGCCCTCCCGCCGCCCGCGACAGCTACCTCAATATCCCGGCCATCCTGTCTGCCGCGACGATCACCGATGTCGACGCCATCCATCCAGGTTATGGCTTCCTGTCGGAGAATGCGCGTTTCGCCGAGGCCGTCGAAGCAAGCGGCTTCACCTTCATCGGTCCGACGCCGCAGCACATCACCATGATGGGCGACAAGATCATGGCCAAGCAAACCGCGCAGGAGCTTGGCCTGCCCCTGGTGCCGGGCTCGCCAGGTCCCGTAGGATCGATCGAGGAGATCGTGGCGCTGGGCGAAAAGATCGGCTGGCCGGTGCTGATCAAGGCTGTTGCCGGCGGCGGCGGCCGTGGCATGAAGGTGGTCGAAAATGCCGATGCTGCGGCCGAGGCCTATGCGCTCGCGCGGGCCGAGGCCAAGGCGGCCTTCAACAATGACGCCGTCTATGTGGAAAAGTACCTTGGGCGGCCCCGCCACATCGAGATCCAGGTATTGGGCGACGGCCGGGGCGAAGGCATCCACCTCGGCGAACGCGATTGCTCCCTGCAGCGTCGCCATCAGAAAATTCTGGAAGAAGCGCCCTCACCCGCACTCAATCCCGAGCAGCGCAGCCGCATCGGCGAGCTTGCCGCAGCGGCCATTCGCAAGCTGAAGTACCGCGGCGCCGGCACGATGGAGTTCCTGTTCCAGGACGGCGAGTTCTATTTTATCGAGATGAATACCCGACTGCAGGTGGAGCATCCCATCACCGAGGCCGTAACCGGCATCGACCTCGTGCGCGAGCAGATCCGGATCGCCGACGGCGCGCCCCTCGGCTTGAAGCAAAGCGACATCGTCATCCAGGGCCACGCCATCGAATGCCGCATCAATGCGGAGAATCCGGAAACGTTCGCGCCCTGCCCCGGCCGCGTCGCCGACTACCATCCGCCCGGCGGCCTCGGGGTGCGTGTCGATTCCGGCCTCTATTCGGGTTACATGATACCGCCCTACTACGATTCCATGGTGGCCAAGCTGATCGTGAGCGGGCAGACGCGCAACGAATGCTTGATGCGGTTGCGCCGTTCGCTGGAGGAATTCGTGATCGGCGGCATCGACACCACCATCCCGCTGCATCAGCGCATCATCCGCCAGCAGGAATTCATCGACGGCGAATACGACATCCACTGGCTGGAGAAGCTGGTCGGCCTCAAGAAATAGCCTCGACATGCTGGAGATCACGCCAGAGCTCCTGCTGCAGGCCTACCGGATCGGCGTCTTCCCCATGGGCGAGCGCCGCGACGATCCCAAGCTCTATTGGCTCGATCCGCGGCTGCGCGCGGTGCTGCCGCTCGACGGCTTCCACCTGTCGCGCCGGCTCGCGCGCACCGTCCGTTCCGATCATTTCGGGGTCAGCGCCGACCGGGCCTTCGTCGACGTCGTGCGCGCGTGCGCCGAACCGCGGCCGGGCCATCCCGAAAGCTGGATCAACGAGCCGATCGTCGATCTCTACAGCGAGCTGCACAGGCGGGGCCATGCCCACAGCGTGGAGACCTGGCGCGAAGGACGTCTGGTGGGTGGCCTTTACGGCGTCTCCGTCGGCGCCGCCTTCTTCGGCGAAAGCATGTTCAGCCGCGAACGCGACGCCTCCAAGGTTGCGCTGGTCCATCTTGTCGGCCGGCTGGTCAAGGGCGGTTTCCGGCTGCTCGACTGCCAGTTCATGACCGAGCATCTGCGCAGCTTCGGCGCGATCGAGATACCGCGTGAGGCGTTCCGCGAACGGCTGGCAGATGCAGTCGGCAGCGAAGCCGTCTTTCAGCGCGACTTGGACGGCGAAGACGCCTGTTCCCTGGTACAGGCCAGCACGCGCACGTCGTAGACGCCGTCATCGAGAGCGGAAAGCGACGGCGTCGAGGCGAACATCCAGCCCGCAAACAGCTTCTGCTCCGGCTGGCCGGGTTTGTGGTCCACGATCGTGAGATATGCCGCCGACTCGGGCGGTGCGTCCGGCGTATTGACAAGGCAATCGCCCACGGTGATGGCGAGCGTGCCGAAGGTCGTCGATTCGCCGACCGGGGCATTGAAGCGGCGGGTGCGCGCGGTCACCTTGTCGAGCCCCTGCAGCTCCGCCATCGGCTTGCCTGGACCGTCTGGAATCGCGCGCAAGGTCGCGTTGTCGTCGAACGAGGACGGCTGCGCCGCCGATGACTGCGGCGGCGGCGACTGGGCAACGGCCGTGCCGACAGCGGCCATGCCGACCGCGATGGCGATTGCCGCCCGGGCGGCGCAGGAGATCACCCTCAGCCTTTCTCGACGTGGGGGACTGCCAGCCCGTCGATCAGTTCGTGCAGTGCAGCCTTGATCTGTTCGGCATCGCATCCCATCAGGACTCCGTCCTCCAGCGCGTCGGCACAGAGGGTTTCGATCTCCTGGATATTCTGATTGAGGACTTTGATCTTTTCGAGGCATGAGACCGGCTTGCCGTCGGATTGCCGCCAGACTTGGGGCGCCTTGGGAAGGCGTGCGTTCATCATTTTTGTCCTGTTCCACCAAACATGAACTTGGCGATCAACTCTGTCAGGGAAATGGCATCCTGGGTATTGGTGATCTCGCCGCCCGACTTCAGCATTTTGGTGTCCGCACCCGGCTCGAGCACCACGACCATGCCGCCCAGCAGGGACTCGCTTATGATCTTGGCGTTGGTATCGTCGGAGAGTTGCAACCTCGAGGACAAGGCCATGCGGACCACGGCCTGGTAGGTCTTGGTGTCGAGGTCGATGGCAGTGACAGTGCCGACCTTCACCCCGCTCAATGTGACATCCGCCCCGCGTTTCAGGCCGTCGATGCGGCCGAAGCGTGCAGTGATCTCGTAACCATCAGAACCCGATCGATCCGAATTGGCGAAGGCGTAGAAGACGAAGGCGCCTGCCACCACCAGCACGATGGCACCCACGATCGTCTCGACGATATTGCGGCCCACGCGCTACCTCCCACTGTCCTTCCCGATCGCGGCTGGTATTCAGCCGGGACGCCACGCCTCGTATGTCGGCTTGGGCTTCTCGCCGCTCGTCAACAACGTGGAGCCTGGCGGCCGATAGGCAAGGCCGGTGCCGCTCAAATTGCGCTCGTGCTCCTTCTGCCAGGGTTCGCGCGGCAGGCCGTTCGCCGGCGGCGGTGCATTGGTCGTGTGATGCAACCAACCATTCCAATCGGGAGGAACGCGCGAAGCTTCGGGTTCGCCGTTATAGATCACCCACCGCTTGCGGCGCCGGCCGGGATACATGCGCTTGTCCTGATAGTAGCGATTGCCTTGGCTGTCCGTGCCAACCAACTCGCCGCGCATCTTGGTGAACAGCCATGTACCGAACGTCATCAATCACTCTCTCGAAAAAGCATCGCGCGCTTGTACGCGCGCCTCTCGTGACGCGCAACGCAGCGCCTGTGCGGATCGTCGAGATCGTTTGTCCTCATACGATTTGCACGTGAATCGGAGCCGTGTTGCGTTCTTGCATCATCTAGTGCCATCAACATACTGGTCTACAAAATATAGTTGCGCACACAAGATTTTGTAATTTAGTATCATCGTGTGCCTATATCTGCGTGCTCTGAAACTGAGAGAGCACACCCGCGATGGGACACGAGACGGGACGTTGGCACGGGGGATCGTTGATGCGCTTTGAGCGCCGGAACACGCGAGCAGGAAAGTCGCCATTCGAAGGAGTGGCGTTTCGTGCTGCCGATTCCGAAATCCGTAATCCCGACGGCACGATCGTCTTCCGGCAGGAAGATATCGACGTTCCCGCCGACTGGTCGCAGGTTGCGACCGACGTCCTGGCACAGAAGTACTTCCGGCGTGCCGGCATCGCTCGACGTCTTGCACGCGTCGCCGAGGACGACGTACCCGAGTGGCTGTGGCGCTCTGCCCCCGATGAGGGCGCGCTGGCGGCACTGCCGGAAGAGCAACGCTTCGGCGGCGAACGGTCGGCGCGCCAGGTGTTCCAGCGTATGGCCGGCGCGTGGACCTATTGGGGCTGGAAGGGCGGCTACTTCGACAGCGAAAACGATGCACGCGCGTTCCACGACGAGATCTGCTTCGCGCTGGCGGCCCAGTTGTGTGCTCCCAATTCGCCGCAATGGTTCAACACCGGACTGCACTGGGCCTACGGCATCGACGGACCGGATCAAGGCCATTGGTTCGTCGATCATCGCGACGGTGCCGCCTACCCTTCCGATTCGGCCTATGAACGGCCCCAGCCGCACGCGTGCTTCATCCAGGGCGTTGCCGACGAACTGGTGAGCGACGGCGGCATCATGGATCTGTGGGTCCGCGAGGCCCGGCTGTTCAAATACGGCTCGGGGACCGGTTCCAACTTCTCCCGGCTGCGGGCCGCGGGCGAGAAATTGTCGGGCGGTGGCAAGTCCTCCGGCCTCATGTCCTTCCTCAAGATCGGCGATCGTGCGGCCGGCGCAATCAAGTCAGGCGGCACCACGCGTCGCGCGGCCAAGATGGTCGTGGTCGACGCCGACCATCCCGACATCGAGGAGTTCGTCTCCTGGAAGATGCTTGAGGAGCAGAAGGTGGCCGCCTTGGTGGCGGGCTCGCGCCTGGCCAACCGGCATCTCAATGCCATCATGCGCGCCTGCCTCGAGAGCGACATCCAAGGCGACAGTGCATTCGATCCAAAGCGCAATTCGCGCCTGCGCCAGGAGATCGTGGCGGCGCGGGCGGCCGAGCTCCCCGAGAACTACATCCAGCGGGTCATCCAGTTCGCCCGCCAGGGCTATCGTCACATCGAGTTTCCGGCCTTCGACACCGACTGGGAATCGGAGGCCTATGCGACGGTGGCGGGCCAGAACGCCAACAACTCGGTGCGGGTCACCGACGCCTTTCTCCGCGCGGTCGAGGCCGACCGGGACTGGGCCCTGACCGAACGCACCACCGGCAAGGTCGCTCGCACGATCGCCGCGACCGCGCTCTGGGAGCGTATCGCAGAAGCCGCCTGGCACTCGGCCGACCCCGGCGTGCAGTTCGACACCACGATCAACGACTGGCACACCTGCCCGGAATCGGGACGCATCAATGCCTCCAATCCGTGCTCGGAGTACATGTTCCTCGACGACACGGCCTGCAATCTTGCCTCGCTGAACCTGTTGAAGTTCCGGCGCGGCGACGGCACCGTCGATGTCGCGGCATTCGAGCATGCGGTCCGTCTGTGGACCGTCGTCCTGGAGATTTCCGTGATGATGGCGCAGTACCCCTCGCGCCGCATCGCCGAGCTTTCCTATCGCTATCGCACGCTGGGGCTGGGGTACGCCAATCTCGGCGCCCTGCTGATGGCCTCCGGGCTGAGTTACGATTCGGCGCAGGGCCGGGCCATTGCTGGCGCCATCACCGCGATAATGACTGGCGCCGCCTACGCAGCCTCGGCCGAAATGGCGAAGCTGATGGGCGCGTTTCCCGGCTTCGTCGCCAATCGCGAGTCCATGCTGCGGGTCATCCGCAACCATCGCCGCGCCGCCTATGGGGAAGAGCAAGGCTACGAGGCCCTGTCGACGCCGCCGGTCGCACTTGATGCGATCAACTGCCCGGACACTGCGCTGGTCGTGGCCGCGCAGCGCGCCTGGGATCGTGCGCTTGCCATGGGCGAAGAGTACGGTTTCCGCAACGCCCAGGTCTCGGTCATTGCCCCCACGGGCACGATCGGCCTGGTGATGGATTGCGACACCACGGGTATCGAGCCCGATTTCGCCCTGGTGAAGTTCAAGAAGCTGGCGGGCGGCGGCTACTTCAAGATCATCAACCGCACGGTGCCGCTGGCCCTGCAAACACTGGGTTATGACGCGGCGGCGATCGCGCGCATCGTCGCCCATGCCGTTGGACACGGCACACTGAAATCGGCGCCCGCGATCAATCACGAGACGCTGGCGGCACGCGGCTTCGATGCAATGACGTTGCAACGCATCGACAAGGCGCTCGCCACGGCCTTCGACATCCGCTTCGCCTTCTCGCGTTACACGTTGGGCGACGAGTTCTGCCGCACAGTGCTGGCGCTCGACGATGCAGCGCTTGCCGATCCGGAACTCGACCTGTTGAGGCGACTTGGTTTCTCCCGCAACGACATCGCGGCGGCCAACATCCATGCCTGCGGAACGATGTCGATCGAGGGTGCGCCCGACCTGAAGCGCGAACACCTCGCCGTTTTCGATTGTGCAAATCCCTGTGGACGAGATGGCAAGCGCTGCTTGTCTGCAGAAAGCCACATACGCATGATGGCTGCGGCACAACCGTTCATATCGGGCGCAATCTCGAAAACGATCAACATGCCGAATGCCGCCACGGTCGAGGATTGTCGCAAGGCCTACGAGATGTCGTGGAGGCTGGGCCTCAAGGCCAATGCTCTCTACCGCGACGGCTCGAAGCTGTCGCAACCGCTCTCCGCTCTCGCCCTTGGCGAGGACAAGGCGGCGAACGACGACCTTCTCGAGCTTCCACCCGTCGCGCGCGCCCCGGTCATCGCCGAGCGCATCGTGGAACGGATCGTCGAGCGCGAGGTGCGCCGTCGCGGCCGCGAGCGCCTGCCGCAGCGGCGCAAAGGCTACACGCAGAAGGCGATCGTCGGCGGCCACAAGGTCTATCTGCGCACCGGCGAATACGAGGACGGCCGGGTCGGCGAGATTTTTGTCGACATGCACAAGGAGGGGGCTGCCTTCCGCAGCCTGATGAACAACTTCGCGATCGCGATCTCGATCGGCTTGCAATACGGCGTACCGCTGGAAGAATTCGTCGAGGCCTATACCTTCACGCGGTTCGAGCCGAGCGGCATCGTCGAAGGCAATGACGCGATCAAGATGTCGACCTCGCTGCTCGACTACATCTTCCGCGAGCTCGCGATCTCGTACCTCGGGCGCAACGATCTCGCCCATGTCGAGCAGGCCGACCTTCGCCCGGACGGCGTCGGCCGCGGCCAGCTCGACGACGGGTTGCCGACCGACGGCACCGACGCGGCGCAGGCTGCCGCGGCGGCCGTCAGCCGAATCGCCAGCGTCGGCTATTTGCGCAGCAACCTCCAAGGATTGAACGGCCGGGCGGCCGACAGAGTCGCGATCGCCAACGAGGCGGTCGCGACCGGCCCCGCGCCCATCGAACTGACGGACGGCCCAGCCGTCGCTTCGGCGCACATCGCCCAGGCGGCCGTCGTCGGCGTCGCGCCCGGAGGGGCATCCTCCTCACCCGTGGGTCTGGCCGTCGAGGCACGGCTCAAGGGGTTCGAAGGGGATGCCTGTCCGGAATGCGGCAACTTCACCATGGTCCGTAACGGGACGTGCCTCAAATGCACGACCTGCGGCGGCACCACGGGATGCAGTTGAGCATGCGTGGCGTAGCGTACCCGCGTACTCCGGGGACCTCGCGGTTGGGGACCTCATAGCTAACCATAGGAGACAGTTATGGCTGCTAAGAAAAAGGCTGCTAAGAAAAAGGCTGCTAAGAAGAAGAAGCAGTAAAAATAAGGAAAGGGCGTAGGCCAAAGCTCAACTTTGGCCCCTCTAACCGACGCCTTTCGGCTTCCGTGTGGGTGCCCTCTCGGCCCCACCGGAAGCCACCTTCAAATTCAAACATTGAGCCAATACGACGTCTCGCTTGCGAGACCGGGAAGGCGAAACTGATTAGTGTCCGGCGACCACGGTCTGCCGGACTTTTTTTGCTCCTGGAACCAGGTCCGAGATCGGCCTCAATCCTTCCAAGATTCGCGCTATGCTCGGGCCATGCCGGATGATTCGCCAACTGTCGGCCTGCGCGTCGTCGAATCACTTGCCGCGGTCGACGCCGCGCAATGGGACGCCTGCGCGCTCGCCCCGGGCGCCGCGGGCAATCCATTCCTGACACATCGCTTTCTGAAGGCGCTGGAGGATTCGAAATCGGTTGGCCGCCGCACCGGCTGGCAGCCCCAGTACCTGCTGGCGGAAACAGCGGATGGAACGTTGCACGGCGCCGCGCCGCTTTATCTCAAGGGCCACAGCCAGGGCGAATATGTCTTCGATCATGGCTGGGCACAGGCCTTCGAACGCGCCGGTGGCCGCTACTATCCCAAGCTCCAGATCGCGGTCCCGTTCACGCCGGTCCCGGGCCCACGACTGTTCGCCCGCCCGGGGACGATGGCCGACGCGGTGCGCGACGCCATGATCGACATGCTGGCCAAGATCGCCAAAGACAACGGCATCAGCTCGGTGCACGCGACATTCTGCAGCGAGACCGACTGGAATCGGTTCGGCGCGCACGGATGGCTGCAGCGGCTGGGGCAGCAATATCACTGGCATAATGCCGGCTATCGGACGTTCGACGACTTCCTCGGCGCCCTCGCCTCGCGCAAGCGCAAGGCGATCCGCAAGGAGCGGGAGTCGGTCCGGCGCGAAGGCCTGGAGGTGCGCGCCCTCACCGGGGCCGACATCACGCCGCGACATTGGGATGCCTTCTTCGCCTTCTACATGGACACCGGCGGACGCAAATGGGGCTCGCCCTATCTGACTCGCGCCTTCTTCGACATCCTGGGCGCCACCATGGCCGACAAGGTCGTTCTGATCATGGCCGAAGCCGACGGCCGGCCGGTCGGCGGCGCGCTCAATCTCCGCGGCGACGATACGCTCTACGGCCGTTATTGGGGTTGCCTCGAAAGCCATTCGTTCCTGCATTTCGAAGCCTGTTATTATCAGGCGATCGATTTCGCGATCGCTCACGGCCTGGAGCGTGTCGAAGCCGGCGCCCAAGGCGATCATAAGATTCAGCGCGGCTATCTTCCGGTGCCGACCTATTCCGCCCACTGGATCGTCGATCCCGGCTTCCGGAGCGCCGTCGAGGACTATCTCAGGCGCGAACGGCCGGCCGTCCAGCAGGAGATCGACGGCCTGCAGGAGTATTCGCCGTTCCGGAAGGAGAACGAGAAGTAACGCGTGGCGGCGTCACTTCTTCTCGATCATCAGGATCCCAAGGAAGAAGATGATGAAGAAGATAAGCTGCTTCGTCAGGTCAAGCGGCGCCTGCCAGTGGAGCTTGTCGACAATGATCGTCGCCACCCAGAAGACCGCGGTGGCGAGCACCGCGGCCCGGAAGGCAAGCCAGAGAGGCCGGAACATCAGTCGGCGAGCACCGGTTCCTGACTGGCGGGAGGTAAGGCGCCGCGCTCAGGCGGCAGGAAAGTGAAGACGAGCTTGGCCGCCGCGCCTTCTCCCTGGGCGTCGACCCGGACCGTGCCGCCGCCGTTGGCGAGACTGCCAAACAGCACTTCCTCGGCCAGCGGCTTCTTGAGGTGCTCCTGGATGACGCGGGCCAACGGCCGGGCACCGAACAGCTTGTCGTAACCCTTCTCCGCCAGCCACCGCCGCGCCGAATCGCTGAGCTCGATAAAGACCTTGCGGTCGGCGAGTTGCACCTCGAGCTCGGCCACGAACTTGTCCACCACCTTGCCCATGCTCTCGGGGCCGAGGTTGGCGAACTTGATGATCGCGTCCAACCGATTGCGGAACTCCGGCGCGAACAGACGGTTGATGGCCTCGTCATCCTCGTCGCTCCGCGCCTCGCGGCCGAAGCCCAGGGCCGGCTTGGCGATGTCGGCCGCGCCGGCATTGGTCGTCATGCACAGGATGACGTTGCGGAAGTCCACGGTCCGGCCGTTGTGGTCGGTGAGCTTGCCGTAATCCATCACCTGCAGAAGGACGTTGAACACGTCGGGGTGAGCCTTTTCGATTTCGTCGAAGAGGATCACGCAGTGCGGATGCTGGTTGACCTTGTCGGTCAGAAGGCCGCCCTGGTCGAAGCCGACATATCCCGGCGGCGCGCCGATCAGACGCGAGACACTGTGCCGTTCCATGTATTCGGACATATCGAAGCGGACCAGCTCGAGGCCGAGCAGCCGTGCAAGCTGGCGCGTCACCTCGGTCTTGCCGACGCCGGTAGGACCGGCCAGCAGGTATGAACCGATCGGCTTCTCCGGCGAGCGCAGGCCCGCCCGGGCAAGCTTGATCGCAGCCGCGAGCTGGTCGATCGCCCTGTCCTGGCCGAACACCACGGTCTTCAGATCGCGGTCGATGTTGCGCAGCATCTCGGTGTCATCCTTCGACACGCTCTTGGGAGGGATGCGCGCGATCTTGGCGACGATCTCCTCGATGTCCGGCACGTCGATGGTCGACTTGCGCGCATCCTGCGGCCGCAGCATCTGGGCCGCGCCCACCTCGTCGATCACGTCGATCGACTTGTCGGGCAGCTTGCGGTCGTGGATGTAGCGGGCCGCCAGTTCCACCGAGGCCTTGATGGCGTCGTCGGTATAGGTGACGTGGTGGTGCTTCTCGTAGACCGTCTTCAGGCCCTTCATGATCTCGACCGCATCGGCGATCGAGGGCTCGGGCACGTCGATCTTCTGGAAGCGGCGCACCAGGGCGCGGTCCTTCTCGAAGTAGTTCCGGTATTCCTTGTAGGTCGTCGAGCCAATGCAGCGCAGTTCGCCCGACTGCAGCGATGGCTTCAGAAGGTTCGACGCATCCATCGAGCCGCCCGACGTGGCGCCGGCGCCGATGATCGTATGGATCTCGTCGATGAACAGCACGGAATTGGGCTTCTTCTTGAGTTCCGACAGCACGGCCTTCAGCCGCTCCTCGAAGTCGCCGCGATAGCGCGTGCCGGCAAGCAGCGCGCCCATGTCGAGCGCATAGATCACCGATTCCTTGAGCACATCGGGCACCTCGCCCTCGATGATCTTGCGCGCAAGCCCCTCGGCGATCGCCGTCTTGCCGACGCCGGGCTCGCCGACATAGAGCGGATTGTTCTTGGTCCGGCGGCACAGCACCTGGATCGTGCGCTCGACCTCGTGTTCGCGGCCGATCAGCGGATCGACTCGGCCCTCGCGCGCCTTCTGGTTCAGATCCACGCAATAGGCGGCCAGCGCCTCGTTGCCCTGCTTTACAGCGGCCTCGCCATTCTCCTCCTCCGCGCCGCTGACGCGGCGGGCACGAGCGCGGCCCGGCACCTTGGCCTTGCCGTGGCTGATATAGTCGACCGCGTCGAGCCGCGACATGCCCTGGTTCTCGAGAAAGGACACGGCGTGGCTATCGCGCTCGGAGAACAACGCCACCAGAACGTTGGCGCCTGTCACTTCCTTGCGGCCCGAGGATTGCACGTGCACTGCCGCGCGCTGCACGACCCGCTGGAAGCCGGCCGTCGGCAGTGGCTCGCTCGGCGTCTGGGTGACGATGCCTTTCAACCGATTGTCGATGAAGGCTTCAAGATCGTGCCGAAGACGATCGATATCGACCCCGCATGCCTTGAGCACGGGGGTTGCATCGTCATCCTCCGTCATCGCCAGGAGCAGATGCTCGAGTGTCGCGTATTCGTGCCGCCGCTCTCCGGCGAGCGCAAAAGCGCGGTGGAGGGACTTCTCGAGGTTCTTGGACAACATCGACATCGAACACCTCGACCAAAAGCGAACGTTGCTTACTCTTTCTCCAGGGTACACTGCAGCGGATGTTGATTCTTGCGTGCATAGTCGACCGTCTGCGTGACCTTCGTCTCGGCGACCTCGTAGGTATAGACACCGCATATGCCCACGCCCTTCTGATGGACGTGAAGCATGATCTGCGTGGCTTCCTCGCGGTTCTTCTGGAAGATGTGCTGCAGGACGTCGACCACGAACTCCATAGGGGTGTAGTCGTCGTTCAGCATCAACACCTTGTACATGGATGGCTTCTTGGTGCGCGTACGGGTGAGCGTCAGCGCTCCGGAGCGGCCCTCGCTGTTGTCTCCTTCCCCATCGTCCCGGCGCGCCGGCGGACGAGGCGGAACGCCGCCGCCCGGCGGTTCATTGGGGCCGCCCAACCAGCCATCGCCAAGGCGCCCGTCTTGTGCAGAACCGGAACAGAGCATCGTCGTCAGCTGATCCCTCTCGAAGCCACCCGCGAATTATATAGGTACACCAAGCGATTCCGCTACCTCGGCCGCAAGCCATCCTTCCCCACCACCAGCATCCAGCGATCGCCACGTCCGCGTTGCGCCGAGTGGCTGTCGAAGCCCCGGCGGAACTCGGCCGGTTCGAGCTTGCGGGGACGATTCACGGGAACATTCACGTTGTCCCAGGCGAAAAGTTGCTCAGCGAATTTCACATTCACGAAACCGTCGGTCGGATAAAGGTAGGCTTGGAAGCCCCAAGCGCCGTTGCGACAGGACGCAACCGTCCACCAGAAGTCGTTGTCGGGCAGCCGCAAGCCGTCGCGCGGCGGCCCAAAGGCGGCACTCGCCTGCAATAAATCCATCAAATGCCGCGTTTCTGCGACGTCAAGCAGCCGCTGGCCGTGCTTCATGCGCCATGGGCTCAGAACGTCGGTGGGGCTTTCCGCCAGGATGTTGCTCACATTCCCTTGATCGGCAAGAACGCCGATGTTCAGGCCCGCGGTTCCGTCCGGTTGCAGGAAAATCTCGTATGTTCGGACTTGTTCCTCCCACAATGCGTTATACACGAGCCGAATGCGACTGCGGTTCCCGGGCCGGCAGGCCGCGCGAATATCGTCGCCACCGACATAGCTGAACCAATGGAAACTGCGCACGATGGGGGTATCGACGTTGCGGTCGGCGCGCTGTGCCCACGCAGCCCCGGATACCGGCAGGAGCAGGCACAGTGCCAAGGCGGACATTGTTGCTTGCGTTCGCATAGGTGTTCCTCCTATCGCTCCTGCAGTTTCCGGGCCAACTGCGGCAACAGGACGACCGTAGAAAAGTTGCACAACGGCACAAACTTTAGTAATCTTCAAGAAATTGCCTTAAGCCATTGGCTGGGCACAAGAAATCACTCGTACATCGTATGGCGTTTTTGAGATGATCCCCTCCCTCAGGCGCTGTGCGGCGGGCATTGCCTGGCTCGTCGTAGGCTTTTTCATTCTCGCGCTGCTGGTGCCTCTCAATGCAGACGCGCAAGGACCGTCGACGAAGTCTCGTGCCGCGCCGACGCGCACGCATGGCCTATCGAAGGCTCGTCGGCATGCAACTCCCTGGATTCCCAATCCTGCCGTCACCGCAAAGGATTCCTACTTGATCGTGGACGCCACCAGCGGGCGCGAACTTGCCTCCGATCAACCCGACAGCCTGCGTCACCCAGCGTCGCTTACCAAGCTCATGACGCTCTACCTTACCTTTTCCGCACTCGACTCCGGCCGGCTGTCGCTGGGCGATTCATTGAAAGTATCGAGTGCGGCTGCGAGCGCACCGCCGACCAAGATGGGTATGCCCGTCGGCGGCACTGTCATGGTGCGCGACGCAATCATGGGGCTCGTGACACGATCCGCCAACGATGCCGCCGTCTTGCTGGCCGAAGCCCTGGGCGGCTCCGAAGAGCAGTTCGCGCGTCTCATGACGCAGAAAGCGCGCCAGCTTGGCATGACCTCGACGGTCTATCGCAATGCCTCGGGGCTGCCCAATCGCGAGCAGGTCACGACCGCTCGCGACATGGCGAAGCTTGCCCACGCCCTGCTTCGGGATTTCCCGCACTACTATCCGATCTTCTCGGTCCAGAGTTATCAGTATCACGGCCACCCACTGGCCAATCACAACCATATGCTCGGCAACTATCCCGGAGCCGATGGCCTGAAGACAGGCTACACTGCAGCGTCGGGGTTCAATCTCGTGATGTCGGCCATACAGGACAATCGACGGCTGATCGGCGTGGTCATGGGAGGCGACAGCCCCGGACAACGTGACAGGTTGATGGCCGAGCTGATGGATCGCGGTTTTGCGACCGCCCAGTCGCTACATCTTTCGCCCTGGACGACGCCGCGTGTGCCGCCGTCGGCGCGCTATGCCGCCGCCAACTTCGTGCCCGGCTCCGCCATTCCCAATGTCGCCCGCGTCGGACAGGTCGTCCGTGCCGAGCCGGCAACGACTGCCAACGCCCTGCAATCCACGAGTTCCATTCGCGTGGCCAGCAATGCCGCGACCGTGCCCGCCGCGAGCACCACCCCTGCCGTAGGGAGCTGGGTTATCCAGGTCGGCTCATTCTCGGACTCGCGCTCGGCGCAGCTCGTGCTGGAACGCGCCTCCACGATCCTGCCCGATCTCATGCGCGGCCACGCATCCACCACCATCGACGAAGTGCAGATGGCACAGAAGACGTTCCATCGCGCACGCGTGACCAATCTGTCCCAGGCCGAAGCAGTCGATGGCTGCAAGCGCCTGGAGCAGAAGAAGATCTACTGCTCGGCGCTCGAGGTCACCTCCTGGAATACGCAGGGTGCGCGCTGAATGCGCGCCTGATCCGATCGACAAACGCCCGTTTATGACGGCGCTGCCAGAGCGCCAGGTCCCACGCACCGTCAACCGGTTCGAAGCGCTTCTCCAGCGGTTCGAAGACCGACACCGTCGTCAAAGCTGCATGGATCTCGACCGTCAGCGGCGCGATCCGGTAACGCGGCCCCTCATAGGCCGCAAGCCGCGCCACATCGAGCGCACTCAGCCCCTGGACAATCGCTCCCTGCACTTGCCCGTTCGGGTCCCGCACGATGATCGGATAGGTGACTCCGCGGGCCCGATATCGCGTGTGGCCGTGCAAGGTCGCCGAAATGAATGCCTGCGGCGGCAGTCGACGCCCCAGCACGATCGCTGTCACGTCCCGATCGAGCAGGGTGCCGTAGAAGAAGAACCGCATCAGCCGTGGCCGGCCGAGGCCTCATCCGGCAAATCGACACCGCTCGCAGCAAGCGCCGCCTTGAGGTCGTCCTTCAGGCGATCGAGACCGGCTTCGTTGGCGCTTTCGCAGCGTGCGACGAGGACAGCCTGGGTGTTGGAGGCGCGCAGCAGCCACCAGCCGTCCGGCGTATTCACCCGGACGCCGTCGATATCGTTCACTTTCGCACCAGCCTGCTTCAGCCGCGCCTTGACCTCGTCGACGATCTTGAACTTGCGCTCCTCGGCGCAATCGAAGCGAAGCTCCGGCGTATTGACGAGCTGCGGAAGCTTGTCGCGCATTTCGGCCAGGCTCTCACGCTCGTTGGCCACGATATTCAGCAGGCGAAGGCTGCAATAGAGCGCATCATCGAAGCCGTAGAATGTGTCGGCAAAGAAAACGTGGCCGCTCATCTCTCCGGCAAGCGGCGCCTTGAGCTCGGCCATCTTGGTCTTGATCAGGGAATGGCCGGTCTTCCACATCAGCGGAGTGCCGCCGGCCCGCAGGATCTCGTCAAACAGGGCCTGGCTTGCCTTCACGTCGGCAATGATCGTGGCGCCCGGGCGGCTCTTCAGCACGTCGCGCGCCCAGAGGATCATGAGCTGGTCGCCCCACAGGATGCGGCCCTTGCCGTCGATCGCACCGATGCGATCGCCGTCGCCGTCGAAGGCGATCCCGAGATCGCAGCCGCGCCGGCGCACCTCGGCCACGAGCTGCTCCAGGTTCTTCGGCACCGTCGGATCGGGATGATGGGAGGGGAAGGTGCCGTCCACCTGCTCGTTCAGCACGAAATGCTCGCCGGGCAGCTTGTCGACGACAGCGCGGATCGACACGCCCACTGCGCCATTGCCGGTGTCCCACGCGACCTTGAGCTTGCGGCCGGGCTTCACATCCTTCAGGAGCCGGGCGGCATAGTCGGACAACACGCTCTTCTGTTCGACCGAGCCGTTCCCCGTCTCGAAGTCGCCCTTGGCCGCCATCTCACCCAGCTTCTGGATGTCGGGACCGTAGAACGACTTCTTGCCCATCATCATCTTGAAGCCGTTGTAGTCGGGCGGATTGTGCGATCCGGTGATCTGGATTCCCCCATCGGTGTCGAGGTGCCAGACCGCGAAATAAAGCATGGGCGTGGCGGCCAGGCCGATATTCACCACTTTCACGCCGGACGAGATGAGCCCCTCGATGCAGGCCTGGGCGAGATCGGGCGAACTCAGGCGGCCGTCATATCCCAGCGCAACCCGCTTGCCGCCCTTGCGCCGCACCATGGAGCCGAAGGTGCGGCCGATGGCGCGTGCGTCGGCCGCATGGAGCGTGGTTCCCACAACTCCCCGGATGTCGTACTCGCGCAGGATCGTCGAATCGAACTTGTGACCCGTCTGGCTCATCGAAAAGGCTCCGCAAAAGTTTGGTCTAGGTGCGCGGCCGCGGCCGACCGATCCCCTCGTAGGTGAAGCCGAGGCTGCGCATCTCCTCGGGATTGAAGATATTGCGCAGGTCGACGATGCGGGGCTGACGCATCGCCTCCTTAATACGCCGCGGATCAAGCCCGCGGAACTCGTGCCACTCCGTGATCACAACCAGGATATCGGCGTTGGCCACCGCCTCGTAGGCGGTTTTGACGAAAGTCACACCGGACAGCAGCCGTCCGGCTTCAGTCATGCCCTCGGGATCGAAGGCCACGATCTTCGCTCCGGCCGCCTGGAGCGCCGGAACGATGTCGAGGGACGGTGCATCGCGCATGTCGTCGGTGTTGGGCTTGAAGGTAAGGCCCAATACGCCGATGGTGAGGCCGGCGATCGACCCGCCACAGAAATCGATCACCTTGCGCGCCATGCTTTTCTTGCGCGCATTGTTCACCTTGATCACCTGCTCGACGATCGTCTGGGGCGCTTCGGCCTCGCGCGCCGTGTAGGCCAGCGCCAGCGTATCCTTGGGAAAGCAGGAGCCGCCGAAGCCGGGGCCCGGATGCAGGAACTTGCGTCCGATACGGCCGTCGAGGCCGATCCCCCGCGCCACGTCGTGCACATCGGCGCCCACCTTTTCACACAGGTCGGCGATCTCGTTGATGAACGTGATCTTGGTCGCAAGGAAGGCATTGCCGGCGTACTTCGTCACCTCGGCGGTCTCGATATTGGTGAAGACCATCGGCGTCTGGATCAGGTTGAGAGGCCGGTAGATCGCCGCCATCACCTCGCGGGCGCGCTGGCTTTCGACGCCGATCACCACCCGGTCCGGCTTCATGAAATCCTCGATCGCCGCACCCTCGCGCAGGAACTCCGGATTGGACGCCACGTCGAACTCGGCCGTGGGCCTGGCCTCGCGAATGATCCGCTCCACCTCGCGGCCGGTTCCGACCGGCACCGTCGACTTGGTGACGATCACGGTGTAGTGCGCGATCGCATCGGCAATTTCCGCTGCCGCGGCATAGACATAGCTCAGGTCGGCATGTCCGTCGCCACGGCGGGTCGGCGTGCCGACGGCGATGAAGACGGCGTCCGCATTGGCCACGGCATCGGCCAGGCTGGTGCCGAATTCGAGGCGGCCGGCCCGCTTGTTGTCGGCGACCAAACGGTCGAGGCCAGGCTCGTATATGGGGATTTCACCGCGGCGCAGGCGGGCGACCTTCTCCGCGTCCTTGTCGATGCAGACGACGTCGTGACCGAATTGGGCGAAACACGCGCCTGAGACGAGGCCCACGTAGCCCGAACCGATCATCGCAATGCGCATTCGATCAGCCCTTCAGCAGCCGCTCAAGAAGCGCGCGCGTCTCGGCTGCGGTATCGGCACGGTCGAGCGCCACCGCGATATTGGCTTCCAGGAACCCCAGACGGTTTCCGCAGTCGTAACGTCCGCCGGTATAGCGCATGGCATGGAAAGGCTTGCCGCCGATCATCTTGGCCATGGCGTCGGTGAGCTGTATCTCGCCGCCGGCGCCGGTTTCGTGCTTGTCGAGATGGTCGAAGACTTCGGGCAGCACGACGCTTCGGCCGATCCAGGCCAACGTCGAAGGCGCCTCTTCCGGCTTGGGCTTCTCGACGATGCCCGTCATTTCGGCGAGCCCGTCCTTCTCACCCCTGACCGCCACGATGCCGTAGCTTCGGGTTTGTTCCCTCGGCACGTCCATTACGGCGACGACGTTGCCGCCCGTCTTCTCATGCGCGGCGACGAGCTGCGCCGTACAGGTCGGCGAGCTCACCATCAATTCGTCGGGCAGAAGGACAGCGAAGGGTTCATTGCCGATCCAGTGCCGGGCGCACCACACGGCATGACCGAGGCCAAGCGGCTTCTGCTGGCGCGTGAAGACGGCATTGCCGGGCTTGATCGTGGCGTTCTGGGTCTGCTTCAGCTCGGCGGCCTTGCGTCGCTGCTCGAGCGTCATCTCGAGCTCGTAGGCATGGTCGAAATGATCTTCCAGCGCGCCTTTGTTGCGACCCGTGACGAAGACGAACTCGTCGATGCCTGCCGCAAGGCATTCCTCGATCGCGTACTGGATCAAAGGACGATCGACGACCGTCAGCATCTCCTTCGGCATCGCCTTTGTGGCGGGCAGGAATCGCGTACCCAGTCCAGCGACCGGCAAGACAGCTTTACGGACGCGCTGCGCCATGCTTTGTCGACCTCGTTCGCAATTCATGTTTATCGAGCCGGATCAATGGCTTGTCCGGGCTGCCCTGGGAAGGGGCGCGGCGGTTGATGCCACAGCCGATCAAGGCCGGCAAGGTGCTTAGCCAAGCAGGACGTCCTTGGCGCGATTGATGCGGGCCGCCAGGTCGGCACTTCCACCCACATCCGGATGCACCCGCTGGATCAGGCGTCGATGGGCCGCCCGGACTTCTTCCGCCGTGACCCCTTCAGCAAGCCCGAGTACAGCCAGCGCTTCCTGCCGGCTCATATCGACCTTGGCCGATTTGGGGGGCGGCTGTTGCGCGTTACGCCAGCCCTCGCCGAGGCGCCGATCGAGATAGGCTTCCAGCACGCGCGCTGAATCCGCATCCGAAGCCGTCTCGATCTGCAATTCGAGGAGCTCGGCATCGGCGAGGCTTTCTAGCGTGCGGCCGGCAAAGCGTCCCGCCAGCACCGCGCCGCCGACATCGCCGGTCCCGTGATCGATCCAGGCGCGCAGGAAGGCAGTCCGGACCTCGGTCCGTTGGCGACCGCTCCCCGGCGAACTGAACCCGCCGGATGAACGATGGCGCAGGAAGCGCGTAAGAAGCGCCGTTCCCACCAGGGTGGCAAGCCCCAGCAGTTCGGGCAGCACCTCCGGCAGGAAGCGGACCGAGAAGACGAGCAGCACGGCGACGACAATGCCGGCCAGCACGAAAGCCGTGCGCCGCAACCCGTGCGACAGCGTCGAAGGCTTGGCGCGAAGGAACCAGCCGATCCCCAGCACCATGACCGCCAACACCCCCAGGGCGAGGAGGACGGCCGCCATGGCTCACGGCTTGGGTCGCGCCGGTGGAGAGGCCTGCTCCTGCCGCTCGCGCTGGATCTCCTTCCAACGCTCGACGTTGCGATTGTGCTCGGCGACCGTGCGCGAGAAGACATGGCCGCCCTGCCCGTCGGCGACGAAGTAAAGCGACCGGTCGTGTGCGGGATTGGTCGCAGCCAGGATGGAGGCGCGTCCAGGATTGCAGATCGGACCGGGCGGAAGACCCGTCACGACGTAGGTGTTGTAGGGCGAGTGCGACTGCAGATCCGCCTTGGTGAGCTCGCGGTTGAACGAGCCTTTGCCGCCGGTAAGGCCGTAGATCGTCGTCGGATCGCTCTCCAGCTTCATCTTGAGCCGCAGGCGGTTGAGGAACACGGCGGCGACCCGGCTGCGCTCCGCCGGGATGGCGGTTTCCTTCTCCACCATCGAGGCGAGGATCAACGCTTCACGCCGATTGGCCAGCGGCAACCCCGGCGTGCGTTTGCGCCACGCCTCGTCGAGCGTCTTTTCCATCGCCTCCTTCATGCGCAGCAGAAGGCCGTCGCGCGTATCGTCCCGCGAATAGAAATAAGTCTCGGGAAGGAGATCCCCCTCCTTCACGTCCACCGTGATGTCGCCCGTCAGCGCATCCGCCTTGCGCACGAGATCGAGGACCTCGGCGGTGGTCATACCCTCCGGAACCGTCAGACGGCGCTGCACCAGCTTGCCCGACTGCAGCAGCTCCACGAGCCCCTGCATGGAGGTATGCGCGGGCACTTCGTATTCGCCCGCCTTGATGGGCTTGGGATCGGGATCGATCATCAGCGCCACGCGAAACAGCAGCGGATGGGTGATCGCGCCTTCCTGATGAAGGACCTTCGCCATGGTGGCCGGCCCTGCACCGCGTGGAATGACGATCCGCTTCGTCGCATCGAGCGGGCCTTGGGCCACCAGGATCTCGTGGCCGAAGAACAACGCGCCCCCCATCACGGTCAGGAGCAGGGCGATGAAGAAAAGGACCCAGCGGAAAAAGCTGAGCATGACTCAGCCTCCGATAATCAGGCGGCGCCAACGATCAGGCAGGCATTGGTGCCGCCGAAGCCAAACGAGTTACTGAGCGCATAGCGGACCTTGCGCTGCTTTGCCTGCTTGGGCACCAGATCGATATCGCAGCCCTCGTCAGGCTCGTCGAGATTGAGGGTCGGCGGCACCGTCTGGTCGATGATCGACTTGATGGAGTAGATGGCCTCGATGGCGCCGGCTGCACCGAGAAGATGGCCCGTCGCCGACTTGGTCGACGACATCGAAAGCTTGTAGGCGTCGGCGCCAAACGTCTTCTTGACCGCACCGAGCTCGATCACGTCGGCCATGGTCGAAGTGCCGTGCGCATTCACGTAATCGATCTGGTCCGTGTTGAGGCGGGCGCGCTTCAGCGCCGCCTTGATGGCTCGCTGCGCACCGTCCCCGTCCTCCGACGGCGCCGTGATGTGATAGGCATCGCCCGACAGGCCGTAACCAAGGATCTCCGCATATATCTTGGCGCCGCGCTTCTTGGCGTGCTCGTACTCTTCAAGGATGACGCAGCCTGCGCCCTCGCCCATCACGAAGCCGTCCCGCCGCTTGTCCCACGGCCGCGACGCCTGGGCCGGCAGGTCGTTGAAGTCGGTCGAGAGCGCCTTGCAGGCATTGAAGCCTGCGATGCCCAGGCGACAGATCGCCGCCTCCGCGCCGCCCGCCACCATCACGTCGGCATCCTCGTACTGGATCAATCGTGCGGCGTCGCCTATGGCATGGGCGCCTGTGGCGCAGGCCGTGACCACCGAGTGGTTGGGGCCACGGAAGCCGAACTCGATCGAGACCTGGCCCGATGCAAGATTGATCAGGGCCGAAGGAATGAAGAACGGACTGACGCGACGCGGTCCGCGCTCTTTCAGGATGATCGACGTCTCGTAGATCGTCTGCAGGCCACCGATCCCGCCCCCGATCATCACGCCGGTTCGGTTGCGCCCTTCATCGTCCTGCGGCTTCCAGCCCGAATCCTCGACGGCCTGCTTGGCGGCAGCCATGGCGAAGACGATGAAGCGATCGACCTTCCGCTGGTCCTTCGGCGCCATGTAGAGATCGGCATTGAAATGGCCGTTGGCGGTATCGCCAATCGGAACCTCGCCCGCGATCTTGGTCGCAAGGTCCGACGTATCGAATGCCTGGATCGCACGAATGCCCGACTCGGCAGCCAGCAGGCGCCGCCAGTTGGTGTCGACGCCGTCACCCAACGGCGTCACCATCCCCATGCCGGTTACGACGACTCGCCTCGTCATTCGCCTTCCTTCCCGCAGGAACCGGCGCTGATCAGGACTTGGCGTTGCTCTTGATGAAACCGACCGCGTCGCCGACGGTCTGGATCTTCTCGGCGGCGTCATCGGGAATCTCGATGCCGAATTCCTCTTCGAACGCCATCACCAACTCGACAGTGTCGAGGCTGTCGGCGCCGAGGTCGTCTATGAACTTGGCATCTTCCTTCACCTGGGCCGCCTCGACCCCGAGATGCTCCACGACGATCTTCTTAACGCGCTCGGCAATATCGCTCATTTTGTTGTCCTTCCCGTGTTCTTCAAAATTCCGGCTCACCGAAGGGGACGGCGAATCCGGCTCTCCTAACATAGCTCCCCGGCCAAGGCTAGCGCCGGAAAGCCCACGAAATCAGGGGCTTGTGCCCCAGTCCCCCCTAGATCATCGCCATGCCGCCGTTGACATGCAGGGTCTGGCCCGTGACGTAGGCGGCCTCGTCGCTGGCCAGGAAGACCACGGCGGCCGCGATCTCTTCCGGCGTGCCGAGGCGGCCGGCCGGTACGCGACCGAGAATGGCCTTCTTCTGTTCGTCCGACAGCACATCGGTCATGGGCGTGGCGATGAAGCCCGGCGCCACGCAATTCACGGTGACGGCGCGCGAGGCCAGTTCCTGAGCCAGCGACTTCGACATGCCGATCAACCCGGCCTTGGCCGCGGCGTAGTTCGCCTGCCCGGCGTTGCCGGTGATTCCGACGACGGATGTCATGTTGATCACGCGGCCGGCGCGACGCTTCATCATTCCGCGCATCACCGCCCGCGTGAGCTTGAAAGTGCCGGTGAGATTGACCTGCAGCACCTTCTCCCACTCCTCGTCCTTCATCCGCATCGAGATGTTGTCGCGCGTGATGCCGGCATTGTTCACCAGGATGTCGATCTTGCCTGCAACAGCCTCGGCTTCCTTGGCGAGCCGCTCGATGTCGGCGGAATCATCCATTTTTGCCGCGATGGCATGCGCACGCCCGTCCAGCATTCCCCTGAGTTGTTCGAGGGCGTCGACGCGGGTTCCCGACAGCACCACCGTCGCGCCCTTGACATGAAGCGCACGGGCGATCGCCCCGCCGATGCCGCCCGACGCGCCGGTGATCAGCGCGACCTTGCCGCTGAGATCGAACATGGCGGTACTCCTCACGCCTTTTTCAGGAAGGTTTCGATATCCGCCGGCGTGTTCAACGAAACGCCGGCCATCTCCTTGTCGATCCGCTTCACCAGCCCCGACAGGACCTTGCCCGAGCCGCATTCGACCACCGTGTCGACAGCGCCCGCGCGCATGTACAGCATGCTTTCGCGCCAGCGCACGAGCCCGGTCACCTGCTCGACCAGGCAGCGCTTGATCTCCCCGGGAGCGGTGATCTCCGACGCCAGGACATTGGCGACCAGCGGCACGCGCGGTGTCGCGAGCGCCACCTTGTCCAGTGCCTCCTCCATCACCTTGGCGGCGGGCTCCATCAGCGGACAATGGAAGGGCGCGCTCACCGGCAAGAGCATACCGCGCTTGCACCCTTTGGCTTTCGCCGCCTCGATCGTTCGCTCGACGGCCGGCTTGTGCCCACTGACGACGATCTGGCCGCCGCCATTGTCATTGGCCACGGCGACGACCTCGCCCTGCGCCGCTTCCTTGCAGGCCTCTTGCGCCGCTTCGAGCTCGATGCCGAGCAGGGCCGCCATCGCGCCCTCGCCGACCGGGACCGCCTTCTGCATGGCCTGGCCGCGCAGCTTCAGGAGTCGGGCGGCATCGGCAAGCTCGAGAGCGCCCGCTGCCGCAAGCGCCGAATATTCGCCCAGCGAATGGCCGGCGACATGGGATGCGAGTTCGGTCAAGGGCTTGCCGCCATCCCTCTCCAGGATCCGCACCACGGCCACGCTCACCGCCATCAAGGCAGGCTGGGCGTTTTCCGTCAGCACGAGGTCGGACTCCGGGCCTTCGCGCATCAGCTTGGACAGATTCTGCTTCAGGGCCTCGTCGACTTCCCCGAAGACATCCCGGGCTGTGCCGAAGGCGTCGGCGAGATCGCCCCCCATACCGACGGCTTGGGATCCCTGTCCCGGAAACACGAAAGCACGACTCATCAGGCTTTCCCCCTGTTTTGGCCTTGTCCTTGGCCCGAAGCGGCGTCCCTATACCCCACCCGCGCCGCGCCCGGAACGGCCTTGATTCCGGGCGATTTGCCTGTATAACCGCCGCTCTTCGGGGCCTAAATCGGCCCCGTCTCCTTGCCGACCCAGATCCTGGACAAATCCGTCCAAGCGAAGGGCCGGCTAGATTCGGGTGGTTGCCGGTCGAGTTCCCCATGGGGCCACGACGAACTCCGGGTCATTAACAGCCATAAGGAGCCTCGGTTGGCACTCTACGAAAACGTCTTCATTGCGCGCCAGGACGTTCCGGCGACGCAGGTGGAGGCTCTGACCACCCAGTTCGCGGACCTGATCGCGAGCCAAGGCGGCACGGTCTCCAAGAAGGAATATTGGGGTCTGCGCTCGCTCACCTTCCGGATCAAGAAGAACCGCAAGGGCCACTATACCCTGCTCAACATCGACGCCCCGCCGGCTGCGGTGAAGGAGCTGGAGCGGACGATGTCGATCAACGAGGACATCCTCCGCTACCTGACCGTCCGCGTCGATGAACTGGAGGAAGGTCCGTCGGCTGTCATGCTGCGCGCCAGCGAGAAATCCGACCGGCCGTCCGGCGATCGTGGCGGCTGGGGTGATCGCCCACCGCGCCGTGAGCGGCCGCGCTTCGGCGAAGAGGCGCCGGCGGTGGCAGGAGCAGGAGCAGGAGCAGGAGAAGAAGAATGAGCGCCCAACGTCGCCCCTTCACCCGCCGACGCAAGAGCTGCCCGTTCTCGGGCGCCAATGCGCCAAAGATCGACTACAAGGACGTGCGGCTCCTGCAGCGCTTCATTTCCGAGCGCGGCAAGATCGTGCCGAGCCGCATCTCGGCGGTCTCGTCCAAGAAGCAGCGCGAGCTCGCGCAGGCGATCAAGCGCGCCCGCTTCCTGGCGCTCCTGCCCTACGTGATCTCCTGAGGAGCGCGCCATGCCGATGAACGTCATCCTGCTCGAGCGCGTGCCCAAGCTCGGCCAGATGGGCGACGTTGTGAAGGTGAAGCCCGGCTTCGCCCGCAACTTCCTCCTGCCGCAGAAAAAGGCCTTGCGCGCCACCAAGGACAACATCGCCTACTTCGAATCGCAGCGTAAGGTGCTCGAGGCGCAGAACCTCGAACGCCGTTCCGAGGCCGAGGCCGTCGGGACCAAGATGAAGGACCTCAAGGTCACCCTGATCCGTCAGGCATCGGAGTCCCTGCAGCTCTACGGCTCGGTCACCTCGCGCGACATCGCCGACGCGGCCAATGCGGCGGGCGTGAAGATCGCCCGCGGCCAGATAGAGCTCGACAAGCCGATCAAGGCGCTGGGCGCCCATCCGATCAAGGTTCATCTCCATCCGGAGGTGGATGTCGAGATCATGGTGCTGGTCGCCCGCTCGCCCGACGAGGCCGACTTCCTCGCCAAGGGCGGCACGCTGGTCGCCGAGACCGAGCGCGCCGCGCTCGAGGCGGCGGAAGAGGCGCAACGCGCAGCCGAGCAGGCTGCCGCGCTGTTCGAGGCCAAGCCTGCCGCCGAGGGCGATGCTGCCGAGGCACCGGCCGGCGACGCCGAAGCGGAGGCCGAAGAAAAATAGGTCGAATGGAATAGGCCGAACCGGGCCCCGCGCCCGTCCTGCCAACAAACGCCTGCCGTCGCACGCCCGCGACGGCAGGCGTTTTATTTTGTGTTCCCCAACTCGCTCTATTGCCTATTTCCGACAGGGAAACCTGCCGGTCACACGAGTAATTTTCTTTCGACAGACCTTTGCATTAAAAATGCCTATGGGATTAACATTTGAGGCGACAACATGGCATTTCCCGGTGGAATTTGAATTTTCTGCCGGCTTGCGAGGGTGACCAGACGATGCTGTTAGCCAAGGTCCTTTCCCGCGTATTGGGGGAAGGCCAACTGACGATCATCGATGCGGCGGGACGCTCGCATCGCATTCAGGGAGCGCAGCCTGGCCCTGCCGTGACGGTGCGGATACACGGCCGCTGGACCGCGTTGCGCCTCCTGCTGCGTCCACGCCTTGCCTTCGGCGAAGCCTTCATGGACGGCCAGCTGACGGTCGAGAATGGCGGAATCTACGACCTGCTCGATTTGCTCGGCCGCAATATGGCGAGGCTCGACGCGACGCCCTTCGTACGCTGGTCCTATTCCTTCCAGCGCCTGATACGCGCCGTCGAGCAGTACAATCCGGTCGGCACCGCCGAGCGCAACGTCGCCCACCATTACGACCTCAACGATCAGCTTTACGATTTCTTCCTCGATCGCGACCGCCAGTATTCCTGTGCCTATTTCAAGACCGGCGAGGAGCCGCTGGAGCAGGCGCAGCTCGACAAGAAGCACCACATCGCCGCGAAGCTGTTGCTGAAGCCCGGCCAGAGCGTCCTCGATATCGGATCGGGCTGGGGCGGCATGGCCCTCTTCCTCGGCCAGCAATTCGGCGTCGATGTCACCGGTGTGACGCTGTCGAAGGAGCAGCTCGCCGTCTCCAGCCGGCGCGCCCTGGAAGGCAGCCTTGCCGATCGGGTGCGGTTCAAGCTGCTGGACTATCGTCATGAGACCGGCCAGTACGACCGCATCGTCTCGGTCGGCATGTTCGAACATGTGGGCGCCGCCCACTACGTTGAGTTCTTCCGCAAGGTGAAAGGCCTCCTCAAGGAGGATGGCGTGATGCTGCTCCACGCAATCGGCCGCATGGAGCCCCCGGGCGGAACCAACACCTGGCTGAAGAAGTACATCTTCCCGGGCGGCTATACGCCGGCTCTATCGGAGGTGACGGCGGCGATCGAGAAGGTCGGTCTCTGGGTGACCGACCTCGAGGTGCTGCGCCTGCACTATGCAAAAACGCTGCGTCTCTGGCGTGACCGTTTCAATGCCAACCGCGAACGCATCAAGCAGATGGCGGGCTACGACGAGCGCTTCTGCCGCATGTGGGAGTTCTATCTCGCCGGCTGCGAAGTGGCGTTCCGATACATGAATCAAATGGTGTTCCAGATCCAGATCGCCCGCAAGCAGGACGCCGTGCCGCTCACCCGCGACTACATGGTGGATGCAGAACGCGGAGTCGCCACGGCCCGCTCGATGGCAGCGGAGTGAGAAACTATCCGACCAACTATCAAAGTGTGGACAACATTCCTGTGCATGTTCCCGAAGTGAGCCATCCCATTGAAATCTGAGAGCTAGCCTGTCCCATCCCTCTAATGGAAAAGGCTCTCCCCATGGAGCCAGAGAAGAAAGACGATCCGGGAGACAGCACAGTCGTTAAGCTTGCTGCTGTCCGCGAAGAGCCGCAAAACGTCGAGGCGGAACAGGCACTGCTTGGCTCGATCCTGATAAACAATGCCGCCTATCACCGGGTCGGCGAGTTCCTGAAGGGCGAGCACTTCACCAACCCGCTCCACGGCAAGCTCTTCGACGATATGGCGCGACTGATCGAGAAGGGTCAGGTCGTCAGCGTCATCACGCTCAAGACGTATCTCGAGCACAACGAAGCGATGAAGGAGGCAGGCGGCGCCGAATATCTGGCGAACCTTGCCGCCGCCTCGGTGCATGTCATCGATGCCGAGCAATACGGCCGCGTGATCCACGATCTCTATCTGCGCCGCCAGCTCATCGCCCTTGGCCATGACGTGGTGAATGGCGCGTTCAAGCCCACGATCGAAGAAAGCGCCCTGGAGCAGATCGAGACGGCCGAGAAGCAGCTCTACGATCTCGCCAGCGCCGGCCAGATCGAAGGCGGCTTCAAGCCGTTCCGCGCCTCGTTGACCGAAGCGATGAATGCCGCCGAGGCCGCCTATCATCGCGCCGGCCAGCTTACCGGCGTGTCTACCGGCCTGTTTCAGCTCGACCAACTCCTGGGCGGCCTGCACAAGTCGGACCTGATCATCCTCGCCGGCCGCCCCGCCATGGGCAAAAGCTCGCTGGCAACCAATATCGGCTTCAATGCCGCCAGAGCCTATCGCGAGGAGCACGACGCCAATGGCCGCGCGAAAGCGGTCGACGGAGCCGTCGTCGGCTTCTTCTCGCTCGAGATGTCGGCAGAGCAGCTCGCGACCCGCATGATCTCCGAACAGGCGGAGATCCCCTCGGAGAAGATCCGCAAGGGCGAGCTGATCAGCGCGGACTTCGACCGGGTCTTGTCCGTGTCGCACGAGCTCGAGCATCTCAACTTCTTCATCGACGATACGCCGGCGCTGTCGATCGCCGCTCTCCGGACGCGCGCACGCCGGCTCAAGCGCACGCACGGCCTGGGACTGCTGATCGTCGACTATCTGCAGTTGCTTGCGCCATCGGGCAGGACGCGTCAGGAGAACCGCGTGCAGGAAGTGTCGGAGATCACGCGCGGCCTCAAGACCCTGGCCAAGGAACTCGACGTGCCGGTGCTGGCGCTCAGCCAGCTCAGCCGCGCCGTCGAACAACGCGAGGACAAGCGCCCACAGCTCGCCGACCTGCGCGAGTCGGGATCCATCGAGCAGGACGCCGACGTCGTCATGTTCATCTACCGTGACGAGTACTACCTGATGCGCGACGAACCGCAGCGTCGTGCCGAGGAAAGCGATCAGCGCTTCAACGAACGGCACGACGCCTGGCGGCAGCGCTGCGAGCAGCAATACGGCAAGGCCGAGGTGATTGTCGCCAAGCAGCGCCACGGCCCGACCGGCATCGTGAGGCTGGCGTTCGAAGGCCAGTTCACCAAGTTCGGCAATCTGTCCGCCGACGACGATCGATCAGGCGCGCCGGCCTTTTAGGATCATCGTGTCGCATTCCACCAACTCCGACGCGACGCGCCGGGCGGGCGCCGTTTTGACCGTCGATCTGGCCGCGATCGCCGCCAACTGGCGGGGCCTGCGCGATGCCGGCCGCGCTGCCGGCCGACCGGTCGAATGCGCCGCCGTCCTCAAGGCCGACGCCTACGGCACCGGTGCGACGATTGTGGGCCCGAGGCTTGCCGCCGAGGGCTGCCGTCAATTCTTCGTCGCCCATATCGACGAAGGCATCGCCCTGCGGGCTGTCCTGCCCGACCATCCGATCTATGTCCTGAATGGCCTTCTGGCCGGCACCGAGCCCGACTTCGTGGAGCACGGGCTCACGCCGGTGCTGAACCATCTCGGCCAGCTCAACGCCTGGCGCGCCGCTGCCCAGCGCTACAATCGCGCCCTCGATGCCGTGATCCACATCGATACCGGTATGCATCGCCTCGGCTTCGGGCCCGAAGAGGAGCAGGTGCTGATCAACGAACGCGGCCGGCTGCGCGGGCTCAGGCTGGCGCTGCTGATGAGCCATCTCGTCGTCTCGGAGGAGCCGGGCAACCCGATCAACAGCGAGCAGCTCTCGCGCTTCCGCACTTTCGTGCGCGCGATGCCCGGCGCGCCCGCCTCGCTGGCCAACTCGTCGGGCATCTTCCTCGGACCCGACTATCATTTCGATCTGCTGCGGCCCGGCGCGGCGCTCTACGGCATCAACCCCCTGCCCGGCCAACCCAATCCGATGCTGCCGACGGTGCGGCTCGACGTACGCATCCTGCAGACCCGCGTCATTGACGCTCTGCAGACCGTTGGATACGGTGCCGCATGGCGGTCCGCGAGGCCGAGCCGCGTGGCGACAATCGCGCTTGGATATGCCGACGGATACTTCCGCAATCTCATCAACCGCACCCATGTGCATGTCGCCGGCCATCGGGTCCCCGTGATCGGCCGCATCTCGATGGACCTCGTCACGATCGACGTCACGGATCTGCCGGAGAGCATTTGCCAGCCTGGCGCGACGGTGGAAGTCCTGGGCGAGAACATGACCGCCGATGACCTTGCCGACCATGCGCACACCAATGCCTACGAGATCATGACGGCGCTGGGTCGCCGCTACGCACGCCTTTATACAGACGACAGAATGGAAGGCCCGTGAACGTCCCACTCGTCACCCTCCTCGGCCGTGTGACGCTCGGTTTTTTGGCAGGCATAGGCGCGGTCACGACTTTTGCCGGCGAGGCGATCCGCCACGCCGTGCAGCCGCCCTACTACCGCCGGCAGATCGGCCAGCAGATGTTGGAGATCGGCTACTACTCCCTGCCCGTCGTCGGACTGACGGCGATCTTCACCGGCATGGTGTTGGCGCTGCAAAGCTATACCGGTTTCGCCCGGTTCTCCGCCGAGAGCGCAATCCCGAACGTCGTCGTCGTATCCCTCACCCGGGAACTGGGGCCGGTGCTGGCGAGCCTGATGGTGGCTGGCCGCGTCGGCGCCGCGATGGCCGCCGAGATCGGCACCATGCGCGTGACCGAGCAGATCGACGCGCTCGACACGCTGTCGACCGACCCCCTGAAATACCTGGTGGCCCCGCGTTTGATTGCGGGCATCGTCACGATGCCGCTGCTGGTGCTGGTCGCCGACATCATCGGCGTGCTGGGCGGCTACCTGGTCAGCATCTACAAACTCGACTTCAATGCCGTCGCCTATTTGCGCAACACGATCGACTTCCTGCAGTTCCAGGACGTCTTCTCCGGGCTGGTGAAGGCCGCCGTGTTCGGGTTTCTCATCACCTTGATGGGCTGCTACCACGGCTACACTTCGAAGGGCGGCGCGCAGGGCGTGGGCATGGCGACCACCAACGCCGTGGTCTCGGCCTCGATCCTGATCCTCACCTTCAACTATTTCATTACCGAAGCCTTCTTCGCACGCTGAGGACGATGGCTTTTCCGAAGATCTCCCTGCGCGGCGTCACCAAGGCCTTCGGGCCGAAGCAGGTGCTCAAGGGCATCGACCTCGATGTCGCCGAGGGCAAGTCCATGGTGGTGATCGGCGGATCGGGTACCGGCAAGTCGGTGCTGCTGAAATGCATTCTGGGCCTGATGCGGCCAGACGCCGGCTCGATCAAAATCGACGATGTCGAGACGGTCGGCCTCGACAGCGGCAGTCGCGAAGACGTAATGCGCAAGTTCGGCATGCTGTTCCAGGGCGGCGCGCTGTTCGACTCGCTGCGCGTTTGGGAAAATGTCGCCTTCGGGCCGATCCAGAGCGACGGCATGGCGCCGGCCAAGGCACGCGGGGTGGCCATCGCCAAGCTGGGCGCGGTCGGGCTGGGGCCGGAGATCGGCGAGCTCTTCCCGTCGGAACTGTCGGGCGGCATGCAGAAGCGCGTGGCGCTGGCCCGCGCCATCGCCCGCGAGCCCGAGATCATCTTCTTCGACGAGCCGACCACCGGCCTCGACCCGATCATGGCCGACGTGATCAACGAGCTGGTCGTGAAATGCGTCAGCGCGCTCGGCGCCACCGCCGTATCGATCACCCACGACATGGCGTCGGCGCGCAAGATCGGCCATCGCATCGCCATGCTGTACGACGGCAAGCTGATCTGGCAGGGCCCGGTCGGCGAGATCGACCATTGCGGCAACCCGCATGTCGAGCAGTTCATCCATGGCCGGGCCGAGGGGCCGATCCAGATGCAGGTGAGGAAGCTGTGACCCTCGCGCGCGAGCCGCACTGAGTGATGGCGCGGGCGGTCAAACGCTTCGTCTGCCAGAGCTGCGGCGCCGTCACGTCGAAGTGGAGCGGCCGCTGCGAGAGCTGCGGCGAGTGGAACACGATCACCGAGGAAGCGGCCCCTGCCCCAGGCCCGGCAGGCGGCGGCCTGGCGCGGGGCGGCAAGGGTCGTCGCCTCGAGTTCGCCGGCCTGACCGGCTCGACGCCGCAGCCGCCGCGGTACAGGAGCGGCATCACCGAGTTCGACCGCGTGTGCGGCGGCGGGCTGGTGGTGGGCTCCGCGCTGCTGATCGGCGGCGACCCCGGGATCGGCAAGTCGACCCTGCTGCTGCAGATGGCGGCGGCGCTCGCCAGACAGAACACCGCCTGCGCCTACGTCTCCGGCGAGGAAGCGATCGACCAGGTTCGGCTGCGCGCCGAGCGACTGGGCCTCGCCGACGCACCGGTTCAGCTCACGGCGGCGACCTCCGTGCGCGACATCGTGGCGACGCTCGAACGGCCCGATGCGCCGCGGGTGGCGGTGATCGATTCGATCCAGACCATGTGGCTCGACACCGTCGAGTCCACGCCCGGCACCGTCACCCAGGTGCGCGCCTCGGCGCAGGCGCTGGTCGAGCTCGCCAAGCGCCGCGGCATCGCCGTGCTGCTGGTCGGTCACGTCACCAAGGATGGCGCGATCGCGGGCCCGCGGGTGCTCGAGCACATGGTCGACACCGTCCTCTACTTCGAGGGCGAGCGCGGCCACCAGTTCCGCATCCTGCGCACGGTCAAGAACCGCTTTGGCCCGACCGACGAAATCGGCGTGTTCGAGATGTCGGACCGCGGCCTGAGCGACGTTGCCAATCCGTCGGCGCTGTTCCTCGCCGAGCGGCGCGGCCACGTCTCCGGCGCCTGCGTGTTCGCCGGCATCGAGGGTACGCGGCCGGTGCTCGTGGAAATCCAGGCCCTGGTCAGCCCGTCGGCGCTCGGCACGCCGCGCCGCGCCGTGGTCGGCTGGGATTCGAACCGGCTTGCCATGGTGCTGGCCGTGCTGGAAGCGCGCTGCGGCGTCAGCATCGGCGCCAACGACGTCTACCTCAATGTCGCGGGCGGCCTGCGCATTGGCGAGCCGGCGGCCGACCTAGCAGTGGCGGCGGCGGTCGTCTCGTCGCTGGCCGACGAGCCGGTGCCGCCCGACATGGCAGTGTTCGGCGAGATCGGTCTCGGTGGCGAGGTGCGGCCGGTTGGCCAGCGCGACGCCCGGCTGCGCGAGGCGGCCAAGCTCGGCTTCCGGCGCGCGCTCGTACCGAAAGGTCGCGCCGGCAGTGCCGCGCCGGCCCGTTCCGAGGGCATCGTTGTTGACGAAATCGAGCATCTGGCGGACCTTGTCGCGCGCTTCCAGCCGGCCGATCGGCCCCTCCAGCGACGACGCGAGGCTGGCCCGGAACGTAGCAGGCGCGACTACCGTCCGAGGGGCAATCACAGGGAACATGGAAAAGCTCGGCATCAACGTATTCGACGTGGCCGTCATCGCCGTGGCCGTATTTGGCGCAGCGATCGGCATGTCGGCGGGCCTGGCCCACGCTGTCCTGTTCATCGGCTCGTGGATCGGTGCGGGCTGGATCGCGCTCAATTATTCGCAGCTGGTCGAGCCGGAAATCCTGAAGCTGGTGCAGAGTGCCGAGCTCGCCCGATTCGGTGCCATGCTGGTGGTGTTCGTCGGCGCCCTGATCGTGCTGGTGATGGTGACCAACACGCTCTCCAAGGCCATTCGCCTCAGCCCCCTCAACAAGCCCGACCGCATCCTCGGCGCGGGGTTCGGCGTGATCTGCGCCTGGGCGGCGATGGGGCTGGCCTTCCTGTTCTTCAAGTATCTCGGCCCCAAGCCGCTCCCGCCGGTCGTCGAAGGGGGCGCGACTTTTCCACTGATCCGCGACATGGCGGACAGCATCGAACCGCACCTGCCGCCGGGATTTCGCACGCGGCTGACCGAAAGACCCGACATCAACCTCGATCCCGGCCAGATTCCGCTGCCCGAGGCGCCCAAACCGCCGCAGTGAGTTATCTTGATGGCGCGGCAGGTGGTCCCCAGATATAAGGCCATCGTGCTGACCCCCAGGCGCCCTCCGGAAGAAGACAAATTCCACGAGGAATGTGCGCTGTTCGGCATCTACGGCACCGCCGATGCCGCAGCCCACACCGCGCTCGGGCTCCATGCCCTGCAGCACCGCGGCCAGGAGG
>JAFEBU010000078.1 GCA_018242505.1 Pseudomonadota bacterium
ATGGCGCCGCCCGACAGGTACAGCGCCTCGAAGCCCGCCGCCCTGGCCTGCAGCGCCGCGATGCCATTGTGCGTTCCCGGCATCCGGAGGATTCGGGGCTGTTCCAGCAGGGCACGGAAACGGGCGCCGAAGGACTGCTCGGACAAATCCGCGGCCACGAGATAAGGCATGTTTCCGCTCTCAGGCTGCGCGGGCAGCCGTCGCGGACGTGCCGCGGTTGGCGATGGCGACAAACGTCTGATGTTCCGGCCCGACATAGTTTGCGGTGGGGCGGATGATCTTGTTGTCGATCCGCTGCTCGATCACATGGGCACACCAGCCTGACGTGCGGGCAATAACGAATAGCGGCGTGAACATTGCCGTCGGAACACCCATCAGGTGATACGATACCGCACTGAACCAATCGAGGTTGGCGAACATCTTCTTGGTTTCGCCCATCACTTGTTCAATGCGGTCGGCAATGTCGAACATGCGCGTCGCACCCGCTTCCACAGACAGTCGCTTCGCTACCCGCTTGATGACCTCGTTGCGAGGATCGGCGATCGTATAGACGGGATGGCCAAAGCCGATCACCACTTCCTTGGCGTCGACACGCCTGCGGATGTCGGCTTCCGCCTCGTTGGGGTCGGCGTAGCGCTGCTGGATCTCGAAAGCGACTTCGTTGGCACCGCCGTGCTTGGGTCCGCGCAAAGCGCCGATCGCACCGGTCACTGCCGAGTAGATGTCGGCGCCAGTGCCGGCGATGGCTCGTGCGGTGAAGGTCGAAGCGTTGAATTCGTGCTCGGCGTAGAGGTTGAGCGAGGTTTGCATCGCCTGGATGTGCGAAGCGCTCGGTCGCTTGCCATGCAGCAGGTGCAGGAAGTGGGCGGCGATGCTGTCGTCGTCTGTCTCGACTTCGATTGCGCGGCCGTTATGGGCGTAGTGGTGCCAATAGAGCAGCATCGATCCCAGCGAGGCCATCAGCCGGTCCGCGATGTCGCGTGCACCGGCATGGTTGTGATCGTGCGCTTCGGGCAGCACACAGCCCAGCGCCGAGACGCCGCTGCGCATCACGTCCATCGGGTGAGCCGCCGCGGGAAGCTGCTCCAGTGAGCGCTTCACTGCCGTTGGCAGGCCGCGCAGGCCGCGCAGTTTGGTCTTGTAAGCCATAAGCTGCGCTTGGGTCGGCAAGGTGCCGTGCACCAGGAGATGGGCGATCTCCTCGAATTCGCAGGTCTCGGCGATCTCGAGGATGTCGTAGCCGCGATAATGCAGATCGTTGCCGCTGCGGCCTACCGTGCACAGCGCGGTGTTGCCCGCCGGCACGCCGGAGAGGGCAACGGACTTCTTGGGCTTAGAGTTTGGTTGCGGCATTGGGCTCTCCGCTCTCGAAAAGGCCGGGGGCTTTGGGGGCCGCGAGATCGCTCGCGGCAGCGACATTGAGTTCGGCCAGCTGACCGGATGCCAGAAGGGGCAGGCGATCGACGGCGGAGAGAAAGCGTTCCTGCTCGGGCACCGAGACGACGCCGGCCGCGAGCATGCGAAACTTGGCGATATAATCGGGACGCCGCCACGGCTTGGCGCCGAGCGGATGCGCATCCGCGACGGCGATCTCGTCCTCGACCACTCGCCCGTCGTCGAGCGTCACCACGACGTGGCCACCGAAGGCCTTCACCGCCGGGTCAGTCGAGTGATAGCGTTTCGTCCACTCCGCGCCTTCGATCGTGGAGATCTTGTGCCAGAGCGCCACCGTGTCGGGCCGCCGCGCCCGCTCCGGCGCGTAGGATTTCTCATGATGCCACCCGCCGTCCTGCAGTGCGACGGCGAAGATGTACATGATCGAGTGATCGAGCGTTTCGCGGCTGGCATTCGGATCCATCTTCTGAGGATCGTTGGCGCCGGTGCCAATCACGTAGTGCGTGTGATGGCTGGTGTGGATGACGATCTTGCGGACCTTCGAAAGGTCTCCGATCTTCGGACCCATGCGGCGTGCCAGATCGATCAATGCCTGGCTCTGGTACTCCGCCGAGTGCTCCTTCGTATAGGTCTCCAGGATGGCGCGCTTGGCTTCGCCCGGTGCGGGCAGAGGCACTTGGTATTCGGCGCCAGGGCCACCCAGAAGCCACGCGACGAAGCCGTCTTCGCCTTCATAGATCGGCGACGGCGCTCCCTCTCCGCGCATCGCGCGATCGACGGCCTCGACGGCCATCTTTCCGGCAAAGGCGGGGGCATAGGCCTTCCAGCTCGAAATCTCGCCCTTTCGCGACTGGCGGGTGGTGGTGGTCGTATGCAGCGCCTGCTGGATGGCCTGATAGATCGTTTCGATCGGCAGCGCGAGCGCTGCACCGATACCGGCGGCAGCCGAGGGGCCGAGATGGGCGATATGGTCGATCTTGTGTTCGTGCAGGCAGATACCCTTCACCAGATCGACCTGGATCTCATAGCCAGCGGCAATACCGCGGATCAGGTCTGCACCCGTCCGCGCACAATGCTGCGCCACTGCCAGCACCGGCGGGATGTTGTCACCGGGGTGCGAGTAATCGGCGGCGAGGAAGGTATCGTGATAGTCGAGCTCCCGAACGGCAACGCCGTTCGCCCAGGCAGCCCATTCGGGCGAGACGCGCCGATTGGGGAATGACGTCATACCGAACACCGTGGCACCCGGCTGATAGGGGTGAGCCAAGGCCTGTGTCCGCGCGTTCACGACCGGCGGCCGGTTCAATGACGCCATGGCGACGGCCGCATTGTCGATCAGGCGGTTGCCGATCATCTCCACGACATCGTTGGCAATTGGCGCATTGTCGGCTGCGACCGCCGCGATCTTCCACGCAAGCTGGTCGTTGCGCTTGAGAGGTTCCGCGGATTTATAGGTACGAACAGAATGGAGCTTCACGAACTGACCTTCCGTGACTGGCAAGTGTTGTCGATACCCCGAATGGGGGACGGCGCGCCGCTTTCGTCGACGGCGACCATTTCGCAGCCTCCTTTCATGGCGAGGGTGCGCTGTCCACTTACAAGATTTTCGGCGACGACTTCGACGACGACTGTCATTGAACTTGCGCCTACACGGACGACTTCGGCAACGAGCTCTACAATTTGGCCCACTTGCACGGGCATGTGGAACTCCACCTTATCGGAGGCCGCCATAACCACCGCACTGCGTGCCCGTCGGCTGGCAGCGACGAAGGCGGCTTTGCCCATCAGGCTCAGCGCCGTGCCGCCGAACAGCGTGCCATAGTGGTTGGACTGCTCCGGGAAGACGACTTCGAGGAAGCGCGTTTCGGCGGGCGGCGGCGAGTTGGGCGCGGCGAGGGCAGACATCAATTTATGGCAATGGAGGTGAGGTGCCCTGAGTATTCACGATCACGTTGGTGGGCGGAATGACTGAAGTGGCGGAGAGTTGCGGACGAATTGGTGTGAAGCTGCGGAGTTTGCAAACCTTTCTCGTCGCTCGGGTCACTGGATGATTGAAGCGTAGCGCGATGGTCTTGCTTTCTTCTTCTTCACCCATGGCCTTTTCCCTTCACCCATGGCCAGCTACGTGAGCGTCCTTCACCCAGACAGTGGCGCTTGCCTCTCAATCGATGAAGCAATTGGCGAGAACTTTGCGCTCCGCTTTCGACTACGCGAGGTGTGGGAACATGTGCACCGCCAGATGAAGCAGGATCGACTTGGCCGGTATGTCGATGACGAGAAGACCGTCGTTCGATTGGACCGGCTGGACCGTTCCGGGTTGCCGAGTCCGATTGCCAAGCTCGACAGGCGCCCTATGGCCACGGCTACGCGGCCATTCTCATTGCAGTGGTGCAAGAGAAGCTGCGAATTTCAGGCCGAGAAAGCATTCGATGGACCAAGGATGGCCGATTGCCAATGTCGGGCTCGGTTGAGATATCCCGTGATCACGCCATTACGCTTTCGGACCCAGCCGGTCGGGAGAATCGAACGTATGGCGAAGACGTTTCGCTCATCCCGGCTTGGCGCGGCGCAGACGCGGCCAAGGAACTACGGCGCCTCGACTGCGCGTGTCTTTCATCGCCATCCGCACCTTGAAAAGGCTCCTGGTATCCGCAATATCCGCATCTTCCGGATTGTGGATTTGCCAGTTTGCATAGTTTTGCGGACACGCGGTCGACTTCTTGCGAAGTTTGTGAACGAGGGCCACATGCGCAAGGCGTTTATGGGAGTGAGATTGCGGCGGCTGCGCGAAGAGCGTGGCCTGACCCAAGCGGCTTTGGCGACAATGCTCGGGCTTTCGACCAGCTATCTCAGCCAGTTGGAGAAGAACCAGCGCCCGTTGACCGTGCCGGTGTTGTTGAAGATCAATTCGGTGTTTGGCGTCGATGTGCAGCTTTTTTCCGAGGACGACGAAGCCCGGCTGGTTGCCGACCTTCGAGACTCTCTTTCCGAAGCCCAGACCGGCGAGACGGTGGCTATAGCCGAGATTCGCGAACTCGCTGCCAACATGCCGGCCGTTGGCCGTGCGTTCGTCACCCTCCATCGGAAATACCGCCAAAGCGTCGAGCGATCGGAAGCCATGGCGGCGCGGCTGGGCGACGACTGGTCCACGGCGGCGCTGCCGCGTATGCCGTTTGAGGAAGTTCGCGATTTCTTCTATTCGCGCCACAACTACATCGCCGAGCTCGACGAAGCGGCCGAGAAGCTGCACCGCGTGGCAGGCCTGACCGTAGGCAATATGGACAAGGGTTTGTCCGACTACCTGGCAAAGCGGCATAGCGTGCGCGTCGTGCTGGACATGCGGGATAGCCCGGAAGGTGTTCATCGCTCCTACGACGTTTCGAGCAGGGTGCTTCGCCTCTCGCCGCTCCTGCGCCAAGGTCAGCATGCCTTTCAGATGGCGACGCAGTTGGCCTTTCTGGAAATGGACGATCTTCTGCATCAACTTGCCTCGGCGGCGTCCTTCTCCGGGGAGGAAGCGCGCTCGCTCGCCCGTATTGGCCTCGCCAACTATTTTGCCGGGGCACTGGTCCTACCCTATGCCGCATTCCGACAGTCGTCCGAGGCACTGCGGTATGACATCGAGCGGCTCGGGCGGCAGTTCGGCGTTGGATTCGAGACGATCTGCCACCGCCTCAGCACGCTCCAAAGGCCCGAAGCTCGCGGCGTGCCCTTCTTTTTCGTGCGCGTCGATCGCGCCGGAAACATCTCCAAGCGCCAATCGGCGACGGATTTCCACTTCTCTCGCGTCGGCGGGACCTGTCCCTTGTGGAACGTCTACGAAGCGTTCGCGCACCCCGGCCGCATCACGACCCAATTGGCCCAAATGCCGGACGGTCGCATCTATTTGTGGATCGCCCGAACTGTGAGCAGGGGGCATGGTGAATATGGCACGCCAATCAAAACCTTTTCGATAGGCCTGGGCTGCGATCTGCAGCACGCTTCCCGGCTGGTCTATTCGAAGGGCATCGATCTCGGCGCTATCCAGGCGGCGACGCCGATCGGCGCAGGGTGCAAGATCTGTGACCGGGAGGGCTGTCCGCAGCGCGCCTTTCCGCCGATTGGCCGCAGACTGGCGATCGACGAGAATCGCAGCCGCTTTGCGCCATACCCGGTCGCCTAGGCATGCTGCGCAGTCCACTCGACGAACCAGCGCCGATCCCCGTTCAAACCGATCCCCTTTCAAACAGGCGACATCACGAACACGCTTGCGAAGGTTCCATGCACGATTGTCGCCGGCTTTCCCGGCGCTGGGGAAACGACGCCGGTCCGCCACGTGTATTGCAACATGCGAACGGACACCGGCTGGCTGCGATCGTCAACGAATTCGGCGATGTCGGGATCGAGGACTGCCCGGAAGACGCAACACCTTGATTGCAAGCTCGCGCGATGAATTGCTGGCCTATGCGCGCTCCAGATAGCTCTCGAACACGCCGACATGTACGTGCGCCTTGTCGGCGGAGTTGGGCCAAAGCTCTTCGGCGTTGAAGCGTACGTCGTAGGTCGGTTCATCCTCTGCGTGGATGCCGTGGGCGTGCGCATCAGGGAACGGATAGGCGGGCGTGATGTCAACTACGACGCCGGCCTTACCGCGGGTGTAGCCGGGTGCCCGGACATGGCCGGAGACGTGTTCGTTCCGAACGCGGACCCGGTCGCCGATCTTGAACTTCTGGCGCGTGGCCACGTTGGCCCGGCCAGGGCCGATGGGCAGCGACAGCGGCACCTGGCCTTGCGCGTAGCGCTCGAGCTCCTCCCTGGTGAAGATGCCCTTCTCAACACACAGCGTCGCAAGGCTGGTGAGCGAGCGCTCGTAGTAGCTGGCCGACAGGTAATGCCGCGGCTCCATGCGCTCGATGGCGTGGCGATACTCATCCATGTTGAAGATGCCGAGCCTGACTGCGAGCGAGTAGAGCGCGTTGACGCGCTTCTCCCACGGCTCATGGAAGGTCTGGGCCTTCGGGCTGTGGCGGACGCGACCGAACCCTTGCCGGCCGCCCATGTCATGCACACCGTCCATGATGCGCTCCTAGAGGCGGGCGACGCCGATCATGGCGTCCTTGGTGACGATCTTGGCCAGCTCTTCTTCCGACCAGCCCTTGGTGTGTTCGGGCTGCACGGGCAGGATCATGTAGCGGGTGTCGGCGGTGGTATCCCATACGCGGATGTAGATGGACTCGGGCAGATCGAGGCCCAACTCCTTCAGCACGGTGCGCGACTGGCGCACGATGCGGGAGCGGTACTCCAGGTCCTTGTACCAGTCGGGCGGCAACCCGATGATCGAGAAGGCCGTGCACGAGCAGAGCGTGCAGCAGATCACGTTCTGAAGAGTCGGCGAGTTTTCCTTCACGACGAGATGTCGGTGATGCGGTGGCATGGTGAGGCCGAGCTCACCGACTGCGGCACGGCCGTTTGCCAGCAGTCGCTTCTTGAACTCGGGATCGGTCCAGGCCTTGGCGACGACGCGTGCGCCGTTCTCGGGAATCCACTTTTCCTCGATGGTGTGCTCGAACTCGTCGATGGCTTCACGGGCCTTCATGCCACGCGCCTCGAACATGGCCTCGATGGCGTCGATGCGCTGCTCCACGGAGGCCGTATTCTGCTGGATGTTGCTGCTGTCAGGCATGGTTTCTCCTGGCTTTCACCGAGAATGACGAGAAATGGCTTCCCTTTGCAAGGGGTGACCGAGGACACGCGCCGCATGTCCCGGCCGCCGGCATTACTTGACCGGCAGCCGGGAACCCTCTACCGGGCATATATCGACGGTCCTCCTAACGGAGGGTAATAGGGAACGCCGTGACGTCCCGACGGGCCAATCGGCGGCTGTACCCGCAGCTGTAGGCGGCGAGCGAACGCCAGCGATGTCACTGGATTGAGATCCGGGAAGACAGGCGCAAGCAACGACCCGCGAGCCAGAAGACCTGCCGGCGATAGCGTCGCTCTTCCGATGGACGGGATGATCCATTGGGACGGTCAACCGAGCGGTGACGCGCTAACGCGTGAACTGCTTGGGAGATCGTCAGATGACGTCGATCCGAAGACCTTTGTCGCGCACGAGCGATCGTGCGAGCAAAGTTGTAGGGCCCAACTCCTTCTTCTCCGGGCAGCCAATGCCTGCCCAGCATGAACGTTACGTCGCTACCTTGCGGCGAGCGATTCAGGAACCGGACCGGCCCACCCCTACACGGAACGCCTATCTCCCCTTCAAGCGTGGTGGATTCAATAATCTTTGCGATGCGCTCGACTATGCGGCAACAGGCAATACCGGGCTCAACTTCTTCGATGCGCGAGGGCGATTGCTCAGCGTGCTACCCTACAGCCGCCTGCAGCTCGAGGCCCAGGCACTTGCCAGCCGTCTGATCGGCGCCGATTTCGGCCGCGGCGAATGCCTGCTGATCATCGCGGACACTTCACCGGACTTTTGCGTTGCATTCTTCGGCGCTCAATATGCGGGAATCATTCCCGTGCCGGTGGCGGTTCCCGTCGGACTGGGCACGAAATCAGGCTACATCGAGCAACTTCGCCGCCAGATCGTGGCTTGTGGTGCGATCGCGATCGTTGCACCGGGCGAATTCGTCGAATTCGCCCGCGCAGCGGCTTCCGGTACGACTGCCCGCTTCACAGCATCGCTGTCGGATTTCCTGGAGCTGCCGGCCTCGGAGTCGCCTCTGCGTCCGTTTCAGGCAGGCGAGTCGTGCTACGTCCAGTTCTCGTCGGGCAGTACGCGTACGCCGCAGGGGGTTGATATTCGTCAGGACCAGTTGATGGCGAATATCGATGGCTCGCTTGCAGCCCAGGAAGTCTCCGAAATCGATGCCGGTGTAAGCTGGCTGCCGCTCTATCACGATATGGGGTTGGTCGGCTTTATATTGGCTCCGATGTGCGCCCAGCGAAGTATTGATCTCATGGCTCCCCATGATTTTGCGCGTCGTCCGCTGCAATGGCTGTCCATGATCTCGCGGCGGCGCGCCTCGATCACCTACAGCCCGGGCTTCGGCTACGATCTGGTCGTCCGTCGCGCGTCGACCCAGACGCTGGATCATCTCGATCTGTCCAGTCTGCGCCTCGCAGGCGTGGGCGCCGACATGATCCAGCCGGCCATCCTGGATCGCTTCGCGAGAACCTTTGCGCCAAACGGCTTCGACCCAAATGCTTTCATGGCCAGCTACGGCATGGCTGAGGTTTGTGTCGGGTTGAGTTTCGGTCGTCCTCTTTCGGGCATCAAGGTCGATACCTTCGCCGATCCTCAAACGGGCAAAGACCGCGACTTCGTGGTCTGCGGCCATGTACTCAGCGGCCATCGCGTGGAAATCCGAGACGAGGAAAAAGTACTTGGGGAGCGGAAGATCGGACGAATCTTCGTCCAGGGGCCGAGCGTCATGCCGGGCTATTTCCGCCAGGGAGCAAGCCCTGTCCACGATGGGTGGCTCGACACAGGCGACCTCGGCTACTGGCGCGGCGACGAATTGGTGATCAGCGGTCGTGCCAAAGATCTGATCATCGTCAATGGCCGCAACATCTGGCCGCAGGATATCGAGGGAGCTATCGAAAATTTATCGTGCGTGCGCCGCGGGGAGTGTTGTGCCTTCTCGGTGGAAGATGGCGAGTCTGAAAAGGTCATTGTCATGGTCGAGGGTCGGCCAGCCGACCCTTCGGTACGCGAATCCTTCGAAGGCCAGGTGCGCCAGGCCGTGAAGGAAACGGTCGGCATTGACGTCAGGGTCATCTTGATCGGTCGCCAGCCTGGCTTGCCCCGCACGTCCTCTGGCAAGCTTTCGCGCTCGCGGGCCCGAGCGCAATTCCTCGAAAGCGGCGGGGCGCGACCACGGAACCTCAATAACGTCGTGCATGAGTTCGAACGCAGATAGGAAAGACCGATGTTCGGCGGCGAAACGCCATCGGTTGGGTTGAGTGTCGCGGCCCATCGCTTGCAAGTCGCTACACTGGCGCCATTGAAGTGGCCGGTGCCTGGCTGCCTGGCATGGCTTTCCGGCTCGTCGCGGTCGGACCGGCGTGGATGCATCCCAGTGGGAGAAGCGTGATGTCGACAACTCCGTCCCCAAAGCGGGTGCTGCTGCTCACGCGAACAGCGACGTCGGTAGTACCGCTCGGCGAACTGGCACGCCTGCGTGCAAGTGCGGCTTCGTTGCCGGGCGTCAGTGATGCAGCTTTCGCTTTTAGCGAAGAAGGCACACCGTCGCTTCGCGCGGTCCTGATGGATTGGGCGGCGGACGACATGCCCATCCTGATCGTACCGTTGATCGTGCCGGCCGATCCTGCTTTCGAGAATTGGCTCAAGCGCACGGTCGCGCGGTGGCAAGCAGAGCAGGGTGGCACTTGGCCTCCAATTGGCCTGGCCCCATTTCCCGGCAACCCTGAGCTCATGACGATGCTGGTTGCTGGGCTGATCACGTCGTCCGCAATCACGCCGGTCGAGGGCGCGAAAGCCGCGGGCATGGACGGATCTGTGGTTCCTGCGCAGAAACGCCGCGTGCTGGTCTGCATGGGTGGGCCGTGCAACTCGGTTGGCGCGTCAGTGATCTGGGGGCATCTGCGCAACGAGCAGAAGCGCTTGTCATTACGCACGGCGGGCGAGGGCATGATGAGTGCCAAGACGAGCTGCCTCGGCCCCTGCAGCCTTGCGCCGGTCGTGCAGGTCTGGCCCGAAGGCACGCTCTATGGCGGTGTTGACGAAGCGGGAATAGACCGGATCGTTGCAACGCATTTGCTTGGTGGCGAAATCGTCGAAGAACTGGCCTACGCAGCGACTGGCGTCAAACAGCGTCTGCGATGAAGGCGGTCCCATGCCGGCGTTGGTGGGAAAACCGGGCAGCTATGGAGATCAGTGCCGGTGGCGGGCCATCAACGCTCCGCCTCCTGCTGTCGTACGACAAGCCGCGCATTAGTGCCACGGCTACACCTGCAACCACTTCGACGACTTTCCGCTGGAACTCGAACCCGTTAAAAGCGTCAACAAAGGCATTGAATTAGGAGATCTCAGGCTTCTGCCAGTTGCTTGGATTTGCCCGGGAGAAGCTCGGTTTCCAGCGGATCGATCGATGGTTGTGACGCTCGGTCGCGGAACGTCAATTTTCGCAGCCTGCCAAAGGAGATGCTTGTGAACGCTCTCACCCTTCTCATGATTCGGCATGCAGAGAAGCCCAAGGAGGACTGGCATGGGCCCGGCCTGACCCATAAGGGCGAGCACGACAAAGAATCGCTAGTGGTCCGCGGCTGGCAACGCGCGGGAGCATGGACTGCGCTGTTCGGCACCGAATTGTTCCGCCCCGATTATCCAAAGCCGCTGAAGATCTACGCCGCCATGCCAGGTCCGCCCGATCGATTGCATCATGGCCCCAGCCGCCGTCCCTTCGAAACAATCTCTGCTTTGGCCGAGCGGCTGGGACTACAGCCGAACCTAAACTTCGCTAAAGGTGACGAAGAACACCTGGTGCGAGAACTTCTGGCTCTCTCGGGCGTCGTACTTCTGGCGTGGGAGCACGATGCGATCGTCAAGAACATTGTTCCAATGATTCCCATCCTTCAGGAAAGGCCTCCTACCGAGTGGCCGGAAGAGCGCTTTGATGTGGTATTGCGTTTTGATAGGACCGACAGTGCCACGCAGTTCACCTATAGAATGCTCTGTCCTCAGCTGCTGTCCGGCGATCCGGCCACCGGGTTTTGACGAGGAAGGCGTCGGATCGTGGAGAGCATCGGATCATGGCAGTAGACCCTCTTCAGCAGAATCTTTGTCGATCCAAAGTCGTGTTCGTCATGGGAATCTTCGTCGTTATCGAGGTTGGCGCCACTGCGCAGGTCGCCTTGAAGGGCGCGCAACATTAAGGGCCTCGCGCCTTCCACATGAGCAAACCTCGGATCAGGGGCAAGGGGCCAAATTGCGAGGCGCCCGGGCTGCTATTGGCGGACTCGACACGATTTCCGCGGCTATATCGAGGCTTGTCAGATAATTCAGCGCGCCTTTCGGATCGCTCCGCTCTTGGATTTGATGCAATCCATGAGTTCGTTCCAGGACTTCACAAAGGAAGCGGCGCCCTCGTCTTGGAGACGCGCGGCCAATAGATCGGTGTCGATCCCGGCATCGGCGAAGCCATCGAGCGTCGCCTCGCAATCGCCGCCGTCCGCCGCCAGAAGACCGTCGACCTCGCCATGATCGGCAAAGGCCTTGAGCGTTGCTTCGGGCATGGTGTCGACGGTGAATGGAGACGCGAGCGCCTTCACATAGAGAATGTCTGAGGCCTCGGGATCCTTTGTGCCGGTGCTGGCCCACAGGAGCCGCTGGGCACGAGCGCCGTTGTTGGCCGCACGCTGAAACGGCGTCGAGTCCAGAAAGTCGCGGTACGCTTTGTAGGTGCGCTGCGCCATGGCAATGCCTAGCCGGTTCTTCAGCTCGACCGGCACCTTGCCGGCAACTATGGCATCCCAGCGGCTAACGAAGATCGACGCAACGGAAGCGACCGCGGGATTGAGGCCGGCCTGGATGCGCCGCTCGATTCCGCGCAAATATGCCTCTGCAGCCGCGACATACTGCTCGCGCGAGAAGAGCAACGTCACATTGACTGGGACGCCAGCGAAGGTGGCTGCCTCGATGGCCGGAAGCCCCTCCTGCGTGCCGGGTATCTTGATGAAGAGATTCCGCTTGCCGGCGCGTCGGTGCAGGTCGCAGGCAGCCGAGAGCGTACTGTCGGTATCATGGACCAGGAGCGGCGAGACTTCCAGCGACACCCAGCCGTCCACTCCGTCTGTCCGCTCAAAAATAGACTGGAAGTGATCGGCAGCCCACCGCAGATCATCTAGCGCCAGTTCGAAGAACAACTCCTCGGTCGATTCGACCTTTGGCATTTTCCGCGCAATGTCATCGTCGTACATCGCGCTCTTCCGGATGGCTTGATCAAAAATCGTCGGATTCGACGTCAGTCCGGTGACCGAAAGGTTGTCGATGTAATCCCTAAGTGTGCCGTCGTTCAGCATGTCGCGCGTGATGTTGTCGACCCAGAGACTTTGGCCGATGTCATGGAGCTTCTTCGTCGCGTTCATGACGTCTCCTTTTCCGGTGATCCCAACAACAGTTCCTCCGTACCAAGCAAGAGTTCCTCCGTACCGAGCAGGCAAGCCAGATTCACACGCGTATTGCCATGCTGCCTCGATGGCTTCTCGTTAACCTCTCCTGGCATGGTTCCTCAGCCGACTTCCTAGGCAGTAGCCTTAAGACCCATCCCGAACAGAAGGAGCGTGCAGCCCTGAAAGAACAGGTCTGCAGTCAGTATCAATCCAGGAAGCCACAGGCTATTGGCAGACCAGCCTGATAGAAAGACCAGGCCGACGATGATCGAGGCGACACCCGAGGCAACGATCCACCGCCAACCCTTTCCCGGTCGCATGTGAAAGCCAAGCAATGTCCGTGTTACGCCCGATCCGAGCACGAGGATCGCGAGAGCAAACGTCAAGGCAGATGATGCCAGCATGGGATTCAGGAACGCAAAGATGCCGCCAGCCGCGTAAAGGAATCCTGCCAGCAACCACCAGAGAAAGCCTCCCCAAGGTCTGTGCTGGAAGGCGTGGATCACGTGGACTGCGCCTGCGGCCGTCATCAATGCGCCGATATAGTAGACTGTCACGATCGTCGCGATGACCAGATGCCCGGCCGCGAGGGCACCTGCCATGAGGTAGACCATACCAAGCGTCACAAACCAGCTGGACCTGGCGGGCCGCTGACCAACAGCCCTTTCCGGTATCGCTGAGGGTCTCGATGCATTTGTCATCGACCAGTCCTCCTGGCTTGCGGTCGCTCAGCTTCTCGCAAATAGAACGGCAATTGCCACTAACCGCTCCTTGGTCTTCGCGAGACTGCGAGATCGGCTGGCTTCCATCGCACGCCTGCGAATCAAACCATCGACATCCAGCCAGGAACAACACGCGTGTGAGCTTCGGTGGTCCGCACCTACCAATCACACCCGGTAACCAGCTTCGAGTGCCTTCCTTAGAAGATTTGGCAGATTCGACCACCAGATCCACGACGCCCGACACAGTCGCTTGATTCGTGGAAGTGACGTTACATCTGCGCGATGACAATGCGCAAACCAAAACCAAGTTCGGTTGTGATAGTCGGCGCGACTCGATGTCGGAGAGGAAGTATCGGCGGATACGCAGTTGAAAGAATCCATATTTGCAATTGGCGGCACTTGCAATTGGCGGCGGCCCTTGCCTTCCGCTGGCTGTTGCAGTCGATGCCCGCGACGTTCGATGGATAAATTGTCCTTACCGTTTGGACAAATTGTCGATGGGAGAACGAGGATCGAATCTTAACTCGTTGATATTGCAAGCCTACTCAAGTTGGCACATCTGTTGTGACGAACGTGTCAGCATTCGATAATGCACGTGTCGCCCGAAGGAATCGAAGATGTGCGCGTACCAATGTTGCGTTCGACGACGACCTTCTTCCTTCTTGGCAATGACATGACTAACTCTGTCGGCCAAACGAAGCGGTATCCCAGCACACGCCGTCAAGATGACGGTTTGTTACGGCTACTTTTGTTACGGCTCCTATGGTGCCTGCTTCGTCCAGAGTTCCGGGGCGCGATAAACTGGGCTTGCGTAGGGGCCGACATCGATGGCGTGCGAGAGGAGGATACCAGACGGGTATCGAAGCGATGGGGCTTCCCCTTGTCCCAAAAGCTTTTTCGATTCCACGGCCCGACGTTGCCAGAACGCCCGACGGGACGGTCGTGCCAATTGCCATCGACAAGATGCCCATCGATCAGGCCGCGCGGCTCGCAGCGTCGATTCGTTAGTGACCTGGCGCAAACAAGGGTATTGGTCGCTGGCTGTTCATAGTAGGATTTAACGATGCAAGTCGGCCGCAGAGGCTTCATCAAGCTTACAAGCGCAGGTCTGGCGACTTCCGCCATCGGCGTGCTCGGTTTCGGTAGTAGCGGTTCGGCGCTCGCTGCCGCGATCAGGCCGTTCAAGTTGACGGCGGCTGCCGAAACCCGCAACACCTGCACCTATTGTTCGGTCTCCTGCGGCATTCTCATCTACAGCATGGGCGACCGGGCGAAGAACGCCCGATCCAACATCATCCATATCGAGGGCGATCCCGATCATCCGGTCAATCGCGGCACTTTGTGTCCAAAGGGATCGGCGCTGCTCGACGTCGTCCATGCGCCAACGCGGCTGAAGTCACCCAGATATCGGGCGCCGGGGAGTGGCGCATTCAAGGAAGTCTCCTGGGACTTCGCCCTCGACCGCATCGCAAGGCTGATGAAGGAGGATCGCGACAGGAATTTCATCACCAGGAACGCAGCAGGCACCCAGGTCAATCGGTGGACCAGCACCGGCATGCTGGCGGCTTCCGCCTCGTCGACCGAGACCTCGTACCTGACCTGGAAGGTTGCGCGCTCGCTGGGGATGGTGGTTTTCGACAACCAGGCAAGGGTTTGACACGGACCGACGGTGGCCAGTCTGGCCCCGACATTCGGCCGAGGCGCCATGACCAACACCTGGCAGGACATCAAGAATGCCAATGTCATCGTCGTCATGGGCGGCAATGCCGCGGAGGCCCATCCGTGCGGTTTCAAATGGGTGGTCGAGGCCAAGATCGAGAACGGCGCAAAGCTTCTGGTCATCGATCCGCGCTATACCCGCACGGCTTCGGTCGCCGATGTCTACGCGCCCATCCGGCCAGGAACCGATATCGCGTTCCTGAATGGCCTGATCCGCTATCTGCTGGAGAAAGACGCGATCCAGCACGACTATGTGCGCGCCTATACGAATGCAAGCCTCCTCGTCAAAGAGGGTTTCGGTTTCGAGGACGGTCTGTTCAGCGGCTACAGGGAGGAGATCAACGGCTACGACCGATCGGATTGGGACTACGAGCTCGACGAGCAGGGCTTTGCCAAGGCCGACGACACGTGGCAGCACCCGCGTTGCGTGATGAGGCTTCTGCGCAATCACGTCGACCGCTACACGCCCGAGACGGTGTCGCGCATCTGCGGCACGCCGCAGGACAAGTATCTGCAGATCTGCGAGTTGTTTGCCGGTACGGCGGCGCCGGACAAGGCGCTGACGAGCCTGTTCGCGCTCGGCTGGACGCAGCACTCGGTAGGCTCGCAGAACATCCGTGCGATGGCGATGGTGCAACTCCTGCTGGGCAACATCGGCGTCGCCGGCGGCGGCATGAATGCCCTGCGCGGTCACTCGAACATCCAGGGCCTGACCGATGTCGGCCTTCTCTCGGAGCTGATGCCCGGCTATTTGCGGCTGCCGACGGACGCCGAGCCGACGTTCGAGGACTACATGAAGACGCGGCAGTTCAAACCTCTGCGTCCTGGCCAGACGAGCTACTGGCAAAACTACCGCAAGTTCTTCGTCAGCTTCCAGAAGGCGATCTACGGCGATGCGGCGCGCGCCGACAACGACTGGTCCTACGACTGGCTGCCGAAACTCGACGTCCCTCTATACGACATCATCCGCGCCTTCGAGATGATGGCGAACGGCCAAATGAACGGCTACATCTGCCAGGGCTTCAATCCGATGCAGGCCTTTCCGGACAGAGGCAAGACCCGCCGTGCGCTCGGCAAGCTGAAATTCCTGGTCACGATGGATCCGCTGGACACGGAAACCTCGCGTTTTTGGGAGAATTTCGGGCCCCAGAATCCGTCCGATCCGGCCGCGATCCAGACGGAAGTCTTCCAACTGCCGACCTCCTGCTTCGCCGAGGAGAACGGCTCGCTGGTGAATTCGTCGCGCTGGCTGCAGTGGCACTGGAAGGCAGCCGATCCGCCAGGGCAGGCGCGGTCCGACATCTGGATCATGACCGGCCTCTGCCACCGTCTGCGCGAGATGTATCGCAAGGAAGGAGGTGCGTTCCCTGATCCGATCCTGAACCTGACGTGGAACTACACGGACCCAGCCAATCCCGATCCGGAGGAGTTGGCAAAGGAGATGAATGGCCGGGCACTGGCAGATCTCAAGGATTCGAATGGCGCCGTCACGGCGCATGCCGGACAACTGCTGGAAGGCTTCGCCCAGTTGCGGGACGACGGCACGACCGCCAGCGGCTGCTGGATTTTCTCGGGTTGCTTTACCGAGAAGGGCAACCAGATGGCTCGTCGAGACGCCACCGACCCGCGAGAGCAGGGGCTTGCGCCGAACTGGGCATGGGCCTGGCCGGCCAATCGACGCATTCTGTACAATCGGGCGAGCGCCGACGCCGCCGGGAAGGCCTGGAATCCAGAGAAGCCCATCATCCAATGGAATGGCAGTCGATGGGTGGGCATTGATGTGCCCGACTACGGCCCGACCACGAAGCCATCCGATGCTGTCGGCCCGTTCATCATGAACGCCGAGGGCGTCGGCCGGCTGTTCGCGCGCGACCAGATGGCCGACGGTCCGTTCCCGGAGCATTACGAGCCGTTCGAGTCGCCGTCGGAGAATGTCCTGCACCCCAAGGTCCGGTCGAACCCGGCGGCGCGGGTCTTTGCGGATGACAGGGCGGCCTTCGGAACTGCAAAGGAATTTCCGTACGTGGCCACCACTTACCGGTTGACCGAGCACTTCCATTTCTGGACCAAGCATGCGCTGATCAACGCAATCCTGCAGCCTGAAGAGTTCGTCGAGATCGGTGAAGTCCTGGCGAGGCAGAAGGGGATCGAGCAGGGAGGCTGGGTGCGCGTGGCCTCGAAGCGCGGCGCCATCGTGTGCAAGGCCTATGTCACCAAGCGCATCCGTCCCCTGGAGGTGAACGGAAAGCCGACGCACGTGATTGGCGTGCCGTTGCACTGGGGATTCACCGGGCAGGCACGCAAGGGTTATGGAGCCAACACGCTGACGCCGTCCGTCGGCGACGCCAATTCTCAGACGCCGGAGTTCAAGGCATTCCTGGTCAATGTCGAGAAAGCCCACGCTCCGAAGGAGTGAGTCGATGGCGGATCTCCAGTCCCAGAACTACATTAGACGCTCGGCATCGACCCTGACGCCGCCGTCCGTCCGCGATCACGAACAGGAAGTCGCGAAGCTCATCGATGTCAGCCGTTGCATCGGCTGCAAGGCCTGTCAGGCCGCCTGCATGGAATGGAACAACCTGCGGGACGAGATCGGCCACTTCGAGGGATCGTATGACAACCCGGCGGATCTCAGCCCGAGCACTTGGACCCTGATGCGCTTTGCCGAATGGGAAAACGACAAGGGTGATCTCGAGTGGCTGATCCGCAAGGATGGCTGCATGCATTGCGAGGATCCGGGTTGCCTGAAGGCCTGCCCCGCACCCGGAGCGATCGTGCAGTATGCGAACGGGATCGTGGATTTCATCAGTGAGAACTGCATTGGCTGCGGTTATTGCGTGAAGGGCTGCCCATTCGACATTCCCCGCATCAGTCAGGTGGACCACAAATCCTACAAGTGCACGCTGTGCTCCGATCGCGTTGCGGTCGGTCTGGAGCCGGCCTGCGTCAAGGCCTGCCCGACCGGCGCAATCATGTTCGGGACGAAAGCCGACATGAAGACCTGGGCCGAAGAACGCGTCGTCGATCTCAAATCACGGGGCTTTTCCAATGCGGGACTCTACGATCCGTCAGGTGTGGGAGGCACGCATGTGATGTACGTCCTGCACCACGCGGACAAGCCGTCGATCTACGCCGGCCTGCCGGACAATCCGCGGATCAGCATCCTTGTCGATTTGTGGAAGGGCATCGTGAAACCGCTGGCACTTGCAGGGATCGCCTTTACGGCCGTCACTGCATTTTTCCACTGGATCGTGGCCGGGCCTAACGAGGTGCAGCCCGAAGACGAGGCCAATGCGCAGCGCCTGTTGCGCAAGACGGACGATTCGCGATGACACAGCCCAAGGGAACGTTAACCCGAAACACAACAGCAGCACGGATCAATCACTGGATTACCGGTGGCTGTTTCATACTTCTGCTCTTTTCGGGGCTCGCGATGTTTCATCCCATGCTGTTTTTCCTGGCGGAGTTGTTCGGCGGCGGCCAGTGGACCCGAGCCATCCATCCCTGGATCGGGACTGTGTTGATGCTGAGCTACGCCGGCTTGATCGTGCAGTTCTGGCGCGACAATCTATTGAACCGCGACGATATCAATTGGATGAAGGCAATCGATAGCGTGCTGGCCAACAAGGAGGAGGGTGTCCCCGAAGTCGCTCGTTTCAATGCCGGCCAGAAATTCGTCTTTTGGTCGATGGCGTTTCTTGTACCGGTGATGTTCATAACGGGCCTGGTGATCTGGGATGTCTATTTTTCGGCCTACACGACGATCGAGCAGCAGCGGATTGCCGTTCTCATTCACAGCTTGGCCGCCATCGCGGCGATCATTGTCTGGATCATTCATGTCTATGCCGCCATCTGGGTCAGGGGTTCGATGCGGGCAATGACGCAAGGTTATGTGACACCGGGCTGGGCCTGGCGACATCATCGTAAATGGCTGCGCCGCCTGGCTGCGACGGGCTCGACGGGACCTCGGCCGCGTGCGGACCGCGGTCCTGCGCCTCGCTGAGGCAGGCCCATGAGGCAAGGCGAGGTCGCCTCTCAGGGCAAATGGACGGGGGCGGCGTCAGGCGGCGTCAAGGCGCCGGAAGCGCTGATCCTTCCCGATCCTGCCCGGAGGTTTGCCGGAACTGCCAAACGGCTCGGAGAGTTGGTGTCCGGGCATCCGATGCAGGAATGGCTACGCTTCCTGATGAAACTCAGCGAGGCACAACACCATGTGGCTGCGACGCTGCCGCCTCCCACCAGTCTGGAACTGGCTGCGGTGCAGCAAGCGGTAGAGGCGCGCAGACCGCCGCTTGCGGGAGATGGGTACCGACGGAATGAGGAGTGGCGGAAAGGTCTTGCTCTGCTGCTCGACTGTTTCGACGACTATCCTTTGCCGCCCGAAGGCCGGAGCGTCATCGATCGCTTACGCGGGCGTGACGCCAAGGCGATCGAGATGCTGGCCGACCGCTTTCTCCAAGGAGACGTGGACGCCGCGGACGTTGGTTCGATGCTGCACGTTGCTGCCGCGCTGCAGGTCAATTTTACCCGCATGGCGGCGAGTTTGCCTGTGTCGTCCTTGCGATTGCTGCCGAACCGTAGCCTATGTCCGTGTTGCGGCTCGACGCCGGTTGCCGGCCTCGTTACCGCGTCTGGCCAAACCCCTGGAGCACGCTATCTCTACTGTTCGCTTTGCTCTACGGCGTGGAATCACGTCCGTGCGGTGTGCGTCACCTGCGGCGGGTCGCGTGCGGTCAACTTAAGGGCGGTCGACGGAGGCTCGGATGTGGTCAAAGCAGAAACCTGCGATGACTGCGGGACTTACTCGAAAGTGCTCTATCAAGCCAAAGGCATGTCGGTCGATCCCTTTGCAGACGATCTGGCGACGCTGGGATTGGATTTACTGGTCGTGGAGGCCGGGTGGCTTCGGCACGCGCCGAACCCATTGCTGTTGGCCGGCTAGACAGCCATTCCCCCCGATCGCTGCTTGTCGTCTTGCTTGGCGATTATATACCTGACACACCCAGCCTCAAGTCATAGGTTTAAGGCACTTCTTGAGGCCCGCCATGTCTGTCCTGTCCAAGCCCTACTTCCACGACGAAGCCGCCGCCTACGCTTTCCTTGAAGGCCAGCTGTGGCCGAACGGCCCAACCTGCCCCCATTGCGGCAACGCGGACGCGGCCAAGATCGGCCAGCTGAAGGGCAAGACCACCCGTCCGGGTCTGAAGAAGTGCTACGAGTGCCGGAAGCAATTCACAATCAAGGTCGGAACCGTGTACGAGTCCAGCCACGTGCCGCTGCACAAGTGGCTTCAGGCTACTTACCTGCTCACCAGCAGCAAGAAGGGCTTTAGCGCACACCAGCTGCATCGTGTTCTTGGTGTGACCTACAAAACCGCGTGGTTTATTGCGCACCGTATCCGTGAAGCGATGCGCGACGGGATGCTGCCGCCCCTCGGCGGCGAGGGTAGCGCCGTGGAAGCGGACGAGATCTTCATCGGCCGCAAGGCGGGCAGCAAGAAGAAGCGTGGCGGCTACGGCCACAAGCGGGCTGTCTTATCTGTCGTGGAGCGGGGCGGTTCCGTCCGTAGCTTCCATATCGACAAGGTGGGCGTGAAGGAAATCGGCCGCATCGTCGCCAACAACGTCCGCCGTGAAAAGCGTGCTCATGACAGACGAGGGCCGCCACTACACGACCATCAGCAAGCTGTTCGCTGGTCATGAGACCGTCGAGCACACTCGCGGCGAGTATGTTCGCGACGATGCCCATACGAACACGCTGGAAGCTTCTACAGCATCTTCAAGCGCGGCATGAAGGGCGTCTACCAGCATTGCGGCGAGCAGCATCTTCATCGCAACTTTCACTTCTGAAAGCCAGCAATGACCACAAAGACGAAAAAGCCAACTAGGTAGTGGCTCTGTAATTTGCGATCGCTTGGCGGTTGTCCCTTGAGGGTTTCAAGGATCTGTCCGCACTCGCCGGTCCGGGGATCGGTGGTGCTGTATCGGGTCTCACAAGGCCGGCCG
>JAFEBU010000079.1 GCA_018242505.1 Pseudomonadota bacterium
CCAGCAAAGCGCAAGCCCGACCGCAACGAGAAAGGCTCGACCGGACTCCTTTTGTTTTCTTTTATATTTTACATTAGTTAATTTCACTAACATATTGATTAATATCATAAATCTATGACCAATCCATCGTAACATGGCGAAACATGGGCTGGTATACGCCGTACAAGCTCAGCATAGTCCATATCGATGTGGAGATTGGTCAAAAACGCCCGCTTCGGCGCCACACGCGCAATCCAGCCGAGGGCGAGGTCGAGATGAGCATGCGTCGGATGCGGCCGGTAGCGCATGGCGTCGACGATCAACACCTCGACGCCGCACATGAGACCGAAGGCGGCATCTGTCAGGGCGACCACGTCATTGGCATAGGCGATCCCGCCGAACCGGAAACCGAGTGACGGAATCGTCCCATGATCTAGGGGGATCGGGGTAACCGCAAGGCCGCTGGCCGCGAAGGGGCCCTCGATCTCATTGGCCCGGTAGAGTGGATTGTAGAACCCGCCCTCTTCCGCCTCGAAACAGTAGCCGAATCTCCGACGTAGAATGCCGAGCGTGCGTTTATCGGCCCAGGCTTCGATGACGCCCTGATGAAACACATACGGCCGCAGATCGTCGATGCCATGACATTGGTCGGCATGGTCGTGTGTCCAGATGACGGCATCCACGCGCTCGACCTTGGCAGCGAGGAGCTGGGCGCGCAGATCCGGGGAGGTATCGACCAGAACGGTCTTGCCTTGATCCTGCACCAGGATCGAGCAGCGGGTACGCCGGTTCCGGGGATCCTGCGGATCGGCCGCCCCCCAGTCACCCAATCCGCCGTTGCCGCCAACGCGCGGCACGCCACCGGATGTCCCGCAGCCCAGGATCGTCACACGCATGCCGACCGCTCCGCTTTTGTAAACAGCCGGAAGAAGTTCTCGGTCGTTGCTGCCTCGAGTTCCCCAACGCCCATGTCCTTGAGCTCTGCGACCTTGGCGGCCGTGTGGGCGGCGAAGGCCGGCTCATTGGTCCTGCCACGCTTCGGAACGGGTGCGAGATAGGGCGCGTCGGTCTCGACCAACAGTCGGTCTATCGGCAGGTCGCGAACGATGGCACGCAGGCTGTCCGCCGCCTTGAAGGTCACGATTCCCGAAATGGAGATGTACATCCCGAGCGCCAGCGCACGCCTCGCGATTGCAGGGCCGGAGCTGAAGCAATGAATCAGCCCGGTGAAGGCGCCTTTCGCGTACTCCTCCTCCAGGATGTCGCCGGTTTCGGCATCGGCGTCACGGGTATGGACGATCAGCGGCAGGCCCGTCTCGCGCGCGGCCGCAATGTGGGTACGGAAGCTCTCGGCCTGCTCCTCGCGCGGACTGTGTTCGTAATAGAAGTCGAGGCCGGTCTCGCCGATGCCCACGACCTTGGGATGCCGGGTCGCTGCGATCAGTCGATCGGGGGCATGCTGCCCCTCCTCCTTCGCTTCGTGCGGGTGCACGCCGACCGAGCACCAAACATTGGCGTGCCGCTCGGCAATGGCGCGCACGCGATCGAACTGATCGAGTCGCGTTCCGATAGTGAGCATGCCGGCGATCCCCGCTGTCTGCGCCCGCGCCAGGACGCCGGCTTCATCGTTGGACAGCTCGGGAAAGTCGAGATGGCAGTGACTGTCGATCAGCATCTAGTTCTCCGCCTTCGCCGCCTCGACAAAACGCGGGAAAACACCCTGCGGCTTCGGCAAGGTCGTTCCCGGTCGAAGCTCGCGATCAAAGGCGGCAAACGTTCGGCTATCGGTCGGCACAGCAAGCTGATCGAGGATCTTCGCCGTCGAATCGGGCATGAAGGGCTGCACCAGCAGAGTCACGCGGCGGATGGTTTCGGCCAGCACCCAGAGGACCGTGTCGCGCCGCGCCGGATCGGTCTTGGCAAGCGCCCAGGGCGCCTGCGCATCGACGTAGCGGTTGGCATCGGCGATCACTTCCCAGATCGCCGCCAAGGCGCGATGGAAGGCCTGCTCGTCGAGCTCCATCCGTACGATCGCCAACAGGCCGTGCGCGCGGTCGAGCAGGGCATTGTCGGCAGCCTGCAGCGGCCCCTTGGCCGGCACCTTGCCCTCACAGCTCTTGCCGACGATCGACAGCACGCGCTGACAGAGATTGCCGTAGGCGTTTGCGAGATCGCCGTTGAGGCGACCGATCAGGGCACGTCTCTGGAAATCGCCATCGTTGCCGAATGGTACCTCGCGCAGCAGGAAGTAACGTACCGGATCCAGTCCGTAGGTTTTCGCGAGTTCAATCGGATCGATGACATTGCCGAGAGACTTGGAGATCTTCTGGCCCTCGTTCGTCCACCAGCCATGCGCGAAGACGCGTTTGGGGAGTGCAAGCCCGGCCGCCATCAGGAAGGCCGGCCAGAATACGCAATGGAAGCGGATGATGTCCTTGCCGACCATATGAAGATCGGCCGGCCAGTATTTCCAGAGCGGATTGTTCGTATCCGGATAGCCGCATTCGGTGATGTAGTTCGTGAGGGCGTCCAGCCACACATACATGATGTGTTTGGAATCACCTGGCACAGGGACGCCCCAGGAGAAGCTGGTGCGCGAGACCGAAAGGTCCTGCAGCCCCCCCTTCACGAAGCTGATGACTTCATTGCGCCGGCTCTCGGGTCCGATGAAATCCGGGTTCTTCTCGTAGAAGGTCAGCAGCCGATCGGCCCAGGCCGAGAGTTTGAAGAAGTAGGATGGCTCCTCGACCCATTCGACCTCGGCACCGGTCGAGATGGCGCGCCGCTTGTTATCGGGTCCGACCTCGGTCTCACCTTCCACGAAATAGGTTTCGTCGCGCACCGAATACCAACCGGCATACTTGCCGAGATAGATATCGCCGGCCGCCACCAGCTTTTCCCACAGCGCCTGGCAGGCCGCGTAGTGCCGGGGTTCGGTCGTGCGGATGAAGTTGTCGGGGCTGTAGTTCATGGCGACGACAAGGTCGCGGAAGGACTGGCTCACCTTGTCGGTGAAGGCCTGCGGCGCCATGCCGGCTGCCGCTGCGGCCTTCTCGATCTTCTGGCCGTGCTCGTCGGTGCCGGTAAGGAAATGGACATCGCGCCCGTCCAGCCGCATGAAACGCGCCAACACATCGCAGGCGAGGCTGGTATAGGCGTGCCCGATGTGGGGCACGTCGTTTACATAGTAGATGGGCGTCGTGATGTAATATGTGCGACTCGACATGATGCCTGAACTCCGGACTGTCGCCCCTCTCCCGGAGCGCCGGGTTCAGCGCCTTAGCGCATCGCCGATTGGAGAGCCAGGAAGCTGACGAGCACCGCCTGCTTGCGATCGAGATTGACGGCGTCGGTACGGGACAACAGATGGGCGACCTTTTCCCACGCCTCCATCCAGCGATCAAGGCTCGCCGCGGCCAACAATCTTGCCTGCAGGCCACGCTCGGCCGCCACGATTGCGGCCCTCTCTTCACCTACGGCGGCCCAGCGGGCCAGTTCCTTCAACCATCCGTCGAGCAGATAGTTGAGGGAACGCCAGTCGGCATTCGCCTCCTCGCCACGGCGTGCAAAGCGTTCGGCGAAACCGTGCAAGCGCGCCATGTCGAGATCAGGCAGAGTCGCCAGTACCTCCATCATATCGCGGTAGAGGCCGAGGCTTCCCGCGCTCGCAAGCTCGAGCGCGCGGCCAACGCTGCCGTCGGCGAGACCGGCCAGCGCCTCCCTCTCCTCCTGCGGGACAGACGGCGCATATTCTCCCACCAATCGCACCACCGTCTCTTTCGATAGCGGATGCAACGGCAGGCGCCGGCAGCGCGAGCGGATCGTCGGCAGCAGGCGCCCGGGAGCGTGCGCCACGATCAGCAGAACGGCGTTGGGCGGCGGTTCCTCGAGAACCTTAAGCACGGCGTTGGCGGCATTGCGATTCATCTCGTCGGCGGCATCGACAATCGCAACACGCCACGCACCCATTGCCGGCGTCATGTGCATGAATTCACCCAGGCCGCGCACGTCGTCGACCGAGATCTCGGCGCGAATACGCCCGGTGTCGGGATTGAGGCTGCGGCGAAGGTGGAACAGGTCGGGATGCGAACGCGCATCGACCAGCGCCCGGCCTGGCGCGTCGGCAGCCACGTCGAGGCCATCCGTCGTGCCGGCGAACAGGCCGCCCTGTTGGCCGGCCAACAGGAAGCGCGCAAAGCGCCAGGCGAGCGTCGCCTTGCCGATGCCGCGGGGTCCGGTGATCAGCCAGGCATGATGCAATCGGCCACTTTTCTGGGCCGTCAGCATCGTCCGCTCCGCGGCCTCGTGTCCAATCAGGCGATCGTTGCGCCAGGGCGGCGGCCAATCGTACGGCCATTCAAGCTTTTCGAGCTCCGCCGGATCAGCGCTCGTCTTGCCGCGCGCCATCGGCTCAGGCCCCCAGCCGTTCGCCGACGATGCGCGTCACATCGCGCGTCACGGCTTCGACCTCGCGATCCGTATCGATCACCGCACACCGAACCGGTTCGCGTCTGGCGATCTCCAGGAAGCCCGCGCGGACCCGGTCGTGAAAGGTGCGCGGCAGGCTTTCATAGCGCGTCTCTACACCGCGCCGAGTGGCGGCACGAGCCAAGCCGGCTTCCACTGGCAAATCGAGGATCAGCGTGAGATCCGGCCCGAAATCGCCGATGGCGATCGCGTACAATCGGTCGAGCATGGAAAGGTCGAGGCCGTGGCCATAGCCTTGATAGGCACGTGTGGAATCGGCAAAGCGGTCACTCACGACCCATGTGCCACGATCGAGCGCTGGCCATACGGTCGCATGCAAATGATCGCGGCGGGCTGCGAAATGCAGCAGTGCCTCGGTCATCCCGTCCCACCGATCGGCTGGCCCTTCGACCAGGAGTTTTCGGATCATCTCGGCGCCGGGTGAGCCACCGGGCTCACGAGTGGTCAGCACGGTATGTCCGTGCGATTCGAGCCAGCTCTTGAGGCGCGAGATCTGTGTCGACTTCCCTGCCCCCTCTCCGCCCTCCAAGGTGATGAAGCGCCCGCGGACGGCTGCCGTCACGAGAGCCAGCCAAGCAGGTAGTGGCGAGCCGTGGCCGCGAGGCGGCCGACGATGCCGAGTTTTGCGACATCGGCGCCCGTCTCCAGCGGATATTCGACCGTGCGTCCATCGGGCATGGTGACCGCGGCGACGCCAACTTTTGTTCCCTTGACGATCGGCGCGGCAAGCGGGCCATCAAACTTCGCAACGGCGCGCGGCAGCGCCGACTGGCCGACGACGGTCGTGATCTTGACGTCAGTCGGAATGACAAGCGGCACCTTGTCCTGCACGCCCAGCCACACCGGCGCTTCCGCCAGGGCGTCGCCGGTGCGCAGGATCGTCGTATTGCTGGTCTCGCGGAATCCCCACTCGATCAGCCTCGCGGTCTCGCGCGCGCGATCGGCGATCGATTCGAGACCATTCAGGACGAGAATGAGACGACGCCCGTCACGGACGGCCGATGTGGTCTGGCCGTAGCCACCTTCCTCGGTGTGACCGGTCTTGAGGCCGTCCACACCGGGCACGGTCTTGAGTTCGAGGTTGCGGTTGGGCTGTGTCTTGCCATTATAGGTGAATTCGCGCTGCGCATAGTGGCGATAAAGCTGCGGGAAGTCCTTGATCGTGTGCTCGGCCAGTCGGGCAAGATCGGCAGCGGTCACGAACTGGCCCTCTGCCGGCCAGCCCGACGCATTCTTGAAGACCGAGCCTTTCAGACCGAGTTCGTGGGCCTTCTTGTTCATACGGTCGGCGAAAGCTTCCTCGCTGCCGGCCATGCCTTCCGCCACTGCGACGCTGGCGTCGTTGCCCGAGTCCACGATGATGCCTTGGATCAGGTCGGCGACGCTCGCCTCGGCGCCAAGTTCCAGGAACATGGTCGAAGAATGGACCCCGCGGGTGATCGCATACGCCCGATCGCTGACCTTGAATTGGGTCTCCGGCTTGAGCTTGCCCGACGCCAATCCCTCGAACAGGAGATACGTCGTCATCATCTTCGCCATCGACGATGGCGCCATCGGCTTGTCCGCATCCTTGGCCAGCAGCACAGTGTCGGTCTGCATGTCGATCATATAAGCGAAGCGGGCGATCGTGGTGGGCCCGATTTGCGACGGCGCGGCAGCATCCAGTTTCGCTGCCTGTGCGGCGGCCGCCTGCTTGGGGCCCATCGGCTTGGTCGCGGGCTTTGTGGCGGGTTTCTGCGCCTGCGTCCGTTTTGCCGGGGTTTGCTGAGCATGAGCTACGGGGGCGAAGGCTGCACCATTTGCCATCGCGAGAAAGGCAACAATCAAGAACAGTCGATCAATCCGCCACGACACGAGCATCACCATACCCCGAACGCTTCAGCCGATCGGCGACAATGCCGGCGGCATCGGAAGTCGTATACGGCCCGAGACGAACGCGAAAGACTTCGCGCCCACCGGACAAGGCCTGAGAAATCTCGGTTGACCCGTAGCTGGCAATCAAGCCGCGCTGCCGCTCGGCATTGGTCATATTCGAGAAGGCCCCCGCCTGCACGTAGTACCCTCCGGGTGGATGCGCCGAGAGAGAGGCAATTGTGGGGCCGTTTGCACTCACCGGACGCACCAGGCCTGGCGCCGCCGGCGGCGCTGCAGGTGGCGTCGCCCACACGAGCTGATCAGCCGGTCGCGGCGGTGCGGGCTGGTGCGACTGCGGCGGCAGTGACGGCGGCGGTGTGGGCGTTGGCGGGGGCGGAGCCGAGGGCGGTGGTGGTGGCGGTGCCTGCGCAACAGCCGTCGGCGGTGGCGCCGCGCTGCCACCAGACTGCACGCGAGCGATGGCTGCCTCCTGCTCCGCTGGCCCGCCGCCGCTCAAGGCCACTTCTTTCACGGCCATGCTCTCCGCCGGGAGCTGATCGATGCGGATGTGGGCCGTCCCGGTACGGATCATGCCCAGCTCTTCCGCCGTGGCGCGGGATACGTCGAGAATACGGCTGCGAGCGTAGGGCCCGCGATCGTTGATGCGCACCGTGGTCGAGCGTCCATTGTCGAGATTGGTAACCCGGACAACGCTCGGCATCTGGAGCGTCCGGTGCGCTGCAGTCCGCTCGGACTGATTGTAGACCTCGCCATTGGCGGTATTGCGGCCGTGGAAGCCTGGCCCGTACCACGACGCCACACCCGTCTCGACGTGGTTGAATTCTTCCCGAGGCACGTAGGTCACGCCGTCGATCGTGTAGGGATTGCCGACCTTGTACATCCCCCGGCTGGCGACGGAACTGCCGCCGCGATGGGAAGCGCAGCCGGCCATCGATGCCGCTAACGTCAACAAGGCACAGCCCCGGATGAGCTGTGCGCGTCGAGCATGGGACATTCCAACCAGTAGTGTCATTTGACGGGAAACATACCTCATCTTGAGGTTCCCGTCAGGTGGCGGCGATCCGGTCGGAGAGCAGGCCGACCGCGAGAGCGAAAAAGTCAGACTGGTTCCAGCGCAGGATGGCGCGGAAATTCTCGGTCGTCCGGAACGCCGGGCCACCAGCACCGCTTGGCCGGACGATCCTTTCGCCTTTGCGGGCCGTGGCCGAGCCTTCCACTTCCTCGCCCCATCCCAGGCCCGGCCGCCACCCGACACGATGCAGGTAGTTGACCGTCGAGGCGAAGACATCTGCTTTGCTCGTCCAGATGTCGTAGCGGCCGTCGCCGTCACCATCCGCGGCATAGAGCAGAAACGTGGTCGGAATGAACTGGCACTGGCCCATCGCGCCGGCCCACGAGCCCTTCATCGCGTGCAGCCCGACATGACCCTGGGACACGATCTTGAGTGCGGCAATGAGTTGGGCGCGGAAAAACGAGGCGCGAAAGCCGTTGAACGCGAGCGTGGCGAGCGCCGGCACGACCTCGAAATCGCCCAGCCGTTCGCCGTACTTGCTCTCGATGCCCCACAGCGCCACGACGACCGAGGGCGGGATGCCTGCAGGTCTTGCAATGCGTTCGACCAACGTGCGGTTTTCCTTCAGGAGCGCGCGCCCCCTGCTCACCCGCTCCGTCGAGACGACGAGTTCCCGGTATCGTTCGAACGTCATCTTGAACTCGGGCTGGTTGTGCGCGAGTTCGAGAACCTTCGGAATCTGCTGCACCGAGCCGAGAGCTGCATCGGCGGTGGCACTGTCGACACCGGCCCGCAAAGCTTCCGCACGCACGCCCTGCAGCCATGCGGAAAAGCGAGCGTCGTTCGACTGAGCGTGCGACACCGCGGGAGCAAGCATCAAGCCCGTGCACACAACCCGCCGGCCGACACGAGAGGGGAACATGTCGCCAGATCCTCCAGTTTTGAGCGAAGGAGGTTATTTAGGTCCTTGTAAATACTGCAAGATGCGCCACGACACCAGAGGCATCCGCATCGCCGGTGTACCGGAAGAGCCAGACAGGCTAACAAGCGCCTCCCGGATGGGTGGCCGAGCGGTTTAAGGCACTGGTCTTGAAAACCAGCGTGGCGGCGACGTCACCGAGGGTTCGAATCCCTCCCCATCCGCCACAAACCGCCGACTGCCGCACGAAATTGATAGTCTTTCCCCGAATTATCATGGTGATAGCGGATTTAATGTACTCGGATATGCTTGGGCTTCACACACGCCTCATTACTGTTGAGCCAAGGATTTGCCGCCCTTTTGACGGGAACGGGAGACGCGTCCACGCGGGCGTGCCCAGTTGATCTGACCGGCGAGGTTCAGCCGGTCGAGCATGTGCTGATGGATCTCGTCCCACAGCCCGGCAGCCTGCCAAGCTGGCAGCCGGCGCCAGCAGGTCATGCTGGAATAGCCCGCCACCTCGAACGGCAGCCGTTCCCACGGGATCGCCGCGTAGAGAACGAACAGGATGCCGACCCGCGCATCGCGGGGGCCTCGACCGCAGGACACCCGCCCTTCGGACGGGCCTCCCGAGCCGGCAGCAACGGCGTAATCTCGGCCCACAAATCATCCGGAAGACGTTCCTTCGTCATCCCGACAAGCTCAAACCCGCATGGTTAACAAACAGTTTTGTTAGGCGCTCTTAAGCCAAACAGGCCACATCACGAAACCCGCCTGCTGCAGGAGTTCCCTTCTCTGGAAACACTACACTTTCTGGACTAGAAGCGCCGTCCGGACCCGTTTCAGAATGCGTTTCTTTGGAGGGGTGTGATGTCCGAGGGAACTTACGACAGCTTTTGTCCCGTTGCCAAAGCCTGCGATGTCATCGAACCGCGCTGGACGCTGCTGATCCTGTGCGAGCTCTGGCTCGGCACCCTGCGCTTCAACGAGATCCGCCGCGGTGTCCCCGGCATTTCCCCCACCCTCCTGTCGAAGCGCCTGAAGGACATGGAGCGCCGTGGCCTTGTTCGCCGCGCCGAAATCAACGGCGGTGAATTGGGCTATGAAACGACACCCCTCGCCAATGAACTGCAGCCCGTTGTGAATGCCTTGGGCAAATGGGCGCATCGCAACCTCGACATGGACCTGTCGATCGATAAGCCCGATGCTCGTTTGCTGATGTGGAAAATCCGCCGCAAGATCGACACCAATGCCTTCCCACGTCGAAAGACGACGGTGATCCGGTTCACCTATCCGGAACTGGCGGAAGAGCAACGGAACTATTGGCTCGTCGCGCGTCCAGGCCAGCCCGTCGATCTCTGCCTGCTCGACCCCGGCCACGAGGTCGATCTTTTCATCAGGGCCGACCTCAAGGCGATGACCTCGGCATGGATGGGCTGGTCGAGCCTGCGCACCGAAATCGACGCCAACAGGATCGCCTTGGTTGGCGATCAAAAGCTGACCGCCACGCTGGAGAAATGGATGGTACGCAGCATCTTCGCGACAGCGCCGAAACAGCAGGTCGCAGCCTGAACCAGGCGCTTCACAAACTGTATCGGATCGCTCCATTTCCTGCACTAGCGGGCGAAATGAACCGGTGGATGATGGGCATGGTTCAACTATGAAGGAGACCGACCATGGATGCCAGTTCACCTCCCATCCCCAATGCCAACAAGGCGCTCTGGGAAAAGGGTGATTTCACGCGCATCGCCGCGACGATGCGCGAGAGCGGCGAAGCCCTCGTCAAGTCGCTCGGCGTCGAGAAGGGCATGAGGGTGCTCGACCTCGGTTGTGGTGACGGTACGACGGCGATACCCGAAGCTCAGGCCGGCGCAGATGTATTGGGCGTGGACATCGCCAGAAATCTAGTTGCGGCAGGCAATGCCCGCGCCCAGGCCCTCCAGCTTCCCAACATCCGCTTCGAAGAGGGCGACGCGAGCAATCTACTCGATCTCGAAGACAAGAGTTTCGATCTCGTTGTCTCGATCTTCGGTGCCATGTTTGCGCCCAGGCCTTTCGACGTCGCCAGGGAAATGGTGCGCGTAACCAAGCCCGGCGGCCGGATCGTCATGGGCAACTGGATGCCCGGCGACCCCACCCTGGTAGCCCAGCTTCTCAGGATCAGCTCGGCCTATTCGCCGCCGCCGCCGGAAGGCTTCGTCAGCCCGATGACCTGGGGCGTGGAAACCAATGTGATCGAACGCTTCGAGGCCGCCGGCGTTCCTCCCGCCAACGTCACCTGTGAGAAGGACACTTACGTGTTCAACTATGCGGGCTCGGCCTCGAAATTCCTCGATCAGTTCCGCAATTTCTATGGTCCGACCATAAATGCCTTCGAGGCGGCGTCCAAGAGTGGCAAAGGCGAGCAATTGCAGAATGAGCTCGATCTGCTGTTCAACCGGCAGAACCAGGCCAGGACCAATGACGCGACGACGATCCCCGCCTCGTTTCTGCGGGCCACCGTCCGGGTGCCCTGACCATCGGAACACCCCGCTCGGCAGGTCCGGCGGGGTAGAAACTCTGGGGCATGGCAAGGTCGCAGAAAGTGCAAAAAAGACTTGGGTCGAGTGCCGAAGTCAGCTCCTCATAGGTCCCTGAGAAATAGGCCACGTTGTGCCGAGGGCGTTTCTCAGGGCATCCGCCAGCGCGCGTGCCTGTTCGGCATCGCGGCCGAAGAGCACGAACCATGCGGCCATAGACCGGCAGCCCTCGCCCGAACAAACCGCCGCAACAACGCACTCCCCAAGATCATTGGAAAGAGGTGCCGTCATCAGATGTTGGCCTCCAGTCCGGCCAACATCTTGAATCACAGAAACAGCCACAAGGAACCCAGGCGATTCAATCAACCAGTGAACACCTATTTCTAGAACTGAGTGGTGGAAACGAGCCGGTCATGACGACACATGTTGCACAGAGCGATATCAGATTCGATGGCGTAGCATAGATAGTCGGCCATTCGGGCGTCGCCGACGCCTACTTTTTGGAGACTATGCCTGAACCCGGAGCGTCTCCTTCGCATCCAAAGCGGAAACGCTCCGCCGAGCACCAGCTGTTGGATCTGCGCTTGCCGGATACCCGCAGCCAGATGCCGCCGGATATCCCCATGAAGCAATTTTTCCAACAAACTTATGAGTCCAGCATCAAGGTTCAATTAGGAGGGCTATAGAGTAAAATTCGTGCCCATCGCTATCCCGCATGTCCCGCCAAACATCGCCGATTGCCCTCCACAGCCCGCTGTCACTATCGGGATATCGTCGACCAACAGAGAGCCATCCTGGCGAACGAGCGGGCTTCACTAGCCGCAAGCTGCGCGAATGATCTTGCCCGTTCTCGGGTCGGTTTCGACCGTCACCCGCTCCCGACGATAATCCATTGTCACACCCTGGCCGGGCGCGATCTGGCGCACGATCGTTGCGCCGGTCATCCGCATTGCTTGTTCGTCGGTCAGGCGATCCATGCCCGTCAATGCCTCGGCGGCGGCGGCGCGGCAGATGCCCGAAGCGGCCCTGCCTCCGACTCGGCTCGCGTCCGTCTGGCAGGCGGCAACGGTCGTGGCCGCAAGCGCAAGCGTTGCGGCAAAAATCAGTTTCGCTTTTATCTTTAACCGCTCCTTTACCGGTCATCATAGCATAGCGACGATCTTCCCGGCAGTTGTCTTGGTTGAGAAAGGATTTTGTCCGCTAATCAGACACCCGTCCGCCATGGTGCAGGGCGGAAACAGTAGAAGCGTCTTTTCGGACCGCACACCGTGTCGTTTCATTCCGACCTCGGCATTGTGGGGCACTTTGCGGGCGACTCTCGCCACGATTCTTCTGATCAGGCGCCCTGGTGACCCGCCGGCCAGCCACCAGCAGCGTTCCATTGGGGAGCCTGACGTTGGGAAGACCACAACAGACCGACGACACGAGGCCGTCCCGCTCCCAGACGGGGCGTGCAAGCTGCTGCAAGCCGTCGTCATACGGAAATCCCACATCACCGCATGACCGCCGGTGAAACAGATCGCGTCGAATCTGGCCGAGTTGATCTCGTCCGGTCGCGGCCGTCTCAGACCGAAGCGCCGTGCGCAGGATCCTCCGTCACGCCTTCGCCAACGCGTCGGGCAGTGGCCCTTTCAGCGCGCGCGGTTGGAGCGGCGATTTTCCTGCCTTGAGGTTGACGATTCGCTGCTCACATCCTTGTGCTTCGAAGATATCGTCGGCGTGCGGCAACTCGGAAAGCTACAGGCAAGTCGGCTCGGCCGGATTGTCATAATGGGCAATGCTCGTGACCACGCGGAGAATGCGTTTGATCATTCAAGCGCCTCTTCTCTTGCGGCACTCATGACAGACGTTTCGACCGCCACAGCCCATGCTTGTCTCGGGCAAGCTCCCAGGTCCGCGCCGACACGAGCGTGCCCTTGGCCGTGCGATAGTCGGGGACGGAGAGCCGGATGGCATCACCATAGGCCTGCCATTCCGCGATGACGGTGACGCCGTCACCAAACTCGACCATGCATTCCGGTCCTGCTTTTCCGTCATCATCGACGGTGACGCGTCCGCCTCGGAATGCATGGCTGTGAGAGAATACGAAACGCATTTGGCGGCACCGTCTCCATCATGTTCGGCAGCCCGCGCTACCTCTGCGCTCTGCACATGGAGGACTACGTGATGCCGTCATTATGTGGAGTATTCTTGTTGTCAGTCCATAGTGGAGCGACGTGCCTTGCTTGAAGGAAACAGCCAAATGCAAACGACAACTGGCGCTTCGGGGTAGATCGGATACGAGCTGGCCGTCGGGTCTCAAGCGCGACTTTCAAAATTGGCGGTCTTTGGGAAAGTATCGATGAAATGGGCCTTTCCTGGCGATATCCCGCCAAGGACTGCGCCGGCAACCGCCGGTCCCCGGGGAACCTTTCGCGCCATGACTGGCCTCCATGGCGGTCGTCTCAGTTGAACGAGACACCGAATCTCATGAAGTCGCGAGCGACCCCAGGGGCGAGCTTGGTTGCGGCCGCCATGTCGGCATCGCCGCCGACCTTGTCACCGCTTTTCGCCTTGGCAAGGCCGCGTCCGTAGAGTGCGCGCGCGTGGTTGGGATCGGCCTGCAAGGCAATGCCATATTCGGCGATCGCCTTCGCGAAGTCGCCGAGCTTCAGGTAAACGAAGGCGCGGGTGTCGCGGGCCTCGAGGCTTGCCGGCTGCAGCTTGAGCGCCTGATCGCAATCGCCAATCGCATCGGCCAGATCCTTGCCGACGACGGCGCGGGTGAGACAGCGGTTGCTGTAGGCGACAGCAAGATCGGGGTCGCGCTTGATCGCTTCGCTATAGTCGGTAATGGCCTTGTCAAACTGCCCTTTGGCAAAATAGGAAAAGCCGCGATTGTAGTAGGCTGCCGATGCCGTCGGGACGAGGGCGACGACCCGATCGAGATCGGCAATCGCCTTGTCCTGCTCCCCCAACTGCGCATAGACCCCGGCACGGTAGAGATAGGCTTCCGCTCCTTTGGGCTCGAGCCGAATAGCCGCGCCGAGGTCGGCCAGGGCACGGTCCTTATTGCCACGCAGCGCGTGGAGGATGCCGCGATAGTAGTAGGCCTTGGCGAAGTTTGGGGCGACCTCGATCGCGCGGTCGAGATCGGCAAATGCCTTGGCGAAGTCGTCCTTCACACCATAGACCACGCCACGCTGCGTCAGCGCGTCGGTATTGTCGGGCGCCAGCTTCAGCACCGTCGTGAAATCGGCGAGCGCGCCATCGAAATCGCCCCGTCGCGTATATTCGATGATGCCGCGATCGAGATACGCCGTGATGTATTTCGGATCGAGCTCGATCGACTTCGTATAGTCGGCGAAGGCTTTGTCCGGCGCGTTCCGGGTATGGTAGGCAAAACCGCGCTGGAAGTACGCGAAGGCATAGGTCGGATCGAGGCGAAGGCCCTCGTCGAAATCGGCGATGGCGCGCTTGTACTCCCGACGGAACAGATAGACGCCCCCGCGTGCGACGAAAGCCAGGTGCTCTCTGGGGTTGAGCCGAATCGACTCATTGAAATCGGCCAGGGCGAGATCGTAATCGCCTTTTACGACGTAGGCCGTTCCCCGCAGGTAGTGCGCGTCTGCAACCTGTGTCCAATGGCGAACTGCGTCAGGATCAGTTGAGCCGAACTTCAGAACGTTACCGGTCGACAGCCCGAGGCGCAGTGCTTCGCTGAAATCGGCTATTGCCTTGTCAGGCTCGCCCTTTTCGCGCCAGCACGCCCCTCGGTTCATCAGCGCATTGGTCTCTTTCGGATTAATCCGCAGCGCTTCGGTGAAATCCTGTATGGCGAGGTCGCAGTTGTGTTTTTTCGAGGAGTAGACGATGCCGCGATTGATCAGTGGATCGACGTCGCGCGGGTTGATGCGGTGCGCTTCGGTGTAGTCGGCGATAGCCTTGTCAGGTTCGTCGACCGAATAATAGGCGATTCCGCGATGGAGATAGGTAAACGCGTCACGCGGTGCAAGCCGCAGCGCCTCGCTGAAGTCGGCGATGGCCGGCTGGAAGTCCTCTCTGTAGATATACGCCGAGGCTCGCCCGACGAAAGGCGCCGCGGTGGCGGGGTTGATACGGATCGCCGTCGAGAAATCGGTCACTGCCTTGTCGAGGATCGATTTTGCCTGCTCCGGATCCTTGCCAGCCCGGTCCAGCAGGACGAGGCCGCGTTGGGAGTAGGCATCGGCAAGCAGGGCGGCGACCCGCAGCTTCTTAAAGAAAGCGGCGTTTGGGATTGTACCGGCCTCAAACGTGCTGGCTGGGCGAACTGGTGCCGGATCGGCTGGCAGGCAACCGATCGCCGAGGTGAAGTCCGCGATTGCTTGATCGGGATTGCCCTTGCGCTTGTAGGCCAGGCCGCGATTGATCCAGGCCTCGACCTCGCAATGACTGAGCTTGATCGCTGAGTCGAAATCGTGGACGGCGCCTTCGGCGTTGTCCTTCCTGGTGTAGAGGACGATGCCGCGATTGACATAGGAATAGGGTTCGTTCGGCGATATGCGGATCGCATCGCTGTAATCGATGATCGCCTGATCGGCATCGCCCATCGTTTGATAGATCAGGCCGCGCTGAAACAGGAGCGCGGCGCTGGGCGCCGACCCGCGGATGGCATTGGAGATCAACTCCAGCGCTTGCTTGTAATCGGCCTGCGATTCCGTCTGGCTGCCTATGCCGGCCGACGCGGCGCCTCGGTTGAAATAGGCCCATGCCAGGAGGGCACCGGTCAGCTCATCCTTCTTGATGGTTTCCGTGCAGACCTTGATCTTCTGCTGAGGCGGCAGACCGTACTTCGCATAGCAGGCCACCGCCTCGGGAGAAAGCTTCGCTGTGGTTGGAGAAGCAGGCTGCGCCGAGCTGTCGGCCCAGGCGGCGATCGAGAGGGTCAATGCGCCCAAGACGACCCGAATTGCCGATCGACTCATCCTGACGTCTAGCCTTATCTGTTGCGGTTCACAGTTTGCATTGCCCCAAACATATCATTGTTCATGGCTGATCCCTAAAAATTTCCATCGGCACTGCGACAATCTGCAGGCAAGCTCGACACGATCCGGCTAATTTCGTTGACTGGATGAGGGAGGAACGAAGTGTGACAATTGATGGAAAACTGGGCCGCCGCGGGGTGCTGGCGGGTATTGTCGGCGCGATCTCGGCGCCGGCGATCGTTCGTGCCGAAGGTGAGTATCCGAGCCGCCCGGTGCGCTACATCAATCCGTTTCCAGCCGGCGGACCGACCGACACTCTATCCCGCATCTTCTGTGGCAGGATGAGCGAACTGACCGGTCAGCAATGGGTGGTCGAGAATCGCGGCGGTTCCGGCGGCAACGTTGGCGTCGATGTGCTCGCGAAATCGGAACCCGATGGCTATACGCTCGGCCTGGGTGGCATCTCCAGTCACGCGATCGCACCGACGCTTTATGCCAGGCTGCCCTTCGACCCGCGCAAAGACTTCACCTTTGTCTCGACGATGTGGTGGCTGCCCAACCTTCTGGCTGTCAATCTCGATGTACCGGCGAAAAACACGAGCGAGCTGATCGAGCTCACGCGAGCCAATCCCGGTAAATATACCTATGGATCGGCAGGAGCCGGCACGACGCTGCATCTCTCGGGCGAGCTATTCAAGATGCTGGCGAAGGTCGACATCCTCCATGTCCCCTATCGCGGTGCGGCGCCGGCGATGCAGGATCTTTTGGCCGGCCAGATCCAGATGATGTTCGACAACATTCCGGGCACGCTGACGCAATCGCGTGCCGGCAAGGTGCGGCCGATCGCGGTGACGTCGGCCAAGCGAACGACAGTCGCGCCGGATATTCCGGCACTCGCCGAGACGCTGCCGGGGTTCGATATCGTCTCCTGGACGACGCTCACCGGTCCCGCGAACCTTCCGCCAAAAGTGGTCGAGCGCCTCTCGGCATTGTCGCAGAAAGCACTGGAAAGCGCGGACGTGAAGGCGAAGTTCGCCGATCTGGGCGCAACGGCATGGTGGAACTCGCCGTCCGATACACTCTCCTATCGCGACAACGAGCAGGCGAGACTCGCCCCCATCATCCGCGCTTCCGGCGCCCGTGTTGATTAGCCATATTGGAATTCGAATGAAAACCCTTACCACCGCCCAGGCGGTCGTCTCGATGCTCGAACTCAACGGCATTGACACCCTGTTCTGTCTCCCGGGTGTCCAGAATGACCCGTTTTTCGACGCACTCTACGACCGGACCAATGCCATCCGCCCGATCCATGCACGTCATGAACAAGGTTGCGCGTACATGGCGCTCGGTTACGCCATGGCCACCGGAGCTCCCTCGGCCTATGCCGTTGTCCCGGGGCCGGGGTTCCTCAACACCACGGCTGCGCTGTCGACGGCCTATGCAGTGAACGCGCCGGTGCTGGCCCTCACCGGCCAGATCCTGCAATCCATGATCGGGCGCAACGTCGGTCTGCTGCACGAGCTTCCGGACCAACTCTCGATCATGCGCGGCCTGACCAAGTGGGCCGACCGCATCAGCTCGCCCGGCGAGGTGCCGGGTCTGGTCAACGAAGCCTTCCGGCGGCTTCTTTCCGGCCGACGTCGCCCTGTCGCGCTGGAATGCGCGATGGATACCTGGGCGCGCAAGGCGCCGGTCGAGCTGCCGTCGTCGCCAGCCAAGGCCGACCCCTGCCCCGTCGACGAGGAGGCGGTTGAGCGTGCTGCCAAGCTTCTTGGCAATGCCGAGAGGCCGATGATCGTGGTTGGCGGCGGTGCGCAGGACGCCGGGCGCTATGTGCAGCAGATCGCCGAGAGGTTGGAGGCTCCGGTGGTGATTGGCCGTATGGGACAGGGCGTGATCGACGGCCGTCATCGCCTTTCCGTTACGGCGCTGGCAGGCTATCGGTTCTGGAGCGAAGCCGACGTGGTGCTTGCGGTTGGCACGCGCCTGCAGCCGCAACAGATGATGTGGGGGCTGCGCGAGAGCCTCAAGATCATCCGCATCGATATCGACGGCGAGGAACTCGACCGTCAGCGCAAGCCCGAGATCGGCATCATTGGCGACGCCACGGCCACCCTGAAGGTGCTGGCCGAGCGGCTCAACAAGTACGATGCGAAGCGCAACGGACGCGCCGACGCAGTGGCGCAGGTCAAGGATGCCGCGGTGAAGAAGGTTCGCGAGACCCTCGCGCCACAGATCTCCTACCTCGACGCGATCCGCGCCGCCCTTCCAGAGGACGGCATCCTGGTCGATGAACTGACACAGATGGGTTATGCCGCACGGCTCGCCTATCCCACCTACAAGCCGCGCACGTTCCTTTCGCCGGGCTACCAAGGCACGCTCGGCTGGGGCTACGCCACGTCGCTTGGCGCCAAGGTGGCCAAGCCCGACACGCCCGTGGTCTCGATCAGCGGCGATGGTGGCTTCCTGTTCACGGCCATGGAGATGTCGACGGCGGCGCAGAACAATATCGGCGTGGTGGCCGTTGTGTTCAGCGATGGCGCCTACGGCAACGTGAAGCGCATCCAGCGGCAGTCCTTCAACAACCGCACCATCGCTAGCGACCTGCACAATCCCGATTTCGTCAAGCTCGGCGAAAGCTTTGGCATCGTGGCCGAGCGCGTGAAATCTCCCACCGAGCTTGGAGTGGCGATCTCCCGCGGCCTGGCCAAGGGTGGTCCGATGTTGATCGACTGTCCGGTCGGCGAATTTCCGGATCCCTGGTCCCTCCTCGCCCAGCCTCGCCGCAACTGATCGGACTATTCAACTTTTCCCGAACGCCTGATGCCCGCCATCAGGCGTTCGGCATGGCTCCGGTCGGCCAGCCGCTTGGACGTGAACCGCGGGTCGCTGAGCGGCACGAGGCCGAGGACATACCGCTTCAGATAATCCGGCGGGGGCGGCGGAATGGTTTCGTCCTCGGGCATTTCGACCTCGGCCAGTGCGAAATAGGTCATGCCATCGTCGGTTTTGAAGAAGTCGACGTCCCAGTGGAAATGCCCCTCGTTCCATGAATGGCGGACCTTGCTCAAGGTCTCGCGTCGCAACGTCCAGAGCCGTTCGAAGTCTACCGCCGAAATGTCGGTCTCGATCTCGACCATCTGGCCGTCGACCGGCCGCTTGTAAGTAAAGACATGGCGAACGGACCCGCCCTTCTCGATCGCGCGGATGCGTACGCCCGATGCATCGAGATAGGCTTGACGCAGAACGAAGCGCGCCACCGGCGCCTGCGCCAATTGCGCTTCAAGCTCGCCATCCTTGTCAACCAGGACGAATTTGCGTTCGTTTTCGATGGGCATGCGCGAAGGGACCGTCGTAAAAGAGAGCACCGAGGTAAAAAGTCAATGACACCGCAAACAATCGACGATCTCCCCACGCCCGCGCTCATTCTCGACCGCGCCGTCCTGTACCGCAACCTCAAGCGCATGAGCGATCGCCTGCGCGAAGCTGGAGTGGCATTGCGGCCGCACCTCAAGACGGCGAAGTCGGTAACCATCGGGCGCATGGCGATCGAGGGGCACGATGGACGTATCACCGTTTCCACTCTCGCCGAAGCCCGCTACTTCGCGCAAGGCGGCTTCAAGGACATTCTCTACGGTGTCGGCATCGTGCCATCGAAGCTTGCCGCCGTCACGGAGCTCAGGCGCCAGGGCATCAACTTGCGGATCGTAACGGACAATTTGGCCGTGGCGCGAGCCATCGCCGATGCGGCGAAGGACGGCGACACCTTCTCGGTCTTCATCGAGATCGATAGCGGTGGCGGTCGGGCCGGCCTTCCTTATCCTGAACTGCCGGGCCTCCTGGAGATCGCCCGGGTGATTCATGAGGCGCCAAACGTCGAACTCGCCGGGGTGATGACGCATGCCGGCCATTCCTACCATGAGAGCACGCCCGACGGCATCGCCGCAGTCGCGGAGCAGGAACGACAGGCTATCGTCGGCGCGGCGGAAAAGCTGCGCGCTTCAGGAATCTCCTGCCCGATCGTCAGCGGTGGCTCGACACCCACGGCCATGCATTCGCGCGACTTCACCGGCATCACCGAGATGCGTCCGGGCGTCTATGTCTTCAACGATCTCGACCAGGAATTCATCGGTTCGTGCAAGCCCGCAGACCTTGCGCTTTCGGTCCTGGCCTCGGTGATCGGACATTATCCGCACCGCAACCAACTCCTGATCGATGCGGGGGCGCTGGCCTTGTCAAAGGACATCAGCGCCCAGGAATTCCAGCCCAAGGTCGGCTTCGGCACCATCGCCGACGCGCCGCTGAAGGACATGGCGGTCGTGGCCTGCTCGCAGGAGCACGGCTTTGTCGGATCGGACGATCCGATTCCCTATGGCAATCTGCCGATCGGCAGCCGCGTGCGCGTTTGGCCGAATCACGCCTGCATCACGGCCGCCGCTTACGATCGCTATTACGTCGTCGATAGCGACCACGACGGCGGCAAGGCCATTGTCGACACCTACGACCGCATCAATGGCTGGTGATCAGAGCGAGTTCACCGTGTGGCCTCCGTCGACGGTGAGCACGCTGCCGGTCATGAAGGTCCCGGCTTCCGAGGCAAGCAGCAGCAATGCGCCGTCGAGATGCTGGGGCTGACCGATGCGGCGCTGCGGGATGCGTTCGATCAGCTTCTGACCACCCGGCGTCTTCCAAAAGGCGCTGTTCATCTCTGTTTCGATGTAGCCAGGACAGATCGCATTGACGCGAATGTGATGGCGCGCCCATTCCATCGCCAGCGCGCGGGTGAGATGGATCAGGCCGGCCTTGGAAGCGTTGTAGGGTGCCACCTGGCCGATCGTCCGCAAGCCCAGGATCGAAGCGATATTGACGATGGAGCCGGACCGTTTCTCTTCGACCCAACGCCTGGCGGCGCCCTGAGCGATCAGCCAGGCCCCGCGCAGGTTGGTGTCGACGACGGCATCCCAATCCTTCTCTGGCATTTCCAGCGCTGGCTTCACGATCGAGATACCGGCGTTGTTGACCACGATATCGAGCGGCCCCGCCGCCTCGAGTGCCGACGAGATCGATTCCGACGACTGCACATCGAGTTCGACCGTCTTTGCCGTCACGTTCTGTTGTGCAAGTTCCGCTTGTAGGGATTCCAATCGGTCGGCGCGACGCGCGGCGAGCACAAGCGAGGCCCCGGCCTCTCCCAGGCATTTCGCAAAATGCGCGCCGAGCCCCGAGGAGGCGCCGGTCACCAGGGCCACCTTGCCGCTGAGGTCGAATAGTTTGGACATCGTCGCCGCTCCCGCGTTTGATTGCCCGCCTTATAAGCGAGCCTTTCTTGCGGAGGAACCATGGATCTCGGTCTCAAGGACAAGCGCGTACTCATCACCGGCGGGACCAAGAGCATCGGCCGTGCCATCGTCGATGCCTTCGTGGCGGAGGGCGCTGTCGTGGGCTTCTGCGCACGCGACGCCAGGCTCGTGAAGCAGCGTGAGGAAGAGTGGCGTGCCAAGAAAGGCCGCGTGCAGGGCGCCGCGCTTGACGTCACCGACGATCCTGCGCTCAAGGCATGGATCGATGGCTTCGCGGCCGAGGATGGCATCGATCATTTCGTCGCCAATGTCAGCGCACTCGGCACCGACGACACGCCCGCAGGCTGGCGCAAGAGCATTGCGATCGACATCGTTTCCACGGTCGAGTCGGTGCGCCACGCGATGCCGCATCTTCTGAAGAGCGGCCAGGGCGCCACCTGCACCGTGATCGGCACGGTATCGCTCAACGAAGGCGGGCCGGGGCCGGTCCAGCCCTACCGTTCGGTCAAGGCGGCATTGGTGCCCTACGTGAAGTCTCTGGCGATCGAGCTGGCGCCCAGGGGTGTGCGCGTGAACATGGTGTCGCCGGGCTCCATCCTCGAGGACGGCAATACCTGGGGCCGCCAGCGTGATGCGGACAGCGAACGCTACCATCGAACGCTGGCGCGCAACCCGATGGGCCGCATGGGCACGCCTCAGGAAGTGGCTGCGCCGGTCGTCTTCCTCGCCGGGAAGCAGGCTTCGTTCATCACCGGCGTGAATTTCATCGTCGACGGCGCAATCACCACGCGGGTGCAATACTGAACGCCAAAAGACCGACCGACTGCCTTCCTGCCCCGGCAGGAAAGGCGTAGGCTTGGGCATGATTTTCGTCGATATCGTCTCCGACACCATCTGCCCCTGGTGCTATATCGGCAAACGCCGTTTCGAGCGGGCGCTCGCCATGAGCGGCCGCAACGACGTGGCGATTTCGTGGCGGCCCTTCCAGCTCAACCCGGACATGCCCGTGGAAGGCATGACGCGCGACGATTATGTGCGCGCCAAATTCGGGGGCGGCGACCGTCCGCGGCAGATCTACCAGGCGATCGCCGAAAGCGGCCGCGAAGCCGGCATCGAGTTCCAGTTTTCACGCATCCGGCGGACACCCAACACAGTGCTGTCCCATCGGTTGGTCCATTGGAGCGCCAAGAACGAACGACAGGACGAAGTTGTGGGCGAGCTGTTCAAGGCCTACTTCGAGGATGGAATGGATATTGGCGATCTGGATGTCCTGGTCGAGTGCGCCAGCCGTGCCGGCCTAGACGCAGACCTCACCTATCGCTTCCTGCGGAGCGACGAAGGGCGTCAGGAGGTCATGGCGTCGGACGTCTATGCCCGCCGTCTCGGCATCAACGGTGTGCCCTGCTTCATCGTGAACCGCAAATACGCGGTATCGGGCGCCCAGCCGCCATCAGCTTTCGTCGAGGTCTTCAATCTCGCCGAACGTGACGCCGCGACAAGCGCCGCCCAATCGACCGTGTAACGCCTCATTGAACGAGCGGCGAGGTCGCTGCTTCGATCTGCGCTCCAACGATTTCCGCCTGGCTTGCCAGGATGGAGACATATTGCCGAAGCGCCCGTTCCTCGACGGCGCCGCGGAGCGTCTCTGCAACCTGTTCCCGCACCGCTTCGAACGGCACGACGTTGCCGGGAATACTTCTGTCGATCGCAACGATGTGAAAGCCGAAGCGGGTCTTCACGAGTTCGGGGAGGAGTCCAACGGCATTGAGGCGAAACAGGGCCTTCTCGAACTCAGGCACCGTGTCGCCACGGCCGATCTGCCCAAGATTGCCGCCATGTTGGCCGGAGGGGCAATTCGACAACTCCGCAGCCATGGCAGCGAACCGGTCGGGCTCGCGCAAGAGCTCGTTCAATGCCTGCTCGGCCCGCGCGCGGACTTCCGGGATATTCACGCGCGGTGTCACTTGGAACAGGATATGCCGCGCATGCACCAGGTCGCCGCTGCCATGCAGCTCGCGATGCTGTTCGTAGTGACGCTGGCATTCGGCCTCGGTCGGTTCCGGCGTCACCACTTCGCGTGCAAGCAGAGCCTCGACTGCACGTCCCACCTCCTCTTCGTCCGTAGCTTCGTTCCCGAGCAGGCCAACGGCCACTGCGCGCTGACGGAGCAGCTCCTGCACAGCGGCCAGCTCGGCCGAGGCAACAGCTTCAACGGGTACGGCAACACCGTTTATGGAGACGACGATCATGACCGCACCGGCTCCTTGGCCCGCGTTTTCGGCGTGCGCACGATCTGGTAAGGGCGGAACAGGTAGGCAAGCGCGCCGGCGCCGCTCCAGATGTGGATCATGCGGGTGAACGGCGAGATCAGGAACAACGTGAAGCCCAGCAGGATATGGAGCTTGTAGGTCAGAGGAACGCCGATCATGAGGCCGGCGGCATCGCCGTTCAGTGTCACGATCCCCTTGACGTAGCTCGTCAGTGTTTCGAACAGGACGCCGTCCATGTGGAAGGCCGACAGCGGCACCGTCGATAGTCCGAGGGCAAGCTGCAGCCACAGCATGAAGGTGACGGCAATGTCCCATTTGCGGCTGTTGAGCCGGATGCGCGGATCGCCGAGTCGGCGGTAGATCAGGATCGAGAGGCCGACGATGGCGACCGCCCCCGCTATTCCGCCCACAACCATCGCCAGAAGCTGATGGGCAACGGGATTGAGCGCCCAGTCCACCGCCCAATGCGGTGCGAGGAAGCCCGCGAAATGGCCGAGGATCACGGTGATGACGCCATAGTGGAACAGGTTCGAGCCGAGGCGGAGCTGGCCCGTCCTCAGCATCTGCGAAGAATCGCTCTTCCAGGTGTATGGCTCGCGATCGAAGCGGATCAGGCTGCCGATCAGCAGAACCACGAGGCATATGTAGGGATAGATACCGAAGAGGAGCGCGTTTACGTAGGTATTGGACACGGGCGTTTCCTCCTTTCAGAGGCTCATGAATGTTCCGTCGGATCCGCGAATGCTGGCTGCTCGAACCAATCACGATCCAGCGCCTCGCTCCGATCCTTGACCGGCGACACTGTTGCCGCGTCGACCGGCTTCTCGCCTGCGATCACGAGCAGGGCCTGCAGGACGGCGGCATAACGGCTGCGGCGGGCAATCAGCGCCTTCGCAATGGTTCTCAAAATGTCGGCGCAATCCATCAGCATCTCTCGCGTCTCCGCCAAGTCGCGGACGCTCAGGTACTCGAGCACGACGGGGAGATAGTCCGGCAGCTCTGGCGTCGCGAGCTCGAAGCCGGCCGCGGCATAAAGCTGCTTCAACTGCACCATGGCGGAGCCGCGGTCCCGGCTCTCGCCATGCAGGTGCTCAAAGAGGTGCAGCGAGAGCGCCCGCCCCCGGTCGAAGAGATCGACATAGTGCTCCTGTGCGGCCAGAAGATCGTCACTGCCGATCTCCTCGATCAACGCCAGAAGCGATGTCCGCTCGCGCGATGCGACCAGGGTCGAGCCACGGACCACGTCGGCGATCTCCGGCAGCGCCTGACGCATCTCTGCCGTGGGATAGGAAAGCAGCGCGCTGAACGCCTTGAACAGCAGGGTCATCGCCAGCGCCCTAGGTATCCAGCGGCCGCGCCGGGTGAAGTTTGCGGCGACCCATCTTGCCACCGAACAGGCTCGAATGCGGCGGTCCAAAGTCGCAACCGTTGCCGAACGTGAAGCCGCACGAGCCCTTCAGACCATAGGCGTCCTCCGCCTCCTCGCGATGGCCGGTCGGGATGACGAACCGGTCCTCGTAGTTGGCGATCGAAAGATAGCGATGCATGTCCTCGACCTGTGCGAGGCTCAAGCCGGCCTGTTGCAATACCGCCAGCCCGTCGCCTTCGCCGAGCTGACGCTGGCGATAGTGGACGCGCATGGCGAAGAGGCGCTCCAGCGCTGCGACGATCGGCTCCTCCGCGCCGGCGGTCAGGAGGTTGGCCAGATAACGCACCGGAATGCGCAGCGACCGTACGTCCGGCAGCTCGCCAACCGCATCGATCGCGCCGGCATTGGCATGCGACTGGATCGGCGACAGCGGCGGCACGTACCAGACCATCGGCAGCGTGCGGTATTCCGGATGAAGCGGAAAGGCGATCTTCCAGTCGACGGCCATCTTATAGGCCGGCGAACGCTTGGCCGCCTCCAGCCAGGCGTCGGGTACGCCATTGGCGCGAGCCTGCGCCTCGACTGCCGGATCGTTGGGATCGAGGAAGAGCTCGAGTTGCGCCTCGTAGAGATCCTTTTCGTCCTCGACCGCAGCCGCCCGCTCGATTCCGTCGGCATCGTAGAGCAGGACGCCGAGATATCGGATGCGGCCGACACAGGTTTCCGAGCAGACAGTCGGCTGGCCGGCCTCGATGCGCGAATAGCAGAAGATGCACTTCTCCGCCTTTCCCGAGGTCCAGTTGTAGTAGATCTTCTTGTAAGGACACCCCGACACGCACATACGCCAGCCCCGGCACTTGTCCTGATCGATCAGGACGATGCCGTCCTCCTCACGCTTGTAGATCGAACCCGAGGGGCAGGACGCGACGCAGCTCGGATTGAGGCAGTGCTCGCAAAGCCTCGGCAGATACATCATGAAGGTGTTTTCGAACTGGCCGTAGATATCCTTCTGGACGGCCTCGAAATTGTAGTCCTTCGAGCGCTTGTCGAATTCGCCGCCCAGGATTTCCTCCCAGTTCGGCCCCCATTCGATCTTGTCCATCGGGCGCCCGGTGACGAGCGACAATGGTCGGGCGACCGGCGTCGTCGGCAACTCCGGCGCCTGTTGCAGATGCTCGTAGTCGAAGGTGAAGGGCTCGTAATAGTCGTCGATCTCGGGCAGGTTCGGATTGGCGAAGATTCTGGCGAGGATCGCGAGGCGGCCTCCCTGCTTCGGCACGATCTTGCCGTTCTTCCTGCGCTCCCATCCGCCGCGCCACCGCTTCTGGTTCTCCCAGTCCTTGGGATAGCCGATGCCGGGCTTGGTCTCGACGTTGTTGAACCAGGCGTATTCCATTCCCTGGCGTGAGGTCCAAACGTTCTTGCAAGTGACCGAGCAGGTATGGCAGCCGATGCATTTGTCGAGGTTCATCACCATCGCGATCTGGGCGCGGATTTTCATAGCGCTGCCTCCTTCGCGGCACGGTCGACGGGATTGCTGTGATCCATCCAATCGATCCGAGTTAGCCGGCGCACGATGACGAACTCGTCACGATTGGATCCGACCGTGCCGTAATAATTGAAACCATAGGAAAGATGAGCGTAACCGCCGACCATGTGCGTCGGCTTGAGCACGGTTCTGGTCACCGAATTGTGGATGCCGCCGCGCAGGCCGGTGATTTGCGAGCCCGGCACGTTCACGATCTTCTCCTGTGCGTGATACATCATGCACATGCCCTCCTTTACGCGCTGGCTGACGACCGCGCGGGCAGCAATGGCGCCGTTCAGGTTGAACAGTTCGATCCAGTCGTTGTCGACGATACCCACCTTCTTCGCATCGGTCTCGGATATCCAGACGATCGGCCCTCCCCTGGACAGGGTGAGCATCAGCAGGTTGTCGGTGTAGGTCGAATGGATTCCCCACTTCTGATGCGGCGTGATGAAGTTGAGGACGATCTCCTTCTCGCCATTGGAACGCTTGCCCACCATGCTCGCGGCCGATCGAGTGTCGATCGGAGGCCGATAGACGGCGAGGCTCTCGCCAAAATCCCTGAACCAGCGATGATCCTGGTAGAACTGCTGGCGACCCGTCAGGGTTCGCCACGGGATCAACTCGTGAACGTTGGTATAGTTGGCCGTGTAGCTCACATGTTCGCTCTCGATCCCTGACCAGGTCGGGGACGAGATGATCTTGCGCGGCTGCGCCTGGATGTCGCGAAAGCGGATCTTCTCGTCCTCACGCTTCCTCGCGAGGTGGCTGTGATCGCGCCCTGTTACCTTGCCGAGGGCTTGCCAGGCTTTGACGGCCACTTCGCCGTTGGTTTCAGGTGCGAGGTAAAGAATGGTTTCGGCGGCATCGATATCGGTCTCGATACGTGGTTGCCCGGAATCGGCGCGATAGTTCAGCTCGCCGAGGCCACGAACCTCGTCAGCCGTATTCCATGAAATACCCTTGCCACCGTTGCCAAGCCTTTCCGCGAGCGGGCCAAGCGAGGTGAAGCGGCGATAGGTGTTCGGATAATCCCTCTCGACCACGACGATCTGGGGGGCAGTGACGCCCGGGATGAAATCACACTCGCCCTTCTTCCAGTCCTTGACATCGAACGGCTGGGCAAGCTCGCCGGGCGTATCGTGCTGGATCGGCGTCAGCACGACGTCCCGCTCCACGCCGAGATGACCCGTCGCCAGCTCCGAAAAGCGTTTGGCGATCGTCTTGTACGTTTCCCAGTCGCTGCGCGCTTCCCAGACCGGATCCACCGCCGTCGACAACGGGTGGATGAAGGGATGCATGTCCGACGTATTGAGGTCGTTCTTCTCGTACCAGGTCGCCGTCGGCAGCACGATGTCGGAGTAGAGGCAGCTCGTCGACATACGGAAGTCGAGCGTCACGACAAGATCGAGCTTACCTTCCGGCGCGTCACGCCAAACGACCTCACTGGGCTTCGCCCCCCCTATCTCGCCCAGGTCCTTCCCCTGCAGCCCGTGACGGGTCCCGAGGAAGTGACGAAGGAAATATTCGTGGCCTTTGCCCGAGGAGCCAAACAGGTTTGAGCGCCAGATGAAGAGGTTGCGCGGGAAGTTTGCCGGGTTGTCTGGATCCTCGCAGGCCATGGAGAGAGCGCCCGACTTGAGGCCGGCGACAACATGCTCTTTCGCGTCCATGCCGGCCTTTTCCGCGGCTGCCGCAATCGTCAGCGGATTCGCCGCGAGCTGTGGCGCAGATGGCAGCCATCCCATGCGCTCGGCCCGGACATTGAGATCGATCATGCTGCCGCGGTAAGGCGTGGGGTCGGCGAGCGGCGAAAGCAACTCGGAGACATCGAGCTTTTCGTAGCGCCACTGGTCACTGTGCGCATAGAAGAACGACGTGCCATTCATCTGGCGCGGCGGCCGGACCCAGTCGAGGGCAAAGGCGAGCATTGTCCAGCCGGTCTGCGGTCTGAGCTTCTCCTGGCCGACATAGTGTGCCCAGCCGCCGCCCGAGACGCCGATCGTGCCGCACATCATCAGGACATTGATGATGCTGCGATAGCCCATGTCTTGGTGATACCAATGGTTCATGCCGGCGCCGATGATCACCATCGATCGGCCTTTGGTCTTTTCGGCATTCTCGGCAAAGCCGCGGGCGACGGCGATCGCCTGTGCGGCCGCGACACCGGTGATCGCTTCCTGCCAGGCCGGCGTATAGGGCACATCGTCGTCGAAACCCTTTGCGCAGTCGCCACTTAGGTTCCGATCCAGGCCATAGTTGCCGCACAGGAGATCGAAGACCGTCGCGACCGCCGCCTCGCCGTCTGCGAGCCTGACCCGGCGCACCGGAACATGGCGCAGCAGCACGTCGCCGTCCTGGTCGTTGGCCGAGAAGTGATCGTGCGGACGACCGCCGAAGTAAGGGAAGGCAACAGGTACGACGTCGTCGCGACGGTCGATCAGGCTTAGGGCCAGACGAACTTCTTCGCCGGTCTCGCCATCCTTTGCCTCGAGGTTCCACCGTCCAGTGGCCTCGCCGTCCTTCGGCCATCGGTAGCCGATCGAGCCCTGCGGAATCACGAATTCGCCACTGCCTTCTGTGACGGCAACCGTCTTCCAGGCGGCGCGACCCGACGCCGGAGCATCCGGCAGGTCGCTCTGGCGGACATAGCGATCCGGCACCCAGCGCCCGCCATCCTGCCGCAGGCGCACCAACATGGGCAGGTCCGTGTAGCGGCGTGCGTAGTCCTGGAAGTAAGGTACCTGCCGGTCGAGGAAGAATTCGCGCAGGATCACATGGCCCATCGCCATGGCAAGGGCGGCGTCCGTGCCTTGCTTGGGGTGCAGCCACAAGTCGGCGAATTTGGCGACTTCAGCATAATCGGGCGTGACGGCGACGACCTTGGTCCCATTGTAGCGCGACTCGACGAAGAAATGCGCGTCCGGTGTGCGGGTCTGCGGCACGTTCGAGCCCCAGGCGATGATGTAACCGGAATTGTACCAGTCGGCAGATTCCGGAACGTCGGTCTGCTCGCCCCAGGTCTGCGGGCTCGATGGTGGCAGGTCGCAATACCAGTCGTAAAACGAAAGAAGCGTGCCGCCGATGAGGCTGAGATAGCGGGCGCCCGCTGCATAGGAAACCATCGACATAGCGGGGATGGGCGAGAAACCGATGACGCGATCCGGTCCCCAGTGCTTGATCGTGTGGACATTGGCGGCGGCGATGATCTCGCTCACCTCCTCCCAGGTCGATCGTACGAAACCACCGCGTCCGCGCACGGCCTTGTAGGCTTTCGCTGTTTCCGCATCGCCGACGATTGCCGCCCACGCTTCCACTGGCTCGTGAATCTTGCGTGCCTCGCGCCATGCCCGAATCAGCCGTCCGCGCACCATCGGATATTTGATACGGCTGGCACTGTAGAGATACCAACTGTAGGAGGCGCCCCGCGAACAGCCGCGCGGTTCGTGGTTGGGCAGGCCGGGCCGCGTGCGTGGATAATCGGTCTGTTGTGTTTCCCAGGTGACGACACCGCTTTTGACGTAGATCTTCCAGCTGCAGGAGCCCGTGCAGTTCACGCCGTGCGTCGAACGTACGATCTTGTCATGCTGCCATCGCTGCCGATACCCCTCCTCCCACATCCGATCTTCGTCTCGAAGTTCACCGTAACCGTCGGCAAAGGATTCGCGCCGACGGGTAAGATAGGTGAGACGCTCCAGAAAATGACTCATGTCGCTTCTCCTCACCCAACATGGATCACGATGTCGACGCCAGCTGCGATTTGACTGTCTCGCCCATCACTGGTGCCCGCCGAACTTCGGTCAGGTAGCTAAGCATCAGCGACACGGCGACGATGCCGTAGAGCAGCATGAAGACACTCGAATTGAAGCCAAGCCAATCCAGCAGGCCGCCAAACATGATTGGCAGCAGGAAGCCGCCAAGACCGCCCACCATGCCGACCAGGCCGCTGACGGCCCCGATGTTCTCCGGGAAATCGACGCTGATGTACTTGAAGGTCGATGCCATGCCGAAGGCGAAGGCCATCCCGACGATGAAGAGCAGGCCGCAGAACAGCCACGGTGACAGCGCAATGGTAAAGCTCCTCGTGCCGTCAACCGTGCGGATCGTGAAATCCGTGTGCGGATAGGACAGCAAGAACAGTGCGACCCAGGCGACCCAGAGGACCCACCAGGTGACGTCATGGGCTCCGAAACGATCTGAGAGTGCACCGCCCACGCTTCTCAGCGCACCTCCGGGCAGAGAGAAACAGGCTGCCAGCAACGCTGCCTGCGTGACGGAGAACCCGTACTCGCTGACGAAATACTGCGGCATCCAGATCGACAGGGCGGTGAAGCCGCCGAAGACGATGGAGTAGTACTGGCAGTACTTCCAGACACGCCGATCTCGCATGACAGCTAATTGCTGTCGGAACGAGGAACCTCCTCTGCCGACACCCGGGTCGGGAGCAGACAAGAACCAGAATACGACGGCCGTGATCAGCAGGGTGGCCGCATAGGCGCGTGGCACTGCGGACCAGCCATAGGCGTTCATCAACGACGGCGCGACGAACATGTTGAGCGCTGCGCCGATTGTGCCGGCGCCAAAGACGCCCATGGCAAAACCTCGCCGCTCCGGTGGAAAGAAACGAGCCACATAGGGGGTGCCGACCGAGAAGGACGCGCCCACCAGCCCCAGAGCCAGACCGAGCAGAAGAAACTGCCAGAACGCCGTCGCGTCCGCCGCGAACCAGAGCGGAATGGCGCACAGCACCAGCAACGACGTCATGAGGATCCGGCCTCCGACGCGGTCGGTCCAGATACCCAGCGGCAAACGGAACAGGGACCCCGTGAGGATCGGCGTCGCGGTCAGCAAGCCGAACTGTGTCGAATCGAGCTGCAATTCCCGGCGCAAGGGGATACCGACAACCCCGAACATCATCCACACGGCGAAGCAGATGGTAAACGCCCACGTGGTGACGATCAGGACGGTGATGCTGCGCCGGCTGGACATGTGGCTCTCCCCGCGAACCGTCCGGACAAGATTATCATCAGACCCAGTGCAAAGGCTCACATGGGTCGAAAAGCGGGTCCATGCGCATTTCCGCACATGTCATCCACTTTCATTGAAGCGCGAACAGCCAACCAAAGTGGCGCAATCGCTTCGCATTCTCTTTTATGTTAATAAACATATGGTATGTTATATGACATGAATTGGAAGCTGGATGCCTGTCAGCGTCGCCCGTAAGACTCGCACCAGGGCCGAGATCCTCGAGCATGCCGCCCGGCTGTTCCGGCTGCGTGGCTATGACGGCACCAATATCGACGACATCATGCTGGCGGCCGGTCTCACGCGCGGCGCGTTCTATGCTCATTTCAAATCCAAGGACGATCTGTTCGCCGAGGCAGTCCGCGCCGGCCATGGCCTGCTCGCCATGATACGGGCCTCGGATGCCAAGACGGCCCTCGCGGCTTATTTCGACAAGGCGGGCCTCGCAGCCAACGCGCAGGCGTGCATGCTTGCTGCCCTGCCCGGCGACGTCGCCCGTGCGCCGATGGCGGCGCGTCTGGCCTATGCCAATGTCCTCCACGGCCTGATCGGCGAACTTTCGCGCGGGCGGGCACGCCAGCTCAATGCCGATGCGACCATAGTGGCGATCCTGGCGGTCGGTGCGCTTGTCCTTGCTCGCGCCTCCGGTGATACGCGGCTCGGTGATTGGTTGCTGCGCTGCGCCAAGCGCGCGGCGCTGCCCCTTCTCAAGCCGCGAGTTTCGCCATCGCGGAAACAATCCCGCTCACGCCGGAAAGGCGCTGGCGCTCGTCGGGCCAAACGCGCTGTACGATCACGCGCTGGTCGGGCCTAGCCTTTACCAGCGGCGCATTCTTCTGGATCCAGCCGATCAGGCGGTCGGGCTTGGGGAATTTGTTCTCGTGAAAGCTGAATACGACCGCCTTCTCGCCGGCATCGATCTTCTCGACCGAGGCAGCACGGCAAAGAAGCTTCAACGACATGGTCTGAAGCAGGAACTCCGCTTCAGGCGGCATCTTGCCGAAGCGATCCACCAATTCGGCGGCGAAAGCATCGATGTCGGCCTGGTTGGTCAGGCCACCGAGCCGGCGATAGAGGCCCATGCGGACGGAAAGGTCGGCGACGTACTCCTCGGGAATCAGCACTGGAATGCCGAGATTGAGCTGCGGCGACCATTCCGCCTGGGCAGCCTCCTGTGCACGACCCTTTGCGGTGGCGACCGCCTCCTCAAGGAGCTGCTGGTAGAGCTCGATGCCAACCTCGCGGATGTGGCCGGACTGTTCTTCGCCCAGGAGGTTGCCGGCACCGCGAATGTCGAGGTCGTGGCTTGCAAGCTGGAAGCCGGCGCCCAGCGTGTCGAGGGTCTGCATCACTTCGAGCCGTTTCGATGCCGCTTCATTCAAGGCTCTGCCCGGCGGTACGGTGAAATAAGCATAGGCACGGGTCTTGCCGCGGCCGATGCGGCCGCGCAGCTGGTAGAGCTGTGCCAGACCGAACATGTCGGCGCGATGGATGATCATCGTATTGGCATTGCGGATATCGAGGCCGCTTTCGACGATGTTGGTCGAGAGCAGAACATCGAACCTGCCATCGACGAAATCCTGCATGGTGTTCTCGATGGTGGTGGCCGGCAGACGACCGTGCGCCATGCCCATCTTGATTTCCGGCACCAGTTCGCGCAGCTGCTCGGCAATGCTCGCAAGATCTTCGATACGCGGGCAGACGTAGAAACTCTGGCCACCGCGATATTGCTCGCGCAACAGCGCTTCGCGGATCGTGACGCCGTCGAACGGCGTGACGAAGGTGCGCACCGCCAAACGATCCACGGGCGGCGTGGCGATCAGGCTCATGTCTCGCACGCCCGTGAGGGCCAACTGCAAGGTACGCGGGATCGGCGTCGCGGTCAGCGTCAGGACATGGACGTCGGCGCGCAACTCCTTCAGCCGCTCCTTGTGGGCGACGCCGAAATGCTGCTCCTCATCGACGATCAGGAGGCCGAGGTCCTTGAACTCGATGCTTTTGGCGAGGAGCGCATGCGTGCCGACCACGATATCGATCGTACCGTCCTTCAGGCCCGCCTTCGTCTCCTTGATCTCCTTCGTGCCGACCAGCCGCGACAGGCGTCCGATTCGCACCGGCATACCCTGGAAGCGCTCGACGAAGGTCCTGTGATGCTGGCGTGCCAGCAGCGTCGTCGGCCCGATGACGGCGACCTGCTTGCCCGAAAGCGCCGCCACGAATGCCGCTCGCAATGCGACCTCGGTTTTGCCGAAGCCGACGTCGCCGCAAACCAGTCGGTCCATCGGCCTGCCCGAGGAAAGATCATCGATGACGTCGGCGATCGCCTGCAGCTGGTCGTCGGTCTCGGCATACGGGAAGCGGGCGCAGAATTCTTCGTAGAGCCCTTCCGGCGGGCTCATGGTTTCGCCACGCTGGACAGCGCGCTCGGCGGCGATTCGGATCAGCCGGTCGGCCATGTCGGCAATGCGCTGCTTAAGTCTCGCCTTGCGCGACTGCCAGGCGACGCCCCCCAACCGATCGAGCTGCGCGCCCTCCTCTGCATTGCCGTAGCGACTCAGCACGTCGATGTTTTCGACCGGGACGAAGAGCTTGTCGCCGCCGTCGTAGGTGAGCCGCAGGCAGTCATGACGCGCATTCTGGATCTCGAGCGTCACTAGGCCTTCGTAGCGACCGACGCCATGCTCGCGATGGACCACCAGATCGCCGTCGCTGAGCGCCGAGGCTTCGGCGATGAACCGCTCCGACGGGCGACGCTTCTTGGCCGGCCGCGAGAGCCGGTCGCCCAGAATGTCCTCCTCACCGACGACTTCCAGTCCATCGAGAATAAAGCCGTGCTCGATCGGCCAAACCGCGATGCCCAGGGCACCGGTTGGCAATGCAAGCACGGTCGCATAGTCCTTGACCGGAACAGGCGTCGTGGCGCCATGCTCTTGCAGGAGATGCTGGAGGCGCGATGCCGAACCTTCAGTATAGCCCGCAATCACGACGCGTCGGCCGGCATCGTTCGCAACCTTCACATGCTCGGCGACCGTGTCGAACAGGTTGACGCCCTGCGCCGTGCGCGCCTTGGCGAACCCTTCGTGCCGTCGGCCGCCAAGATCGATGGCGTTGGTCGCCTCAGGCGGCGCGTCGAAGCTTGTGAGCTGGACGACGTTGTGTTCCTCAAGCAGCGTGTCCCACTGCGACGGCTTGAGGTAGAGCCGCTCCGGCGGCAACGGCTTGTAGTCCGCGCTGCCGCTCATGCCGCCCTTGGCGCCCGTCTTCTGGCGCGCCTCGTAGTAATCGACAATGAGCTCGTGGCGCGCCTGGAGCGCTCCCTTGAACTGATGGTCGACCGTCACGATCGCTTCGGAACAGTAATCGAGGATCGTTTCCATCCGCTCATGAAACAGCGGCAGCCAGTGCTCCATGCCGACATGGCGCTGGCCGGCGGACACGGCTTCATAGAGCGGATCGTCTCCGGCAACATTGCCGAACAGCTCGCGATAACCGCTGCGAAAGCGCGCGATGCTCTCGGCCGTGAGCAGCACTTCGCTCACCGGCAACAGAACGACCTGATCGCACTCGCCGGTCGAAAGCTGGCTCATGGGATCGAAGGAGCGGATCGATTCCAACGTATCGCCGAACAGGTCGAGGCGCAGCGGCTCGGGTGTGCCTGGTGGGAAAAGATCGAGTAGGCCGCCGCGGATCGCGAACTCGCCGGGTTCCATGACCGTGTCGGCCCGGCCGTAGCCATTCTCTCCCAGGAACTTGGTGAGGGCGGCGACATCGATCGTCTGGCCCTTGCGCAGTACGGTCGCCGCCTCGGCGTACAAGCTGCGCGGCGGCACGCGCTGCAGGACCGCGCCGACCGAAGCCAGGATGACACGAGCGGGTGCTCCTGCCTTCCGTGGTACGGCAAGCTTCACCAGCGTTTCCAGCCGCTCGGCAACAATATCAGGATGAGGCGAAAGACGGTCGTAAGGCAGGCAATCCCAGGCCGGGAACACCAGCACTTCGCGCTCAGGTGCAAAAAAACGCAGCCCGTCCTGCAGCCGTTCGAGTCGCTGGCCGTCGCGCGCAACATGCAGAATATCCTGCCCGCCGGTCGTGCGCGCGATCTCGCTCAGCACCAGCGCGTCGGCTCCCTCGGGCAGCCCGGCGATGGTCCAATGGCCGGCTTTGCGGTGGAGTGCGGTCAGACGTTCGGCAAGCGATGACACTCAGAACCTCACACGGAACGACAGGAACCTGCGCAATACCGGTGTGTCGGCCTCGGTTGGCACGGGAACCCTGCCAGCGACCCAGTCGAAGATCTCATTGTCGCCGGCCTCGAGCAGCCGCTCGTATTGATCGAGCTCGGCTGCGCCGAATTCGGCGATATGGGCGCGCGCGAACTGGCCAAGAAGGATGTCATTCTCCTTGTTGCCACGATAGATGCTGCGATAGAGCAAACGCTTTCGCCGCATCTCCAGGTTCGGGGCGTCGTCCATCTTTTCCCCAAGGTCCGGCCGAAAAAGGGCGTAGCATATAGTCGGCGGCGGTGGCGAAGTCACGCGGCCCAAAAGCCTGATCACCCATGCGCCCGCAAAGCCTGACCCCCCTCTTTGCCCAAGTAACGTCGCTGCCCGGCATCGGGCCGCGTCTGGGCAAGCTCGTGGAGAAACTTGCAGGGCCGCTGGTGGTGGATCTGCTGTGGCACCTGCCGGTTGCCATCATCGACCGGCGCAATGCCCCCCTGGTCGCCGAGGCAAAGGCGGGAGAGGTTGCCACCATCACGGTTACAGTTGGCCAGCATCTCGTGCCGCACAGTCCCCGCCAGCCCTATCGGGTTTGGTGCTCCGACGACAGTGGCCGGATTTGCCTCACCTTTTTCAACGGCCGGGAGGACTATCTCCGAAGGCTGCTGCCTCCCGGTGAGGTGCGGGTGGTGAGCGGCAAGGTGGAGATCTACCAGGGCGAGGTGCAAATGACGCATCCCAACCATGTCGTCCCCCTCGATCAGCGCGACTCGATCCTGCGTGTCGAACCGGTCTACGGTCTGACCGCCGGCCTCCCCCAGAAGGTCGTGCAGAAGGCAGTCGATGCGGCCGTTGAAAGGGCCCCCGATTTGCAGGAATGGCAGGACGCGACCTACCTCGCCCGTCAGCATTGGCCGAGCTGGAAATCCGCCTTCGAACGAGCTCATGCACCGGCTGGAGAAGCAGATCTCCAGCCGGAGCATCCGGCCCGGGCCCGGCTTGCTTTCGATGAGCTTCTGGCAAGCCAGTTGGCCATCGCTCTCGTGCGTCATCACAATCGGATCCTGGCCGGACGCTCGACCGAGGGCGATGGGCGCCTGCGTAAACGGGCCCTCGCGTCATTGCCCTTCGACCTCACATCGAGCCAGGAGAGCGCCATTGCCGAGATCGCGGCCGATCTTGCCAAGCCCGAGCGCATGGTCCGTCTGCTGCAGGGCGACGTCGGCAGCGGCAAGACCTTGGTCGCCTTCCTCGCCATGCTGACCGCCGTCGAATCGGGAGCGCAGGCGGCCATGATGGCTCCCACCGAGCTGCTGGCCCGTCAGCACTTCGCCACCATCGCCCCCCTGGCGGACGCGGCCGGCGTCGCGTTGGCCCTGCTCACCGGCCGTGACGGCCAGCGCCAGAAGAAGGCGACGCTCAACGGGTTGGCGGATGGCTCGATCCAGCTCGTGGTCGGTACGCATGCGCTGGTGCAGGAAGAGGTCGAGTTCGCCGACCTGGCGCTTGCGGTCGTCGACGAACAGCATCGCTTCGGGGTCCATCAGCGCATGGCGCTCTCCTCCAAGAGCCATGCCGTCGATCTGCTGGTCATGACGGCAACGCCCATTCCGCGCACGCTGATGCTCGCCGCCTATGGCGACCTCGATGTCTCCAAGCTCACGGAGAAGCCGGCCGGACGGCAACCCATCGACACACGGACTCTCCCGCTGGAGCGCATCGGCGAGGTCGTCGAGGCAGTTGGCCGCATGCTCGCCGCCAATGCGCGTGTCTATTGGGTTTGCCCGTTAATCGAAGAATCGGAAGAAATCGACCTTGCAAACGCGGAAGAGCGTTATCGCCTCTTGAGCGCACGTTTCTCGGGCAAGGTCGGACTGGTCCATGGCCGCATGAAGGGGCCGGAGCGCGAGGCCACCATGACTGCCTTCGCCGAAGGCCGGCTTTCCATCCTCGTTGCGACCACGGTGATCGAGGTGGGCGTCGACGTTCCCGCGGCGACGGTCATGGTCATCGAGCACGCCGAGCGCTTCGGTCTCGCGCAGCTCCATCAGTTGCGCGGCCGGGTCGGTCGCGACAGTGCCAAATCGACCTGTCTCCTGCTCTATGCCCAGCCTCTCGGCGAAACGGCCAGGGCGCGGCTTGCCATCATGCGCGAAACCGAGGACGGGTTCCGGATCGCCGAGGAGGATCTACGGCTGCGTGGCGCCGGTGAACTCCTGGGAACACGCCAGAGCGGCCTGCCGGACATGCGGCTCGCCGATCTCGCTGCCCATGCCGAATTGCTCCAGGCTGCACGCGACGACGCCCGGCTGGTGATCGACCGCGATCCCGAGCTCACGTCACCGCGAGGCGAGGCGCTGCGCGCCCTGCTCTACCTCTTCCGCCGCGACGACGCCGTACGAACCTTGCGCGCCGGCTAACCCTGGCCGAGCTTGGCCACGTACGCTCGCAGGGCATCGCGGGCCGAGTCGACCGCCTTTTGCGAGTCAGCCCGTTGCTTGGCGAGGCCCTGTATCTCGTTCTCCTGCTGGTCCAGCATGCCGAGATAGCGCCGCTGCAGATCGCTGTTGGCGGGAACGCTGGCAAGATTTTCGCGAACGCGCGCCTGGTCCTGCGCGATCTGCTGCTGGCGAGCCTCGACTTGGCCGAGCTGGCGCTGGGCGTCGGCCACCGCCTGCTGAAGCTGCAGGATCTTCGTCAACGCCTCGCGCGTCTTGCCGTCGAACTCCTGCGCCGAAGCAAGCACCTTGATCTGGTCGACGGGGCCATCGACCAGCCGCAGCACCTGCTGCTGGGTTTGCTCTTGCACCACATCGAAGACCTGGGTCTGCTCGCCGCCTGCCAGCTTGAACAGCAGGCGGTATTTGCCTTCGCTGACCTCGACACCCTTGGGATCGGGTTTGACCAGCGTCCAGCCCGGCAGGCGGGTCTGGGTCACGATCAGATCGCGCGTATCGCGCGACGGTCCGCGAATGCGGTAGGTGATGGTCTGGCGTTGCAGTCGGCCATAACGCAGAACGCCGTCAGCAATGGTGCCATTCGCGACCTGTTCGGTTCGCGCCGCGTCTTGCTCGATCGTGATCTTGTCGTCCAGGGCATAAGGCAGCAGTCGAGTCTGGCCGACGGGCACGCCCGAGAGTTGCGCATCGCCGACATAGGTGACATCGCCTCCCCTGCTGCGCTGGTAGATCGTGACAATACCCGGAGGCAGGCTGCTGTCGCTGTCATTGGTCAGGCGCACGGCGGCAAGTGGATGGCGTGCCGCCGTTTCAGGCTGGTAGAGCGCAATGCGTTGGCCCGCCACTTCGCGATCGAGGAAGGGGATGGACAGCGTGCGGCCATTCGCAACGCTCACCGGCTTGGGAAACTTGAAGCTTACCTGCGTCACCGCCTCGGTCGCTTCGAGTTGATCGGCGCCGGCCGCAAGCCTTGGCAAGGCGATTGCTGCCTTCGGCGCCTGCTCGCCGTAGCGCTGGGCCGGCGCGGCAGGCGCAGGCGGTGGAGGCGGCGCGGCCATCGCTACCGCTCCGCGATCCATGCTGGGCGTGAGCCGGCCCGCGACTTCGATCGGCATCTCAGGTCGATGGGCGTAGTAGGCTTCGTATAATGCCTGATGGAAGGCGACCGGTCGGCCTGAAACCAGCGTCAGCTCGACATCCTTCCAATCGCGGCCGCTCAAATTCTCGATCGTGGCCCAGCCCTGCAAGCCTGAGCGTGGCGTTCCGGCGTCGGGTGGCAGTGTAAGCCGGTACGACGCCTTCCAGACTGGCACGGCGACGATATAGGCGACGCGCACATTGCGCTTGCCGTCACCGCGGATCGAAAGGTCGAGCGTGCGCGCATCCTTCGCCCGATTGGATTGCAGGGCGAGCAACGCCTGACCAACCTTGTCGCGCAACGCCGGATCGGTGAACTGCAGGTTCTCCGCTTCTTCCAGCACGAACTGCTGCAGGCCCTGCCCGGTCAGCAGTGTCACCCGCGTGTGCTTGGCCGTCATCTTGCCATCGCCATCGAGGACGTTGCTCTCCTCGACCGATACGATCCGGCCGGTCATCGCTCGGCTGCCGCCGACCGAGATCTCGGCTCCCTTCAAGGCATTGAGCAGTGCCGCCGGCGTATCGAGGGCGGCCTGATCGAAGGGCAGATCCTTGAAGAGCTGCCGAAGCGGCTCGCGGCCGGGCAGGCTCAGGCCGCCGACATTTCCCTTGTCGTCATAGACCACCAGGCTCTTCAGCACGTCATCGACCTGGTCGAGCGGGACCGTGAGCTTGAGCTTTGAGTCGCCGTCGACGGCCGCTTCGTATTCGAAGTAGCCCAACCCGCCCGACGACAAGAGCACGCGCTTGAGTACAAGATCTTGCGCCGAGGCAAGAACCGGCCACGCCAAGAAACCTAGAAGGGCGATGGCGGTCAGCAAGCGTCGCATGAAGTCTCCCCGAACTTTGTCGCTGCAACCGTGGGCCGCGACTATGACACAACCGCGGCAGGGCTGGGGAAAGTTTAGGAAAGCGCGTCCTTGAGTGCATCGAACGGCAGCAACACGCATTCCTGCCGGGACTTGTAGTCGCGCACCGGGACGAAGGCCGCAAAGGGTTCCCGCGCCTCGCCCGATTCGCGGCCCAGCGCACGCTCCGCATCATGACGGAGATCGGCGATCCCCGTCGCGTCACGGCCGACCGCAACAGACGCCAGGGCAGAGGTGGATGCCTGACAGAGCAGACAACCGCGAACCTGATGGGCAATTTCGGTGATCCTGCCCTGCCCGTCCAATGTGACGTCGATGATCACGCGATCACCGCACAGCGGATTGTCGCGCCGCACCGATTTGGTGGGCGACGCGAGCTTTCCGGCCCGCGTCTTCGCCTTGGCGAGCGCGACGATGCGCTCCTGGTAAAGCTGATCGCTCATCGCAGGGTCCTGGCTGCGTGCCGGACGCCGGCCAACAGGGCATCGATATCGTCGTTGTCGTTGTAGGGCACCATCGAGGCGCGCGTCGTGCCATCGAGGTCGAAACGATCCATCAGCGGTTGTGCGCAGTGATGACCGGCGCGCACCGCCACGCCGAAGCCATCGAGGGTTTGCGCCACGTCGTGCGGGTGCACCCCATCGAGCATGAAAGAGACCACCGGATAGCGGTTTTGCAGGCTGGCCGGCCCCAGGAGGCGGGTCCCGCCAATCTCCTGCAGGCCGTCCATCAGCCGCTGCACCAGGGCCATCTCGTGGTCGTGTGCCGCGCTCCAATCGAGTGCGCCCATCCATCGGCAGGCGGCGCCGAGGCCAATTGCGGGGCCGATCGGCGGCGTGCCGGCCTCGAAGCGCCGCGGCGGCGGGGCCCAGGTCGACTCGGCGAAGGTCACGCGGCCGATCATCGAGCCGCCGCCATGGAAGGGCGGCATGGCCTCCAGAAGCTCGGGCCTTCCCCACAGTACACCGATCCCGTTGGGACCATAGGCCTTGTGGCCTGCAAAAGCGTAGAAGTCGATGCCGAGGGCCGGCAGATCGAGAGGTCCATGCGGGGCACGTTGGGCACCATCTAGCATCACCTTGGCCCCCACGGCCCGCGCCGCCTCGACGACCGCACGTACGTCCAGCAAGGCGCCCGTGACATTGGAGACATGGGTAAGCGAGACAAGCCTTGTCTTGTTGGTGAGCCGTTGTGGGAGAGCCCCAAGGTCGATGCGGCCGTCGGCCGTAACTGGCAGCGTATCGAGTTCGATGCCGCTTCTCTGGCGCAAGAGCTGCCAGGGCACGATGTTCGAGTGATGTTCCAGTTCCGACAGCAGGATGCGATCGCCCGGCTTTAGTAACTGGCCATAGGAGTAGGCGACCAGGTTGATGGCTGCCGTGCAACCGCCGGTGAAGATGATTTCCATCGGCTGCACGCCGAGGAACCTTGCGACTTCGCTCCGTGCATTCTCGTAGGCTTCCGTCGCGCGCTCGGCCAGGCGGTGAACGCCGCGCAGCACGTTCGCCCGGCTGGTCGTCTCGTAGGTCCGCACGGCATCAATGACGGCAAGCGGCGTCTGCGCGGACGCGCCGTTGTCGAGATAGTGGATTGGCCGGCCGTCAATGATCTCCGACAAGATCGGAAACTGGCGGCGGACGGCGGTGACGTCGAAACTCATGGTGAATTCGGGACCGCTCCTTCGGCTCTGAACGCCACTAACGCCTCCGGCGTGTCGATGTCGATGAGAGCCGCCTCACTCCCCACCTCGACCTCGCACACAAGATCGGCATGCTCTCCGATCAGATGCTTGGCGCCGCTGTCTCCCGAAAGGTTGGCCATTTCAGCGAAGAAGCGGCGATCCCACAGTACCGGATTGCCGCGTTTGCCGCGCACGGTCGGCACACAGATCGATCGGCCTTCGACCGGATTGAAGGCCGCCAGCAGTCGGTCGAGCAGCGGAGCATTGATCGCGGGCATGTCGCCAAGCTGGACGGCCGCGGCGTCGATATGCGCGCCGAGTGCGCCGATGCCGGTCCGCACCGACGTGCTGATGCCGGCGGCAAAATTGGGGTTGATGACAAAACGCAGGCGCGATTTGGCCGGAATGGCCTGCTCGATAGCGGCCCTCACCTCCTCAGCCATATGTCCCAGTACCACAACGACGTCGACGGCTTGTGAATTCAGCGCCGCCCTGACGGCATGTACGACCAGCGGTTGCCTGTCGACCTCGGCAAGAAGTTTGTTCGGGCCACCCATGCGCGTCGAACGACCGGCAGCCAGGATCACGATGGCGACGCGCGGCGCCTGCTGGGGCCCGGCTTCCTCGCCGTCGCCCTCGTCGCGCGGCTGGGGGCGGGTCGAGATTTCCGCCAGCAATCCACCCGCTCCCATGCGCACGAGTTCGGCCCGCCCCACGGGCAGGCCGGCGGCGAGCCGCTCCAGCACCATGTCGAAGCCATTGTACTTCGGTGATTTCGCACAGCCAGGCAACCCCAACACCGGCTTGCCGTCGAGTTCGCCAGTCAGCAACAGGTTGCCGGGATCCACCGGCAGGCCGAAATGGGTGACCTTGCCACCTGCCTGCACGATCCCCGACGGCACAACGTCCTGACGATCGACAATTGCCGAGGCCCCAGCCACCAGGAAGAGATCGCATCCGTCTCTCTTGAGCTCGGCCAAGGAGGCGGCGATTGCCATCGCGTCATGCGCGCAGCGACGCTCTCCCATCAGCGTGCTGCCCAGCGACGTGAGCCGCTTGCCGGTCGTGCCGACGGCCTTGTCGAGCACCTTGTCCCGTGTGCCCGGTAATCTGGTCTGCACCAAACCCGCCCGCATTGGCTTGAACGGCGCCACGGAGACCAGCGGCCGGTTGGCGGTCTTTGCCAGTTCGACGGCGCGTGAAACAGCGGCACGCGGAGCAGCGTAGGGGATGACCTTGACAGTGGCCACCATCTGCCGCGGCGTCACGCGCGCGAACGGCTGCAAGGTGGCGACCGTCACAGCCTCGTCAAGTTCGTTCAGTTCATCGATCCGCCGTGGATCGATCATCGCCAGGCCGGCCTCGCGCGCGAAATGGTTGCAACGTCCGGTGAAGGGGGCCGTCACCTCGATCCCCTCGCCGGCCAGCGCCTTGGCAATGGTCGCGGCTGCCTCGTCTTCATGGAGATCGTCAGGATCGAGACGCGCGGCGATAACCGTCGGCACACCCAATGCCTTGAGCCTCGCTACATCGTCGTCTGACAGAATGCGGCCCTTGGCGAAGTTGATGCCGTTCGCACGCCAGCTATGCGCCAGGATGGCACCCGACGCCTCGTCGATCGGAGTGTCGCCGAATCTCACGCCGCTGCTGCCTTGGGTGCAGCCAGCGCCTCCAGCCGCCGCACCCGGACTTCGATGATCTGTCCAAGGATTGAGATAGCTATTTCCGCGGGAGACCTGGCGCCGATATTGAGTCCGATCGGTCCGTGGATGCGGGCGAACTGCTCTTCCGTGATGCCGGCTTCCTCCAGTCGATCCTTGCGCTTGGCGTGGGTCCGCTTGCTGCCGAGCGCACCGATGTAAAAGACGTCGGACTTCAGCGCTGCTTCGAGCGCCGGATCGTCGAGCTTGGGATCGTGCGTCAACGTCACGACCGCTGTCGAGACATCGAGGCCCATCTTCTCCATGGCCTCGTCGGCCCATTCCTGCATCACCTTCACACCAGGAAAGCGCGCATCGGTCGCGAAGGCGCGCCGCGGATCGACGACCGTCACGTCAAAATCCATCAACGATGCCATCGGGGCCAGCGACTGCGCGATATGGACGGCGCCGACGATGATGAGCCGTGCGGGGGGAACGTAGACATTCAGAAAGACCTTCTGACCACCGAGATCGATCGTCTCGCTGCGGCCAATCGCCATGGCGCGGCGCGCTGCCGCCGCAAGCGCCGCGTCGCCAGACAGGTCGCCTGCGATCCGGTCCGCATAGACGAGCGCTTCGGCCGCATCGCTCAGCCGCGTCGCGAGAACAACCGCACGTCGGTTGCCCCGGGCCTCCTGTAACGCTTTCAGGGTCTCGCTCTTCATCGCTCAACTCACTTTCTCGACGAACACCTGCACCTTTCCGCCACAGGCGAGGCCCACATCCCATGCCTGCTCGTCGGTCACGCCGAAATCCAGGAGTCGGGGCTGACCATCGGTAATCGAGGCAAGCGCCTCTTTCACAACGGCGCCCTCGATGCAACCGCCGGAAACCGACCCCACCATGGCACCCGTATCATCGACCGCGAGTTGGCTGCCGACAGGGCGCGGCGAGGAGCCCCAGGTTGTAATCACCGTGGCGATCGCGACATCCTTGCCGGAAGCCTTCCACTTGCCGACCTGGTCCAGGACTTCCAGCGCGTCGCTCATGGTCTACTCCTTGCGCAATTCCGACTGCCAGTCCGAGAGCCGTTTGTCGGCGGCGTGAGTCTTCACGTCCAACGCGGCAATCAGCCCGGCCAGGCTTTCGAGATTATGCACCGGCCGGAACTCGTCGACATACGGCAACATTGCCTTGTTGCCCTGAGATTTGGGTTCGTAACCGCCATATCTCAAGAGCGGGTTGAGCCAGATGAGGCGGCTGCAGGATTTGTAGAGCCGCTCCATTTCCTCCGCCAGACCAGCCGCGCCTTCGCGATCGAGCCCGTCGGTGATCAACAGTACCACGGCGCCCTGCCCCAGCACGCGCCGAGACCAGCGATTGTTGAATTCGTGCAATGCCAGACCGATGCGCGTGCCGCCGGACCAGTCCTCGACCTGCGCCGAGGCCTTTTGCAGTGCAATGTCGACGTCGCGGTTGCGCAAGGCTCGAGTCACGTTGGAAAGCCGCGTCCCGAAGGTGAAGCAAAAGACCCGGTCGCGATCGTTGGTAATCGCATGCATGAAATGCAGGAACATCCGCGTGTAGCGCGCCATCGACCCCGAGATGTCGCACAGGATCACCAGCGGCGGCGGACGATGACGCGGCTCACGACGACGCAGCTCGATCAACCCCTCCGGCCGCAAGGCCCGTCGCAGCGAGGCGCGGAAATCGACACGCGGGCCGCGGCGGGCGGGTTGATGGCGCCGCGTGCGCCGCTCGGGCACCGGCAGGCGCAAGCGCGAGATGGCGCGCAAGGCTTCATCGATTTCGGCCTGGCTCATCTGCTCGAAGTCGCGGTGCTGCAGGACTTCGCGATCCGAGACGGTGAAGGTCGCCTCGACCTCGACTTCCGGCGGCTCGCTCTCTCTGTCCTCCGGCGACTCCCCTCGTCCGGGCTGCAACGCCTCCTGCAGGCGACGGCTGAGCTGTTTGCGCTTGTCCTCTTCGGCCGGAATGCCGACCTGCGGCAGCAACATCTCCATCATCTTCTCCAGAAGACGTGGATTGCGCCAATAGACATGGAACGCCTGGTCGAAGATTTCGCGCTGGTCGCGGCGGTTCACGAACACCGAGTGAAGCGTCCAGTAGAAATCGTCGCGGCTCCTGAGCCCTGCCGCTTCGACCGCTTCGATCGCCCGCAGGACCCGGCCCGGACCGACGTGCAGGCCCGCCGTGCGTAAGGTCCGCGCAAAATGCACGATGTTGGTCGCAAGCTTGCCGCCGTCTGGCCGGGGATTCCGTCCCGATTCGGCTGCGGAGGGCGGCAGTGCATCCATCTTCGGCTCAGCCCAGCGGTTGGGCGGCGATATCGGCCTTCACCTTGCGCAGGATATCGGCCGCTTCCGAGCCTTGCAGGCGCTGAATGTCGTCCTGGTACTTCAGGAGCACGCCCAGCGTGTCATTGATCGTCTTGGGATCGAGATCGAGTGCGTTCAGCTCCGACAGCGCGGTTGCCCAGTCGATGGACTCGGCAACGCCCGGCGACTTGAACAAGTCGAGCTTGCGCAGCTCCTGGACAAAACCCACGACCTGACGCGACAAACGCTCGCTCGCGCCTGGCGCCTTCACTCTCAAGATCTCGAGCTCGCGTTTAAGGTCCGGATAGTCGACCCAGTGATAAAAGCAGCGCCGCTTCAACGCATCGTGGATCTCGCGGGTGCGATTGGACGTGATGATGACGATCGGCGCCTGTGCTGCCTTGATCGTCCCCAACTCGGGGATCGTTACCTGGAAATCGGACAGGACCTCAAGCAGGTAAGCCTCGAACGGCTCGTCGGTCCGGTCCAACTCGTCGATCAGCAAGACAGGTGCACCCTCTGCATGCGGCTGCAGCGCTTCGAGAAGCGGACGGCGGATCAAAAACCGTTCGTTGAAGATGTCGGACTCCAGTTCGGAACGATCCTGCACTCCCTGCGCCTCGGCGAGCCGGATCTCGATCATCTGGCGGGAATAGTTCCACTCGTAGACCGCCGACGAGACGTCGAGGCCTTCGTAACATTGCAAGCGTATCAGCGGCCGCTTCAGCGTTTCCGCCAGCACCTTGGCGATCTCCGTCTTGCCCACGCCGGCCTCGCCTTCGCAGAACAGCGGTCGGCCCAGCTTCAGGGCGAGATACAGGACAGTGGCTAGGCTGCGGTCGGCGATATAGTCACCGGCCTTCAAGAGCTCGACAGTGGCATCAATGGATGCCGGCACAGGCGAAGGCATGGAACTCCAGAAACGATCGGGGTGACGCGAAAGCGTCAGTGTAGCGGATCACGCGATGGGCCGGTATGGTAGGATTCCCGAGAGAATTCAAGCGGTTGGGAGGGAACCATGGCGGACGGGCTATTCAAGGGGCGAAGCGCCGTCGTCACGGGCGGAGCGCGCGGCATCGGGCTCGCCTGCGCCGCCCGGATCGTGGCGGGTGGCGGCCGCGTCGCGCTTTGGGATCGCGACCTCAGCCGCGCTCAGCAATCTGCCACCGAGCTGAAGGATGCGATCGCCGTCGAGGTCGATGTCACGAGCGATGCCTCGATCGACACGGCGCTGACGGCCACGGAGCGACAACTGGCTGCGCCCGATATCCTGGTGGCCAGTGCGGGCATCACCGGCCCCAATACGACCGTGGTGCAGTATCCCGTCGATGCCTGGCGGCAGGTGATCGACATCAACCTGACCGGTGTCTTCCTGTGCAATCGTGCCCTCGCGCCCGGGATGGTGCAGCGAGGCTGGGGCCGCATCGTCAACATCGCCTCGGTTGCGGGTAAGGAGGGCAACCCCAATGCTTCCGCCTACTCGGCATCGAAGGCAGGCGTTATCGGGTTGACGAAATCGTTGGGCAAGGAACTCGCGACTTCAGGCGTGCTGGTAAACTGTGTGGCACCGGCCGTGATCAAGACGGAGTTGTTCAGCCAGATGACCGAGCAGCACATCCAGTACATGCTGTCCAAGATTCCGATGAACCGCTTCGGCGAGGTCGGCGAAGTGGCGGAGCTGGTCTCCTGGCTCGCCTCTCCGCTTTGCACGTTCAGCACGGCTTCGGTGTTCGATCTTTCCGGTGGCCGAGCCACTTATTGAGTTGGGAGCTGCGTATCATGTCCGACCTGCATAATCTTACGCTCACCGAGCTGGCGGAGGGTCTTTCCGCCCATCGTTTCAGTTCGCGCGACATTGTCGATGCGCTCCTGAAGCGGATCGACAAGGCCGACGGAAAGCTCCATGCCTTCACCGAGGTCTACGGCAAGGAAGCGATCGCACTTGCCGATGCCGCCGATTCAGCGCGTCGGTCCGGCTTCCCGCTCGGGCCTCTTCACGGCCTGCCGATCGCCTACAAGGATCTGTGCGATATCGCCGGCCGCATCGGAACCGGCGGCTCGAAGATGTACGCCACGCGCAAGGCGACCGAGACCTCCAATACGGTCGAGCGGCTCACTGCCGCCGGAATGGTCCCCTTGGGCAAACTCCATATGGTCGAATTCGCCTTCGGCGGTTGGGGCACCAATCCGTTGATGGGCACGCCCTGGAATCCATGGGATCTCAAGACCCATCGCGTTCCCGGCGGGTCGTCCAGCGGCACGGGTGTTGCCGTGGCCGCACGCCTGGCGCCGGCCGGCATCGGCAGCGACACCGGTGGCTCGGTGCGCATTCCGTCGGCCTTCAACGGGCTTGTCGGCCTCAAGGTCACCTTTGGCCGCATCGGCCTGTCGGGAACTATATTGCTTAGTTGGACGCTCGACACGATCGGGCCGCTCGCGCGATCGGTCGAGGACTGCGCATTGTTGCTCAATGCCCTCGCCGCACCAGATCCGCGCGATCCGACCACGCTCGGCCAGCCCCTGGAGGATTTCACCCACGCCACCCAGCCGGGCTTGATCAAGGGCATGCGCATCGCCCTGCCCGACGCCGATCAGCTTCCCCGCTTCATGCATCCCGACGTGGTCAAGGCATGGCAAGCAAGTGCTCGGACATTCGAAAGCCTGGGCGCGACCGTCGAGGCGACGCGGCTGCCGGAATGGTACTTCGATCTGTCGCAGCCGGCGGGAACGATCATCGCCTCGGAAGCCTTCTCATTGCACCGTGGCTATATCGAAGATGCGACCAAGCCGATCGGTCCTGCCGTGCGCTCACGCACCGTGGCGGCGAAGGATCTGGCGCCGGGCGCCTATGCCGAGGAGATCCGCATCATGGCCGATCGCCGCCGCGCTTTCACCGACTGGTTCGGACATCATGATGCGGTCTTGCTGCCCACGGTCGCCGTGCCCGCCATTCCTGTCGCCGAAGTCGACGAAGCATCGCCCATTCCCGGCTATCTGACGCGGCCAGCGAACTATCTTGGCCTCTGCAGCCTCGCCATGCCGTCGGGCCAGTCGAACGGCCTGCCGCTCGGCATCCAGATCGTTGGCAAACCCTACGGCGAGGGGGATATCCTGCGTCTGGGCAAGGCCTTCCAGGACGCAACCGACTTCCATCGCCGTGTGCCGGACCTGGCAGTGCTCGACCTTTAACGCTGCGGCATGCCCTTAGGTACGATGGTGGCGACGATCGAGGCGTCGAGCGCCTCGTACTGGTGATAGCCGATCGTCTCGTAGAGCTCGGCCCGGGTCTGCATCTGGTCGAGCATCTTCTGGGTGCCGCCGTCCCGGCGGATCGCCGCGTA